>DAOUDK010000001.1:0-2085 GCA_034431315.1 Anaerolineae bacterium
ATACATCTGTTGACTGTCGCCCATCGACTCCTCCCCAAAGATGGCTTTCTCACAAGTATGCCACATAGGGGACTTATTGGCAAGTCGATGAAATGTTAAATTTGTCAGTCAATCAGCTGCATTAGTGTGAATAGGAGCAACCCGTCCTTGTTTCGAGCCATAGACCCACTGGATAACCTCGTGACCTTAACCAGAGAGTGCTGGCGTGAGCACATCTGCGTTGTTCACGTCGAGATGAGGCCGTTATTGGACAAGGTTCGCCAAACGATAGCCGATCCGGACTACATCTACACCAGCAAATCAAGCCCTCATTCCCATTTGTATTTCAAAGAGCACACCGATCCGCGATTGAAGTGTCGCTATATCCTGGTCGCCGTGCGCAGAAAGGCTGGGAAGACCAGAGGCTATGTGCAGAGTGCTTACCCTGTCAAAAGTCTAAGCAAGGGTGGTACCCCCGAATGGAAAAAGGAATAAGGATACTATACTACGAACCCAGCGATGAACTGAACATTCTCCTGGGAGAGCCCAGAGAGTCCGTCCTGCTGGAGATAGAGGACGAAATTTACGTCAGATTGGACCCTCAGACCGGCGAAGTGCTCGGCTTTACCATTCTGAACTTCGAGGAACGCACCCGGGGCAAAGGGCAGATCTTACCCCTTTACGGCCATTTCACCCTCCCGGTCGAAGTAAGAGAGGCAGTCGCTGTTTGACCTTGCCTCGCTCCCCACGTTTGCAGAACCGGGTTGGGCGCTCGCTGTCTCCTCGCCAGATGTGGAATGGCAACACACCAACGCCGGCCTTCACCCCCACCGCCACGGCGACAGTGACGCCGACCAACCTGATCTACCTACCCATCGTCTTGAAGAGCTACCCCTGAAACCTGAGAGGGTATGTCTCGGACAGCGAAACAAAGCCACCTGCGAGATTGATGCAGGTGGCTTTGTTCCGCCCTCTTGTATCATGCCGGGAAACGGCTTACGGTGTTGGTCACGAGGATTATTTTAACATAAAAGCATTGACAAGAAGGCAGCGTTGTGGTATAATATAAGCAGGATGAAGGTGGCGTCGCTTCGCTTGCTGCATTCGCATCGTGTCAAAGGTTGCGCTGGGCAATGATACCGAAGCTCTCATCTCCGACACACCACTACAACGTAGCCATGAGAGGGTATTGTTAGCCGGGGCCAATGCTGGGACGTGCGAGCGTCTAGCGTTGGCCTTTTTCATTGGATTCCGCCAGGCTTGCCTTTCCGTTGGCCACCGTGTCTATCTGCCGCTGGTCACGAAGGACAGCCCTATTCATCGCCGGTAAGGGCGACAGATGAAAGGAGAAGAAAAATGCGAACCCGAATGACTTTGATCACCATCGTGCTGCTGGCCGTGGCTGTGCTCCTGGGGGGCATGAGGACGATGGCCTTGAGCAATCCGTTGCCGATGGTTCGGGCGGTGCCTGATGCAGTGCATCTCAGCCAGACCACCGTGTACTTGTACCCTGTAGCCGACGCTTACGTTTCGCAAGGGGGACCCACGACTAATTTCGGCAGTGCCACCAAGCTGGATGTGCAGAACCTGGATGCTGAGATCCCCGATGATCGGCGCTCCTATGTGGGCTTCGATCTCTCCTCCATCCCAAGCAACGCCATCATCTCCAGCGCCGCTTTCAAAGCCTATTTGTACGAGGCCTGGGGGCTGAGCAACGTCTATATCCAATTGCGTCGGGTTATCTCCTCCTGGGCTTACAACACCGTCACCTGGAACAACAAGCCCTCCTCCAAGCCCTTCACTGGAATGTACGTAAACAAGACAGCCGGCATGAAAGGCTGGGACGTGACCAGCCTGGTTCAGAACTATTGGATCAACCGCAACTTCGGCGCCTCTCCCAACTTCGGCCTGGAACTGCGGGGGCCGGAGAGCGGGGACTATTACCTGAGGCGCTTCTACTCCGGCGACGCCAAATCAAACAAGCCGTATCTAGCTCGACAATGTTAGATTCCCACTAAGACTACCTGGTCACGGGCGTGGCTGCTAAACAACACTACACCGAATTGGGAAAGGAGCGAATTTCTTGCTCGCAATTCGTTTTTTTCT
>DAOUDK010000002.1:0-3164 GCA_034431315.1 Anaerolineae bacterium
GGAAAACTGTCCGAGGAAAGTCCGAGCTCCACAGAGCACGGTGCTGGGTAACACCCAGGCGGGGCGACCCGATGGACAGTGCCACAGAAACATACCGCCGTTAGCGGTAAGGGTGAAAAGGTGAGGTAAGAGCTCACCAGCGGTCCGGGTGACCGGGCCGGCTAGGCAAACCCCACCGGGAGCAAGGCCAAGCAGAGGGTTGGCGCGGGAGGGGAGACTCTCCCGCGCCAGGGGCTGCTCGTCTCAAATCCCTCGGGTAGGCCGCTGGAGGCGGCGGGCAACCGTCGCCCTAGATAGATGATCGCCGCCCTCAATCGGCTCTCAGCCGGGAGGGAACAGAACTCGGCTTATCGGCCTGCTTGAGCACCGCTGCCAGATACAATGCACCGCAAAAAGTGACGCCAGCCCAAGGTATGACCTGAGGCTGGCGTCGCTTTTTACGAAGTGTGCTCTATTCACGTTTCATGTCTTCACGTTTTACTTTTTACTTCTCCTGCTAACAGTGATCGCCCCAGTGTGAGGTGACGAGCATGATGTCCACGACGTCTATGTCGCCATCGTTATCTACATCGTAGGCGTCAACATAGCAACCATCGCCAAGTTGGCAATTCCAGTGGCTGGCTACCTGTTGGATGTCCGCGACATCTACAACACCATCGCCATTTAAGTCACCAAAGAGGACACAGGGCGTGCTGGTGGGTGTTGATGTGCTGGTGGGCGTTGGCGTGTTGGTGGGCGTTGGGGTGGGACCTGCAGAGCCATAGTTAACGTAGTTGGCAGAATATCCCACCTGGGAGATTCCATAGCCGATGTGCATATAGCCGCTTTCGCCCCACCATGTGCCCCAGGAGTTTCTCAGGATCCATGCCCCATCTGCGTCATCCCAACCGACCAGGACGACGGCGTGGTTTATGTCCGTACACTCAGGGCCTGTAAAAACACCACCGGAATAGCCCTGAAAAGCGGAGTTTACGCAGACGGCAACCGAAACGGGCCCATGGTCATAGATGGCCTGTTTTATGGCCTCAATGGATGGAACACCGTATTGGCTTCCTATAAAGTGCCAGGAATCAATCTTCTCGTGATGTGGATGGGGTGGGTTGCAAGGTGCGTCCGATGCCACGTAGGGGAAGTCGGCCTCATAAACCGCCCCCGCGTCGGGCTCGCCCGATGGTATCTTCCACTGATGATAATCGTGGGCCCACCACCCACCGCCGCAGCCCCAACCATTTGTGTTGCAGGAAACGAGGTACTGCTCTGAGAGATTCTTTTCAACTCCATCTTTGATTTTGATGTTGGCCTCCAGCGGGCCTACCGTACCAAAGGCCCAACAACTGCCACAGCCCCCCTGATTCTTGACTGAGGTGACCCCTCCGTGATCCCGCCAGTCAAAAGCGGCTGGGAGCGACGAGGGAGTGCCCTGCGTGGATGTAGGTGTGGTTGTGGGGGTGGTGGGTTGTCCCGTCACCTTACGGAGGATGATATCATCTACATAAGCACCCTCAGCCTCGGCGACGGTGTAATCGCTGGTGAAGACGAAGGCTATCCAGACCTCAGTCTGGCCGGTGAGGTTGCCCAGACTGTAGACATTGGTCAAATCGAAGTTGACATCGTTCCACCCGCCAGAATCCCCGCTGGTGCGGATGCCATAGAAATTGCTGCCGTTGATGGAAGCGCCCCAGAAAAGGTAATCGTAGTTCGATTCGGAGAGGTTCCAATACGAGAAGAGCACTTCGGCGTCGCTTGCACTGCTCAAGTCGAACGGCCCATAGATCATCCAAGATTTGGCGTTATGGGGATAATCGGCGCCGCAGGAAAGGCTACCGCCATCTGCCCCACCGCCCACGGCCCAACCGCTGTAGGAGCCAGAGTGAGGTCTACAATCGCGCTTGGCCCAGTAGTATTCACCGTTGGCGGCACCGTTATCCAATACATTCCATGGACCCGGAAAATCCCCCTCAAAGTCTTCGGTCATGATGTTGGTCCAGGCGCCGAGCTCTCCTTGCAGTTTGGCTTCTCCGGGAGTCTTGGGCTCAACAGGGAGCCGCCGCTGGGGGAGTTCCAGGTGCGCAAACTCTTCCTCGGCGGGTTTCGTCAGTCCTTTCTCCGGCGTGATGGCTGGCAGCCCAGTCACCTGGAGGGAGAATTCCCTGGCTGGTTTCACGCCCTTTTCCCAGGGGCGACGATAGACCAGTTTGAGAGTGCTCTGGCCCGCGCCTATGGGCTTGAAGCGCAGAATCTGCTTCTCTGGAGCGCCGAGCAGGGGTGATATCTGCTCGAATTCGGTCTCCCCCACCTGATGCAGTACGTCCTCGTTTATCGCCGCCACCTCCCATGAGTAGCCAGTGGATGGATTGCTCTCCAGGCTGATGACCAGGACTTGATCCTCGCCGAGTTCAGCCAGGCGGCCGTTATCCTCCTCGGTCAACCCGATTTCGTTGGGGTTGGGCGTTGCCGTCGCCGGTGGCGCCGCGTCCAAAGTGGAGGTTGCAGGCGGGACAGCCAGGACGCTGGGAAGCGAAAACAAGCTCGCGCCAAGAACCAGGCAGGTCAAAGCGGCTGCCAATCTTTTGCCTGAAAGAAAGTGTCTCATACTCATCGTGATGTCTCCTTTGGGTGTGGATTTTCGAGGGAGGGAAGCCCGCAGCAGCGGGCAATCCAGCGTTGCCCTAAGTGTAGCACATCGGCGGGTTTTGTGGGTGAAAGTAGCGTGGAAATGGCGTGAATTTGGCATGAAACTGCGGCTTAGCCAGGGCGTGAGGAGCAAAGGCTGCGGAGGCTTTTTGCGCCTTTCGTGTCGTTTCGCATGATTCGCGGTTCAAGCCGTTCCCTCACGGACAAGTCTCTCCCCAGTGAGCTACTACCAGCATGATGTCCACGACGTCAATGTCACAGTCGCCATTGAGGTCGTAGAGCGGGTCGTAGCAAGTATCCCCACACTTGCAGCGCCAGCGGCTGGCCACCGACTGGATATCTGCAGCATCTACAACACCATTGCCACTGAAGTCGTAACACGCTGTGGTGCTGGCCGTGGCGCTGTTGTTGGCCCAGCAATTCCCGTTCGGGACGAAAGCACATAATAGGTATGGCGACAAACGTCGTACTGTAGAGCCCCAAGTAACTTCCTAGCAATGGTCATACCCTACATGTTGGGGTAAACAACT
>DAOUDK010000003.1:0-9837 GCA_034431315.1 Anaerolineae bacterium
TTCAATGCCGCTAACGTGCGTTGGCGTGATGGTCGCTCGCTGCGCATCTCAGTCGCGCCGCCTGGCTAATCTCTAATTATGCGGTTGTTAAGGTGCTGGTCAAACCTCATGCTAACGTGCTCATTCATGGACTCTTATCGGCCCCTTCCTTTGATCGGCAATGAGCGTACCCGGATGCCCCGCTCGTTTACGCTGACCAGCGCACCTGCTTCCAACTGCTCGGTGAAGCGGGCAAGGACCTCGGCTAGATAGCGGTTCACCTGAGTAGGTCTCATATCATTCAGTCGAAATGTGATCACACTGGGAACACTGGCCCGGCCTACGGCAATTATCCGGCCAAAATCAAGATCGTGGGTCAGGATCACCCGCCCCTCGTTCCGGGCCTTCTCGACAATCTCGTCATCTTCCAACTGTTGGAGCCCCTGGTCACGCAAGTGGACAGCATCATGTCCCTGAGCACGTAGGAAGGCGACCGTGCTACGCGCCAGACCCATGTCAGCAAGGAACTTCATGCGGGAACTCCCACAGGGATGTAGACGATGTCCTCGGCAGCCCAGGCCGCATAACACAAGGCCTGCCGGATATCTTCCGGCTCCAGATCGGGATACTCATCGCTGATCTCCTCGACTGTCATCCCGTTGGCTACCAGGTTGACGATGAGCGACACCGAAATGCGCATCCCACGGATGCACGCCCTACCGCCAAGTATGTTTGGATCAGAGGTAATGCGATCAAAACCGAACATGGTATCTCCTCCTCTCGATTCACACTATGCCCATGCTCTCCGGTTACTATACCACTACGATTTTACCCTCCATCGGCGGAGAAGTCAAGTGCATCATCTCCAGCTTCTTCCAATAGGGTTCGTCCATCAAGCGTTAGTACAAGACCCCATCCATTATCCGGACAGGGCCTTATCTTGACATCGTTACATTTGCTGGGACCACACCCGCACGGGTACGAAGCTAAAAGTAAGCTTCGTACCCCTCAATGCCCAACTCGTCCCGGATGGCGCGCAATTCATCCAGCAGGTTTGGATTCACAGGGACACCCTGCTGGCGAATGCGCTTCTCGTTCTCATACTCTTTCTCACCGGCCACGTAGATGCGTTCCTGACCCGGCGCTTGGCGCGCGTTCTGCAACGCGCGCATGATCTGGCCGGTGATGCGACGGGAGACGTCCAGGGGGATGAAGTGTTCGATGTTTATGGCCAGGAAGAAGTGACCCAACATGTAGGGACGGCGAGAGCCATCCTCAGCGAACCCCAGGAGGTCTTTCAAGAACATCCCACCGCACAGCGAGGCGGAGAGAATCTCGACTATGGTAGCCAGGTCGTAGCCTTTGTACCCGGCCAGCAACTCTCCTGCACCACCGAGCGGCAGGAGGGCCGCCGTCGCCGCCCCCAGGTGCTTGAGAATCCTGTCCGCGTCGGTGAGAGGGTTCCCCTCGGCATCAATGACCCAGCCTTCGGGCACAGGTTTTTCGGCACGGGCCAGCACTTCGATCTTGCCCCGCTGCGTGATGGAGGTGGCGCCGTCGAAGCAGAAAGGATAGTCCATATCGGACGGCGCGGCGAAGGCAATGGGATTCGTGCCCAGCATCGGCTCGGTGCTGAAGGTGGGGGCAATGGCCGGACGGGCGTTGGTCACCGCCAGCCCCATCATCCCCTCTTTGGCAGCCATCAGCGGGTAGTAGCCGGCGATGCCAAAGTGAGTGCCGTTGCGCACCGCCACCGCGCCCAGGCCGTACTTCCTGGCTTTGTCCATCGCCATCCGCATGGAGCGGTAGGCAATCACGTGTCCCATGCCGTGATGCCCATCCACCAGAGCGGTGGTCTCCGTCTCTTTGACTATTTCCATCTCGGTCTCGAAACGGTGTTGCCCACGACGGATGCGGTCGTAGTAATACTTGAGCCGCGCCACGCCGTGCGATTCGATGCCCCGCAGGTCGGCGGCGATGAGCACGTCGGCACAGATGCTGGCCTCCTCCTGAGGCACGCCAAGCCGCTGGAACACCTCCATCATAAAGCTTTCCACAACCTTGACTGGAATGCACGTCCTCTCTGTCATGTTCTGGCTCCTTCCTTTATGGTAATTCACGATTCAGTTGAGATTCATAGATTCGGGTTGCCATCGAAGGCATAGGTGGTCGGTTGGGCCGTTCGTCGCTGGGTCTGGATAGGATAGCGTCAAGATGTTCGCTGGGCGCATACGTAGGGGATCGTGAATGAAGCTAGCGGCATAATGCCCACCCACGCGTTCGCCGGCAAATCAGATAGGGCAATCGCCAGCGCCTCGTCTATGCTGGTCACGGGCGTGAGCAGCAGGCGGTGCGTAAAGTCGGAGGCCATGTCGGAGACCAGGAGGACGCGCACGCGAACAGCGTCTCGTGTGATCAGCAGGGCCTTGTGTGGCCCCACGCGGAATGCCTCGCGCTGGAAACGGGTCAAGACCTCCTCGTGGGAACTCACGTCCTCCATCCAGGCTTCGTAGGACTGACTGCCGCTACCCTCCGGGCAGGCTGCCGCCAGGATCACTGTCCCACCATCGCATGTGACCAGGCTGGCGTGGGCCAGCGCTTTCTGCGACTGGTAGAGGTTGATGTCTTTGGGATGACCGCCAGGGGAGGCGATGACCAGATCGAAAGGAGCAGCAACGGCTACCTGGCAGGCTTCACGGCTCAGTGGAATCCCGGTTTCCATGACCGCCCGTGGCTCGCCGGCGATAACTCGCACCATCTCCTTCCGCCCGTTGAGGATGGCGTTCAGGGCCAAGTGCACGCCGATCACTCGCCCGATCTCCTCCACGTCCTGCCGGGCCGGGTTATCGGCGTAGCGGCCCAACTGGGCGCGTGGATCGGTCATCATGGCGTGGTTGTGATTAACCGTGTCCCGCCCGGCCAGCCCGATGGCCGCGCTCTTGACACCGCCGGAGAAGCCCTGGAACTGGTGGGGCTCGATGTTGCCCACGACGATCCGCAGATCGGCCTCGACAAAGTGGCGGTTGACCCACACCGGAGTGCCCCGTGAGGTCGTGCCCAGGTGCACCAGGTTCTCCCGGTCGTCTGCGTCGTGGCACGACACCGGATAGCGGGCGAGGATCTCTTCCGGAACGACGCGGGGGTACTCCTGCGGGGGCATCGGGGGGTGTGTGCCGGTGGCGATGATGAGTGTGATCGCCTCTGGGGGCAGCCCAAGTTCTTCGAGACGGTGCAGCAGGGGCGGCAGCAGATGTCGGTGGGGCACCGGCCTGGTCTTGTCGTTGATGGCGATGGCCGCGGAACGGACATCCTGGAAATCCGCCAAGTCCACGCCACCAACCGGCGCAGTCAGCGCTGCTTCCACAGCGCCGGCCGGGTCGGGTGCCGCTGGCGTCTCCGGTGGCGCCACGACCTCAGCCTCCACTGCATCGGGCAGGCTAAAGCTCAGATGTCCCTTGCCATAGGGTAGGCTGAATTTAGACATCGGTGCTGCTCCCCATCAGGCGAACTGCGGCAGGTATTCGGCAAATGTCGTCAGGAAGTCATCCAAGATAGCCCGCGCCCGGTCAACGTCGTTCATCATCGGATCGAGCAACAGGCCCTGCAGGGCCAACTCCCGGTCGCCCTTGACCACGGCATCCACCACCAGCGAACTGAGCGCCAGTTCGCGGCGGCACAGCTCGGCGACGCCATCCGGCAGGGGCGGGAAGTTCAACCCCCGGATACCGAAGCCGGAGATGACGCCCGGTGCCTCGACGATGGCGTCGTCCGGCAGGTTGGGGATCAGGCCGTCGTTGGGCAGGTTGAGCTGGAGGTGGTAGTGATTGTCGTTGAATGTGATGGCCTCAACGATCTCCGTCACCCCCTCGCTGACGGCCCGTTTCAGTTCGTCTATCGGCCGCTCTCCTGCCACATAGGCCTCCCACCTGCGCCTTGCGGTCGGCGCGCCGACGCCGGTTGCCCTCCCAACTCTGCAACTTCAGGTCGTATTTCTCCCACGGCTTGGTGATAGGGTCGTGGGTCCAGGCCAGATACTCACACAGGTGACTGTCGCCCGGCGTGGGCATCAGTCCAAAGATCTCGAACAGATCGCGAGTCAGCGGCTCAAAGTCCTTCCGATAATGGTGCAGCCACCTTTCACGCAGCAGCGGGTAGAGGTCTTCGCCCGTCTCTTTGTCGCGAATGTCGTACACCCACGAGAAGTGGTTGAGCCCCGCCGCCTTGATGTCCAGATGCCGGTAGCCCGCCATGGCGACCGGGACGAAGTTGGCCTGGTTGTCATAATTGGTATGGACGTGAAAACCTTCGGGTATCTGCAGACCCCAGCGGTTAGCTAGCACTGCCGCAGCCATGGCGTAGGCCCATAACAACTGGTGGCAAAGCCCCACGACCTTGATTCTGGTATAACGCTGCACCACCCAGGTCAGCCGGATCATGGGGTTAGTGAAGTTGAGGTACCAGGCATCGGGGCACAAGCGTTCCATATCCTGGGCGATGGCGAGGATCAGCGGGGCATTGCGGGCCGTGTGGGCAAACGCGCCCGGACCGCTGTTCTCGGCGTAGGGCTGGCGCACGCCGTGCTTGAGCGGTATCTTCCAGTCCAACTCCCACACCTCTTCTCGTGGGCCGACCTGAACGGAGACGACCACGAAGTCCGCGCCGGGCAGCGCTTCCTCCCGTTCGGTGGTGCCCCAGATCGTCATCTGCGAGTCCCACGCCTGGTTCATCTTGTGGGCGAGGGCGGTCATCGTTTTCAGACCGGCCTCGTCAATATCCACCAGCGCCACTTCCGCGCCCCGCAGCCGCTGGCCGCGAATGATGGTCGCCAGGTTGCTCAAGCCGAATACGGCGCTTCCCGCACCGATGCAGACAATTTTGGGTGGCTTTGCCATTGCTACTCCTCCTGACCTACTGCTCAATGTATCGAGTCAAGAAATCCATTTCCCTATCCCGATGGGCCATCGTCACCCCAATCGCGTCATCGGCGGAGATCCCCCGGTGCACGATGTCGCTGATCGCTTGAGCCACGGCCGCCGGGTCCTCAGGCCCCGGGAACGACACGTTGCGTCCAACCAGTGCACCGCGCACGTTGGAACGCGTAGCCATGCCAGCCGCAAAATCCCTGTAGATGGGTCGCGGGTCCTCCTTGGAAGGTCCTCCGAGCATGAGGATGGGCATGGTCGTGGCCATTGTCACCCGGTAGAAGTCCTCGCAGTAGGGGAGCTTCATCCAGGTGTGACGTGACGAATCACCTAGGCCAGCGATCACTCCTACCAGTTTGACCAGTTCATTGGCCGTGTTCTTGCTCACCCACCTGCCGTCCACGTAATCCATCCGCAGTGGCTCCACAAAGGGAACCACGTTGTAGCGGTTCAGGTCTGTGACGGCCTTGGCGCAGTAGTCAATCTGCCACAGAGTGCGCTCGTCGTCCGGCACGAAGCGGAACATCATCTTGCCGCCGTCCAGACGGAAGCGGGCCAGGGATTCGGCAGTGTAAGAACCGAAGCGGTCGTCCAATTCGCCGACGACACCGGCGACGCCGCCGCGCTGCATGCAGCCAATGAGCACTTTCTCGTCCAGGAAGGACGGGCCGCCGCCTTTCCGGACCAGATAGTCAAGGATGAGCAGGTCTTCAATCATGTCCGGGGTGCTCATGAAGCCGTCAAAATCGGAGGCGATGAGCACCCGCATGATGCGCCCCAGGTACTCCTGACGGTTCGCCATCTTGAAGGGATCGCTACCCAAGACGGTGACGCCACGGGCAGGGTGATCAGCCGCCAGGATGGTCAGTTTGCCATCCTGGGTGAGGCGCGGGCGACGCTTGCGGGCCAGCGCCTGCTGTTCGATGATCTCTGGGGCATCCACCCGAATGTCGGTGATTCTCTCAAAGATGTGATCCGGGAAGAAACGCTTCAAATCGAAGGCATAGTCGCCCAAGATATATTCAGTCGTCATAGCTCAAGCCTCCTCCATTGATACGTGTTGCGTGCTGTGTGTTCCGTTCGATTAAATGAGTACAGAGGCTCTTTGGGATTTCGCGGGGTCGAAGCGTTGGAGTCCCCAACTCGTTGGGGTGGTGGCACGACAAACCCGAACAAGTTCGGGACTCCGGTACGTCATCCACGCAGACTTCCAGAGACCCAGTGCGGAACACGCAGCATGTTTTCTGAAATAACCTCAAACCCTTTGTGGTACCCGCGTTCCTTTCAGGCGGGCCAGTGCGGGCAAAGGCCCATCAATCAACGGCAAAGCGTAGGTCTTGAACGCCTGGGTGACCATATTCCCCGCCTCGTTCACGAACTCACGGGGCAGGTGCTTCTCGGCGTTGGCCACGTCGGCCAGAGGGGCAAGCCCGGTTTGACAGGCGTATGGATCGTCTGAGAGACGCTCTAGGGTGACCATGTAGCCGCTGCGGCCAGCGGCCAGGTGGGCAACCGCCTCTCTGCCGACCTGCAGCGCCTCCCCCTGATCGGTCTCGGCCACACAACTGCTCATCGCCCGCCCGATGAGGCCCGGGCGCAGGAAACGAGCCTGCAAGCCCAACCTTTCGCGCACCAGGTCAGTCAGGTAGGCGGCAACTCCCGTGGTCAAGGAGTGAACCACATGCCCGAAGGCGTCACTGCCGCCCTTCAGCTTGTGCTGGCCGATGAACTGACCATCGGCATCCCGTATCCCCTCGCTGACGACCACGAAAACCCGTCCCAACCGGCGGTGGATGTGGGCCACATCGTCCAAAAAGCGTTCCTCGTCGAAAGCGACCTCGGGCACATAAACCAGATGGGGGGCTTCGTCCTCTGCCACCTTCCCAAGCACAGAAGCGGCCGTCAGCCAGCCGGCGTTGCGCCCCATTGCCTCCAGGATGGTCACGTCGTCGAAGGTGGCCATGGCCTCCAGGTCGCGCCCGGTATCACGGGTGGCCAGCGCCAGGAAGCGGGCCGCGCTGCCATAGCCCGGGCAATGGTCGGTGCAGGCCAGGTCGTTGTCAATGGTCTTAGGAACGCCCATCACCTGCATCTCGTATCCGCTCGTGGCGGCCAGTTCCGAAATGCGGTGACAGGTGTCCATGGAGTCGTTGCCGCCGATGTAGACGAAGTGGCGCACATTCTGGGCGCGGAAGACTTCTAGAATGTGGTCATAATCGTCCTCCGACAGCTTGTGGCGGCAGGAGCCCAACGCCGAGGATGGGGTGCGGGCCAGCAGATCGAGGTTTGCCGCCGTTTCGGTCATCAGGTCGAGCAGCTCTTCTTTGAGCGCGCCCTCGATGCCATGCACCAGGCCGTAGATGCCGGAGAAACATTCGTGCTGCTGGGCTTCCCCAACCACGCCCGCCAGGCTGGCGTTGATGACCGGTGTTGGGCCGCCGGATTGGCCGACCACTAGCACGCCGCGTAACGGTTTGCTCATAGACCCACCTCTCATCCCAAGACCCTAAAGGTTTTGGAAACCTTTAGGGTCTGCCCCGTGCAATCGCGCGCTTGAGTGTATCGCCGCGCAACCCCTGCCGCAGCGCCTCCATCGCCAGCACGTCGGTGGCGGGGACGTTCCCCAGGTTGACGTTGTTGCCGAAGCGCATGATCAGGTACTGCTGTTGGCTCTTGATCGGCGCTTCCCACATCAGTTTGTCCAGATCGGCCACGCCGGCAATGATCTGATCTACCTCGCTCTCGTTCACTGCGCCGGACTTGTCAAAGATGCCGACGCCCTTGCCAGCCTCGCGAGCCTCTACGATGACCTGGAGCGCGCCCAACTCCAGATCGTAAGCGATCAGCCGGTGCATCTCGGCTATGGCCACCTTCTCGTCGGGGCTCTTTTTGCCGACCTCAGTCAGAACCTTGAAGCCCGCATCCAGGGCGCGCTTGATGCAGTCGGCCCGCACCTCGTCCGACATCTGCAGCGTGCCATCGGAGACTTCGATGGCCGTGAAGCCCAGTTCCTTGGCCCGCCGGAGATAATCGGCATACCTGTTCTGCCACACCGTCACTTCCAGGAACGTCCCGCCGGGATAGATGTCCACGCCAGCGCCGGTCACGATTTCCACTTTCTCGCGCAGCACTTTCTCATCGTAGAAGGCCGAGGTTCCAAACGAGAATTTCAGAAAGTCAATGTAGTCGGCGGCGGTGGCCATCAAGTCCTCGACGGCGCAGCGGCCGAGCCCTTTGTCCAGCACCATCGTGAAACCGTTGGTGCGCGGCTTCATGCTGCGCCCTGGTTCTGGCATACGAAACACGCCTTCCCATGCTTTACTCATCAGTCAATTCCCTCCATGCTAGATTTTGGTCCGGCCAGTATAGTCCTGGCCTGTTTGATTTCCCAGTGGGGAGCGGCCACCAATCGTGAGACCGTCTCCCAACGGGCTTGCGCCAGCACCGGACTGTCCAGCCCGGCCAACGGCAGTTCCTCGTACAGCAAAGTCGTGCTTCCGATCTTCTCGGAGGCGCTCTCGAACAGCAGCCGCGTCAGCGTGCGCGGGCGGGCCACGTCGTGCACGATGGCATGTTCGCGCCCGGCCTCAATCCGGGGGAAGATGAAGGACAGCTTCGGGTTGAGCAACACAGCCTGATCCGTAGTGACCCCTCTCATGCTCACGCTGATCTTGGCCTCCCAGGGATTATCTACCTGCGGCAGTTCCAGCTCCAGACGCTTGGCTGCCTGTGGGAAATCGTACACGAAGTTCCCCACCCGGATGTTGTCCATCAGCGCGCCCCGATAGAAAACGACGCCCCTCAGTGCCAGCCGGAAGTAGGTCATCTCGGTGCTGAATATCTGGTAGCCCCGCGCCAGCGCCTCCAGCAGGTACACCGTCTTCCCTGCCCCCGCCTTGCCGACGATCACCAGCAGCTCATCCTGGTGGGGCTTGTAGATGGACGAGGCATGGAGGGCGTAGATACCGTACCGCTCCTGCACCGTCAGGGCGTAGCGGAAGAACAGCCCCATGTTGCCCAGCAGCGACCATCGCCGATCATGCCCCTCGCGGTCGAGGCGGCTCAGGTCGCCCTGGACGAACAGCTCGCGCTCGCCGACCTGAATCTCGAATGGCAAGGCGGGGGCGTCCAAGAAGTGGCAGTAGGCATCAAGATCAGGGCCATAGGGGATGTACTCGATGTTGCACCAGTTAGTGACCTGCGACTGGATCTCCCCCGGCTCGAAGAACTCAGGGTTGAAGATCAGGTTTCGGTTGTTGGAGCCAAGGCCATAGGCGACTCCCAGGATGCGGAGACCGCGGGTCTCCGACCAGCTAGTCAGCTTGCTCTTCACTTAACAATCTCCCCCTACTCTCATCAAGATGATGATGATGATGGGTTCATCGTAGCGGCTTCAAGGTGCTGGAGTCCCCAACTTGTTGGGGGTGCGGCGCAATGAACCCGAACAAGTTCGGGACTCCAGTATCTATTGGCGCCGGGCGGCTGCCTCTGCCAGGGCGTTGACCACCGGCAGCGGCTCGCCTGCCAGGAAGCGCACCAGTCCGCCTCCCGCCGTGCAAACGTAGGAAAACCGTTCGAGCACGCCGAACTTGCGGGCCGCCGCGATGCTATCCCCCCCGCCGATGACGGTGAAGGCCGGTGACGCGGCCATCGCTTCCCACAGGGCGCGCGTGCCAAAGGCAGATGCCTCTTCCTCGTAGATGCCGGCCGGGCCGTTGACAAAGATCGTGCCAGCGGCGGCGATTCGGGCGCTGTAGTCCTCCACCGTGCGCTGCCCGACGTCCACGATCATGCCAGGAGCGGGCAACTCCTCACGCGGCCAGCAATTCCCGTTCGGGACGAAAGCACATAATAGGTATGGCGACAAACGTCGTACTGTAGAGCCCCAAGTAACTTCCTAGCAATGGTCATACCCTACATGTTGGGGTAAACAACT
>DAOUDK010000004.1:0-93772 GCA_034431315.1 Anaerolineae bacterium
ACGAAGACCCGGCGCTCACCTTCACCGACGGTGACGTGCTGATGTTCGGCGGCGGGATCAAGGAGAAGAACTGGGACCTGACCGCGGGCTTCGAGCCAGTGGTCAGGATGGTGGGGCTGGACGCCCTGACCTATCCTAGCTGGCGGGAGGAGTGCGAGGAAGAAGAGAGGAAGGAGATCTACCTGCCTATGATCATGCGCCGCTTTCAGCAGGAACCCTACTGACTGAGGAGAGGCTCTGCAGCACCTCGGTGCTGTAAAGCTTCCATAGCTCTGTCCGCGCTTGCAGCCCCCTTCGATACATGAAGGGGGCTGCGTTGTTGAAGGAGACTAAACCTTGCCCTCTCGCCGCAGTTGGTGTACGACGTCCCCTCCAAGCCGCCAGCGACCACCGAGTGGGAACTGCCGCGCCAGAACCTGGCCGATGTTGAGCCCAAACTTTCAATGGCCTTCCTTTGCCTTCGGTGGCTGCAATTACACCACCGTTAAGCTCCTTTGGCAACGCGGTTTACATTTGACACTTGGGCCGTTGTGTGCTACAATAGCAAGCAGATATTGACCGACACCTAGCCATCGTTGCCCCCGTCGTAGTTGGTAGCCAGTGTAGGAGGTGAGAGCATGAGACATTGAAGGCTGACCTTTTCCGCAAGTCAGGAGAGGGTTGGCTTTTGTTGTTATTGGTCTATTCTGACAGTTTGCTATTTCAATGCTGTGGAAGAACGTCCGCCTAGTATCCCAAATCGGGTGACTAGGTGGACAAATGTCCAGATATTAAGTGGTTGGGCAGCTTCAGTCAATCCGATTGGGAGGAATTTATGTCTACCCCTAAGAGATTCGTCGAAATAGACCAGAACTTCAAATCGAACATCTGCACTTTGCAGGTGTTCAGCCAACGGATTGGAGACTTCGCAGATGAGCATGACAAGACCGTTGTTGACCAATTCGTTCAAACCCTTGCGAACTTGTTCGAAATCGATCTTGATGAGCTTAGGCAAATGGCTGATCAAGAAGATGAGCTGGCATATAAAGAAACGCCGGCAGGCAACATTGATATTCTACCGACCGAAGTGCATCTACAACTCGACGAGGATTCTAGAGACCACTTCGAAAGCGCTCTGGTTTCTCTCTCGCAAAAAGACCCCGAGAAGTTCATCCAGCTCTTGAGAGTTATCAAATCTCTCCAAAAGAGCCTTCCGATCCAAGGATACATCCTACGTCGAAGCGCACTAGTTACGCTGATGAGCTATTTCGAGGCTTTGCTGTCTGACCTGATTCAAGGATTCTATTTGAGATACCCAGCTGCCTTACCAGCTGAGAATCGAACATTAAGCTTGGTAAATCTCCGAGAGATCGGATCCATTGACGAAGCGGAGAGATACTTGGCTGTCAGAGAGGCAGAATCTGTCCTACGAGGCAGCCTCATGGAACAACTGGATTACTTTGGCAAGCGTTTCAAGATGGATCTGTCGCCGCTTGATGCTTATCTGGATACCCTTACTGAGATCAGTCAGAGAAGGAATCTCATCGTGCACAACAATGGGGTTGTGAACCGGACCTACCTGTCAAAAGTGCCTCAAGAATACATTGAGGAGCACCAAATCAAAGAGGGGCGAGGATTGGGTGTGAGCGGGGATTACCTGGCAAGCGCTATTGATCACATCCATCTTTGTGGAGTATTCCTTATTCAACAAGGGTGGAGGAAATGGGAAAAGGAAAGCTGTCCACGTGCAAATACCGCATTGATTGAACATGTCTACGATTCTCTTTGCGAGGAACAATACGACCTTACCAAGAATCTCGCCATGTTCGTAGGAGTACTTGATGCCGTTTCTGATGGGGCTGCACGAATAGTAATCATCAACCACGCCATTGCACTGAAGACACTTGGCGAGATTGAAGAGATGGAGCATCTCTTGCTGGGACATGATTGGTCCGCTTGTTCTTTGAGATTCACAACGGCGCTCCACGCGCTGCGGAACGAGGAAGAGCTTCTAATTGAGCTATTGCCAAAGGCAATAGCAGCAGGACACATTAACCGCTATGCTCTGCAGGAATGGCCTCTCTTCAAAGACTTCCGGACCGAGTCTTGGTTCGCTGAAGTAATGGAATCGTATGAACTGCAAGCGGTGCTGCCCAACCACCGCATGGTGTGTCCTGAAGCTGTCAACGGCTAGCTGATGGGAGTCCAGTCGTGGTAAGGGCCAGGCCGCCACGTAGCAGGCAACCAGTGCTTGCAGGTGACTGGAGGTGCTGAAGCGGAGCATCCTCCTGACAAAGGAGTGCAAACGTAACACGAAACGTCGCTTCATAATTGCCCAAAAGAGCCGCCCTGTGATCAGGGCGGCTTTGCTTTTGGCCCGCCGTGGCAACGCACGATTTGGCCGCTGTTACAAAGGCCGCCGATAGAGAATGAACCGCCTGTGCTCTACGAAGCCCACGCTCCAGCCCTCCTGGCGTCCAATGCGAGCGATGTGCTCTTTGTTGACGTCGCAAAGACAAAGGCCGGCTATCTCCTCCCCTGCCACCGCCAGCAGGTTCAGTTCCGGGTGAAAGCGAGGCGGGTTGACCCAGTGGAACCAATCTTCCAGATTTTGTCAAATGGCGGGAAAGTGATATAATGCAGTTACTTTGAGCCCGATGGGATGATCGCCCTCTTGGAAGTCAAGTGAAGAGGAAGGAGTAGAGACGATGCCATTGCATCACATTCTGTACATTATCGTTGTGTTCACCACGGCGGCTATCGAGGCTGCGCTGGCGTTTTACAGTTGGCGGCGTCGAGCCACGCCGGGAGTGATGCCGTTCGTGTGGCTGATGCTGGCGATGGCCGGATGGTCGTTGGTCGTTGGGCTGGAGATGGTTAGCAGTACGCCAGAAGCCGCGTTCTTTTGGTTCAGGGTCAGGTTCATTAGCATCGCCAGTGTGCCGGTGACGTTCCTGGCCATTGCACTTCAATACACTGGCCGGGAAGGGTGGCTGACCCGACGGCGACTGGCGTTGCTTCTCGCTGTTCCGCTCATTACCCAGGTACTGATCTGGACCAACGAGACGCACGGGTTGTTCATCAAAAGCCTCAGCTTTTCCCAGGAAGGCCCCTGGCTGTTCGTGGATGAGTGGACTTATGGCGTCTGGTTCTGGGCGCATACAGCGTATGGCTATCTGCTCATATTGCTTGGCGTGAGCCTGGTCGTTTTAACGCTTGTTCGATCATCTCGTCTGTACCGTAGGCAGGCTGTTTCGTTGCTGTTCGGAACATCTCTGCCGTTGGTGGCGGCAATTTTCATCTTTCAACTTATTACAGGGCTGAGGCTTTTCGTGCCCTTTAGCTTTACACTAATGGGGCTGGTGTTCACCTGGGATCTTTTTCGATACCGGGTGCTCGTCTTGATGCCGGTGGCGCGCAGTACGCTGGTTGATACCATGAGCGACGGTATGATCGTGTTGGACGACCAGAACCGTGTTGTGGACGTCAACCCGGCGGCTCAATCCGTCATCGGCATCCCGGCCAGCGAGGCCATCGGCCAGCCAGCCGCCCAGATATTGAGTCCCTGGCAAGATTTGGTTGATCGCTTCCAGGATAAGACAGAGACACAGGCCGAGATCGCTTTGGATCGAGACAGGGCACAGCGTCACTATGACCTGCGAACTTCGCCATTGACCGATTGGCACGGACGGTTGACCGGTCGGCTGATTGTCTTGCGCGACATCACCGAGCGCAAGCGGGCAGAGGAAACCATCAGGCAGTTGGCTTACCACGATTCCCTCACTGGCCTGCCCAACCGGCGGCTGTTCAGCGACCGCCTCAACCTGGCGATGGCCCACGCCCACCGCAGCCAGCAAAAGCTGGCTGTGATGTTATTCGACCTGGATCACTTCAAAGAGGTTAACGATACGCTGGGGCACAGCGTAGGAGACAAACTGCTGCAGGCTGTTGGCGAGCGACTGACAAGCCTTTTGCGCAAGGAGGATACCGTCGCCCGCATGGGGGGGGATGAATTCATGCTGTTGTTACCAGAAATCGCTGGGGTGGAAGATGCGGACCAGGTTGCCCAAAAAGTCCTGGAAGCCTTGCGAAAGCCATTTGTCCTCAATGGCCACGAAATCCATATCAGCACCAGCATTGGGATTGCCCTCTACCCCGATGACGGTGAAGATGTTGATGCCCTGATGAAGAACGCGGACATCGCCATGTACCGCGCCAAGGATCAGGGTCGGGACAACTATCAATGCTACACTCCGACTGGAATAATCTTGGAGAAAGAGGCGTCCAATGTTGCAGATTCAACCTGAAGTTCAGAAGGCCCTCAATGCCAACTCACCTGTCGTGGCCCTGGAATCCGCCCTGATCTCTCACGGGCTGGCCTATCCGCAGAACCTGGAGACGGCGCAGGCCCTGGAACAGGCGGTGCGGGAGAACGGAGCAGTTCCGGCTACGATTGCCATCATCGCGGGGAAGATCAGAGTCGGGCTGACGGAGGGAGAGCTGCAACGGCTGGCTACTCAAAAAGGGGTGCGCAAGGTCAGCCGGCGGGACCTGCCCATCGCCGTGGCGCGGGGTGAGGACGGGGCGACGACGGTGGCAGCGACGATGTACGTGGCCGCCCTGGCCGGCATCGAGGTTATGGCTACGGGTGGCATCGGCGGGGTGCACCGGGGCCAGCCCTTCGCGAGGTTTTCCGCCGACATCTCCGCCGACCTGCCGGAGCTGGCCCAGACTCGCGTGGCCGTGGTCTGCTCAGGGGCCAAGTCCATCCTCGACCTCCCGCTCACCCTGGAGTGGCTGGAGACCCACGGCGTGCCCATCCTGGGCTACCAGACCGATGAGTTCCCCGCCTTCTACTCCCGCCAAAGCGGCCTGCCGGTGGACGCCCGCGTGGACACTCCTGAGGAAGCGGCCAGGATCATCCGCGCAAAATGGGAGCTGGGGCTGGAGGGCGGCGTGCTGGTGACGGTGCCAGTGCCAGAGGAAGCCGAGCTACCCCGCGAGCTCGCCGAGGAAGCCATTGAGCGAGCCCTGGCAGCGGCCGAGGAGCGAGGGATCACTGGCAAGGCCCTGACCCCTTTTCTGCTCAGCCAGATCGCCCGGTCTACCGCAGGGGCTAGCGTGAGGGCTAACATAACTTTCTTGAAGAACAACGCCGCCGTGGCAGCGCGGATTGCGGGGGCGTTGAAGGGGGAGGAGCACAGCACGGGGCTGAACCCCCGCGCTAAAAGGACAAAGCCCTACGGGCTGGATCTTCATAGCCCCGAAGGGGGCTTTGTCCTTTCAGCACGGGGTCTTTAGCCCCGCGCACTGAGGCAGCAACGATTACTTTGACCCCAGGAGGTAACTAATGAAATCAGACTGGCTAGCATTGATAATCTCCTACGTCTACGTCTTCGCCATGATCGGCGTCGGCGAGGGGCTGCGTAAGTGGCGGGGTTACTCCACGGAGTTCACCCGCAAGGTCATCCACGTCTCCGTGGGCATGTGGGCCTTCGGCACGGTGCTCCTCTTCGAGCATTGGTACTTCGCCATCATCCCGCCCCTCTCCTTCGTGGTGCTCAACTACATCTCCTATCGCCAAGAGATCTTTAAGTCCGTAGAGACGGGCGAGAAGGGCAATCTGGGCACGGTCTATTTCCCCATCTCCTTCGTCATCATCATCTGCCTCTTTTGGACCAGACCCCACCTGCTGGTGGCCAGCCTGATGCCCATGACCTGGGGGGATGCGTTGGCGGCCATCCTGGGCCGGCGCTACGGCCAGCGAAAGTACAGTATCCTGGGCTCCACCCGCTCCGTGGAAGGCTCGCTGGCCATGTTCTTCTTCAGTTGGCTGGCAACCTTCTTGGCCCTGTTGTTCCTGCCGCCTCTGGGCTGGCGGCTACCGCTGACGAGTCTACTCTACTCTCTTGCCCTGGCTGTCTTCGCCACTCTGGTCGAGGCCCTCTCCCCCTGGCACATTGACAACCTGACTGTGCCTCTCCTCTCCGCCGCCTTGCTCTACTTGATAGGATGATAGCGGATTCGGTGTTGTTGGCTTGATCGTGCCAGAATATGACATCTCGTTGTCATATCCGCCAAACCGCGTTCTAAACCGAAAAACACCGGAGGAACATCATTCCCTCCGGTGTTTTTTGTGGCTAAAACATGTGTCGAGGCTTTAGCCAGCTTTCTCCGCCTGAAGGCTCCACTCCCCAAGCCATTTTAGTCAGACCCAGGTCACGTTTCCTGTTCGACCAGGACTTCCTCTTTGACAAAGGCCCCTTCCTCGACCGGGACTCCCTTCTGGGTAAAAGTCAAACCCTCCTCGTCGACATCTATGACCACGGTATCGCCTGACTGGAAGCCGCCGTTCAGCAGTTGTATAGACAGAGGGCTCTCTACCCGCCGCTGCAAGGTGCGCTTGAGCGGACGGGCGCCAAACTGGGGATCGTACCCATCTTCGGCCAGCCACTCTCGCGCGGCCTCAGTCAACTCTACGGCCAAACCCTGCTCGGCAAGCCGTGCGCTGATCTCTTCCATTTGGAGATCAACGATCTGCTTGACATGCTCCTGGCTCAGGGTGTGGAAGATGATGATCTCGTCAATGCGGTTGAGGAACTCGGGACGGAAGGTCTTCTTGAGCTTTTTCTGGATCTTCTGATGCGCCTCTTGCTCATCGGGAGTGTCTGCCTCTCCCGGCCTCAGGAAGCCGAGGGTGCCCCCCTTCTGGGCAAACTCCGTGCCGATGTTGGAGGTCATGATGACCACCGTGTTGCGGAAGTCAACGATGTGGCCCTGCCCGTCGGTCAGGCGCCCGTCCTCCATGATCTGCAACAAAGCGTTCCAGACGTCGGGATGGGCCTTCTCGATCTCGTCGAAGAGGACGATCTGGTAAGGCCGCCGCCGTACCGCTTCGGTTAGCTGCCCCCCTTCCTCGTAGCCTACGTAGCCAGGCGGCGCGCCGAAGAGGCGGGATGCGGTGTGGCGCTCCTGATACTCGCTCATATCTATACGTACCAGGGCCTCCTCGTCGTCGAACATGAACCAGGCTAGCGTCTTCGCCAGCTCCGTCTTGCCAACCCCAGAGGGGCCCAGGAAGATGAAACTGCCGATGGGCCGCTTGGGATCCTTCAGGCCGCTTCTCGCCCGGCGGATGGCATCGGAGACGGCGTTTATGGCCTCGTCCTGGCCGACGATTCGCTCGTGCAGCCTTTCTTCCATGCTAAGGAGCCTTTCGGCTTCGGTTTCCATCAGACTGTGCACCGGGATTCCCGTCCAGCTAGCGACTACCTGGGCAATGTCTTCCTCGTCCACCACTTCGTCCAGGTTCATCTCCTGTCGCCAGGCATCGCGTTGGTCGTTGAACTCCGTCTCCAACTTCAGGCGCCCGCTCTTGAAACTGGCCGCCCGCTCGTAGTCCCGCGCTGCCCAGGCGGCCTCTTCCTCGGTGATCAGCTTCTGCAGCTCGGCCTTCATGGCCTTGAGATCTGGCGGCATGCTGTAGATGGCGACGCGCAGTTTCGCCGCTCCCTCGTCAATAAGGTCTACAGCCTTGTCGGGGAGGTGGCGGTCCGTCACGTAGCGCTGGGAGAGCCGGGCGGCTGCCACCAGGGCCTCGTCGGCAAAAGTGACCTTGTGGTGGGCTTCGTAGCGGTCGCGAAGCCCTTTTAGCATCTCGATGGTCTCCTCGACGGTGGGCTCCTCCACGTAGACGGGAGAGAAGCGCCTCTCCAGAGCGGAGTCCCGCTCGATGTACTTGCGGTAGTCGTTCAGGGTGGTGGCCCCCACGCACTGCAGTTCCCCCCGGGCCAGGGCAGGCTTCATCATGCTGGAGGCATCCAGTGCTCCTGCGCCGGCGCCGGCTCCGACCACGTTGTGCAGTTCG
Source organism: Anaerolineae bacterium (assembly GCA_034431315.1). Lineage (GTDB taxonomy): Bacteria > Chloroflexota > Anaerolineae > VGOG01 > VGOG01 > JAUWOY01. Next base: position 7,847 of record DAOUDK010000004.1, read on the forward strand.
TCAATGAAGAGGATGATCTCCCCCTCGGCCCGCTGGATTTCTTCGATGGCCGTTTTCAAACGTTCCTCGAACTCGCCTCGGAGGCGAGAGCCAGCCACCATGGCCGCCAAATCCAGGGAGACGACTCGTTTGCCCATCAGTATCTCAGGCACGTCGTCATCGGCGATTTTCTGGGCCAGCCCCTCGACGATGGCCGTCTTCCCTACACCGGCCTCGCCGATGAGAACCGGGTTGTTCTTGGTGCGCCGCGACAGCACCTGGATGACTCGCAGAATCTCCTCGTCACGGCCAATGACCGGATCCAGTCTTCCTTCTTTGGCCAACTGGGTCAGGTCGCGGCTATATTTTTCGAGGACACGGTACCGGCTCTCGGCGAACTGATCGGTCACCCGTTGGCCGCCGCGTACTTCCTTAATGGCCTCGTGGATCCGGTCCTTGGTAACGCCGTAGTCGCCCAGAATGCGAGCCACTGGGGTGCCTCGTTCGCTGGCGATAGCCAGGAGGAGGTGCTCGGTCGAGATGTACTCATCCTTGAGCTTGCTGGCCTCCTCGTTAGCCACGTCTATGACCCGCTTGAGGCGGGGAGTGATAAACACCTGGCCGGTCCCGCCGCCGTAGATGGCGACCTTAGGGCTGGCCTTCAGCACCCCGTCCAGGCGGCTTTTCACTGTCTCGATGTTCACCCCCAGTTTCTCCAACACCTGAGGGATGACGCCCTCCGGCTGCTCCAGGAGGGCCAGCAGCATGTGCTCGGTGTCCACCTGGTTGTGGCTGTAACGCTGCAATATCTCGTACGACCGGGTGGCTGCATCCAGCGCCCGCTCGGTGAAACGATCAAATCTCATCATGGTAATCCACCTCTATTTCAATACTGGAAATGAAGTTATGTCTGTTTGGGACGTATCTCAAAGGCAAGTTGAGACCGATAAAAACACACGTCAAATTCTATGAAGAAGTTAACTTGGGGTGTTCTCCGCTTCTTTTAGCACGTTAAGGAGCGTGTTTGCTGCTTCAAAAGAGTCATAGGGCGACCAGATGGGATAAGCCATGCCTGGTTGGAGCAAAGCACCTTCTTCTTGGGCAAGCTCATACACTGACAACAGCAGCACGTGCAGTTTGTCGGCGCGGTCTAGTTCATGTAGCAAGGGCGCTAATTTTGTCACACTCATTGTGATTCACTCCTAACGATAATGGGTAGTTTGCTCCCTGAAATCATCATCAACCAGGCAACTCATGCGTCCCAGCTTCAACGATATCCACGGCTCTGTAACCACTCCTCTGGCGTTTGAATGGTAATCATAGTTTTACCCTTGTAGTGTTTGGTGTTCCAGGTGACAAAGGCCTCGCAAGCGGCGCACTCAATCGTCCATAAGATTGCCGCATCACCTAATCTCACTCTGCGCTCAATCCTCTCCAGCAACTCTGCATTCTGACGCGCCCAGAATCTTTGAGGCGAAGCAATCTCTATTTGGGGATACAAAATGCTGGTATCGTCAGAAGCGAGGTACTCTTCGAAGATAAGCGTAGCTTCATCAGGCTGCCTGGCGGTCGCAATAAGCCCACACAGTTCCAAAAGGCTAAAGATGGGCACTCCGCGCTCAATCCGCTCGCTTTCCCGCAAGAACCACTCAGTCGCGGGATACCGTCCATCCTGCTTAAAGATGTGATGAATGCCCAGCACATCGGTGTCAATGCCGATCATGAGCTTCCTCCGCGCCACCTGGAGGCATTGATAATCTCGACAATGTCATCGGTACCATAAGTCTCCACCATTGCCTGAGCGACTTTCTCTGCATTGATTTGACTGATAGAGCGACCATGCCGGGGCTTTTTTCCCAGGTACGAAAGTGTTAGCTCAGCGATTTTTTTCTCTAGCTCCTTCTGAAGCAGGTAATCCTCAATGAGCTCCATCAGGACATCATCGCGCGTTGATTTTTTCTTCGTCGCAATTCGGTCCAAGCGGCCTAGAGTATACGCCGGGATACGTAATACTATTTCTTTAGTTGCCATGTGAATTCCTCCTCAGCGGCTAAATTCGCCATTTTCCCTTTTCAATTATACTCTATTTCTTCCCTCTTGGCAACAATTAAGGAGCGCAGCCCGCCTGACGTTCGCACTCCAGCGAATTTGCCCTGCTTTAATTATAGACCACTCGTGTTAGAATTACGCAAGAAAAGTGTTAGAGTTTTGTTAGAAAAGTTGGGCGAGCTGTGCCAGATGCACAGCCCGCCCAAAAAGCGCTCAATATCGTAGAATCGCTCCGATGTGGCCCGCCTTCTCCAGGGACGGGCTGTCTCTCACTACCTCGACCTGCCCTCCTTGGTCAATGACCTCTCGCACGATCAGGTCTACAGCAGCATCTATTTGCTTTACTTTACTGCCGCAGAAGGGGCACTCCTCCTGGGCTTGAGCAACGATGTAGCCGCACTGCTCACAACGGTAGGCAGTGGCCTTGTATCCTTCGGATATCAATAGGATGCGCACTCGCCCCTCGTACACAGCTCCCAGGGTGTCGGCCAGGCCAATGGCCCCGGCCCCGCCCTTGGCTGCTGCGGTGATGACGCTCTCCACGAGTGCCTTCTCCCTCTCGCGCTCAACCTCCGCTATGATTTCCAGCGAACGATCCAACACCTCTGTCTCCGAGGCAGTCATGGCTGCGGGGAAGCTGCCCACTACCTGTTCTTGTAGGTCCCTGGGCAACATCTCCTGAAACTGGGCTACGGTCTGTTCAGTGCCGCCCAGAATGATTCGGTCACATTGCCCTCCCGCGCAGAACTTGGCCGTCAACTCGGCTGCCTCCTTGAGATTGCGCTGGGCTATCTCCTCCTCCCTCCGTCCAATGCGCCCCGTTACCCCACCCCGACGGCCAGCCGCCGAGCCGCGGCCGTGCTTCATGCGTTTCACTTCCTCACCAATAGTCCCGCTGGTCTCCTGCAATTCCCCTAGTTGGAAGAGGAAGAGGCGTGCTCCCTCCTGATCCACCAGCACAACCCCATAGCGTCCGTAGGCGTCGAGGATGTTGGTCAAGGGCTTGATGTAGGGTCTCTCGCCTACGTGGACGTGGTTTTCCACCGGTACGGCCAGGGGATAAGCCCGCCAAAAGTCCTGCTCCAGGCAGGAAAATAATACCACCCCCTTGCCTTGCCAGTCGTACTCGTGGTCGAAATATCGCTCCACGGCGCCGACATCTTTGCGCCGTGCCTGACCTGATATCTCCTTCAGCAGGCCCCTCAGCACCAGCTTGTACTCATCAGTGGTACGCTTCGTTGGATCAACGTCCAGGTACAAGCTTAGCACCGGCGATTCCTCACTGTGAAAACCTATCAGCTCTTGCAGATCTTTTTCACTGAACATGCTCTAGCCTCCTTTAGCTTTAGTTTTCATATTTGATCAAGTTCACAGACCTTCGGGCATTTCACCTAGTTTCACTTCGATGGTCATCTCCTGATCGTCGCGCCAGATGGTCAGCGTCACCGTCTGCCCGACCTCGGTTTGCTCCTGCAGATAGGCGTCCAGGTCGTCCCAGCTAAGCAGCGGCACGCCGTCAATGGCCGTCAGGACGTCTCCGCCGACCAGCAGCCGACGCCGCCGGTAGATCACTTCCTCAGTGGCGCCAAGCAGGCCTGCCCGCACGGCCGGGCTATTGCGATAGAGCTGGGCGATCAGCAGTCCCCGGTCCACTGGCAGTCCCAGCGCGCGGGCCAGCTCCGGATAGAGATCGTAGCCGAGTCCCTCGATGCCCAGCCAGGGATGGGGATAGCGCCCGTTCTGGATGAGTTCCGGCACGATCTGCTTGAGCTTGTTGACCGGAATCGCCAGGCCCACGCCCGCCGAGGTGCCGCTGGGCGAGAAGAGGGCTGAGTTGACGCCGATAAGCTGCCCGCTGCTGTCCAGCAATGGCCCGCCGGAGTTGCCCCGATTGATGGCGGCATCGGTCTGGATCACACCGCGCAGCACCTGATCATCGTTGGTCTTCACCGTGCGGTTGATGGCGCTGACCACGCCCACTGTCAGCGTGCGCTCGAATTGGCCGAAGGGATTGCCGATAGCGATGGCCCGCTGGCCTACCTGTAGAGCATCCGAGTCACCCAGAGGAATAGGCTCGACGCCTTCCGGTAGCTCATCCACCTGTAGCACGGCTAGGTCGTTCAGAGGATCAACACCTATGATCTCGGCCGGTAGCTCCTTATCACTGCCAAAGCTGACCACGATCTCGCTGGCGCCTGCCACCACGTGGTAGTTGGTGATGATATGGCCATCGCGATCATAGACGAAGCCGGAGCCACTGCCCTCCTCGGGAACGAGGCCGAAGAAGAAGCTGTGGCGCAATACCTGGGTGGTGATGTTGACCACGGCGGGGCTGGTGCGCTGGTAAACGGAGATCACCCGTTGCTCTCCGACGTCAGATGCTTCTATCATCTCCGGAGGCAGGGGCGTTGGCGTAACGACTATCACTAGGGGGGTGGGAGAGGGGGGGGGGGTAGGGGTGGGTTCCTGTTGTCTAACGTTCGGGAGCGAAATCAGGCTGCAACCCAACAGAGTTGTCATCAACAGGATTATCAAGATAGACAGATATAGCTTTTTGTGCATCATCTCTCCTACTGGTCCTGGCGCAGGCTGGCCAGTTCGCGGAAGAGCTCTTTCTCCTTTTTGCTAAGCTTCTGTGGCACTTGTACCCTGAACCTGGCGTAGAGGTCGCCGCGTTTTTGGGGATGGCGCAGGCTGGGCATGCCCTTTCCTCGCAGGCGGAAGGTGCGACCGCCCTGGGTCCCGGCTGGGATCTTGAGCATCACGTCGCCGCCTGGGGTGGGCACCTTGATCTCTCCGCCCAACACGGCGGTGTAGAGGCTGACGGGGACATCGCAATTGAGGTCATCCCCCTGGCGCTCGAAGATGGAATGGGGCAGAACTTTAACTTCCAAGTAGAGGTCCCCGCTGGCCCCTCCGCCGATGCCGGGGCTGCCCTCGCCTGCCATCCGCACCTTGGAACCTGTCCTGACCCCCGGCGGGATCTTCACCTCCAGGCGTCGTCCATCTTTCTGGATCATCCGGGTAGTGCCTTGAGAAGCCTCCTCCAGGGTGATCTCCACTGGCTGAGTGTAGTCCTGGCCCCGGCGGGGGCGCGCCTGGGTGGCGCCCATGCCGCCGAAAATGGTCTGGAAGAAATCGGAGAAGCCTCCACCGCCGAACAAATCGCCCAGGTCTGCGTACTCCACCCGGACGCGTCCGCTTCCGGGCTGTGCTTGGTTGAACCACTGGCTCCAGTCGAAGCCCCTGGGATCTCTGCCCTTGTGCTGCCACTGCTGCCAACTGCTTCCCAACTGGTCATACTTGCGGCGCTTCTCAGGATCGGACAAAACCTCATGGGCCTCATTGATGTCCTTGAAACGCTCCTCGGCAGTTTTGTCGTCGGGGTTCACGTCGGGGTGATGTTGGCGGGCCAGCTTACGATAAGCCTTCTTTATCTCTTTCTCGTCGGCGTTCCGTTTCACGCCCAGGATCTTGTAGTAGTCTTTGTACTCCATCTATCGTTTGTGCTCCGGTGTTCACTCAGGATGTTCACGCGAATGCTGGCTCCAACACGAACTCATCTGCATGTTTGAGAAATGCCTGGCCCGATAATTTCACAGCCTCAGCAATAGCATCTTTAGTGATGCTATTGTGACATTCCTCAATGATAGTTTCCCAAGCCATTCCATTGGCAACCATCTCTAGCACTTGCCAAACCATAATGCGCGTGCCGCGAAAGGTTGGCTGGCCGTGACAGACTTCGGGATCGGCGACGATATAGCGTCCCAATAGTTGAGCCTTTTTGTTTTTTGTCATCTCAATGCCTCCCATACACTCAAGCTATTAGCTGCATTGATAGTTACTGTCCATACAGCACTCGCTTGATGCTGGCGTTGATCGGGTCTACTTCAACCATGAAATCACCGCCACGGCGCCCCACGTAATCCTTCGGGCCGTAGTTTATCTGCCAAATCGAGCCGCCATTGAAAGGGCATTGAGTAATGGTAATCAGGCTTTGATGCAGGTCAATACCTGATTCACGGGCACGTCTATTCGCCACCGCTAATACATAGGCAAGTGATATAGCAAGTTCATCTTGAAGCACAGCGGCTGTCAATGTTACGGTCATAGTAGAACTCCTTATCCTTTAGCAAAGATATCTCGCGTATTTCCTACCTCGTTCACCTGTCCGTTCGGTGAAACGAGATAGATGGTTTCTTGCGAAATGACGAACTCGCCTTCATAAAACTGGCCTTTCAAATCAGGGTCATCTCGCACAGCGCGCTTATCTGTCTCGCCAGGTTCTTGAAGATGATCGCTCCCTGTGTTCGGGTGAGTGTGGAACGTGGCAACGATGTCATGCTCCCCTATCCGACAGTTCGCGTGTGGTGGAAGGATGATGATATTCTGATTGCCTTTAGGCCAGCGGACTACACTCAAATTGCCCACAGAATCTCGCAGAACAAAACCGCCCTCTTCGTGTCCCCCAGTGACACCAGGTTGCGAATCTTGCCATGCTCGCTTAAGCTCAGCACGAATGGCAGGATCATTCAGGATGGTAGAACGTTGCAGCGGTTCGTGCATGTTTGATCTAGGCAAACTCGTACACGGGGACTTGAATCACACGCTTGGGTTTGCTTTGTTCCCAAATCATCTGCCGCAGGTGCTCTACCGTGTCGGGTGAGAATAACTGCTCGCCTGTTTCCAAATTCACCCGCGCAGGAACATTTTTGATGACAATGAGTTGACCGTTCACCTCAAGCGTGTAGGTGACTTTGCGCTCCACTCAAGTTCTCCTCACTCGAAAATCAATCCAAAGGTCCGAGTCTGGTTCATATTCTCCTGCTGAGAAGCAATCTTAATAGTTCGCGTTGTTCTTCGAGAAGCTGTCGCTGTTCTTCCATCAGTGCGGATAGTCGGGTGTTCAGTTGTTCGAGCAATTGAACTAGACCCCGATAGCGCGTCAGCAGGCGAATTTCCTCGGCTCGTTGATGCTTGCGTAAGCGATAAGCCACAAGCGGGGGGCGATTAAGACGAAGGCGTTTCAGGGTGAAAGCACCCGTTACAGTCAAGGGGTACAGTGTGCCATCATCAAGTTCGAGAAAATGTTGGGACACTGGCTCACAGCGCGGATTCCACAACGATGGATCATCTGGGCGTGTCGGCCAGTAATCAAGTTTGTACTGGTTGCAGCGGACGCAACAGTAGAGCAAATTCTCAAGACTGTCATCGCCCCCTTTGGCCCTCGGTTGAAAATGATCAACCGTGAGTTCGCCACCCGCGTCTGTTTCCGTGACGCCGCAAAACTCACAGGCATAATTAGCTCGTTGTCGAACTTGCTCGCGGATTTCCGTGGTGATTGTCATGCTGGTTGAAGCGTGGATAGGTGAGCCAGTTGACGGCGCAAAGTGGCTATCTCGCGTCGCAGGGCGTCGTTTCCCGAAGCAATCTCTCGGACGCGTTTCGTGACTGTGATTAACTGAGTCAACGCTACGTCAACTTGGGCTTGCAGAGTTGCTGGCGTTTTTTCAGCAGCAGTCAAGCTAAACACGTTGCTCTCGGCATTATCTTGGAGCGCGTACCAGTTTTCCAACTGCGATTGTTCTTCCGCAGAGAGTGACTCGCCCCGTGTAGCCTTATCATGTAATTGTTTGGCCAAGCTATCAGAAATCATTTCGGGCTCCTTATCTCACTCGTTAACTTGTTGACTCATTGCGACTTCATGGCACCAACTTGACCTGATCCAACGGCCAGTAAATAAGCCAGGCATGTCCTTTAATTGTATCCACCGGCACCGGCCCGATGGCGCGGGAGTCCCGCGAGTTGCTGCGATTGTCGCCCAGGATGAAGACGTGATCCGACGGCACCACCGTCGGCGGGTAGCTCGGCCCGCCAAAGTTGGTCACCCACGGCTCCTCGATCCGCTCCCCGTTGATGAACGTGTGACCGCCGCGCACCTCTACCTCCTCGCCGGGCAGGGCCACCACCCGCTTGATCAGGGCCACCTCGCTCCCCGGCCGGTCGGCGATTACTACGTCCCCGCGGCTTGGGGGGTGAAGAAGATAGGAGACCTTCTCTGTCATCACCCGATAGCCGCGATACAAGTTGGGCTCCATGCTCGGGCCACGTTCCACCAACGCTGCCTCAGCGACGAAGACGTTGATGAACAGGGCAACCAGGAGAGCCGGCAAGACCGTAATCGCCAGCTCCCAAACTGCGTTGACTACAAACTGCGTCTTGGATGCAGGCTCTTCCTGGTGCTCTGTCGTGAATTCTTCCACGATTCCCTCACTCTTTGACTTGTTACCCTTTTGTTATTCGGTTATTGACGGGCGAAGCGAACAGTTGTTTCGGTCGCCACGACGAATTGGCCATGAAGTCGGTCTGAGTAACCTGCGAGAAGTCGCCGCACTGCCTCAATCTTGTTCTCGGTTCTTTCATCGTCGAGACGCAGGAGGATAACTCCTTTGTGCGGCCATCGGTCTCGGTAAACCTTCTCCCCGAAGCCTTTGTCGTTCGTAATCAGGATTCGACTCTCAGCAAAGGCCTTCTGGATAATCTCTTCGTCGTCCATTCCGCGCGCTTCTTCGTACACGGAGAAAACCTCATGTTGTCGTTCTCGTAACCATTGAGCTACAGCCGGGCCGGTACATTCATCCACGAGGAATCGCATTTAGGCCATCTCCATCTCCACCTCCATTGCCAGCGGCATAAAGACAATGCTTTGCAAAGATTGAGCCGCGAACAACAAACAGGCTTGAAGGTCTTCTGGAACCAATCCGTCGTATTCTTGGAGAATCTCCTCAAAGGTTGCGCCGTGAGCCAGTAGGTTAAGGATGTATTCCACCGTTAAGCGTGTTCCTCTGATGACTGGCTTCCCCACCATGACTTTCGGGTTCAGAGCGATTCGTTCGAGCAACCGATTTTGTTTCATGGTTTTCTCACCTCTGGGCGGATATTCTTGATGGCTCTTGCAGTACTTCACTAAGGTAGCCAGGATGCCCCCCAGCTTGCTGGGGGGAGGAATGGCCAGAGCGGGGGTTTGGGGGCGGCAGCCCCCAATACAATCATTCCGCTGGGAATGCCCCCCAGCTTGCTGGGGGGTGGTTTACTTTGCCTCGTTACTCGTTACCTCGTAACTTGTCAACTCGTAACTTGTCAACTCATTACTCATTGTCCCGTAGTCTCGGTAACTTCAGTGCTGGGCGCGGCGGTAGTTCCAAGCAAGGTCTCACCGGGCGTCAGATTGAGGAAGGGCATGAAGCTGCCAGGCGGCATGATGCCCCAGGTGACCTTGCCATCTGGGTCGCTCAGGGATTCCACGAATCGCAGCTCAATGATGGCCGGGTACTTTGCCAGGGCCTCACCTTTGACCTGGATGGCCCCTGCCTCCGCCTCCGCCAGCAGCTTCACCATTTCTGCGTCGCCCCTGGCCCGTTCGATGGTGGACTGGGCCTCACCCTTGGCCATCTCAACCGCAGCCGCAGCCTGATAGGTTGCCTGCTCAGCTCGGTGCTGCTCTGTGGTGATGCGCTCGGCCTCGATCTGTTTTTGCTCCACGGCTCCCCTGTAGTCTTCGGTGAACTCGATCTTCCGCAGGCCGAAACTGTCGAGGATGATTCCCTTCTCGGCAAAAAGGGGTCTGAGCTGCTCCTCGAATTGGTCCTGGACTGCCTGGATGTTCCCCGTGTAAAGGTCGAGGGCCGCGTACTCCTTGGGGATGTTACGGGCCAGGATGCGGCTGTGGAACTTGACCACCTTCTCCACCACGTCCCGCTCGTCGCCGATGTTGTTGGCGATCCAGTTCACTTTCTGGGGGTCAATGCGGAAGCGAATGGAATACTTCAGGATGATCTGCTGTCCATCCGCAGTGGTGGTATCGGTGGGGAAGTCGTCGTAGGCAGCCCGTGACTCTGCCTCGCCGACCGTTTGGTAGATGATCTCCTGGGTGCGGTAGCCCACTACACTCTCAACGAGGGGCACCTTCCAGTTCAGACCCGGTTGCATGATCCTCCCCGTCACTGCGCCGAAGCGAGTGACTAGTCCCACTGAGCCGTAACTGACCTGGACGTAGCTTGAGAATACCAGGATCAGGGCCAGGAACACCACCCCGATGACAACCAGCACTCCCCTGCTAAACGATGGAAACTCTTGCTGTCTCATGTCAAACCTCCTTATTTTGATGATACATATTATACCAGGTTTTGGTTTTTTTGCATAGTGTAGACAAAATCCAAAGTTCAAAGCTCAAAATCCAAAGTCCAAATTTTGGCTTTGAGCTTTGAACTTCTTTTTGTGAGGTTGCGATAAACAGCAAAAGAGGATATAATTGGGGAGCGTGGGGGGCGGTGAAACACTACAACGAATTTAGAAAGGAACGAATTGGGGCTGCTGGATAGCCGGGCTTCGTCGTGATCTCAGCCGAATGGCATGGGAGCCCGGTCTGTTTACCCTACACTACAACGAGTTAGGATAGAGCGAATTAGGGAGTAGGAACCATGCCCAAGCTTATACACCCTGAACTTAGTTACCGGGTGCGCGGTGTACTCCTCAATGTGTACAACGACCTTGGCCCTATGCTCAAGGAAGAGTACCACAGGGATGCTATTGTACTTGGGCTGGAGGAACACAGCATTGTCTGTGAACCGGAGAAAGCCTTTGAAGTCTATTACAGAGATGAACGCGTTGGCCTGTACTATGTGGACGTGTGGATTGAGGACGGCAAGATCTTGCTCGAGATCAAAGTTGTGCTTGCCATTGAACCTATTCACAAGGCACAAGCCATCTCGTATCTGAAAGTAACCGACGCTGACTTGGCAATCGTTGTCAACTACGGTGGTCCTTCCCTGGAGGACGAGCGGCTGCCCAACTTCTTACGCGACAAGCAACCAGAGTTTGTCTGGCGACCGCAGCCTGTCGCCCAAGGGTTGCTCTATCCTGATTTGGTAAATGCCATCCAACGTGCCTGCCACCGCGTTCATTTCACCCTGGGGCCGGGATTCTTGCATCAAGTCTACCGACGAGCTACGATGATCGAGTTACGTCGCAGCGGCCTCAGCTACGAGTACATCAAAAAGTTGCCTGTGGAATACAAAGGCCAGCTTTTGGGCTACCAGGACGTCCGTCTAATCCTGGTAGAAGGCAAGGTGCTGCTCGCCACTTTCGCCCTTCGCCAGACCGAAGATGCCATGGCCGAACAACTCAAGGCGCACTTGCGTCGCCTGGGCCTTAAACTTGGCCTGCTGGCGAATTTCTACGGCGCCAGACTGGTCATAACGCCAGTTCGGGTCAAATAGGAGACAACAACGAATTTGGAAATAAGCGAATTGGGAAGGGAAATGGATGAGATAATTCGTTTTATTCCAAATTCGTTGTAGTGTTTCGTTTCATCAATATCAACACAGGAGGTCAAGCATGGAGATTTTTTTGGACACAGCCAGGATCGAGGAAGTCCGCGAAACGGCTAAGCTAGGGGTCATCAGCGGGGTGACGACCAATCCCAGCCTGATGATGAGGGCTGGCCGCAGTGATTACAAGGAGGTGACGCAGGAGATCTGCTACATCGTGCAGGGGCCCGTCAGCGCGGAGGTCACTGCACTGGAGGCCGACGAGATGGTAGAACAGGCCCAAGAGATCGCTCAGTGGTCGCCCCACGTGGTGATCAAAATACCGGTCACCGCCGAGGGCCTCCAGGCCATCAGTACCCTTTTCGAGTTGGAAGTTGACCCGGAGAGTGTCTGCCAGGGTTGCGCCTGGCGGGGCCAGTGCGATACCGACCCCGATCTCGCTCACGACCTGGCTCTCACCTGGGGCATTCGCACCAACGCCACCCTGGCCTTCTCGGCCAATCAGGCGCTGCTGGCTGCCCTGGCCGGTGCCACCTTCGTCTCAATCTTCGTGGGGCGGCTGGACGATGCGGGCAACGACGGCATGCAGGTGGTGGCCGATACGGTGGAGATTTTTGAAACCTACGGCCTCGACGCTCAGATCATCGCCGCCAGCATCCGCCACCCCATGCACATCACTGAGGCCGCCCTCCTGGGCGCTGATATCGCGACCGTACCCTACGACGTCCTGATGAAGGCCATCAAGCACCCCCTGACCGATGTGGGTGTCGAACGCTTCCTGGCCGATTGGGCGAAAGTAAAACGTGAAACGTGAAACGTAAATGAAAATCTTCCTCCGCCTATTGAGCTATCTAAAACCATATTGGCGCTGGGTGGTGATTAGCATTGTCTGCTTGCTGCTCCTCACCACCCTCAATCTGCTGCCACCCCTCTTCCAGAGGGAGATCATTGACGATGTGATCGGCAGGCGACTGCTGGGCCGTCTGCCCAGGCTCGTTCTGGGGCTGGCCGGCGTCTACGCCCTGACCCACTTCCTGCGCTTCGGTGATATGTATCTCAGGCACGTCCTGGGCGAGAGGTTCCTCCTCGACTTCCGCGTTCTCCTCTATGACTACTTGCAGCGACTGTCTATCTCCTTCTTCGAGAGTCAGCAGACGGGCGAGATCATGTCGCGCATCACCAACGATGTGAACGCCCTGGAGGACTTCGTCACTCACTCCACCGGATTCCTCATCGTTGACCTGCTGCGCCTGGTGGGGACGGCGATCATCCTCTTCGCCCTGGATTGGCAATTGGCCCTTTTGACTTTGCTACCGGTCCCCATCCTGGCCGTGGCCCTGCGGATGTTCAACACCCGCGTGCGGCCTATCTACCGCCAGATCCGCGACCGGCTGGGCGACATCAACGCCGAGCTGCAGGACAACATCTCTGGCATTCGGGTGATCCAGGCTTTCGGCCAGGAGAGGCACGAGCTTGACCAGTTCACCCAGCGCAGCACCCGCTACTACGAGGAGCGCGTGAGGGGCATTCGCCAGTGGTCAACCTTCTTCCCGGCCATGGGCTTTGTAGCATCGCTGGGCATGGTCATAGTCCTGGGCTTCGGTGCGTATCGCGTCCTCAGTGGCGCGCTGACCCTGGGCGGGCTGGTGGCCTTCATCTCCTACGTGGCCTCTTTCTACGAGCCTATCCACCGTCTGGTTCAAACTGACAACATGGTGCAGCAGGCCATCGCCGCCGGGGAGCGGGTGTTCGAACTGCTGGATACCGTGCCTGAGATCGAAGACGTGCCCGATGCCACCGAGTTGCCCACTATCCAGGGAGCCATCGCCTTCGAGGGGGTCTCCTTCCGCTACGGCACGGGCGAGGAGGTGCTGAGCGACGTCAGCTTCCAGATGCGGCCCGGACAGGTGGTGGCTTTGGTGGGTCCCAGCGGGGCGGGCAAGACCAGCATCGCCAACCTGATCCCCCGCTTCTACGACCCCGTCAGCGGCCGCGTCACGGTTGACGGCCACGATGTCAGAGAGGTCAAGCTGGCCTCCCTGCGCAGGCAGGTCGCCGTGGTGCTGCAGGACACTTTTTTGTTCAACGGAACGGTGCGCGATAATATCATCTACGGCAAACCAGATGCCAGTGAAGACAAGATGATCGCGGCCGCCAAAGCGGCTTACGCCCACGAGTTTATCGTGAGTTTGCCCCAGGGCTATGAAACCGAGATTGGCGAGCGGGGAGTGAAGCTATCCGGCGGGCAGAAGCAGCGTCTGGCGCTGGCGCGGGCCATCCTGACCGACCCCCGCATCCTCATTCTCGACGAGGCTACCTCTTCCGTTGACGCCGAGGCCGAGTATCTGATCCAGCAGGCGTTGGAGAAGGTGCTGGAGGGGCGCACCGCGCTGGTCATCGCCCATCGGCTGTCCACCATCCGCCACGCGGACAAGATCATCGCCCTGGAAGATGGTCGCATCGTCGAGGTGGGCGATCACCGCCAGCTCCTGGCCCGAGGCGGCCTCTACAGCCAGATGTACCGGCGGCAGTATGATCTGGTGGCCGCTTCGGATTGACCGATCAGGTGAAATTGCTGTCTGTTTTGGGAGGTACACAGTAATGAAAGACCAAGATAAGACAAAAGAGCAACTCATAAACAATCCTGAAAAGAGTAGAGCACGCTTCCCCCAGTGGGAACGCTACGCTTGGGTCTTGGCAGTGGTGTGGACGGTGGTCGTCGCCGCATCGCTGGTGTGGAATGTGGTCCAGGTGAGGCATAATACCCTGGAGGCGGCTCGTATTCAGGCACGGGTCGCTCACGGGAAAGACGTCATCTACCGTCGCTGGAACGCCGGGTACGGTGGGGTCTACGTGCCGGTGACCGAAGTGACGAAGCCCAACCCCTACCTGTCCGACTTGCCCGAGCGCGACATCACGACGCCGTCGGGCAAGCTGCTGACGTTGATGAATCCGGCCTACATGACACGCCAAGTGCATGAGCTGGCGGAGGAGGAATACGGTGTTCGCGGACACATCACCAGCCTGAAACCGATCCGTCCAGAGAATGCCCCCGATCCATGGGAGACCGAAGCGCTCCAGGCTTTTGAGTGCGGGGAGACCGAAATCAGTTCGGTCGAGGAGATGGAAGGCGAAGAGTACATGCGCCTAATGCGCCCTTTAATCACCGAGAAGGGCTGTCTGAAATGCCACGCCGCGCAGGGATATCAGGAGGGAGACATTCGGGGTGGGATCAGCGTTTCTATTCCCGTGGAGCCCCTGTGGACTGTTGCGCGTATGCAGGTGTTCACATTGGCGGGAGGTCACGCCATGCTGTGGCTGATGGGGCTGGGGGGGATCGTCCTGGGGACGCAGCGGCTGAGGCGGAACGAGCGGGAGCGCAGGCGGGCCAAGGAGGCGCTGCGGGATAGTGAGGAGAGGTATCGGGACCTGTTTGAAAACGCAAGCGATCTTATACAGAGTGTTGCACTAGATGGTCATCTTGTATATGTCAACCGTGCCTGGCGAGAAACCCTTGGGTATGATGAGGAAGAAATCGCCAGCCTTTCGCTGTTCGACATTATTCATCCGGATAGCCAAGCACACTGCATGGAGGTATTCCAGCGTGTGACATCTGGAGAGGAGGTTGATAATGTTGAGGCGGTGTTCGTTTCCAAGGATGGTAAGGAAATCGCAGTTGAGGGGGCCGCCAACTGCAAATTCGTAGATGGGAAGCCTATCTACACCCGAGGCATTTTCCGCGACATCACCGAGCGCAAGCGGGCGGAGGAGGAAATCAAGCGGCGAGCGGCTCAGGCTGCGCTGGCCTATGAAGTGGGTCAGCGTGTGAGCGCCAAGCTAGAACCGGATGAGCTGTTGTCCGAAATCGTGACTGCTGTCCGTGATGCCTTTGATTACTATGGCGTGATGATGCTGCTGCTCGATGATAAAGCCGAATACCTGACTCTACAGTCCATCGCAGGCGGCTACATCAACATCTTCCCCGAGGATCTCCGGCTTGCCGTCGGGGAAGGGATGATAGGGTACGCGGCAGCGAGCGGCGAAACTCAGGTCAGCGGGGATGTTAGCAAGGACCCTCATTACGTGCGCAAGGCGAAGGAGGAAACAAAGTCGGAGCTTGCGGTACCTATCAAGAGTGGGCAGAAGGTCATTGGCGTGCTCGATCTACAGAGTAACGAATTCGATGCCTTCGATGAAACCGACGTAATGCTGATAGAGACATTGACCGGCCAAATCGCCGTGGCGATCGAGAACGCGCAGTTGTACGAGGAGACCCAGCAGCGTGCCCTGGAGCAGGAGACGCTGCGGGAGGCAGCGCTGGCACTAACCACCGCCCTGGATCGGAGCGAGGTGATTGACCGCATCCTGGCCCAGTTGCAGCGGGTAGTGCCCTACGACAGCGCGTCAGTCCAACTCCTTCAGGGAGATAGGCTGGTGATCATCGGCGGGCACGGCTTTCCCAACCTGCCAGACCTGCTGGGCATCACTTTCCCCGCCAATGGCGACAACCCCAACAGCGAGGTGATCCGCACCCGAGCCTCCTTCATCGTGGAGGATGCCCCGGCCGTGTACGAGGCATTTCGAGAAGACCCACACCGGCAGGCCGTTATCCGCTCCTGGCTGGGAGTGCCGCTGCTGGTCGGCGAGCGGCTAGTAGGGATGATCGCCCTGGACAAGTGCGAGCCGGGGTTCTACACCCAGCAGCACGCCCGGCTGGCCGAGGCGTTTGCTGCCCAGGGGGCCATCGCCATCGAGAACGCCCGCCTCTTCGAAGAGATCGAGGAGCGCCGCCTGTACCTGGAGACGGTGCTGGGAGCCGCCCCCGACGCCATCGTTACCCTGGATGACCGCTTTCAGGTCGTGGAGTGGAACGCAGGCGCAGAGAGGCTGTTCGGATACTCACGGGAGGAGGCGGTCGGCCAACATCTTGACCACCTGGTCACCAGCCCCGATGTCCTCAAGGAGGCGATCGGGTTTACGCAGAGGGTCCTGGGCGGAAAGGAGCTGCCTCCCACAGAGGCCGTCCGTTATCGGAAGGATGGCTCTCCGGTGGACGTCATCGTGGCCGGGTCCCCGATCTTCGTGGGAGATGAGTTGATCGGGGCAGTTGCCGTCTACACCGACATCACCGCGCGGGTGCGGATGGAGGAGACACTGCGCGCCCTGGCGCTTCTCGACGAACTTACCGACCTGTACAACCGGCGGGGATTCTTCACCCTGGGTCAACAGCAGTTGAAGGCGGCCCAGCGGGGGAAGAGGAGAATGGCGCTGCTTTTCGCCGACTTTAACGGCCTGAAGCAGATTAACGATGCCTTTGGCCACCCTGAGGGAGACCGGGCGTTGATTGAGACCGCCGAGGTCCTCGAAGAGACCTTTCGCGAGTCGGACATCATCGCTCGCATCGGTGGGGACGAGTTTGCGGTGCTGGCCATAGAGACCAATGGGTCCCCCGCCGAGGTCCTTATCCATCGGTTGCGAGAGAACCTGGAGGCTCGCAACGCGAGGGGAGACCGCCCCTACGAGTTGTCGCTGAGCGTGGGCTTGGCGCACTACGATCCCGAGGCTCCCTGTTCCCTTGATGAACTGGTGGCCCAGGCGGATAGAGCGATGTACGAGCAGAAAAAGGGCTAGGGCTCGGTCGGAGACCTTCGCCCAACGAGGTGGTTTAGGAGGTGCATAAGGTGAAAGACCAGGGTAAGACCCAAGAGCGGCTTATAAACGAACTGGCAGAGTTGCGCCAACGGGTCGCCGAGTTGGAAGCGGCGGATACCGAACAGGTGCGGGCGGAGAGGGCGCTGCAGGAGAGCGAGGAGAAATATCGGACCATGATCGAACAGTCCAATGACATGATCTGGACCTTGGACACGGAGGGCAGTCTTACTTTCTTTAACAAGCGCTCCGAGGAAATCAGCGGTCACCGATTCGAGGATTGGCGGGGCAAATCCTTCGCGCCGCTCATTGTGGAAGAAGACTTGCCGCTTGTGGTGGACGTATTCCGTAGAACCCTGAACGGAGAGCCCCAGCACTACGAAGTGCGAGTGAGAAAAGAGGATGGGGACATTTTCACTCTCTCCGTCAATACCGCTCCCATCCTGGAAGCAGGTAAAGTCGTTGGCACTGTCAGTTTCGGGCGCGACATCACCGAGCGAGTGCAAGCGGGGAAGTCGCTGCGGGAGAGCGAGGAACGTTTCCAACAAGTAGCAGAAAATGCTCAGGAATGGATCTGGGAAGTAGATGCCCACGGTTTATATACCTATGCAAGTCCAGTAGTGGAAAAGATACTTGATTATAAACCCGAAGAAGTTGTGGGAAAAAAACACTTCTATGACCTATTCCATCCTGAGGATCGGGAAGAATTCAAGAAGGCAGCGTTTGAGGTGTTTGCCCAAAAGCAGCCTTTCCGCGAATTCACAAACCGGAATGTGCGCCAGGATGGCGAAACAGTCTGGCTCTCGACAAGCGGAGTTCCCATACTCGATGAGGAGGGAACCCTTCTCGGATACAGAGGCGCAGACACAGACATCACCGAGCGCAAGCGGGCGGAGAGAGCGTTAGAGCGGCGGGCGAGCCAGTTGGCCACGGTGGGCGAGATTGGGCGGCAGATCGCTTCTATCCTCGACCGCGATGAGTTGCTGCACCAGATGGCGAACCTGCTAGAAGATGTCTTTGGCTATCGCTATGCTTACATCTTTTTGCTTGATGAAGACTCAGATGAGTTAGTGCTCAGAGCAGGGGCAGGGCCCGGAAGGCTGCTCGAAGGCACGCGGATTGCAGTTGAGGCGAGGTCAATCAACGCTTGGGTGGCGAGGACTGGCAAGCCCCTCCTGGCCAACGATGTTGCCAGGGAGCCTATGTATCTCCATCTTGAGGAGGTAGCAGATACAAAGTCGGAGTTGACGGTTCCCATCAAGGTCAAGGACCAGGTCATAGGAACGCTGGACGTTCAGAGCACGGAGCTTTACGCTTTCGATGAGAGCGACCTGTTCACCCTTCAAGCCCTGGCCAGCCAGGCAGGGATCGCCATTGAGAACGCGCGGCTCTACGAGGAGACGAAGCGCCGCGCTGAGGAGATGACCAGTGTGTACAACATCAGTGTCGCCACCACCTCCACCCTCAGCCTGGATGAGGTGCTGAAGTCGGTCTGCGAGCAGGTCAGCCGCTTGATGGAGGTGTCCAGCTTCTACATCGCCCTCTACGATGCAGGTAGGGAGGAGCTATCTTTCGAGTTGGCCCTTGATGAGGGGGTGCCCGTGGAGAAGTTCACCCGCAAGCTGGCCGACGGTGCCGGCCTGAGCGGGTGGATCGTCCAGTCGAAGCAGTCCCTCCTGATCAGGGACGCGGAGAGAGAGGAGTTCCCGGTGGGGGCCATCGTTGTCGGTTTGCCGGCCCGCTCCTGGCTGGGCGTGCCCCTCTTGTACATGGACCAGGTGGTGGGCGTTATGGGCGTGCAGAGCTACCAGCCCCACGCCTTCGACGAGAACGACCAGCAGCTCCTGTCTACCATCGCTGCCCAGGTAGCCATCGCTATCGAGAACGCGCGGCTCTTCGCCGAAACCAATGGAAGGACCAACGACCTGGCTCTTCTCCTCGGCACCAGCACCGCCATCTCCTCCACCCTCGACCTGGATCAGATCCTGAAAACTGTGGCCCGACAGATCATCACCTCGCTGGTGGCCACCTTGTGCCGCATCACCTTACTGGATGAGGCAGGGGAGAATCTGGTCATCCGTGCTGTTTACCCCATTCGAGAACAGGAAGCGCAAGATGACCTCGGCCGGCGATTCCCCCTGGCCATGGTCCCCTGGCACAGGCAGGTGATCGAGACCGGCCAGCCGGTCGTCCTGCGCCAGGACGTGCCAGAGTTGGCCCTGTCGGACGAGGAGCGCAAGCTGGCCCTGACCGAGGGGGTGAAATCGGCCGCTCTGATTCCCTTGATCGTGGGGGGACGAGTGCTGGGCGTTATCTCCCTGGCAGAGGAACGGGACTGGGAGCGCAGCCCCTTCACCCCGGAGAAAGTAGCGCTTTGCCAGAGTATCGCCGCCCAGGCAGCGGTGGCCATCGAGAACGCCCACCTGTACGAGGAACTCCAGCAAAGCTTCATTCAGACCATCGCTGCCCTGGCTGCGGCAGTGGACGCCAAGGATCCCTACACCGGCGGCCATTCCCAGCGCACCACGGAGTTGGCTGCGGCCATTGCCCAGGAACTGGGGTTGGACGACGAGGAGGTCGAGTTGATCCGCTATGCCTGCCTATTGCATGACGTGGGCAAGATCGGCATCAGCGAGGAGATCCTGCTCAAGCCAGGACCCCTGAATGCGGAGGAGTGGGAAGTAGTCCGCAGGCATCCCGCTCTTGGTGCTAGCATCGTGGAGAGGGCTGCTTTGCTATACGAGATGGTGCCGATTATTCTGCACCATCACGAGCGCTACGATGGTCAGGGCTATCCGGAGGGATTGAGGGGAGAGGACATTCCCTTCAAAGCTCGCATCCTGGCGGTGGCCGATGCCTACGAGGCCATGACGTCCGACCGGGCCTACCGGCCGGCCATGACGGTGCAGCAGGCTCTGGCCACCTTGCGGGAGGGGGCGGACAGGCAGTGGGATGGCAAGGTGGTGGAGGTTCTTAACAGGATCATCCGAGAACAAGACTCAGTGGATCCAAAATCGCTCTGAGGGGATTGTCAAATCCCCGCTTTTCGCCTGGATCTGACGATCCAGGCCGAGCAGAATTGGATCTACTGAGACTATTGTGAGGAGGTAGAGAGATGAAAAAGCCGCATCTTGTTCTAACTTTGGCGTTGGCCCTGGGTTTGTTGGTGGGCCTGACCACAGGCGCCACTGTTTCGGCTGCCTATCCCGGCAAGAAGATCCAGATTCCCAGCATCAACGTCGAGAATGGCTGGAGCACCTGGATAAATGCGCAGAACGTGGGGGATGACGATACCGGGGCGGTTGTTTTCTTCTGGGGGGAGTATTCGGAACAGTGTCCACCCAATTCTCCTGGCCCCGCCGCAGTCATGTGTCAGACAATCGTCCAGCACGGCGTTTGGACGCTGCGAAGTGTTATCCCCACCGAGGCCAAGGCGGCCATCATCTACTCGGTAGACAAGGACGTCTTCGATGAAGCCTGCCGGGATGCCGTTGACGCCATCGGCGACGACTCCGCCTGGACGCAGTGGAAAGCTGCCTACCAGGGCACCGGCCAGCCCCTGGCAGTGGGTGTTATGCGCTTTGGCCCCAACGGCTCTTCCAGCGACTACGTTGGCATCTCTGAGGCCATGGAGGGGGAGTATCCCTATGGGTACTATGCTCTCCTTCTTAAGAAAGAGTACCAGGGCCAGAACGCCCAGCTTTCCATTCAGAACTCAGGCCGATACTGCGTCTCCGTCTTGGTCGAGTACAGAGAAAGCGACACCTGTCAGCTCGTCCACACCCAGCACTTCGAGGCGCTGGCGCCAGGTGAGGCCTTGCATCTGAAGATGGAGGACATTGAGGCGATACCCACCAACTGGCTGGGGACAGCGTTCGTCACGGCGAGCCAACCGCTGGGAGTCGTCGTGGAGCATAGCAACGTCCCGCCAACTCCCACCAGCACGGCAACACCGACCCCCACCCCCACCCCCACGCCAACGCCGACTCCAACGGGCACGTCAATGCCGACGGCTACGCTTACCAGCACCCCAACGCCGACTCCCACTGGCACGACCACGACGGCCACTGCTACATCCACAGCAACTGCTACACCTACGGTGATCGTAGCTGCAAATTTCGATGTGTATATACCTCTCGTCATCAAAGAGCCCAGCCCTGAACCTACAGTGAGTAACTTGCACATGAGTAGTGCTCCTTATGGCCCGCCCGTGACCCAATTCCCGCCGGGGACAGCCGTCGTCTACGCGGTCTTCAGCTATTCTTACATGCAGGACGACGAGATCAGGGTAAGGGTTCATGACCAGGTAGGCCGTCTCTTATTCGAACAGATTGAGACTTATACAGGCTCTGGGACAGAGTCTATAGAGGTATCGGGTCCCGAGGGAGCCTTCCCCGATGGGCGGTATCTTACCATTTTGTACAGAGGTTTGTGGCCGATTGAGACTATCCTCTGGGATGTGGGCAGTTAGTGAGCTTGCCTTTCTCACGTGCAGTGAGTATAATACTTTTGGCCGAGGTGATGAGACATGGCTAAGAAAAGAGCCCACGTCTTCGTCAGCGGTTGGGTGCAGGGCGTCTTCTTCCGGGGCGAGACCCGCGATCTAGCCCGTCAGTTGGGCGTGACCGGCTGGGTCAGGAACCTGTGGGACGGAAGGGTGGAGGCCGTCTTCGAGGGGGAGGACTGGGCCGTCGAGCGGCTGGTAGCCTGGTGCCACCGCGGGCCGCGCGGGGCGCACGTGGATGATGTTGACGTAACTTATGAGGACTACACCGGAGAGTACGGGACTTTCAGCGTGCGCTATTGAAGGCTGTGAAGGGTGATGGTATATGACAGCGAATCAAGAGGATTGACCGAATTCCATTCGGTAAATCCTTGAATTCGTTGTCATATTTTCATGCGTTCCACAAATAAAACTCAAGGAGGAAGCAGCAATGAAAATGGACAAGGTTTCACAAGCAATGGAGAAGGTGGGCATACCCGGCCGGGATGCCTACGATCTCCCCACCAGCCCGAAGCGTTTTCCCGACGGGGCCTGGTACCGGATGGAAATCTCCGGCATCGAACGCCCCAAAGTGCTGGAGGCCGTCATTGACGAGTCGCAGAAGCGGAACATGCCCATCCACCGCTTGATCTCGGTGGTGATGGGGGCCACCCTTTTGGACAAGGCGGAGCTCAAAGACTTCGCCCAGATGGCCGCTGACGCCAGGATGGAGGTCATCCTGACCCCTGGCCCGCGCTCTGCCTGGGACACGGGGCGGCAGTTGGTCACTCCAGAGGGGGGGCTCTCCGGCCTGCGCTTCCGTGGCTCCGACCAGTTGCAGCAAGTCATCACCGATATCATGACCTGCATTGATATCGGCTTTCGGGGCTTCCTGGTAATTGACGAGGGGCTGCTCTGGCTCCTCAACGAGCTGAGGAAAAACGGCGACATCCCGGAGGACGTGGTCTTCAAGGTCTCCATCTATGCCGGCCATGCCTCGGCCGCGGGAGGCAGGGTGCTGCAAATGCTGGGGGCGGGCACGTTTAACCCCGTGGCCGACCTCAGCCTGCCCCAGTTCGCTTCCATCCGGCAGGCCATTGACATCCCGCTGGATATCCACATCATTCTCACCGAGTCCTTCGGCGGATACATCCGCATCTACGATGGCCCGGAGATGGCTCGCCTGTGTGCGCCCTGCTACTTCAAGATCGAGCCGGGCCCGGCGTGCGCGGCCGGGCCGGGGGCTCTCTACAAGCCGTGGGTGGATGAGGGGATGTTGGCCGATTGGGGCCGCGTGAAAGTGAAATACGCCCAGATCATCCACGAGATCATCCAGGAGAACTTCCCTGAGGCCACGATGTCGGAGCTGGGGCCTGCGGATCTGGCCATACCGAAGCCATAGGCAGAAAGCGTTCAGGTGCCAGGCACTTTCATCGGCTTCTTCGGGGCCATAGTGCCTCCAGGCCAGGCAAGCTTACTCAATCAGTCGGCTATTTGCAAGTGCCTGGCACCTTGATTGAAAAGGAGCAATGCGCATGAGCAATGTATCGCAGCAAAGCAAGCTACCCTTCCCCCCCGGCGTCTTCCCCGCCCTGGTGACGCCTTTCGACAAGGACGAGGAAGTGGACGAGAGCGCGTTTCGCGGGCTCATCCGCCACGTGATTGATGACGTGGACGGGCTGGTGCCCTGCGGCACCACTGGCGAGTTTCCCTACCTGTCGGTGGAAGAGCAGAAGCGGCTGGTGGAGATCGCCGTCGAGGAATCGCAAGGCAAGCCTGTTATCGCCGGCACAGGGGCTCCCTCGACTCGCCAGGCTATCGAACTGGCGAGAAACGCCAAAGAGGCCGGAGCCAGCGCGTGCCTGGTGGTGACGCCCTACTTCCTTCACCCCTCGGACAAGGGCATCTACCAGCACTTCTACGAGCTCGCCCAGGCGGTGGACATCCCCATCATCCTGTACAACATCCCCCAGGTGGTGGACGCCTACTTGCCCCGCACCGTCGTCGAGGACCTGGCCGACGTTGACAACATCGTGGCCCTGAAGGACTCCTCCGGCAATCTGACCTACACCATGGAAGTGCTGGAGATGGTGCAGGGGCGCATTGACGTTTTCATCGGCCACGACGAGGTGGTGCTGCCCGCCCTGGCCGGGGGCTGCTCTGGGATGATCCTGGCCAGCGCCAACGTCTTCCCTGAGGTCTGGCAGCGGGTCTTGGAGGCAGTGCGGGAGGGCGATTTGGCTACTGCTCGAAAGTGGCAGATGAGGGTGCAGAAACTGGCCCGCATCTTCTGCCGTCACGGCGGCGGAGTGGCAGTCAAGGCGGCCCTCAACATAATGGGGGTCAAGGTCGGACGGCCGCGCCGCCCGCTGAAGTCCACGGGCGGGGCTTTGATCCATGAGACGCGAGCCGAGATCCGAATGGAGCTGGAGAAGTTGGGCAAGATCGAAATCCAAAGCTCAAAGTTCAAAATCCAAAGCGGGGCATTGCAGGAGCGGTTTGGGGATTTGGGATTGACGGCGGAGGTGATTCGGGATGCCGGACTGCGGATGGGGACTGGGTCGGCGGGGGAGGGGGCGGAGTGGGTGCAGCTCGATCTGGTGGCCGGGCCGAAGGCGGGGCCGCTGGGCGATGCCTACGCCTATCAACTGACCTATCCCCTCCATCGTCGCGAGGCACTGACCACCATCCTGGAGCCGAACCTCACCGTGCGGCCGTCAACGCTGATCTTGCCTGCGCTGGAGCAGAAAAACCTGCGCCAGGCCAACATGATCTACGGGCCGACCCAGGCAGCAGTGGCCAAGGCCATCGTGGACGCTTTGGAGCGGGCTGTGATCCCGGTGGCGGCCATGGACGAGGAGGTGATGATCGTCCTGGCCACAGTGGATCCAAAGGCCCTGGATCGCCACGCTCTCTACCAGAACGTGTACGCGGCGATGGGGGAGGCCATCAAAAAGGCTTTCGGTGGCCCATGAGCCGCGGGGCATAGCCGTTTGTTGGGTAATGAGTCAACGAGTAATGTGTTAACGAGGTACTCGTTATCTATCAACTTTCCTTAACAAATTTCATAGCACGTCAAAGCGGGGGGATGAGTGGAACTGTCAACGGATTCGGGGAGCGGATTGAACGGATTAGGGCTCCGTGCGTGGCATCTTCCGTTCAATCCGTTCCAAAAATCCGCTGACAGTGTTCTGCATCTTCTATCCCCCCTGCTTTGGGGTGCTAAGACAAATTTGGAGGTAACATAATGAGAGAATGTGAACAAGACAAGAACCTGGCCAAGTGCGCTTGCACCTACGAGCCTTGCAGCCGCAAGGGGCTATGCTGTGAGTGCATCATGTACCACAAGCGATACGGCGAGTTGCCCGGCTGTCTGTTCCCGCCAGAGGTGGAGCGAACCTACGACCGCAGCATCGCCCGCTTCGTCAGCATCCACAAGTAGACGTGTCATTGCGAGGCGCGGTTTTTGCGACGAAGCAATCCCCTCCATGGTGGAGATTGCTTCGCACAAACCGCTCGCAATGACACAGATCACAAAGGAGGCCATTGTGTCAAAGAAACCAGATTGGTTCAAAGGTATATTCCCGGCCTTGGTCACGCCCTTTACCAGGGATGACCGGGTTGACGAGGAGGCGTTTAGAGCTCTGATCCGCCACCTTCTGCCCCATGTGGATGGGGTGGTGCCGGTGGGCACTACCGGGGAGTTCGTGTACCTGTCGGAGACCGAGAAGCGGCTGGTGATTGATATCGCCGTTGACGAGGTGGGGGGCAGGGTGCCGGTGGTGGCCGGCACGGGATGCGCCAGCACGAGGGATACCGTAGCCCTGACTCGATACGCTCAGGGCGCCGGGGCTACGGCGGCCCTGGTGGTGGCGCCCTTCTACCTCAAACCCACCTTCAACGAGGTCTACGAGCACTACGAGGCGGTCAACGAAGTTGGCCTGCCCATCATCCTCTACAACATCCCCCAGTGCGCGGGCACCCACTTCAAGTGGTGGACGGCCGAGGGGATGGCTTACCTGGACAACGTGGTGGGCATCAAAGATTCCAGCGGCGATATGCCCTTTCTGATGGCCCTGTTCGAGAAAGTCAAGGGGCAGATCGGCATCTTCTGCGGCCACGACGAGATAGTGATGGCTGCCCTGGCCGCTGGCGCCGACGGGGCCATCCTGGCCAGCGCGAATCTGATCCCCGATCTCTGGCAAAAGATCTATTCCGCTGTAAAGCAGGGGGATCTGGCCATGGCCCAGGATTGGCAGGCCAGGGTGCAGAAGCTGGTGCGCATCGTCGTGCGCAAGGGAGCTACCCAGGCGGTGAAAGAGGGCCTGCGGATGATGGGCCTGGATATGGGCAACTCCCGCCACCCCATCATGCCCGGCGGGGCCTTCGAGCGGGAGGACCGCGAGGAGCTGCGCATCCAGTTAGAGAACCTGGGCAAAATCCAAATCCAAAGCTCAAAGCTCAAAATCCAAATTGAGGACTTCACCTTGCGCGTCGGGGAAGGCTTCTCTGGCCCGCCCTTCTTCGAGCTGGCTCACGTTGACCTGCTGCTGGGCGTCCGGGAGGGGCCGGTGGGCAGAGCTATCGCCAGGGCGTTGGGGGAGCCACGGCCTTCGCACGGACTGCGCGTCATCAACGAGCGGCCGCGCACGCTGCTGGTTCCGACCGTGACCGTGCGCACCAAGAAGCAGGCTGGTCACGTCTATGACGACGCCGCGCGCGGCATCAACCTGGCAATTGCGGCCAGCATTGAGGATGGCAGCCTTCCCCAGGGGGCCTTGGACGACCTGGCCATGATCGCCAACGTCTTCATCCATCCAGCCGCTGCCAACCGCAAGCGCATCGAGTTCAACAACTACAAGGCCATGCGCCACGCCATTCGCAAAGCCATCGAGGGCCGGCCGACCCTCGAAGAGTTGCTCAACGAGAAAGAAGCGGCTCGCCATCCCTTCAGATATGCGCCGTGAGCTGTCTTAAGACCTCGGAGGTTTCCGGCAGTGCCTCTGCTGGCAAAGTTGCCTTGATTATCTGGTTGGTTTGCTGGCAAAATCGTGTCTGAAAACCTCCGAGGTCTGGATGAATGAAGGAGTCCCAATGAACAGGAAGCTTGCAGCGCTTTGGTGCTTGCTTCTCATTGCCGTGTTAATTGTCGGCGGCAGCACTTTCCCGGCTATGTCTCAAGGCCCGCAGCCAGCCGCCCTGGTCAAGATAGACCTGCGGACGGAGGGCGATCTCCAGCGGGTAGAGGCTGGCGGGCTGGCCGTCTATGCCCACCTCACCACCGGGGACGAGGACTATCTCGTCGCCGGGGCTACCGAAGATGACCTGGCCTCTCTGGCGAGCCAGGGCTTGGCCTATCGCGTCTTGGATGAGGAGCTTGCCCCAGGGGAGTATTATCTGGTCTACCCGCGCCACGCTGACCAGTTGTCCCTGATCCCACAACATGGCAGGCTCCTTCACTTCGACGGCCTCCGTGCCCTGATCCGGTCTCCGGCAGTTGAGGCGGAGAAGTTGCCTGTGCTGGGCCTGGAGATCAGGTGGCTTCCTGATAGCCCCATCCGCCTGAGCCCCCCCGTTCCCCCCAACCCTTCGACCTTGCTCAGGGCAGGCTTTGGGGGGCTAGGGGGGCAGCCCGACCCGCTCATCGCGGAGATGATCGCCCAGGTTGATTCAGATACCGCTTATCTCTACGATGGCAATCTCAGCGGCGAGAACGAGGTCACCATCGGTGGGCAGCCCTATACCCTCTATACCCGCTACTCCTACAGCGGCGAGCCTGTCCAGAAGGCCACGCAGTTCGTCTACGAGCACTTTGAGAATCTGGACCTGGAGGTGGAATATCATAACTATAACTGGTCGGGCAACTACTGGCGCAACGTGGTGGCTACCAAGCCGGGCCTCACCGATCCTGATGACATCTACGTCGTTTGTGCTCACGTGGACAGCATATCGAACGATCCGTACAATTACGCTCCGGGGGCTGATGACAATGCCAGCGGCACGACGGCGGTGATGATCGCCGCCGACATCCTCAGCCAATACGACTTCGGCAGCACCATCCGCTTCGTCACCTTCACCGGGGAGGAGCAGGGGCTCCATGGCAGCCACTACTACGCCCAGGATGCTTATTACCAGGGCGACAATATCCTGGGCGTGCTCAATTTGGACATGATCGCCTACGACTCCGATGATCAGCCCATCCTCGAGCTTCACGCCGGAACCGGGCCTGGTTCCATCGCCATCGCCAACCTGTTCACCGATGTGGTGGATACCTACGACCTCAACCTCGTCCCTGAGATCATCACCACCTGGGCCACCGACCGGAGCGATCATGCCTCCTTTTGGGACTACGGTTATAACGCCATCCTGGGCATTGAGGATTGGGAGGGTGACCGCACCCCCTACTATCACAAGACCAGCGATCAACTCAGCACCCTGGACATGGACTATTTCACCGAGTTCGTCAAAGCCTCCGTGGGGACCGTGGCCAGCATGGCCTGTCTGCTGCCCGAAGGTAAGGGTTACCTTGAGGGCACAGTGACCGACGCCAGCAGTGGCGATCCCTTGGTGGACGTGACTTTGACCATCGTGAACCAGGAAAACAGCGACCAGACAACAACCGGTACAGACCCTAGCGGCTACTATACCAAGACCCTCTCCATCGGCCTGTACGACGTCACCGCCAAGGCTAGCGGCTATTATTCAGCGACAACGGGCGGCGTGGAGATACTGGCCGATGAGGTCACCACTCAGGACTTCGCCTTAGAGCGGTGGTATCGCGTCTACGTGCCTCTCTTGTTTAAGAGCCGTTGAAGTGTGAAACGTGAAACCCTTGTGGTTACTTGCTACTTATTTGGCGACGTGGTATAATTACGCCCAGATAAGTGTAAAGGAGATCCATGAACCGCGCTGTCACCTTCGAGCACAATCTTGGACCGGGTAGCAGAGCTCGTGTTCGATTTATGAAGGAACGATGTGATGCGGCCGGGTGGCACAACAGAGAAGACGGCACTATCATTCTCCGATTACAGCCAGGCGCTAACGTTCGCGCACGAAGACATCAAGGCAAACTGGCAGGTCTATCGCGATAGGTATCAAAGGTGGTTGAAACAATGAGGGACGACAAAATATTTGAGTTCAACGTTGACTTACAGGCAGCGTTCATGCAATACGTCATCGCCCAACCAGGTGTCCTGGATCAGTTGCCGGACGATTTCCAACTGGTGATCCTGTCCGACGATGATCCAGAGCTGAGTTGGCGCAACCTGGAGCTGCTGAAAGAACAGGGCGACGCTGACAAGCCGATCGTCATCGTCCGTATGCGAACTCAGGAACTCGTGGACATGACGACTCAGCCACTGCAAATCTTTACCCCTATTGCCGCCTGATCATCTACCCGTCCTCAGGACGGTTTCGGCTTGGGAGGAAGTGATGCGATCTGTTGTTTATGCAGCGCTTGTCTTGACGCTGGTGGCAAGTCTTGGCTTGGGGGGCTGTGGCCCTTCGGCTTGGCTCAGGACAAGCCCTGGCATTGAGGAGGTGAGGGAGGCAGCGGCCTCCCCGCCGCCAGGGGAAATGGCTTTGCCAAAGCCGAGGTTGCAGGGGGAACTCTCTCTTGAGGAGACCCTCGCCCGGCGGCGCTCAGTGCGGAGTTTTACCGAAGAGGAACTCACTCTGGAGGAGATCTCTCAGCTCCTCTGGGCTGCTCAGGGGACGACGGCCGCCTGGGGTGGGCGGACCGCTCCCTCGGCCGGGGCTCTCTATCCGCTGGAGGTCTACGTGGCTACCGCTGATGGACTCTACCACTACGTGCCCCAGGGACACAAAGTGATCATCGAGTCCCAGGATGACCTGCGTCCCAAGCTCTGGGAGGCGGGGCTGAAGCAGGACGCGATACGAGATGCTGCGGCGGTCTTCGTTATCACTGCGGTGTACGAAAGGACGGCCAAGAAATACGGTGGCCGGGCCGAGCGATACGTCAAGCTGGAGGCAGGCCACGCCTGCCAGAACATCCTCCTCCAGGCCGTGGCTCTGCACCTGGGGGCGGTGCCCATCGGCGCCTTCTACGATGACCAGGTTCAGGCCGCCCTCTCCCTTCCCCCCGACCACGAGCCTCTCTACCTCATCCCCGTGGGACATCCTCGGCAATAGTTCTGGCGCGAAGACGGCCAATGTGATTGGCTTCGGCCTGAGCTCAGCCGAACGGCCTGCTACCCTACGATGGTGAACCGCTGCGCGAGCTCTCACAATACGCTGCTTTGACTAACTCGCCGAAAGGTGATAAACTATGGGCAGGCGCAGTGTTGCGCAAATTTTCCAAAGTAAGGAGGCAGCAACGATGAGAAGACAAGTCAACCTGAGAGTGGAGGATTTGCCCCGTCGCTGGTACAATATCCTCCCCGATCTGCCTGAACCCCTCCCCCCGCCCAAGGATCCCGAGGAGGGGGAATCGAGGTTGGCCGCCCTGCCCAAGATGCTCCTGGCGGAGTGCCTGAAGCAGGATGCTTCAACTGAAAACTGGATTGACATCCCCGAAGGGCTCCAGGAGCTTTACGCCCAGGCCGGGAGGCCTCGCCCCCTCTTCCGAGCTGTGAATTTGGAGAAGAGGTTGGATACGCCGGCCCGGCTGTATTACAAGGCCGAGTTCTATAGCCCTACAGGCAGCCACAAAGTGAACACCGCCGTGGCTCAATGCTATTACGCCAGGCAGGAGGGGTACGAGCGGGTCACCACTGAGACCGGAGCCGGGCAATGGGGGACGGCCCTGGCCTACGCGGCCAGCCTGGTGGGTCTGAAGTGCACCGTCTACTGGGTCAGGGCGGTGTATAATTGGAAGCACGACCGCAGGAGCTTCATGCACCTTTTGGGCGCGGAGGTCAACGCCTCGCCCAGCCCTAAGACCGATTTCGGGAGGTCACTTTATGAGAAGGATCCAAACCACCCCGGCTCCCTGGGCATCGCCATCTCTGAGGGCTTGGAGGACGCTCGAAAGGATCCCAAAGCCGTCTATTGCCTCGGCTCGGTGCTGAATCACGTCCTCCTCCACCAGACGATCATCGGGCTGGAGACCCAAAAGCAGTTCGAGATCTTCGACGACTATCCCGACGTGATGATCTCCTGCATAGGTGGGGGGTCGAATTTCGGGGGCTTCGTCCTGCCCTTCGTGGGGGATGTCTTCAAAGAGGGGAAGAAGATACGCTTCATCGCCGCTCAGACCGAGGTGTCGCCGAATCTGCAGGGTGAGTACAGGTACGACTTCGCCGACCACGCCGAGACCACGCCCTTGCTCAAGATGTACACTTTGGGCCATAGGGCGGAGATGGAGCCCATCCGGGCCGACGGGCTGAGGTATCACGGCTGCGCGCCCATCTTGAGCCTGCTCAGGCACCTGGGTTACATTGAGACGGTGGCCTATCCAGCGGACGAGCGATACGTCTTCGAAAGGGCCAAGATGTTCGTTCAAGCGGAGGGATACCTGCCCGCTCCCGAATCGGCCTACAGCATCGCCTGCGCCATTGACGAGGCGCTGAGGTGCAAAGAGGCCGGAGAGAGCAAAACCATCGCCTTCAACATATCAGGGCACGGGTTCATGGACATGCAGGGCTACAGGGAGGTTTTGGGCCTTCCGTAGAGGAGAGCGGCAATGCAGGGAGTGGTTAAGCGGGAAGAGCCGGTTGGGCTGAGACATCTAACCAGCCGGGAAAAGGCAGCTTTATCAGAGTTCGTCGCTAGGCTGCGGGAGAGGTATGCTGACCAGGTCGTGCTGGTCACGCTTTTCGGCTCCAAGGTACGGGGCGATTTTGACGAGGAGTCGGACGTGGACGTGTTGGTGGTGGTGCAGAATGGCGATTGGCGCTTTCAGGATGAGGTTGCGTTGACCGCCTTCGAGCCGATGCTGGAGCATGATATTGTCATCACACCTCTGGTGATTGATCTGGAGCATTATCAATGGCTTCGGCAGTATCGGGCTCCTCTTTATCGCAACATCCGGGCGGAGGGACTAGACTTATGGACGAGAACACCCGCATCATCGTCGGCATTCGCTTAGAGAAAGCACGCCAGGATCTGGAGGCGGTGCGCCAATTGACTGACTCCGCCATGTACCGCATAGCCATCTCGCGTGCCTATTACGCCATTTTTGGGATGACTACGGCTGTTCTGTTGACTAAGGACATTGACCGTAGCAAACACTCTGGCGTCCAGGCCGCCTTTGGCCATTATCTCATAAAACCCGGGATCATTGAACCTGAGTATGGCAAGATCTACTCGTTACTTCGGAGGGCCAGAGAGGAGAGCGATTACAGCGATTACTGCCAGTTCACCAAGGAGCGCGCCGAGAAGTTACTGACCGACGCCGAGGGGTTCGTAGCCCGAATGGAGCAGTATCTGAGAGAGGTGGGGGCAATAGAATGAGCGATGACAGTTTGCGGTATCTGACTGGCAGGGAAAAGGCAGCTCTGTCGGAGTTCGTCGCCAGGCTGCGAGAGAGGTATGCTGACCAGGTCGTGCTGGTCACGCTTTTTGGCTCCAAGGTGCGGGGCGACTTCGACGAGGAGTCGGACCTGGACGTGCTGGTGGTCGTCGAGGGCGACGATCGGTGGCCTTATTGGCGCGAGATCACCGACTTAACCTCTGACTTGTTGCTGGACTACGAGGTCAACGTATCCGCTTTAGTATTCGATGAGCAGCATTACCAGTGGCTGATGGAGCATCGCACTCCCATTTACAATAACACGGCTGGGAAGGGGGTCTTTGTATGGATGAAGAAACGCGGCGAATCATCATCAAGGTACGCCTAGAAAAATGCAAGGAAGACCTTCAAGCGGCGCGAGAATTGCTGAGGCTAGGTTTCCTTCGCGCTACCGTGAACAGGGCTTATTATGGCGTCTTCCATATCACTTCGGCTGCATTGCTCACCCTTGACATCGAGCGCAGCAAACATTCAGGCGTGCAATCTGCCTTTAGCCAGTTCCTTGTCAAGTCAGGCCACATTGAGCCGGAGTACAGCAAGATATATGGCCGGGCCAGACGATTGCGAGAGGACTACGACTATGCCGACGAACTGAGGGATTTAGGCGAGAAAATCACCGCTGATTTGCTGGCCGACGCCGAGAAGTTCGTGGCCAGGATGGAACGCTATCTGAGGGAAGTGGGGGCAACAGGCTAAATGCACAGAGAGCTGAAAAGTGCGGTTTTTGCCGTTTTGCTCATCGCCGCCAGCTATTACTTCGGCAGCGTCTGTGAGCGGATCGGTCAGGGATACGGGCTGATTCTCTCCCCGTCTGGCGAGACTCTGGACCTCGCTCTACGGCTTCTTCTGGCCATGGGGGCGGTTGCCATAACAGCCGGCCTGGTCGCGGCCCTGGTTCGCCCCCGCTGGGCCTGCTTTCTCATCTTCGCTCTCTCGGCCCTGGCGATGCTGCTGGGTTGGGAGCTGAAGGCCAGCGGCGGCGTGCTGACGGCCGTGTACTTCATCGCCTCGCTCATCTATGTCGAAAGAATCGCCGGGGAGCTCGATGATCGCTTGCACTTCTCCGTGAGACCCATCTCCCAGAGCCAGTCCATCTTGCTTATGACGCTCATCATTGTGGCGTGCGGAAGCTTCTATTTTGGCTACGCAGCTGAGATCGAAAGGGAGGGTTTCTCGATTCCACCTGCCCTCGTCGAGATGGTTGTGGAAAGGATGGAGAAAGAGGCCATTAGACTCCTACCGGCAGATGTGGGGGAAGCTGCCATGGCCGGATTCAGAGACCAGTTTGAACGGGTATTGGATGAAATGGAGAAAGAGGTCAGTAAACGCCTGCCGGCAGCTCAGGCGGAAGCCCTCATGGCTGAATTCAGGCACCAGCTTGAGCGGGTACTGGATGAAATGGAGAAAGAGGCCGGTGAACACCTGCAGGCAGTCGAGAGGGAAGCTATCATAGCCAGATTCAGAGAGCAGTTTGAAAGGACACTGGTGGAGTTTGTGGAAAACGCGATAAGACCCTACGAGCGATGGATACCGCTCGTCTTCGCCATCAGCCTGT
Source organism: Anaerolineae bacterium (assembly GCA_034431315.1). Classification (GTDB taxonomy): domain Bacteria; phylum Chloroflexota; class Anaerolineae; order VGOG01; family VGOG01; genus JAUWOY01. The sequence continues at coordinate 41,362 of DAOUDK010000004.1, forward strand.
TCACGCTCTTGGCGACCATCACCCGCCTTCTCTCCTGGATACCCGTTCTGGCCTTGATGGTCATCTTTCCCCTCTTGACCGCCCTGGGCGTGACCAGGGTGGTAGCAGAAACAGGCTTGATCAGAAGGCTGACCCTTGGTTAGGGCGTTGGTCTCACTAAAGAGGGCTCGGGAATTACCTGAGCCCTCTTTTTTGTTCCAAAATGGGTCTTTGGGAGTTGGCGTGGTTAGCGAGCCGGAGTCCCCAACTTGTTGGGGGTTGCCACGCCACACCCCCAACAAGTTGGGAACTCCAACACCGTGGCCCTGCGAAATCCCAAAGAGCCTCCAAAATGAAAGGACTAGGGTTGACCAGACCCTAGTCCCAGTTTGGAGGTTAGCAAAATTTTCTTTTTTGTGTTTTGCTGATCTTATTATAGCATACGGGCGTCAATGTACCGTCAGTCGGGCGTCAGAGGAACAACGAACTGGGAGGATTTAACGGACCAATTTATGGAGCATGGCCTTTCAGTTCTCCTCGGACGGTCTGATAGAGCTCCTCGGCCTTGAGCGCCTGCAAGGTGTAGCAGGGAGCGCCCAGGGCATCGGCCAGGTGCTGGGCCAGGCCATGATCGAACGAGGAGTGTTCCATGTTGATGACCGCCGAGCGGATGTTGCCGCGCTTGATGAGGTCGGCGACTTTGAGCCCTTCTTCCTGAGCTGTGAGGTCGGTCATGGAGACGTTGCCCGCGCCGTCGGTCAGGAGGATCATCAAGGGCATCACCTCGGGGTTGCGGCGAAGCTCTCTCTGGCACACGCGATAGGCCAGGAGTAGCCCACTGGACAGCGGGGTCTTGCCGCCTACGGGGATGTCCTGAAGGGCTTTCTGGGCTAACTCCACGCTGGAGGTGGGGGGCAGGACTAACCTGGCTTCGTCTTTTTGGAAGACCACGAGTCCCACCTGGTCCCGGCGCTGGTAGGCGTCGTTGAGGAGAGACATGATGGCCCCTTTGGTGGCCACCATGCGCTCTGCAGCGGCCATGGACCAACTGGCGTCAACTACGAAGAGGATGAGGTTGGCCGCTCGCCGCACTCGCACCTTGCGCTGCAAATCCTCATCGGCGATGGCCAGGGCCAGATTGCCGCGCTGGCGGTGGATTTGGTGAGGGGCGGCATATCGAAAAGTTGCGTCGAAGGCGATGTCGTCGCTCTGCCCTTTGGCCGGCCGGCTTTGGATGTAGCGCCCTCGCTTGCGTTCGGTCCTGGTGAAACTGCGCTTGCCCGCACTGTTCCTGGTCAGTCGGTCCAGTGGGGTCTCCACGCGCCTGGGCTTGAACACCGGGCCTATGGACGCGGGCATGTCCGCCTGCCGGATGTAGGACAGGGGCACGGGATCCGCCTGGTGGCCCTTGAGCGGAGTCGTCATGTTGGTCTCACCGACTGGGGTAGTTGAGGTTTCGGGTTTCGAGTTTTGGGTTTCGAGTAGGGAGGCCGTGTCTTGGTGGGCCAACTCTGTGGTTACCTGGGCCAGCTTTTCCTTCAGGTCATGGAGCTCTAGCTCCGCCTCTTCCTGGAAAGGCTGTCTCTTCAGGCGATGGGGTAGGGCCAGCTCGGCCGCTGCCAGGATATCGGTTTCGTTGATCCGACGTCGCCCGGCGAAGGCGGCGTGGGCCAGGGCCGTCTTGAGGATGACGATGTCCGCCCGGTGCCCGTCCACCGACAGACTCGCCATTAGCTCGGTGATGGCCAGCAGATCCCTCGGGGCATATCGGACCTCGGGCAAAAGCTCCCTGGCCTGGGCGATCTCGCGCGAGAGTTGCTCCTCGTGAGGTTCCCATTCCTCCCGAAAGCCTTCAGGGTCTTGTTCAAATTGGACGCAGCGCTCCAGAATCTCCACCCGGGCTCTGGTATCGGCGATGCCTTTGATCTCCACGCACAGGGAGAAGCGGTCCAATAGTTGCGGACGTAGCTCCCCTTCTTCGGGGTTCATGGTGCCCACCAGGATGAAGCGGGCGGGGTGGGAGAAGGAGATGCCTTCTCGTTCCACCACGTTCACGCCCATCGCCGCCGAGTCCAGCAGCAGGTCAACCACGTGGTCATCGAGCAGATTGACCTCGTCTACATAAAGCAAGCCGCGGTTGGCAGCGGCGAGCACCCCTGGCTCGAAGTGGCGCTCGCCGCGCTTGATGGCTAACTCGATGTCCAGGGTGCCCACCACCCGGTCCTCGGTGGCGCTGACAGGCAAGTCCACAAAGCGAGTTCGGCGACAAGCTACGGGTAGCTCTTCACCGCGCTCGACTCGCTCACGGCAGTCATCGCAGAGGGTCTCAAGCTGCTCAGGATTGCAGTTGAAAAGACAATCGGCCACCACCTCGATCTCTGGCAACAGGGCGGCCAGGGCCCGGGCTGCGGTGGACTTGGCCGTGCCCCGCTCTCCGCGGATCAACACTCCGCCGATCTGGGGGCTGATGGCGTTCAGGATGAGGGCCATCTTCATCTTCTCTTGGCTGACGATGGCTGTGAAGGGGAAAATAGTTGGCATGTCAACTCCGGTTCACTTCGTGGTACTTTGGATACAGCGCTGTAGATTATACCTCATCTTTGCAAAAAAGAAAAGCTTCGGTGTCTGTTCAAAACTACTTGCTGGAACTGCTTCTCGCCTATGCCGAAACACTACAACGGCGTCGGAAAAGAGCGGATTGAGAGAAAAGAGTCCGTTCCTTTCCAAATCCGTTGTTGTGTTGTGTGGCGGCCACCTCTGCAACCAGGTAGCCTTAGCACGAATCTAACATCAAGCAGCTCGAAGCAGAGCCCAGCCTTGCTTCGCCAGCTCGACGAGCCCTCGCATCCCCCGAACCTGATAGACGGGAATGGCAGGGTTCATGCCGTAGAGGGGATGCTTGGGGTAAAGCTCCATGATTTGGCGCGCTGCCTCCTCAGGCGAGAGGCTCTGGCGCTCTGGGGCGTCCCAGCCAGAGGGATCCTCCAGGCCAAGCTCGGTCATCACCTGGGCGGCGGTAGTGAAGGCCACGTATTCCTGCTCAAACGAATCCGAGATGTATTTCTGCTCTATGTGCGTAGCCTCGTGAGCCAGACTGTTTATGAGCCAGGGTTTGTTATTGAGCGAGCTCTTGCCGATGACGACGAGCCTCAGCAAGTTGATGCTCATCGCGCTGCTGCCCAGCTTGCCCGTGGGATCGAGGATATAGCGCGCCCTCCGCCGGGCGGAAGATTCGGCCAGCCGGCTGCCGGTGGCCGTGCTCATCATTTCCTCGAACGCTTCCTGCAATTGCGACGGCACGCGCCGCTCAACGAATTCCTGGAGTGTCATTGTCATCTCAGCTACCTCTTATCATCTCGACCACGAAATCATGGGCGATGGCCCGAAACTCCCCCCAGTCCCGCCAGTCTTCCTCCACAGCTCGCAAGCTATCAGCTACCGCCGCCAACTCCGCCACCGACACCTGGCGGAATGATAGGATGCGCTCTTCCTCATCCTGAGGTATTAGCTCTCCCTCTCCTCCCCTCACCAGGAAGATATAAGAGACGAAGGGTAGCGTCTTTTCTTCGCAGCGAATCTCGTATTCGAGGAGGCCCAGGAGGCGTTCCACTTCTATCTCCAGCCCCATCTCCTCTCGAACTTCTCGATGCAGCGCGCTCAAGACGCTCTCCCCCCAACTCACCCCGCCGCTGGGCAGGCGATAGACGTCTGGGGGATAGATGGCCTTGGTGTGCAGGATCAGCCCGCCGGGTCGTTTGACGACGAATATCACTTCGCCGCGTCTGTCGGCCAACGCTCTTCGCCAGTACTCGCAACGTTCCCCACGCCGCTCCAGAGAATAGCTGCGTCGTTCGATGGGGCCGTATCGTCTGGCCAGCTCCTCAATCTCTTGTGGATTGATCAGGTTTTCGATGTCCATTCTACTGCCTTGCTCCCGTCGGATCGCCAGATCCGACGGCCTGGCAGCGGGATCTGGCGATCTCGCCGGAGCAGAGGATCTTCCACAGATGCGCCTCGTTAGCGTTGACTGAGCACCATCACAAAATGGGCCACTGCTTGGCCGGCTTCTTCCAACAGCTTGGAATCCAGGTGATCTAGCGTGTCGGCGGGTGTGCCGGAGAGGTCGTCTCCCGGCCGAGTGACCGCCAGGGCCTGGTAGGACTTGTGGGCCGACGGCTCACTCAAACTCAGGCGGCTGCTGCTGGAGATAAAGAAGAATCGCCATTCGTCCAGCTTCTCTGTGCGCACCCCGAAACGCCGTGCGCCCTGGTCGAAGGCGCGGGCCAAGCCGGACCCTGCTTCCAACCTGGCCAGGCGCGGTTCGCCCGCTCCCAGCCCGTGGAGGATCACTGCCGTCCAGACGTCTGACCGTTCGGTCGGCAGGGCGGGAGAGTTGACGAACTGACTTCCTCCCCCTTCGTCAAAAGCCGCAAAGACCACCGTCCGCTTGGGCACCAACTCCAGGTCGTGCAGCAGCCGGGCCGTCTCCAGCATCACGGAGACCCCACTGGCGTTCTCATCCGCGCCGGGGTAGATCACCCCATCTTGCGGAGGCGGCCCGGTGTAGGTAGCGGCCACAAGGATACGCTCTCCCCGACTTTCCATGTCCAGACCGGGGATGTAGCCGACGACATTGAGCGCCGGTACCTCCTCGTAGACCAGGCCATACGTCAGCCGCACCCGCAGACCGGTGGGCAGCATAATCTGCTCCCCCGTCTTCATCGCCGCCTGGAGTTCCTCCAGATCCACCCCTGCCTGCGCCAGCAGTTGGCGGGCGGCGGATTCGCCGATGAGGAGGTTGGGGAAGGGGGGCAACTGGGTTACGCTCAAGTAGCTGTCGTGGTCGAAGGGGGGAGGCCGATCGTTGCGCGCCAGTCGGTCATCTGGGACCAGTCGCAGCACCGCCGCATAGAGTGAGTGCATACCACTAACGCTTATAGGAATGTATGGCAGGTCTTCCTCCGGGTCGAGCAGCAATATAACACCCCCTCCGAATATCACGTCACGGTCTATGTTCCCCTGCACCCTCAGTTCCGCCTCCGTGATTCCCTCTGCGTGGAAGGCCTGCCAGGGGTCGAGGGAGATGCCGCCGGTAAGCCGCAGTTGCGGTTCCCCGCCCACGTCCAGCACTTCCAGGGTCGGCGCGGCGGTGACCCGACCACGGATGGCAGTGTAGGTCTGGAAATAGCTATTATCGGTCGTGCCGGGGCTCAATCCCGGCATGGTGGTCAATCCCGCCTGCTCGAACTGGGAGACGATATAGTCAGCAGCCCTGGCTGCACCAGTCCCGCCGGTGGGCCGCCCCTCCAACTCAGGTTGGGTGAGGTAGGCGATGTCGTCCCAGGCCCGGTCCACGTCGAACTGGCCGGCCAGTTGGGCGAACTGGGCTTCGATGCCGGCGTTTTGCAGGAGAGCGCGAGCGCCCAGGAGGAGCAGCGCGACTACCATGAGAAAGCGGATCACCGACCAGCCGCTGGGGTGGAACCGCCCCCGCTCAATGAACCGCTGCAGGCCATAACCGAACAGGTTGAAGCCCAGGATGGCGACGAAGAAGGCCAGGGCCGGGGCCATGGGAAACCAGGGGTACGAGCGGAACCAACGCCAGGAGGAGCCCAGCATCGCCCCCCAGTCGGGCACATCGAAGTAGTGCAGTACCTCCCACGTCGCCTCGTCGAAGACGGTGCGCCCACCGCCGATGAAGATGTGGACGAAGCCCAGTTCCCCCAGCAGGAGCAGCGCGGCCCCCATCTCCAGCGCCGCCAGTGCCAGGAGGGTCGGCAGGAGGTTGGGCAGGACGTGGCGGCTGAGGATGCTGGCTGAGTTGAGCCCCACTGCCCGCGCGGCCATGATGTAGAGTTTGTTGCGGATGGTCAGGACGTGGCCTCGCACGATCTGGGCGACCTCCCCCCAGCCGACCAGCGAGAGGGCCACGATGAAGGCAGCCTGCCCCCGACGGACGCCGATGGCGGAGACCACCAGCATGGCCAGGATCAGGCCTGGGATGGCTGCCAGGAGCTCGGTGACGGCGGCTACGGCTCGATCAAAGAGGCTGCCCGGCCACCAGCCAGCGAAGGCGCCGAGCACCAGCCCCAGCAGCAGCCGCACGACGGTGGCCACGAAGGCCATGACCAGGGTAACTCTGGCTCCGTAGAGGAGAAGGGAAAGCTGACACCGCCCCTGGTCGTCCGTCCCCAACGGGTAGAGGTCGCTGGGAGGGAAGGGTGCTTTGTGCAGTTCCCCATCAATCCACTGCAAGCGCTCCACCAGGTAGGGGTTGTGGGGAGCCAACTCCGGCCCCAGAACGGCTACCAGGACGAGGAGGATGACTAACACGGTGCCCACGACAAAGTAGTAGTCCCGCACTGCCCGGCCCAGCCGCTGCCAGAAGGTTATGGGTTTCATACTGCACCCACCTCCGAGGCTCGCAGCCGGGGATCCACCAGCGGATAGAGGATCTCCAGCAACAGGTTAACCAGGACGAAGAGAAGGATGAGGGGCAGGGTCATGCCGATCACTGCGGTAGTATCTTGGGTCTCAATGCTCTTCAGGAGACGCAGGCCGATCCCTGGCCAATTGAAAATGTATTCGACGATAGGGAGGGCAGCCAGGCTGAAGCGAAGGGAGACCCCCACAGTGGTCAGGATGGGCACCCCCGCGTTGCGCAGCACGTGTCGCAGGAGGATCAGGCGGGGAATCAGTCCTTTGGCGGTGGCGGTGCGGATGTAGTCGGACTCCAAAATCTCCACCAGGGCGTTGTAACTGAGGCGTGTCACGGCAGCGGCGGGGCGGGCCGCCAGCACCAGGCTGGGCAGGAGCAAGTGCAGGTCCCACCCAAAGCCGGAGATGGGGATAATGTGCCTGCTGGTGGTCTGGTACAGCCAGACGCCGAGCCAGATCAGCAGCATGGCGGCGAAGAAACTGGGAGTAGAGGTGCCCAGCACTGAGACGAAGAGCAGCAGCTCGGAGAAACGCCTGGCTCGCCGGAAGGCAGCGGCAATCCCCAGGCTGAGGCCCACCAGCGCCGCCAGCGTCAGCGCGAAGGCCAACAGACCCAGGGACTTTGGTAGAGCGCGGCCCAGATCAGTGGTTACAGGCGTGCTGGCGATGGCGCGGCGGCCGGACGCGATGACTCCCAGGTCACCACGGGCCAGGCTCTTCAGGTAATCAGCAGTGAACCCTGCGGCGGAAGGGACGGCTGATGGCAACGCTTGCAGGTTCCCCTCCTGCCCCAGGTTTATGGCCAGTGCTACCAGGAAGACCAGAGCGATCAAGAGTATGGGTATAGAAAGGAGCCGTCCGGCGAAGCGCAAAGGCATATTAACTCCTCCTTAAGTAGTGAGGGTCTTTGGGAATTGGCGTGAATAGCAGGCCGGAATCCCCAACTTGTTGGGGTTTGTCGCGCCGCCCCCCCCTCAACAAGTTGGGGACTCCAAGGCGTACTTCATTCCCTGGTTACGGTCCCCTCACTCCATTGGCTGACGAATTCCTGATCGGAGATGGAGCCGCTGGCCCATGCCTCCAGGCTGGCCCAGTCAATGACGATCACTCTGAGCCCTACTTCGCCCTCTCCGCCAGGCATAACAGCCAGGCGCATTCCGCCGGTGATGGGAGGCTGCACCCTGGCCATGGCCCGGGCCGCAGCCAGGGCGATAAGTGTTGTCTGGGCCTGAAATACGCTGCCGTCAACGTCGTAGGAGCTTGAGTAGCGAATGGACGCCGACCGTGGCTCCCCCCTTACGGTGATCCTCAACGTATCGGGGACTACTCCGCGAGCAGTTGCCTCCTCTTTAATCAGCGCTATGGCCTCGGCGTCTGTCAGAGGGCCGGGGCTAAGAGTAGGCGTCCGGGTGGGGGCAGACGTTGGAGTGATGGTCGGAGGCGGGGCGCTCGTGGGGGGCGGCGAGGGGGCCTGGCAGCCCATGCCCAGCCAGCCAAGGAGGCAGAAAACGACGCCGACGGCAGCAATGTGCTTCATAAATCCGTGCCTGTTTTGAGTTTCGCGTTGCAATTTGACTCGCAACCCCAAGCTCGAAACGCGAATTACCCCATGACAGGAGCCACGTAGATGATCAGGGTTAGGAGCGAGTCAACAGCGGCGTAGATGAAGTAGGCGACGAAGATGGATTGGCTGCGTGCGCGTTTCAGGTAGGCCCACGCCGCCCCCGCAGACAGGGCAGCCAGAAGCACTGGAACGATCCACCGCCCCAGGACAAGGCCCAGTAAGGGAGATAACATAGAGACTAACGGAGACCGGCTCAACAGATCGGAGAGGAGGAAGATCTTGATTCCCAGTTGCAGGATCATGGCCACACCGAGGGCCCTGCGGCCGTGGGGGTCCGAGATCTCGGACTCCCGGGTAGTCAAAGCGAAAAGGATAAGCCATCCGAAGGGAATGATTACCCAATTCAAAACGATAGGTACAAAGAAGATAGCGGTGAAAAAGCTCATGACCGCGCCGAGGATTTTATCCACGACCTCGTAAGTGGTAACACGGTTGAGCGTCTCTTTGGCCTGGGATGAGGTGCTGGCATAGACAACGTGGTAGCTCTGGAAACCGGCTGTGTCAAGCCATACCAGGTGAAGATTCCCCTGGCCGTCAATGGCCACGCTGGGCTGCACCGAAGCGCCACGGCTCTCATTGACGATTTCTTGCCCTTCGACCTGCTCTGCCCCCACGTCAATGGCCGCGATTTGGAGCGTCTCCAGGTTGCCTGGGCCGGCAACCTGGGTGAAGCAGACCAACACCTGGTATGCTGGCTGGCCCTCCAGGAATTGTGGCTGGCCTGTCAGGCTCGGGTCAACGCCCCGAACGTGAACTGCCTCACTCGTCACCTTAGGGGGCGAATAGTCGAACGTTGCCGTGCCTTCGGGCCGGCTCAAGGCGGGCTGGGGGAAAGCCTGGTAGAAAGTGAAATCTATGACCTCGCCCCGTTCGCGCACCTCCAGTACCCAGGCCAGGTAGACCGAACTCTCGTCCAGTCCCAGCCACGGCCCGTCGAACGCGGCGCCTGCCGTCGGTCTGCCAAGCAAGCTCATCTGGATCAGGGGTTCGGTCGCCAAGATGTCTGGCCCCAGCGCCCGGCGCTGGGGATCGTAGACAGCGTAGTGGAAGTCGGGCTCGTCCGGCTCCAACTCTACTCTCCAGGCCAGGTGCACGAAACCCTGGCGGTCTATCTGGGCCGACGGTAGTAGACCGTCGGGGATCAGCATTTCTGCCGGGACAACGATCGTTCCCGACCAGTCCAGCGCAGCATGGTAGCAGCCGGGGCGGATGTAAACGTTATCAGACCAAAAGAGCTCTATGGTCTGGCCAGCAGGATTGAGCACCATCGAACTGTGAGACACCCGCCGTTCGGGCGGCGAGAGAACGGTTGCTTCTTGGAGCACCTCGCCATCGGCCGACAGACGGGCGTAAAAGAGCTGCGTGCTTCGCTCCTGCCTGTCCAGCCAGGTAAGGTGCAGTTGGCCTGTGGTGTCCATTAGAAGTTGAGGCTTCATGGGGGAGTTGATGCGCAGGTCGAGGGGGGCCTGGACGATCACCTCAGCCCGCTCGTTCAAGCGGGCAAAGTGCAGCTCATGCTCAGGCCCGACCCACACCATGAAGTTATTCCCTGCCTCGTCCACCTGCAAGGCCACCTGGTTGTTCAGGATGGCTGTGCCCAGCAGCTTTCCGTTGCTCCACTGGTCCGAAGCGCGCGGCGTAGTAGTAGGGGTCAGCCCGCAGCCCGTGGCCACCAGAGCCAGCAGGATCAGCGCCACCGCCGAGGCCAGGGGCAGTCGAAACCAGGTATTTCTACCTCGCGCCATTTGTCTCACTGTCGCCACAATCCTACCTCCATTTATGCACAGGCGGAGAACGTAGTTCCCCGCCTGTGAAAAAGTATTATCGAGACTTCGAGCCCTACACGCTGCCTACGTGGTGCCCCGCATCTGCGGATCCAGCGCGTCGCGCAGGCCATCGCCCAGGAAGTTGAAAGTCAGCATTACCAGGGAGAGCGTCACTGCTGGGAAGACGAGCAGATGTGGGTTGGCCCTGATGGCTCGCCAGCCGTCGTTGATCATCTGGCCCCAACTGGGGAAGGGAGGCGGCACGCCCAGGCCGATGAAGCTCAGGATGGCCTCGTACATGATCAGCCCTGGCATGTTCAAAGTAAGGGTCACGATGATGGGTCCCAAACTATTGGGCAACATATGGCGGGCGATAATGGACACATCTCTGGCCCCGATCATGCGCGCTGCCTCTACGAATTCCTTCTCCCGAAGGGAGAGGAACTGTCCACGCACCAGGCGCGACATGCCCATCCAGCTCACCAGCCCAATGCCCAGTACCAGGTTGCGTATAGCCCCGAGGCCGGTCGTGGAACCGAGGATAACCATGATCAGGATGATGAAAAGCAAGGTGGGAAGACCATACAGGATGTCCACGAAGCGCATCATCACAGTGTCCACGCGGCCGCCCAGATAGCCCGATATGGATCCATAGATCATGCCGAAGGTCATGATTGTCAGAGAGCAGAAAACGCCTACGGCCATAGATATGCGGCCGCCGTATACGATCCGACTGAACACATCGCGTCCATATTTGTCGGTGCCCATGATGTGCGGAAACCCACCCTCCTCTGTACGCTGCAGGCTGGGGCTGGTCCTGGTGTTGTAGAAATCGGTGTCCTGGTAGTCGTAAGGGGCCAACAGAGGTTGGCTCTCACGGCCCAGGGCCCAGGATATGAAGGCATCGTCGGCGAAGATGGCAAATACGATAACGATGATGAGGAAGATGCCACTTACGACGGCCGCTCTGTTGCGCAGCAGCCGCCGCCAGGCATCTCGCCACAGGCTCTCTGGCGGGCGTGTGAATTCCCATTCCGAAGCCCTTTTTCTACGCTCAGCTATCGCAACTGCTTCACTCATAGTGTCTCCTTGAATTAGACTCAACCCACCTGTTTGTCATTGCGAGCGGAGCGAAGCAATCTCCAAGCGTGCTAGGGGATTGCTTCGGCGCAAACAGCGCGCCTCGCAATGACACCTGGCGTGAAATCTAACATTGTCGAGGTAGTTAGTCAAAACGTATGCGCGGATCCAGGAAGGCGTAAGAGATGTCCACCAGGATATTCATGAACACCAGCAGCACGGCATAGACCAACATGGTGCCCATGATCAGCGTGTAGTCACGGTCGGCTATGCTGGAGACGAAGAAGCGCCCGATGCCGGGTATCGAAAAGACGTGCTCGATGATGAAAGAGCCCGTCAACCAGGCGGCCATGAGGGGGCCCAGAACTGTGGTCACAGGGATCAGCGAGTTCTTGAGGGTATGGCCAACGATCACCGCTCGCTCGCGCAGGCCCTTGGCTCGGGCGGTGCGGACGTAGTCCTGACGGATCACCTCCAACATGCTGGCCCGGGTCAGGCGGGCGATGATGGCCGACCCTCCAGAGCCCAGAGTGATGGCCGGCAGGATCATGTGGCTGAGCCAGTCACTGAAGTTTTTTGTGCCCCAGCGGGCCAGGGGCAGGGCTGGCAGATCGTGCTGGTTCAGCCAGAGCATGGACAGCATGAATATCAGCCCCAGCACAAAGTTGGGGATGGATACGCCCACCATGGCGAAGAACATGCCAACGTAGTCAACGATGGTGTTCTGTTTGAGAGCGGAGATGATGCCCAGAGGAATGCCTATGCCCACCGCTATGAGGGTGGCGAAAATGCCCAACTGGGCCGAGACCGAGACGGCCGATTTCACTATTCCGCCATCGAACAGCACGTTGTTGATGGTGCGTCCCCGATATTTGTAGGAGGGACCCAAGTCACCTCCCAGCAGGCCGTGCTTTCCAAAATCTCGTATGTTACCGGTGTCAACGATGTCGCCTATCATGTAGCGGATGTATTGCTTCCAGGTTGGCTCGTCGAGGTGATAGCGGGCCTCAAAGTTGGCCCGGATCTCCGGGGACATCGGCCGGCCCTCGGTGCTAAAGGGCCCCCCCGGCACCAGCTTCATGGCGCTAAAGACGACCACGGTAACCATCAATAAAACGGGCACCATCCACATAAACCTTCTGATGATATAGGTAGTCATGTTTCTCCTTCTCCATTGGCTTCTGGGTGCTGGCAGACTCAGAGGAGCCAAAATTGCTCTGAGGGGATTGCCAAATCCCCGCTTTTGGCCTGGATTTGGCAATCCAGGCCAAGCAAATCTGATAAACCAAGAATAATAGCAAAAGAGCTATGTAGCTCTCACCCCGAGAGCTACATAGCTCAGGGGTTCTAGCTTACTGCAGACTCCAGTGGTAGAGCGGGGGCGAGCCGAAAGGCGGATACTCGAAGTTGACACCCTCCTTGACCAGGGTGTTCCGTTCGTAGCCCATGATGGGGATGATCGCCACTTCATCCTCACACAGGATCTTATCGGCCTCAAAGTAGTAGGCCTCGCGCGCCTCGGTGTCGAACGAGGACCCGGCCAGATCCATCAACTCGTCGAACCGCTCGCTCTCCCAACCGGTGTACTGGAAGGTTGACGAGGGTGCGAAGACCACCTGGAGCTGGTTCTGGGGATCGCCATAGTCCATCACCCAACCCATGCGGTAGGCGTTGAACTCGCAGGCCGCCAGTTCTTCCTTGCTGTTGTTGCACTGATCGAGGTAGTCCAGGTAGACGGCCCACTCGTTGGTGCGAAGCTCCACGTTGATGCTCAGGTGCTCCGTCCACATGGCAGCCACGGCCTCAAGGATGTCCTCGTTGCCTCGGTTGAACCAGATCCTCAAAGTCGGGAAGCCCTCGCCGTCCGGGTACCCGGCCTCGGCCAGGTAGGCCTGGGCCGTCCCAGGATTGAAAGTGTGCCCGCACTCGCCCCACGGCTGGTGGCCCAGGATCCTGGGCGGCGTGGTGCACGAGAGAGCGGTACGCCACGGTGTGTTCAGCACGTTGTCGATGATGACCTTGCGGTCAATGGCCGAGGCCAGGGCCTTCCGCACCAGCACGTTGTCCGTGGGCGGCGCCAGGACGTTCAGCCCAACGTAGTACACCCCAGGGCGCGGCAGGATACGGAGTTCCTTGCTGAGGACGGGGTCGGCCAGGATGCGCGGCATATCCTCGTTCGGATAGCCACCTTCGCCGGTGGTGTGGGTTTCATCGTTTTCGTAAAGAGCCAGCGAGGTGGCCTCCTCAACGATAATGGGGAAGGTGATCTTCTCGATCGCGACGGTGTCGGCATTCCAGTAGGTGGGGTTCTTCACCAGTCCCACTTCGGCCTCGTGATCCCAGTAATCCAGCAGGTAGGCGCCGTTGCTCACGTAGTTGCCCGCCTCGGTCCACTGGTCTCCGTACTGCTCAACGAGGTCCAGGCGGACGGGGTAGAAGGTGGAGAAGGGCAAGACGGTCTCGAAGTAAGGCGTGGGCGCCTTGAGGGTGACTTCAAAGGTGTAGTCGTCCGGGGCCTTGACACCCAACAACTCAGGATCGTCAATCTCACCCGTGTTGAACTCTTCCGCCCCCTCCATGTCGTACATCAGCCAGGCATACTCGGCCGCCGTCTCCGGCAGCATCAGGCGGACGACACCGTCAACGAAGTGCTGGGCGATGACGGGCACGCCGTCGGACCAGACAGCGTCCTTGCGCAGGTTGATGGTGTACACCAGACCGTCGTCGGAGACCGTGAAATCGGTGGCTCCTGCGGGCTGGATGGAGCCGTCGCCTCGGTACTCGAACAGGCCCTCGATGCACTGATGGATGATCATGTGCGAGGTGGTGTCGGTGGCCAACTGGATATCCAGCGTGGGCGGCTCAGTGCCGAGGGGGTACCAAAGCCCCTCTAGCTGCACCTTGGGCGGCACAGGCGTTGGGGGTATGGGCGTGGCGGTGACCACCACTTCCACTTCCTTCTCTACTTCCTTGATCACCTCTTTCTCTACTTCCTTGATCACCTCTTTCTCGACGGGCACCTCCTTCTCGACTATCACCGTCTCGACGACCTTCACCTCGACGGGCACCTCCTTTATGACCTCCACCACCTCTGGCGGAGCGCAGGCCGGGAGTATCATGGCGGCTATTGCCACCAGGGCGATCAAGGTCATCCACTTCTTGTTGCTAAACATTTCTTTCCTCCTTTTAGTTTTTGTGTTGCGATAGGCAAATCAACCTGACGGCGGAGGGACCCTCCGCCTTTATCTTTTTATAGTCCCGTTTCACCACCCCCTTTCTTGATGTCTACTGTTGGAGATAACTTCTCTCCAGGAAACAGTTTGTTGGCTAAAGGTGCGCTAATTTCTCTTCCCACTAACTCGGAGATACTACTGCACCTGTTATACCCATAAAATGCGCGAAAGGTTCACTCTCGAGACAGCCTCTGTATTTTAGCAACAAAAGCCAGAAAAGTCAAATGCTGATTTTCACCGCTGACCAGGGTCTAGCTCAAGAGGCCAGTGGCTCGATAGTACTGCCCGGCCAACATGGCGCGATGGCCTCGCTAGTTCTGGGCCATGCTTCAATGGTGAGAGTATCCTGGTTTGACCCCTAGCCACCATACATCTGCGCCCGCAGACGGGCCGAGAGACGGTAGACCAACACTGCCAGGGTCACCACTATTTCCAGAAACCACCAGACGATGGCCAGCGGCGTGAAGACGACCAGCCAGCGCCCGGAATGTAGATAGTAGTGCGCATCAGGCGGCGAGACGACCCACCGCTCTTCCACCTGCTCGACGTAGTGCACGTGGCGCTTATAGGTGTCCATCTCGAAGTACAAGTAGGAGATGTAGCGATCACCGTGCTCCCACAGCATGACGAAGATCAGCTTGGGACTCGTCTTGAACGCCGCCAGCCGCCGCAATCCCTGCAGTTCGGCCAACAACGCTCGATCATTGGTCTGCAGCGCGCCCTCCAACGCCCTTGCCACCGCGCCCGGCGTGTCATACCGTTCGGCGTAGGTGCCGGAGAAATAGGCTGGATCGTAGCGCCTGAGACCTTGCACCTGCACCACCAGCACAAACAGCCCCATCAGCACCAGTGGCAGCAGCGCCGCCGCCAGGACCCAGCGGAGATTAACGTATGGCTTCATTCCACCGATCTCCTCATTCTCTACCTTTTCCTGAGCCGCGGGTCGGCAACTTCGTGTAACCCTCTGGAGACGAAATGAATCTGGCCATTGGGTTTCCTTTGAGGTAGGAGTGCGGATGCAAGTCCGCTCCATAAACAGGCTTGCGCCGTTCGGCTGAGCTCACGGCCAAAGCCTGCACTCCCCCAAAACACATACGCCCGACAGACCTTGCCGGGCGTGATAGATCAGGTAACTTCTCAACCGAACCGCTAAGCTTTATAGCACGCCACCATGTGGCCGCCTGTCTTGTCCTCCAGCGGCGGATGGTCGTTGTCCCGGCAGTAATTGTCGGCGATGAGGCAGCGTTCGTAGAAGCGGCATTGCGGCGGTGGGTTGACGGGCTTGGTGACACCACCCTTGATCACCACCGGCTTTCGCGTAAAGGTCGGGTCTGGCACCGGCACGGCTGACAGCAACGCCTTGGTGTAGGGATGCTGGGAATGATGCAAGAGTTCTTCCGTCTCCGCCATCTCGACGAGCTTGCCCAGGTACATCACCGCGATCTTGTTGCACATATAGCGCGCGACGGCCAGGTCGTGGGTGATGTAAAGATAGGTGACTTCTAATTTCTCACCCAGCTCTTGCATCAAATGCATCACACCGGTGCGGATCGACACATCCAGCATCGAGGTGGGCTCGTCGGCGACGACGAACTGCGGATTCACCACCAGGGCGCGAGCGATGGCGACGCGCTGGCGCTGCCCGCCAGAGAGCTCGTGGGGATAGCGGAACAGAAAACTGGCGGCAGGCGTGAGGCCCACTATCTCCAAGAAGTGGGCCACCATCTCCTCTCTCTCCCTGACGGTCCCTATGCCCTGCACGTCCAGTGGCTCGGCGACGGTGTCATAAATGGTCAGGCGCGGATTCATGGACTCGTAGGGATCCTGGAAGATCATCTGGACGATTTGCCGGAATTCCTTCAGTCTCTTCCCCCGCAGCGAAGCGATGTCCACCACCCCCTGGCCGGTGTCCAATTCGATGCTGCCTTCCGTGGGGTCAACTAGCCGGGTGATCAGTTTGCCGGTCGTGGTCTTGCCGCAACCGGACTCACCCACCAACCCCACGCTCTCCCCATAGCGGATCTGCAGGTTCAACTGGCTCACGGCGTGTACAAAGACGTCAGCTCTGCGGAACACACCCGCCCCTACCGGGTACAGCTTGGATAGATTCTTGATGTCAACCAGGACCTTGGTATCCTCCATTAGCCTTCTCCTCCCGGGTGCCAACAGGCTGCAAAGTGCCCGCCATCGTGGTCTTTGAACTCGGGGACCTCCTGGCTGCAGATCTCGGTGGCATAGAGACAGCGCGGGTGGAAGCGGCATCCCGGCGGCGGGTCAAGCAGGTCTGGCGGCTCGCCCGGCAACATCACCAACTCGGTCTTGGGGCCGACGATGCTGGGAAAGGCGGACATCAGCCCCATCGTGTAGGGATGGATGGGACGGTGAAAGATGGCTTCTGTTGACGCCAGTTCCACCAGGCGGCCGGCGTACATCACCCCCACGCGCTCGCTGACCTCGGCGATCACCGCGACGTCGTGCGAGATGTAGATCATGGCCATGTTCAACTTCTCCTGGATCTCGCGGATGCGCTTCAAAAGCGCATCTTGGACGATCACGTCCAACGCGGTAGTGGGCTCGTCGGCGATGATGAGGTCCGGATCGCAAGAGAGGGCCATGGCGATTATCGCGCGCTGGCGCATCCCACCGCTGTACTGGTGTGGATACTGATTCTTGAAGGCGGGATCCAGCCCGACCAGCTCGAAGAGATGTTCCACTCGCTGGTCCATCTCCGCCTCGCTCAATTGCGGCATATGCTGCTGCATGGCCTCGAGAATCTGGTACTCGATTGTGTACACCGGATTGAGGGCGTTCATGGCGGCCTGGAACACCATCGAAATGTGGCGCCAACGGAACTTGCGCACCTGCGCATAGGATAGCGGCACCAGGTCGGTGGAGTTTAACAGAATCTGTCCGTCAATGATGTCGGCGTTGTCTGGAAGCAGCTTGAGCAGCGAGAGGGCGATGGAAGTCTTGCCGCATCCCGACTCGCCCACCAACCCCACAGACTCGCCGCGGGCTACAGCAAAGCTCACATCATCCACTGCATAGACAGGACCTTTGCGGGTCATGTAGTGCATAGTCAGGTTTTTTACTTCAAGAACATTATCTGTCATTACTAGCCTCTGTAACAGAAACCAGGTTTTTCCTAAAAACCTGGTTTCTTTATTGAGATCTAACGTCGGCGCAACCTGGGGTTCACCACCTCGTCCAGGGCGCGGCCCGTCAGATAGAACGCCGAGCACAGCAGGGTGATGGCCAGGCTGGCCGGAAACAGCAGCCACCAGGTGTCAAAGCGCAGAATGTATCCAAACACCTGCGTGGTGTTGATCATGAGCCCCCAGCTCATCTGGATGGTCGTCAGCCCAAAGAAGGAGAGTATGGCCTCGATAAAGATCGCGTTGGTGACGACGAACATCATGTAAAGCAAGGAGATGGGCAACAGGTTGGGGAGCATATGCTTGCGGATGATGTGGGCATGGCCGCCGCCGGCGATGCGCGCCGCCTCGATGTACGGCTTGACCTTGATCGTCAATGCCTGGGACTTGATGACGATCGTCGTGCCGCCAAAGCCGGACAGTAGCCCGATGACGAGCGCCAGTTGGATCATGCCCACGTCCATCAGGGCGCCGAGGACGATCAGGATGGGTAAAAAAGGCACCATGATTACCAGGTCGGCCAGCCGCATAAAGAATGTGTCCACGAGCCCGCCATAATAGGCCGACACCGCTCCGATGGTGGTGGCGATCACCACGGTCACCACCGCCGAGAGGATGCCCAAAACGAACTCAAAGCGGGTGCTATACATAAGTTGGCCGAGCACGTCCCGGCCCAGCGGGTCCGTGCCCAGCAGGTGGCGCGACGACGGCGGAGCCGGATGGTAAGCGATCTCCAGATCAAAACCGTTGACGGGGTCGTAAACGCGGCGTTGCCAGACCGGTTTTTCCACCAGGCCGAACGTCACCTTGTCCGTGCTCATCAGGATGGGGTGGGCCAGGGCGAACAGGCCAAAAAAGAGGATCACCCCCAGCCCGACCAACCCGACGGGGTTCTCGGCGAACAGCGCAAAATTGGTGCGCAGCGATTTGCCCCACAGACTCAGCCGTACACGCCACAGAGGAATATAGATAGCCTCTGTCGGGGTCGCAGCTTCGGGCCGCGTTACTTCTGTCATACTCTACTCCTGTTTTGCCGTATGAGGCCGGGATCTGATGATCCCTAATGATAACGAATGCGCGGGTCGAGAAAGGCATAGCCAATGTCGGCCACCAGGTGGCTGACCAGCGTCATCATGCCCAGTATCGTCAACACACCCATGGCCAGCGGGATGTCTTCAGAGGTCGCCGCTTTTAGCAGCGTCAGCCCGATGCCCGGCCACGAAAAGATGGTCTCGGTGATGATGCCGCCGCTAATGACACCGCCGATACTGAACACCAGGCCGGTCCACACCGGCAGCAGCGCGTTCCTGGCGGCGTGCTTGTCGCGCACCGTTTTGTCGGGCAACCCCTTGGCCCGCGCCGTCAGGACATAGTCCTCGCGCAGCGTCTCCAGCATGCTGGTGCGCATCAGCAGCATGGTGCCGCCGTAGCCGATCAGCGTCACGGTCAGCACCGGCAAGATGAGGTGGCTGACGATGTCCCACGCCAGGGGCGCCCACCCGCTACCCAGCCAATACAACAGCACGCCGCCCGCCGGGAGCAGCAGGCTGGCAACCCGCAGGGGCAGGCGCCGCTCCCGCGGCACCCGGTTGGAGGCCAGGAACCCCAGGAACGCCACCAGCAGAGCGATCAGGGCGGTCAAGAAAATCCTGCTAAAGATGGCGTTGGCCGAAGGGATGTCGGGATCGAGCCACTCCAGTGGGTCGAGGAACTTGCCCGCCGGGAGCCAGTCCAGCTTGACCGCAAACAGCCAGATCATCATCAGGGCGAACCAGGGGGTAAAGACCGTGTACAGCGTCACCCCGGCTATCGTGGAAGAGTACTCGACAAACCCGCCCCGGCGCCAGGCCAGGACCTTGCCGGTCATATAGCCGGCCCAGAACGAGACGATGGAGGCCGTGAGGAACAACACCACCGTGCGCGGCAGTCGCTCCTTGATAATGTCTAGCACCGGCCTGGGGTACATCACGAACGAAACACCCAGGTCGCCTCGGTAAAAGTTGCCGATATACGTGAGCATCCGCTCCAACGGTGGGCGGTCCAGTCCCAACTCGGCACGCAGCCGCTGGGTCTCGGCAGGGGGAATCTCAGGGTTCAGGGTCAAAAGATCGGCGATATCACCAGGCTGGGCGTCAATCAAAAAGTAGGTGATCATCTGGAACAGCAGCAGGGTGACGAGCATCTGCAGCAAGCGTTTGCCCAAGAATCTCCACATATCCTGCGCTCCTCTCTGGGGGAGGCAAACGGAACGAGAGTCCGTTGAATGAATCCAACGTCCGTTATAGAAAACCTGCTCAAGCAGGTTAGTATATCTGTTTACCCGTTTTAACGGGTTTCCGTAGTAGCAGCCCAGAATTCATTCCTGGGCTGCTGGGCGAATCCGCGTAGTGGAAACATACGGGAGCGGGCGGGTGACCCGCCCGCTCCCATTCTCACATAGTGCGTTGCGTTAGCTACCGCTCAGAGGACCCCGCAGCCACTAATAGCTGAGTGGTATGGCGTCCGTCTGGAACCCGGCCGCATCCACGAGCCCGCCCAGCACCTCAGTGTACGGGAAGATGATGTTGTCGCGGGCCAGGTCGGTCACCTGCTTGTAGAACAGCGGGATGTATGGCCGCAGATCTGCGAGCATCACCTGCGCCTCGAAGATGATCTCCTGCGCCCTGGCGAGGTCACTCGTAGCCATGAACTCGTCAATCAGGGCGTCATACTCATCGCTGTGCATCCCCGGCGTGTTATTGTTGCCCGAGACGGCGGTGTCGTTGCGGCTGTGCCAGAAGGACTCAAAGTAGTCGGGGAAGGCCACGTTGCCCAGGCTCCAGCCCAGGATGTACAGGTCAAAGTCGGAGTCCACGAACACCGGGTTGAGGATGGTGTTAAAGCCGGACAGCTCGGACTCCACCGGCATGCCCAGCTCGCGCGCCCACTCGGAGATCCACTGGTTGAACGTAGCGCGCAGCGGGTCGTAGGCCGGGCCAGGCCCCAGGATGGTGAGCGGCTGCATCGGCTCGCCGTTGGGCATGGTGATGCCCTCGCCGGGGACGACGTCCTGCGCAGTCGAATCCTCCGGATCCCATTCCGGTTTCTTATCCCAGGTCCAACCGGCCTCTTCCAGCACCTCGATGGCCTTGTTCAGGCGATCCCCGCGGGACATACCGATGTAGGGCTTGGGGACGTCGGGGTTGTGCCAGAACCCGTTGCCAGGCGGCATGGCGGAGTACATGGGGAAGACGACGCCGGCCAGGACGCTGTTGACCACGAACTCCTTGTCCATGAGGATGTCGAAGGCCTGGCGGAACTCGTACTCGGACATGGGGTACTTGCGCATGTTGAAGGCCAGGTAGAACATCCCATAGTCGGCGTTGGTGTAGGTCCGGATGCCTTCACCCTTCATTGCCTGCTCTTTCAAGCCGCGCGCGATCCCCAACGGTTGCAACACATAGTCCACCTCGCCACCGGCCAGGGCCAAAAAGGCCGCGTCCTGCGAGCCGTAGATCGAAAAGATGACGTTCGGGGCGTAGGGACCGGAGGTGAAGCGTAAGATCTCCTCCCCCGTGGCGTCACCGTAGGCCTGCCAGGCCGTGCCATCGGGCAGGGTCAGCATCCACGTGCCGTCGTCATACTCGACGATCTCGGCGTCCTTGAAGTAATAGTTGGCGTTGGCAGTCCGTTGGGCGAACGCGCCGAGCTCCCACTTGTCGGTGAGCATGCCACCGAACCCAGGCTGGCCGGTCGCATCGGCCGCGTACAGAGTCTCGCGGGCATTCACAAAGGCCTCGTTGTAGGCCTTACAGGCCTCGCTGGGCTCCTCGACGGTGCAGTCGTCATCCGCGGGGGGCTCTTCCAGGCCCTCGATAAAGGCGTAGCCTTCGGCCACCGCGTCGGCCCAAAAGTGCTCAGGCAGGATCGGGGCCAGGGCGATACCCGCGTTCCACGTTCCCAGGCTGGGCGCCGCGTCGAACGTATATTTCACCGTGTAGTCGTCCAGGGCCTCGGCCGTCACCCCGACGCCCGCCGGCTCGCAGGCGTTCGGCCAGTTCTGGGTCAGCTTTAGATCCTTGCAGGCATTGTGGGTAAAGACCACGTCGTGGGCCGTGACCGGCTCGCCGTCGCTCCACTCGGCGTCCTGCACCATCTCGACCGTCATGGTCCAGGCGTCGCCCTCCTGGACGGGAGAGATCAGGTCCTTGGCCAGGGACGGCACAAAGTCGAAGCGCTGGTCCGAGAGGGTGTACAGGCCCGCAGCAAGGCCGCCTATCACGTACTGGGTCCAAACCGAACTGCCGGGGCCGAGGTAGTTCCAGTAGTTCAGCGTGACCGGGTCCTCAAAGAGCGCGATCTTGTAGATCCCGATCTCCGCTTCCTTCTCCGGCTCGGGGGTCGGCTCGACCACTACTTCCACTTCCTTGATCACTTCCACCGTCTGCTTGACTATCACAGTCCTGACGACCTCTTTCTCGACGACCACTTCCTTCTCGACCACTACGGGCACTTCCTTGATCACCTCTATTTCTCTGATCACCTCTACCTCGACCGGCACTTCCTTCTCGATCACTATAGGAGTCGGCTGGGCGCAGCCCGGGAGTATCATGGCGGCTACTGCCACCAAGGCGATCAGGGTCATCCACTTCTTGTTGCTAAACATTCTTTCCTCCTTTTTGTTTTGTTTGTTTGTGTTGCAAAATGCGAATCAACCTGGGGGCAGAAGCCCCCTCCTCTACCTTTCTGCTCCCGCTTCATCACCTCCTCTCCTGGTGTAGAGCTCCCGGAAAGTCTTTGAAACCGCTCCCAGCCCCCGTCCCCAGGGGCGTCGCTGGCGAAGCGGTGTCCTGAGCCTGCCGAAGGGTCGAGCCGCAAGATCCGCCCCGCGGCCTGTACTGAGCTTGCCGAAGTGACGAGGCTCCGAGCACTTTCCGAGAGAGCTCAGTGCTTACTGGTTGGAGATAACCGTTCTCTCCAACTTGGAGACGCTACCCCACCTATATTATACCATAAGATGGGCCAAAGGTACACTCTTGAGACAGCGGCGGTATTTCAACCACAAACAGGCCCTTCACCCCACTCGGTGACAAGCCGCCCAGTGCTCGCTGCCCACTTCCTTGAATTCCGGATCTTCTTTTTTACAGATATCCATCACCACCGGGCAGCGAGGGTTGAAGTTGCAACCCTCGGGCGGATTGGCCGGGCTGGGTACGTCACCCTCCAGGATGGTGCGCTGCCGTCTCTCCTCCACCACAGGGTCTGGGATGGGCACGGCCGAGAGCAGGGCCTGGGTGTAGGGATGGAGGGGATTCTCGTAGAGCTCGGCGCGACCGGTGAGCTCCACGATCTTTCCCAGGTACATCACCGCCACCCGGTTGCTGATGTGGCGCACCATGCTCAGGTCGTGAGCGATGAAGAGATAGGCCATACCGAACTGCTCCTGCAGATCCTCCAGGAGGTTCACGATCTGAGCCTGGATGGAGACGTCTACGGACGAGACCGGCTCGTCACAAACTACGAACGAGGGGTTTAGAGCCAAGGCTCGAGCTACACCTATGCGCTGCCGTTGCCCACCAGAGAACTCGTGAGGATAGCGATTGATGAAATAGGGGTTCAAACCCACCACACGCAGCAACTCTTGGACTCGCTCCCTTTTCTCCTTGCCTTTGGCGATGTTATGCACCTCCAGGGGCTCGCCAATGATGCTGCCGATGGTCATGCGGGGGTTAAGAGAGGCGTAAGGATCCTGGAAGATCATCTGCATTCTGCGGCGCATACGCCTCAGTGGCTCTCCTTTCATCGCACTGAGTTCCTGGCCCTCGAAATAGACCTGCCCCTCGGTAGGCCGATAGAGTTGCAGGAGGGTGCGGCCTGTGGTTGTCTTGCCACAACCGCTTTCCCCAACCAGGCCCAAGGTCTCGCCCCGTCGGACGGAAAAGCTGACACCGTCCACGGCCTTAATGTCACCTGCGTGCCTTTGAAATATACCCCGTGTGATAGGGAAATACTTCTTTAGATTCTCCACTCTGACCAAAATCTCGTTTTCAGTTGTCATTTGTGCCTCCTAATTTGCAGGCTTGTTAGGCTGCGAACTTCTCACGTCTACCCAACAGGCTATTTCATGGCCAATGGTGATAGGCTCTAGGGGTGGCGTCTCCTCCCAGCAGCGATCAATGACGTAGTCGCACCGGGGCGCGAAGGGACAGCCGGGCTGCGGATCAATCAGGTCGGGTGGCATCCCCCTCATGGAGAACAGTCTCTCGCGAACCTCGTCCAGGCGTGGCAGCGACGCCAGCAGGCCGATGGTGTAGGGATGCCGTGGGTCGCCGTAGACATCCTTGACGCTGGCTCGCTCCACGATGTAGCCGGCATACATGACGATGAGCTTTTCGGCCAATCCGGCGACTACCCCCAGGTCGTGGGTGATCCAAACGACGGCCATGCCGATGTCGTCCCTGAGCCTCTTCACGAGCTCAACGATCTGAGCCTGGATGGTGACGTCCAGGGCGGTGGTGGGCTCGTCGGCGATGAGGATGCGGGGGTTGCAGGAGAGGGCCATGGCGATCATCACCCTCTGACGCATTCCACCGGAGAACTGATGGGGATAATCGTCGTGGCGGTTTGCTGCCTCGGGGATGCCCACCATCTCCAGAAGCTCGACGGTGCGCTGGCGGGCCTGGTGTTTGTTCATGTCCATGTGCAGCTCCAGGGCCTCGTCAATCTGCCGCCCAATGGTCAAAACGGGGTTGAGTGAAGTCATGGGGTCCTGGAACACCATGGCGATCTTGTTCCCTCTCACCTTACGCACATCGTCCGAGTCCATCTTCAGTATGTCCCGTCCTTCGAATAGCACCTCACCCCCAACGATCTTGCCCGGAGGCTCAGGGATGAGGCGCATGATAGAAAGGACGCTCACGCTCTTGCCGCACCCCGATTCGCCCACGATCCCCAGTGTCCCCCCCTCCTCGAGGTCGTAGGAGATGCCGTTGACGGCGTGAACCACTCCGTCTTCGGTGAAAAAGCGGGTCTTCAGGCCCTTTACTTCTAATAACGCCATTTTTATTCCTCCTCCTCTAGTTTATAGCTATTTGCTGATCGAGACGTACTTCAGCTTGGGGATGATGACCGCTGGGTAGATCATCCCCTCTACGTATGGTTTAGTCAGCCAGTAATCTACATTGTGGGTCAGCGGCACTATCGGGGCGTCATCCAGGATCATCTCTTCAGCCAGTTGGTAAAGCTCCATGCGCTTGTCAAAATCCTGCTCTCCCCGAGCCTCCTCCAGGAGACTGTCAACTTTGGGGTTGGAGTACCCTGTATCATTGTTGCGGCTCTCGCTGTGAAACAGGATGTCCAGAAAATCCTGGGGGTCAGGATAATCGGCTATCCAGCCTGCAGTCAGGCCGAACATCTGGTAACGGTGAGCCCTCAAATCCCAGAGATAGGTCGCCCATTCGGTTTGCTCGACGGCGATGTCCACCCCCAGGTTCTGTTTGTACATCTCTACGATAGTTGCTACCTGCCCGGCTGCCGCCCCACCTCCGCCGGAGATGTTGAGCGTTATCTTCGGCAGATTGCTGGCGTCGCCGTATCGGGATTCGGCGATGAGCTGGCGGGCCCTCTCCGGATCGTAGGGATAGCCTTTTAGATTCTCGTTGTATCCTGGCATGCCGGGAGGGAGGATGCCCTTCGCCTGGGCCTGCATGTTCTTCAATACCACTTCCACGTATTTGTCTTTGTCAATCGCATAGTTAAAGGCCTGACGCACCTTCTGGTCGTCGAAAGGGGGCTTCTGGACATTGAACCCAATGTAGAAGAGGCTCAGAATGGGGGTGGTCGAGAGCTCTTCGTTCAGCGGGTTGGATGGATCTGAGACTCGCTCAATGTCGGCCAGGCTCACGGGTACAGCATCCAATTCGCCGGTCTCGTACATAGTCATCGGCGAGCCTATGGCTAGCATAAAGTTCACCCGTTCCAGGGCGGGCCTGGGGGTGCCGTAGTACGCCTCGTTCCGCTCCAGCACGATTCTGAAGTCCAACTGGTACTCGGCCAGGCGGAAGGGGCCGGTGCCGTTGGGCTGGTCTGTCCAGGGCTGAGCAGGGTCTTCCACGTTCTCTTGATCTACGACAAAGGCGGTGGGGTAGGTCAACTTGGAGAGGAAGTAGGCCTTGGGGGAATCAATGGTGATCTCCAGGGTGTGATCGTCAACCACCAGCACACCTGAAACCTCGTCGGCCTCGCCGCGCAGCTTGGCCTGGGCTCCGATGATATCGCCTAAGTAGGTATCGGCCACCAGCGATCCGGTAGCTGGATCACAGGCCCGCTCAAGGGAGTACTTGAAGTCCTGGGCTGTGACTGGCTTGCCATCGTGGAACCTGACGTCATCGTGAAGGTGGAAGGTATAGGTTGTACCGTCATCGCTCAATTCCCAGCTCTCAGCGATGTCGGGCACTACCTCCAAGTCCTGGTTCAGGGTTACCAGGCCGCTGAAAATTTCTACTATGTATGATGCTGAGGTGGAATCCTGGGTGAGGGCGGGGTCCAGGGTGGGGGGAGCGCCTCCCGGCAAGTTAAGCGTGGCGCCGGGTTGAGTCGGCGGCTTGGCCTCAAGTGTTGCTCTGATGCCTGGCAAGGACTTGCTGGACGGAGCGAGCCTTTCCAGGAGTTCCAGTCCTTCACCCTGCTGATACCATAAAAAGAGGATACTGCTGCCGCAGGCCATCAGCAAGCAGGCCACGACTGCTATGGTTATGGGTATCCAAATCCATCTCTTTCTAGGCACTCATCCTCCTGCAGATACCCCTTTGCCTCAGCAGATTGTCACTGCTGCCGTAGTCATCATTGATAGCAAGAGATTCTCTCTCCAGATGAGATACGAGCGTTCCTGTGGAGTGAGCCTGGAGTCCCAACCCACTTCCAGCGGGGCGATAATGCCCAATGCCCAAGCTTGCAGGGCAGAAGCGAACTGTCGCCAGGGCCGCTCCACTCCCGGTTGGCTGGGCATGGCCTGGGAGCGCATCATTAGCCTGGTCTGAATATTCTGCCAGACCTGGGGCGAGGGCTCCTCGCCAGCCACTTCGTCCAGAAGAGCCCAGCGGATCAACTCGTCCAGTCCATCCAGGGGTTGCCCCTCCATCTCTGGCTGGATTCTATGAGAACTCATAGGCCACCTCCGGCGACAGACGCCTATCCCTTTCCAGCTTGCGACGCAGATTCCGACGAGCATAATGTAGACGAGACTTCACTGTACCCACTGGGCAATCCAAGATATAGGCTATCTCATTCAGGCTAAAACCATTCAGGTAGAACAAAACGATCACAACTCTATGTTTGAATCTTAAGGATGCAATGGCTTTCTGGATAACACGTTGCACCTCTCCCCTCTCCAGGATGGACTCAGGCAAGGTGCGTGGGCCTGCCGCCAGGTGGTCAATTACATCTTCAAAAGGCTTCAGCCAACGGCTCCTTTTGTTGGCCCAGTTGTAGCTCAGGTTCACGGTCACCCGATGCAGCCAAGGAGACAAGGGGAGGGAGCCATCGAGTCTGTCAATGTGGGTATAGACTTTCAAAAAGCAATCTTGGAGGATGTCTTCCGCAGCCGCCCGATCGTGAGTGATGGCCAGGGCCGTTCGATACACTAGTACTTTGTGTTTCTCGTACAGGGCTTTCAGGGCCAGGATGTCCCCCTGGCGAATCTGAGAGATCAATCGGCCGTCTTCACTGAGCGACATAACGTGCTCTCCCAATTAGTACGGTAGCAGGTGATGACCTCTCCTGCTTATACACAAGCAGGGGAGGTAAAAGGTTCAGATCTGTTCTTTCAGGCTTCTTATTTTAAAGGTAATGGGCCAAAAAGTCAAATGACTGCATTGCCAAAACCTATTAGCCCTCAGTTGCGCTCAAGTCCAGGCGAAGAAGCAGAACGCTGAGCAGACCAGCAATGCTCTTGCCATCGCAGATCTCGCCCTGGCTGACCATGGCTGGTATGTCAGATAGCGCGACCTTGATGGTCTCGATGGCCTCATCGTCCTCAGGGGCTGGGTGGCCCTTTTGCAAGCCGGTTGCCAGATAAAGATGAATATATTCGGTGCAAAAGCCAGGGCTTGTATAAAGGCCGCCTATTTGCTCCAGGCACTCGGCCCGGTAACCGGTTTCCTCTATTAACTCGCGTCGGGCGCAGGTGATTGGCTCCTCGCCAGCTTCCAGCGTGCCGGCGGGAATCTCCAGCAGTCTCCTTTCCGCCCCCTTGCGGAACTGGCGCACCAAAATGACGTTATCGTCCTCATCCAAAGCAACCACGGCCACCGCTCCTGGGTGCTCGACAATCTCCCGCCTGGTCAGCCTGCCATTTTCCAGGCGAACGGTGTCCACGCGCAGGTTGACAAGCCGGCCCTCGTATACTTGCTGGCTGGCCACAGTCGTTTCCGTGCCCAAACTTGTCTCCTACAGGAAGAGAGCGATCCAGACCTCGTAAGCGACAGCCGTTTTCAGATGCGATTCTGCCAGCAAACCAACCGGGGATAATCGAGGCAGCTTTGGCAGCAGAGACACTACCGGAAACCTCCGAGGTCTTAAGCTATTCAGGGAATGACCAACCTCTGCCCCGAGTGGATGAGGTTGACATTGCTGATGTTGTTAGCTACCGCGAGGGCCTCTACCGTGACGCCGTATTTGAGGGCGATGCGGAACAGGTTATCCCCTGGCTGCACCACGTGAGCTCCCGTTGGTACGGTCGGGGCCGTTCCTTCGGCGGGAATGATCAGCCTCTGGCCGGTGTTGATGAGGTCGGGGTTGATGATCCCGTTGGCGGCGGCAACGGCCTGATAAGTCATTCCGTAATGCAAGGAGATGCGGAACAGATTCTCCCCCGGCTGCACCACGTGGGTTCTCTCGCCTGAAGGCGCCGTCGTTGGAGCCGCCGTTGGGACTGCTGTTGGGGCAGTCGTCGGGACGGGTGTTGAGGTAGGAGCGACGGTAGGGGTAGTGTCCGCTGCGGTGGTGGGTGTTGGGGTAGCGGCTTCGGGACTGGGCGTGGGCGTGGTTTCTGGAGTGCCCTCAGGGGTTGGGGTGGACGAGGCAACAGGGACAACTGTGCGTCCCGTTGCAACAGCGGCCGCTGTTGTCGGGGTTACGTCCACATCGGAGACGACAGCGGGTTTGGCCCGCCTGCAGCCAGCCATCAGAGCGACGAGAAGCAGGGCCAAAGCGACCAGGGCAAGCGCATTCTTCTTCTTCATGGTAGCCTCCTCCTTTGAAAAGAGCAACGGCGATTAAGCTAGGTAAATCATACCACAACTAGCCCATTCAGTCAAGAATGAAAAAGAGGTTTGAGGGCATCATCATAGATTTCCTAAATCATCGTCAATCTCTTGAAGCTTTTCAGGAGTTAATACATCCGGCACAAATTGTGCCAACTGGTTCAGCGAAAACCCCATTGCCATGTCGATCTGGGGAACCTGCAATATATCCCCAAGATGTTTTTCTAGGACGCCCTTTCCCGCCTGGTCGTCCAGAATCTCCCGCAACGTGCTGTCGGTACTCAGGGGCGTATCACCCCTCCCTCGCGCGGCCTCTGGGGGAGCTTTTAACGAGAAAGAGCCTCTAGCCCGGATGTCCCGCGAGGAACTGCCGATCAGGATCTCGAACTCCCCGGCTTCCGCGATCCATTGCTTTCGACCTGGATCGTAGAATGACAGAGCGTCCTTATCGAGAGTGAAATGAACCGTTTTCGTTTCTCCTGGTCTGAGAGCGACCTTTTTGAAGGCCTTCAACTCTTTTCCGGGCCTGACCAGGCTAGATTCAACGTCACGGACATAAAGCTGCACCACTTCTTTGCCTTCTCTGTCTCCAATGTTCTTGACGTCAACTGCAATCTCTATACTGTCTTCTGCTTCATACTCTGTCGAGCCGATCTCAAGATCACTGTATTCAAAACTGGTGTACGAAAGCCCATGACCAAAGGGAAACAGGGGTTCGATTTTCTTCTTGTCATAGTAACGATACCCGACGAAGATACCCTCACCGTAGAGAACCTGGCCGTTTTCGCCGGGGTAGTTTATGTACGCCGGGGTATCCTCAAGTCGCTTCGGAAACGTCGTGGGGAGTTTTCCTGAGGGATTGACATCTCCGAGCAGAACATCGGCGATGGCATTGCCACATTCCTGGCCTGGGAACCAGGCTTCAACGACGCTGGGAACCTGATCAATCCATTGGCCCATCGTTACTGGGGAACCGGTATTCAGGACAACGATGGTGTTCTTGTTTGCTGCAGCCACTTTCTTGACCAGTTCGACCTGATCTCCCGGCAGTTCCATATCTGCTCTATCGTAGCCCTCGCTCTCCCATTCATCGCTTGTGCCCACAAAAACCAAGGCCACGTCCGATTCAGCCGCAAGCTCAGCAGCACGTTCTATGGAATCAGCGGAAACGGGGGGCAAGCATCCCAGTCTAATCGCGGCAAAAAACCGGGCATCCTTTTTACTATACTCTATTCTGATGCCATGGGACTGGCCGGCGGTCATGTCAACTCGGGCAACCATTTCTTTGCTTCCCGCACCATAATAGGCTTCCCCGCGGATTTGCTCTGTCCAGTTATCAATGACTAGCTCGCCATCAATGTAAAGGCGGCTGAGGCCGACACTGATCAAACTGAAGGTATGCGTACCCGTTTCAGGTGCAACGAATTTCCCCGTCCATCTGGCAGAGAATTCATCTTTGTCCACCAGAGAAGAGAACTCGCCAGACCAGATGATGTCAAGTTTTTGACACACCTCTGTAAGAACGGGTTCTCCGATAATATCCGGGTTGTTGAAATACTCTGCGGTAAGACCGTGACCCTCTTGGTTTCCAGAGGGGATCAGCCACTCTTCGCCGAGAACCGGGATCCTCTTGTGGTTTGTGCAGCCCTGCTGGTAAGACACTTTGATAGAATCGCCACATCTCCTGCTGATGCCCTCCCAGGGAGTTACAGCGTAATGAGGATTTACCTGCGAGCTCCCTCCGCCCATGATCCTGGCCGCCTTTGCGTTTGGCCCGATGACGGCCAGAGACTTTATCCTCTGTTCGTCCAGGGGTAATACATTGCGCTCGTTTTTCAATAGCACTATGCCTTCGGCGGCAGTCTCACGAGCCAACCTGCGATGTTCGGGCTTGTCAATCGCTTTTTCCGGAGCTTCTTCAGGGTTTTCAAACGCGCCCGATTTGATGATGGTTCTGAGGATACGCCGGACTTTGTCGTCAATCACTTGCTCGCTGACGTGGCCTTCGTTCACGGCTTTGAGCAGCTCGTCTCCCATGACTCGGGCTGGCCCAGGCATTTCCAGGTCAAGTCCGCCATTGGCAGTGAGAACCGTGTCCCTAGTGCCCCCCCAATCGGAAACAACAAACCCCTTGAAACCCCACTCTTCCTTCAGTATATCCGTCAGGGTATACTTGTTCTCGCTGGCGAAAGTCCCATTCACTTTGTTGTAGGACGCCATGACTGTCCAGGGCTCTGCTTCCTTGACAGCCACCCTGAATGGAGACAGGTATATCTCTCGAAGTGCTCTCTCGCCTACTTCTGAGCTGATTGACATGCGCTCAAATTCCGAATCGTTGCAGACATAGTGTTTGATGCATGCCCCCACGTTTTGACTCTGAACGCCGTTTATGAACGCGATGGCAATTCCTGAAGTCAGGTGTGGGTCCTCGGAATAA
The DNA here is from genome assembly GCA_034431315.1 of Anaerolineae bacterium. Classification (GTDB taxonomy): domain Bacteria; phylum Chloroflexota; class Anaerolineae; order VGOG01; family VGOG01; genus JAUWOY01. The sequence goes on from DAOUDK010000004.1 coordinate 72,314, forward strand.
CATTCGAAGTTTCTGCCTGCCAAAGGAGAGCGATGAATGTTTACCGTTGGCCCCAAGAGGATATGCGCGTTCTTTGCCTTGGTCTCTTCTCCCAGGGCCACGCCCACGCGACCTATCAGCTCGGTATTCCAGGTGGACGCCATCGCTGTGCCTACAGGAAAACATGCTGAGGATGGGCCACCCTTGGCAATGGTTCCTCTAGCTCCATGAGGGCCATCGGTCATCTTGATAGCCGGGATACCAAGACGCTCAACGCTTTGGGTATGCCAGGCGTCCGAACCGGCCAGCATGGACACTTTCTCCTCAAGTGTCATCTGCTCCAGAAGTTCTTTAATTCGCTTTTCCATGGTATTCTCCTTTTCTATGTTATTGATCTCCCTTAACCTTTGCTAGAGACAGCCCACTGCTATATCGTTCTCTTCCAGCCGTCGGCCTGCCTCGTTCCAGACCTCTATGACCCGCTCCTGGCCGGGAAAGAGGTCGAAGTAATTGTCGCTGAACCTGGCGCCCTCTATGGGCGCGACCAGCTTGACGAAGTAGGCGTAGACATCGGTGGCTACCCTGACCTCGTATTTCCCATCGCTCCCTGCGGCGATTTCCACTTTCAAGTCAGGCTTTGGCCTCACCAGGTGCTTGACCTCCACGAAGAAGTGACGGTTGCTATAAAACCTGCCGCTTTGGGAACACACGGCCAGATACTCCTGCCGTGGATCTTCGATGCCTAGCTCATCGAAGGAGAGATGCCAGGCTTTCACAGAGGCATTGGCCGGCGCCCGAACCTCCAGCATCTCCTCGTACAGCTTGCGGCCAGAGAAGTCGCCGTGGAAGACGGTCACTGTGTCGCTGAACTCCTCCAGCGTGTCGTTGGTGATCCATAGCGAGACGCCGTCCGCCTCCTCTTCCTCTTCTTTGAAGGAGGCCAAAATGGGCGCGTAGGCCCTCTTGACGTAGAAGTAGCCAGCCTTGGGAAAGAGGTAGTAATCCAGCACGCTCCAACTGAGGCCCGGCCAGCAGTCATTCAACTGCCAGAAGAGGGTCCCGCTGCAGTGAAACTTCCGCCGCCGATAGTGCTCGATACCGAACTTCAGCCCCTCGGCCTGAGCAATCATGGAGAAGTCCACGTATTGCTCCAGGGTTGTCGGCAGGCCGATGCACGAGGCCATCAGGCAATTGCCCTTGTCTTTGGGATTGTCCTTGTTGCGATAGAGAAGCTCCGGGCTGCCCAGACGCAGACCCGGGGCAGGGATGTTGCGCCGTAACGTCTCCAGCACCGGCGCGGCGTGCATGCCGAACTCGCTCACGAAGCGGGCCATGTCCTCGGCATAGTGCCGGAAGGATACGCCCTCCGGGGTGAAGCGGCGCTCCGAAGGCTGGCCGAAGCGCCGGGGAAAGACCAGGCCATGCCACACCTGCCAGTTGTGTCGGTTCCCCTCCCGTTCATCGTTGTGGTCGTTTCCCCCGTAGGGGCTGGAGGGCCAGTAGAGGCGGGTGCCATCCAGGCGCTCGACGATGGGTGGCAGCAATTCGTGATTGATGCACCAGCCCGGGAACCGGTAGCCGGGCTGTTGCCAATGGACTTGATCGGCGATCCAGTCGTTCTCGTTGTTGCCACACCAGAGGGCGATACAGGGGTGATTGCGCAATCGGCGCAAGACCGAGACCGCCTCCCGCTCCACCTCGGCCATGAAATCGGGGTCGTGATCCGGATAGGGAGCACAGGCGAACATGAAGTCTTGCCAGACGAGAATGCCCAGCTCGTCGCAGAGCCGGTAGAAGGCATCCTTCTCGTAGATGCCGCCGCCCCACACCCGCAGCATGTTCATGTTGGCCGCCACAGCCAGTTCCAGAAGCTCCCGGTATCGGCCCTCATCCACCTGACCAACGAAGGAATCGGCCGGGATCCAATCGGCGCCTTTGGCGAAAATCTTGACCCCGTTCAGCACAAAAGTGAAGAACTTCGTCCCTGGCTCCTCAGGGTCAGGCGATTGATCCACTGTGATCGTGCGGATGCCGACCCGCTCCTGGTAGGTATCCAGAAGCTCGCCTCCGGCCCGCAGCTCCACGGTCAGGTCGTACAGCGCCGGTTCGCCCAGGTCGTGCGTCCACCACAGCGTCGGCTCCGGCGCCTCCAGTTCAATCTCGCCCCGCTCCGTCGCCAGTGGCGCTATGCCGACGACAGACTGGCCATCTCGCTCCAGGTGGACGTGAGCGACCAGGTCTGGCAACTCGTTCCATCGCTCCGCTTCGATCTGAACGGCGACCCGGGCAGCCTGCGGGGTGATCTCTAGCGTCTTGAAGAAGACGCTGGTCAGGCGCGCGCCCCTGTGTTGGCGCATGGCTACTCCCTGCCAGATGCCCGCACTGATCAACGAGGGACCCCAGTCCCAACCAAAGTTGCATTGCGCCTTGCGCACCCAAACACGAACGGGGTTGCCGAGCATCCACTCGTCGTCAATCCACGGGCGGTCGCCAACCGTCGCTGCGACGGGATCGAAACGCACGGCCACGGTGTTCCGCCCACCCCGGCGCAGATGCTCCGTCACGTCAAAAGCGGCGGCGGTGAACATGTTCTGGTGACTGCCGATCTCGACCCCGTTCAGGTAGACGGTGGCGAAGGTGTCCAGGCCATCGAAGGCCAGCAGGTACCGTGCCCCGGCGTCGTCTTTGGCCCAGGGCGCTTCGAACGTCGTGCGATACCACCATTCCTGGTGTTCCACCCATTGGCAGGCTTCCACGTTCATGTTGTAGAAGGGCGGCGACAAGCGCTTGGCCTCCACCAATGCTGTATGCACGTCTCCAGGCACGGAAGCCGGGCACCAGCTTGTATCATCATGGTCAGGCAGGTGTGCGCCTGCTGCTTGCCCCTGCCCCGGCAGGAAGTCCCTCAACTTCCATGTTCCATTCAGATTCAAGGTGATGGGTTCAGACATGGTTTGCCTCTCGTTTCATCATGCTTTTGCCCTCAGGGGTTATCTCATAGCGCCACTTGGCTCGCCCCCCTCTGTCAACGAATACCAAACGAATAAACGAATGAGGTCTGCCGTCAAAGCTTATTCGTTGCTTCATTCGTTGACAGGATGAATCTGCATCTCACGAGGGTTGCTCCAGCCTAAGCTCGTCCGGCAGGCTGGCCCGTACCTTGGTGTAGACAGCCTCGTTGACCTCCACTCCCAGACTCTCCAGGGCCAGAAAAACCGCCCCTACAACCGGCTCGAACTCCGGGAGTACAATGGTGGCCCTGGGAGCTATCCTGTGCACCACCTGAGTAATCGTGTCAACCAGCAGCGGACCTCTGCCCTTGAACACGCTGCCCCCAAGCACCACCTCCACGTCGGTGGTTTCCAGTCCTAGCCGCTTGATGATCGCGTTGGCCGTCGTTCCCACCTCGGTCCCTACCCGCACCACAAGCTCCTGGGCCACCTGGTCTCCTTCATAGGCCGCCTCGAAGAGGAGAGGCGCCAGGGCCAGGAGGCGGCGTTGGTCGAACTGGCCGGGATAGTAGTCGAATTGGCTCTGGTAGAGCTGGGCGATCAACTCCTCTACCGAAGGGAGCCTCAGGGCAGTGAGAACCATCTCCGTCAGCGCGGTGGGCTGGCCCCGCCCGTCCCAGGCGCGGCAGACGAGACGGATCATCTCCTGGGCGATGTCGCCGCCCCCGCCCCAATCGCCCGACAGCGCCCCCAGGCCCGGCAGTTGGATCTCCCGTCCGTCGGGCCCGATGCCGCCCGCATTGAAGCCAGCGCCGCTTATGACGGCCACGCCCCAACTGCGCTTGAGGCCGGCTCGCAGGGCGACCATGGTATCGTTCTTGATGCGTACCCGCCGGGCGATGCCCATTCCCTCGACGGCCGGGGTCAGGAGGGCGAAATCCACGGGCAGGTCAGCTCCGGCCAGGCCGAAGAAGCCGAAGTCCACAGGAGGAGACGCGCCAGCCTGAGCCAGAGCCTCCTCGGAGGATCGTCTGATCTCGGCCAGGGCCGGCTCCAGCCCGGCCGCCTGGTGGTTGCCCGGCCCACCCTGGCCAAACCCCAGAATATGCCCGTCTTCGTCGGCGACCAAAGCGAAGGTCTTAGTTGCGCCAGCGTCTACGCCCAGAACGAGACTCATGTCTTTCCCCCGAACTGCGATAGGTAAGCTCGGTTGGCCTCCTTGATGGCCGCCCAAAGCCCTTGGGCCACAGCAAAGGAGGGCACCAATGGATGAGCCAAGAGAGCTTGCAAGGCCGCTTGCTCGTCCCCCTCCACTCCGGCCAGCACCGTCAGTTCCTCGTATGCCTTGACGGCCTGGGTCAGCCCCCGTATCGCCGGGGGCATCGGGGCCACGGGGATCGCTCTGGCGCCGCTCCCATTGATCACTGAGGGGAGCTCCACAACGTATTCCGGAGGGAGATCGGGCAGGGCACCGTTATTGCGCGTGTTGACGATGTGTACTTCACCCTTGTCGTGATGGATAGCGCTGATGACGGCCACGGCTACGGTGGAATAATGGGCACCGCCCCGCTTTTCCAGCAGCTTGGGTTTATGCCTGAGGTTGGGGTTAGCATAGAGCTCCAGCAGGCCGGCTTCGATCTCCTGGACGACCTCTCCCCGGGTTTGCCCCGCCCGGCGCTGCTCGGCCAGCACCTGATCGTGGTCATAGTAATAGGTCAGGTAGTCATTGGGGAGCATCCCCAGTGTTTCGAGAAGCTCTGGAGAAAAGGGGGACTCACCTGCCCTGGCCAGGCCAATGGCGTCCTCCAGCACCTGGTCGAAGACGTCCTCACCGTCTAGCCTCACGCCGCGAATCCAGCTCAGGTGGTTCAATCCAACGTAGTCCAACTGGATACGCTCAGGGGCCACACCCAACTGCTGGGCGATGCCCCGCTGGAACCCAACGGGTGAGTTGCACAGGCCAACGGTAGGGATATCGGTGTATTTGAGCAGGGCCTCCGTGATGATGCCCGAAGGATTGGTGAAATTGATGAGGTGGGCTCCTGGCGCCACCTCGGCCATGTCACGGGCGATGTCCAGCAGCACGGGAATGGTGCGCAGGGCCTTGGCAAAGCCGCCTGGGCCTGTGGTCTCCTGGCCCACCACCCCAAATTGAAGAGGGATCTTCTCGTCTTGAATCCGGCAGGCCAATCCCCCTACTCGAATCTGGGTAATGACGTAGTCGGCCCCTTCGAGTGCTTCTCGCCGCTGAGTCGTAAGCCTGAGTTCGATGTCGGCCTCAGTTGCCCGCAACATGCGCTCCGCCAGTCCGCCCACCACGCGCAATCTGTTTTCATCAATGTCCATCAGAGCGATGGTCGCCACGGGCAACTCATCCTCTCTCTCAATGAAACCCTCAATGAGCTCTGGGGTATAGGTGCTGCCTCCACCGATGACACAGATCTTTAGTCCACTCACTTCGCGCCTCCACTTGGCTCAGAGATGGCCACACTGCTGTCCTGTCCAGATGGTGAGAATATGAATCCTGCTGCGAAAAGGCGAGTGTGCAGAATACCACACTCGCCACGACCACAATTATACCTATCTCCTTCAATCAATACAAGTAGCAACGCACCCACCTACAGATGCCCGGCATCGAGGCGACAGACCTTCGCATTGGTCCTTCAGAGAGAATTCTCTTTGATGAAATCAACTAGCTCATCGAATTTCGCAAATGCCAGACATGTGACCGTGTCAGCCCCACCGTAATAGATGGCGATCCGACCGGTGGCGGCATCGGTCAGGGCGGCGCAGGGGAAGGCCACGTTAGGTACGTCGCCAACCTGCTCGTAGATTTCCTTCGGATGCAGCAGATACGGCTCGGTACGGTAGAGCACCTTCCACGGCTGGTGGATATCCAGCAGCGCAGCGCCCATCGAGTAGACGAAGCCATTACAGGAGGTCAGCACCCCGTGGTAAATCATCAGCCAGCCCTCGGTCGTTTCAATGGGGATGGGGCCGGCGCCAACCTTGGTGCTCTGCCAGCCGCCGGCGGGCCGCATGACCAGGCGGTGCTTGCCCCAATAGATCATGTCGGGGCTTTCGGAATAGTAGATCTCTCCAAACGGTGTGTGTCCACGATCGCTGGGGCGGCTGAGCAGGGCGAAATTGCCATTGATTCGGCGTGGGAACAGGACGCCGTTGCGGTTGAAGGGCAGGAAGGCGTTCTCCATCTGATAGAAAGTCTCGAAATCGTAGGTGTAAGCTACCCCGATGGTCGGCCAGCCCGCGAAGCTGTTGCACCAGGTGACGTAGTAGCGATCCTCGATCCAACAGACGCGCGGGTCGTAACCGTAGCCCCACTCCATCGGTTCGAAGCCTTCGGCGGGCTGGAACTGGATGCGTTCGTTGTCAATCTCCCAGTTCAGTCCATCCCTGCTGCGCCCGGCATGAATCTGCATGGCGCGGCGTTTGTCGTCACAGCGGAAGATGCCGCGGAACTCCCCTTGATACGGCACCACTGCCGAGTTGAAGATGCTGTTGGACGAGGGAATCAGATCCCGCGGGATGATGGGATTCTTCGAGTAGCGCCAGACCACGCCGCTGCGCTCAGCGCACTCATGAGGGCGTTCTTCCCAAGGAATGTTGGGCAGTTCGGGACCAATGATCTTCGCCTTTGACATTCGTTGCTCCCCCTCCGCATAGCGACCACATGCCACGAAATGTCGGTCATAGGATCACACAGTTGAAAGATCCCACTCTTCGTAAATTTTTGGTACATCACTGATCAGGCGTTGGGTGTAGGCCTCTTTCGGATGCAGAATCACCTCATCGGCAGATCCACTTTCGACAAATTTTCCACGCTCCATAATGTATACGCTGTCAGAGACATAATACGCCAGGCCGATATCATGGGTGATGAAAATAACCGTCATCCCGATTTCTTTACGTAATTGCATCAGCATTTCCAAGATGGTCGCGCGTGAACAGGCATCGATCATCGAGGTTGGCTCATCAGCCAGCAAGATCTTTGGGTTCAGGAGGAAGATACGGGCAATCATTAAACGTTGCATCTGTCCGCCGGAAAGCTCAAATGGATACTTGTTGGTCAATTCCTCGAACTTCAAGTTGACAAAGCCGCACGCCTCTGCCATCAACTCTACTTTTTTCTCATACGGAAGTTTTCGACCGCCGCGCATGTTAATACAATCTAAAAGCACGGCATCAATCTTTCGGAATATATTGTATGAAGAGTACGGATCCTGAAAGATCGCCTGGACACTTTTCCAGTATTCCTTTTTCTTCTTATGAGTACGGATATCGCGCTTTTTTCCCTGGAAGTAGATATCCCCCTCAGTAATACTGATCAATCCCAAAAGCATCTTCGCCAAAGTGGTCTTTCCGCTGCCCGATTCGCCCACGATCGAGACGAGTTCGCCCTCGTAGAAATTGAAATCCACATGATCGACGGCGACCGTTTTCTGGCGGCCAAACCCGAATACCTTGGTAAGTCCTGACCCGCTCAGGCATATTTTTCTTTCATCAGGCATCTTTTTTGGCCTCCCTCAGATAAGCATCCCTCAGTTCTTTTTCCGATAGGATGCAGCGGTAAGCGCGGCCGTAACCCGCATCGCGAAGAGGGACAGAAGCGGCCTTGCATTTTGGCCAAGCGAATTTGCAGCGTTCGGCAAACTGGCATCCAGCAGGTGGTTTTTTCAGGTTCGGCGGCACCCCAGGAATGGCAGTCAGTTTGACATCCCGCAGACCTTTTTCAGGCACGATGATCGAGCCCATGAGACCCTTGGAATATGGGTGGAGTGGATCAAACACGGCTTCTTTTGCGGTACCCTTTTCCACGATCTGCCCTGCGTACATGACCATAATATCATCGGCCACGTTGTAAAGCAGCGGAAGCTCATGAGTGATGAAGATCATCGATTTGATGTAACCCTTTTCCATCAAGTTCTTTAGCATCTTGATGACCATCTTCTGTGTAGTGACATCGAGTGCGGAGGAAGGCTCATCAGCAATCAGTATTTTTGGAAAAAGGATCACAGATGTCGCGATCACCGTGCGCTGTTTCATGCCGCCCGAAAGTTCAACGGGGTATTTTTGCAGTACATCCGCCGGAAGCCCCAAGACCTCAAAGCATCCTCTGGCAAGTTCATAAACCTCTTTCTTGGTTTTGTATGGATCATGCGCTTGAACAACATCCTCAATAAAGTGGATGATCTTCTGGGTGGGGTTGAGCGCGTTCATCGCCGATTGAGGGATATAAGAGATCTCCGTCCCCAATATCGATTTACGAACGTCATCAGGGGCCATTCCAGAAATATTACGTCCATCAATGATGATCTCTCCACTCATGTAGTGCAGCGGAGCGAAGTAATATCCCATCAGGCTGAGCGCCAGCGTCGACTTTCCGCAGCCGGATTCTCCTGAAATTCCCAGCGTTTTCCCTTCTTCGACCTTCAGAGAAACGTGGTCAACAGCGTAAACATCTTCCTTAAACCGGGTGATATATTTTGTTGTCAGATCCTTGACCTCTAACATTACTCTTGGCATCTCATCACCTACTCCCTCAATGCCGGATTGAATACCTGGTCGAGACCCGTATTCATCAAATTCATCGAGAACGTAATCAGAGCGATGGTTATGATTACGGGGAAGTATGCCCACCATTTTCCCAGGATTTGTGCCTGGTAGATCATCGCCCAGTTCATCATCAAACCCAACGTTGGCACTTCGGTAGTTCTAGGTCCCAACCCAAGGATCGATAAACCGGCCTCTGCCAGGATACCCGAGGAAATCTGCAGAATCAGGGCCATCACAACATAAGAAGCGATGTAAGGCAAAATATCGGTGAGGATGATGTGAACGATCGAGTGCCCGGATAGTTTCGACAAATTGACATGGTCGCGATTACGCAGTGAAATCACTTGCGCGCGCACTGCCCTGGCAGTCCATACCCAGGAAGTAAACCCGATCACCGCTGCAATGGTAAAGGCACCGCGTTGTTCCTGCCCGATACTGAATGAAATCAGGATCAACAATACAAAACTGGGGATAACTGTGAATAGATTGGTGATGAACATAATAGTGTCATCCACCAGGCCACCGACATAACCCGACAGTAATCCCAGGATCAAACCGATCGTGGTTGCGATGATACCGGCAACAAAACCGATCCGCAGCGATACACCGGTTGCCGCTACCAATTCCGTCAGCACATCCCTACCAAAGTTATCGGTTCCCAGCAGCAACACGCGTACGTTTGGAACCTGGCGGATATTCACGTAATCAGATTGTACGACAATACCTGCCTCTTCCAGGTCGCCTGTTTCCGCATTTTTTACTGCAATGCTTACTCCTTCAGTTGACAGAAGTCCCTTGAGCGAGTTATTGAGCCGAACAAAGTAATTTCGCTTGGCATTGGTCATCCCAGCGATCTTCTGTGCGGGGTCATAATTGTTCACCCACTGATCCAGGAGTTTTTCGGTGTTCTCGATATCGATCTCATCTTCAGGAATCCCAGATGCCACGAGCCGTTCTTTCATGGCAAGGCGATCTTCGTCGCCCAGCTTGTTGGCAATTCGCTTCGCAGCGGCATCGTCCAGATTCAGTGTGTAATGAGGAGAGCCAATGCTGTCATAAACATTCACATAGATCCCGGGTTCGAAGAAAGTGCCCCGACCGATGATCTCTAATGGAGGATCGGTTATGATCAGCGGATAAACGATCACCGTCAGCAGTATTGCCATAAAGATGGCAAAACCAATCACAAAATTAGGAGAGCGAAAAATTTGTTGAAAGGTATGCTTCATAACGACCTCTCTCCTTAATCAGCCTGCGCCGCTTTAATGCGCGGATCAAGGATGCCATAGACGAGCTCAATAAGAAAGTTCGCACTCAGCACCATCAAGGTGATAATCAATGTGGTTGCTGAGATCAACGGGTAATCCTGGCCCAACACAGCAGACAGGATCGTAGAACCAAGCCCCGGATAACTAAAGATGATCTCCGCCACCAGCGCGCCGCCGACCATGGTACCGATCGCTAACGCCAAACCGGTCACCTGCGGAAGCATGGCATTCCGAAATACATAACCGACGATCTTGCGGTCCTTGATCCCCAGGAAACGGCTGTATTTTACATAGTCCGCACTAAGCTCATAGATGGACATGGAGCGCATGCCAATCGCCTGACCGCCGATCGTGATCAACACGATCGACCAGAACGGTAATTGATAGTGGACGATTACAGACCACATAAATGACCAGCTCAGGTTGGGAATAAGATCAAACCCATAACCGCCCGAGGTTGGGAACCATTTTAATGTGACTCCAAAAGTAACCATCAAAATGACCGCCATGCCAAATGCCGGCAAATTACTGACAAAAATACTGATGGGCATGAGGACTTTATCAAAGCCCCCCTTGAGATAAGCGGCTAACGCGCCGAGTGTGTTCCCGATCAGCCAGCCCACGATGATCGCCGGGAACTGTAGACCGATCGTCCACCAGATGGAAGATTTGAGAACGTCTGCCACCGTTCTGGGATATTGGCTGAACGAGAAACCAAAATCACCCTGCGCCACATTTTTCACGTATATGAAAAATTGTTCGAGCATGGGTTTGTTAGTGCCAAACAGGTCCGTGTACTGCTCATAAATCGCTTGAACTCCGGTCGCATCGCTCATGCCTTGGGCAAGCCTGGATACGATGGCCGCCACAGGATCTCCCGGCATCAAGCGGGGCAGGATGAAATTCAACACGAATGCGCAAACTAAGGTGATTGAGAACCAAAGTAGCTTGTTAAGGAAATACTTTCGGTATCCTTTCAATGCAATACCTCCTCGATTGATGAATCATTATTTTGCGGATAGGTGCAACGCACTTGCGGGTAAAGTACACCCGTCTGTGCGTTGCACCTGTACAGCTTAAGCTACTTTGTAAGAAACAGCCATGTTCCGGTGTTCGTGGGACATGGCTGTTTTTAGAGATACCTGTTTACGGGTTAACCAGCCTCAGGTTATAGAGACCTGCGATACTCCAACCCTGAATCAGGGTGAGCGGCGGGACGGGCGGGTCGGTACCATCATCCTGGTGCGGGAAGCCTGTCCAAACCGTCTCGTTCACAGCGTGGAACGATTGGGGACGGTACATGAGCGTGAAGGAGGGAATATCGGTCAGGTAGATCCTGACCAATTCCGTGTACATTTCCTTCAGTTTGTCGGGGTCGGTTTCACCGGGGATCGCCTGGATCAAGGCATCGACGTCAGGATTTGAATACTGACCCCAGTTGCCGTTCCAGTTGCTCGCCATACCAACCCATTCCGAGCTCAGCAGATTGCGGATACGTCCCCAGGGCATGGTGGGGCCGGCGCCGGCGCTCCACATCATGAAGATGTCATAGCCCTCCTCGGGGAGAGGTGCATCCGATTTGGTGACGACGGTCTGATAAACGGCCCATTCAGGGTAGTTGGTCGTGATCTCAATGCCGATCTTTTTCCCGGCGGCAGCAACCACTTCAATCGCAGCCTGCCAGTCGGACCAGCCATTGGGGCAGGTGGCTACATAGCTGAGCTTTTGACCGTTGTATTCACGCCAGCCGTCGCCATCGGTATCGGTAATCCCTGCATCATCGAGCAGTTTCTTCGCGCCTTCGATATCGTTGCCAGCCCACTGCAGGTCCTTGACGGCATCGTGGTCGTACATGGCCTGCTCACCAGGGGTCGGGTTCATGAGCGAGCGCGGAACCTGATCGAAGGTGGCCGATTGGTTGGTCATGGCGTTGGCAATGATGGTGGGATAGTCAACGGCAATGGCAATGGCCTTGCGAACCGCAAGCTGATCTAAACCGTAGGATTTCAGGTTGTAGAAGGCCGTTGGGAGGCTGGCGCCAATGCCATAAGGAGCATCGGGAAGGTAGGTGGAGACGGGCAGCCCATAGTTGAGCCACAGAATCTGAATATTGGAGTTGAACTGCTGGCTGACATCCACTTCACCTTGTGCCAAAGCAACAGAACCGGCGGCGTTATCCTTAAAGATCGTATGCGCCAGGTACTTCGGAACAGGCAGCTTGCCCCACATGCTGGCATCCTGGCCCCAGTAGTTGTCATCACGAATGTAGACAACCTTCGTATCGTCCGCGAAGAATTTGTGATAGGGCCCGGAGTAAACCACGTCCTCCGCGGTATCCGCCAGGAGCTCGGTGGCATCGCCACCGGCGCGCTCTTCCAGTTTTTGGGTCCAGGCTTTCTGGATCACATAGTTGCTGCTCAGGTAAGCAGAGACCAGCAGAGGATTGATCGTTTTGCCGTCCGCATCCAGTTTGGCTTTGACCACAACCGTCTGGGCATCCACGGCTTCGATGGCGTCAATGTAATCTACGTTGCCAGCGCCGGTAGGGGTATTGTACTTGACATGGGTGGCCCAGGTATAGGCGACATCCTCCGCGGTCAGCGGGGTGCCATCGCTCCAATGTGCGGCTTCTTTGAGCTTGAAGGTGATTTCGGTCCGATCATCGTTCCATGTATAATCACCATCAGCCAGCAGAGGATACTGCTTGCCATCAAGCATGTTGTACAGGTACGGGGTTTCGAACATGGGGACGCGGGCGTTATCCTCTTGGGCGATAGCCATCGCATTATTCATGCTGTTGGAGTACGGATTCCAACCAACAACCGAACCCCACTGCCAACCGTTGTAGTACAGGGTTTCATTGCGGGGCAGAGCTCCAACAACGGGCTCCGGTGTGACCTCGACGATGACCTCTTTCTCCACCACGACCTCGACGGTCTCCTTGACGATCTTCTCGACCGGCACCTCCTTCTCGACGATCACGGTCTCGACCACTTGCTTCTCGACGACCACCTCCTTCTCGACGATCACGGTCTCGACCACTTTCTTCTCGACGACCACCTCCTTCTCGATGATCTCCGGCGTCGGTGGGGCACATGCCGCGAGCACCATGCTGGCGATGATCACCAGAGCAAACAGACTCGTCCATTTCTTACGCGCAAACATTTCTTCCTCCTTAATTTTGTTTGTTTTGTTCCTCGGCATAAATTGCCGAGCTCGGCTTTCGACGGATAAGGCGCGGGTGCGGCATCCCGCTACGAGAAGAAAAAGATTCCCTTCTCGTAGAGATAAGCTTCTATCCAAAAGTCCGCGTCATCACCTTCTTTCCTTCTCGATGTTTCTCGGAAACCCCGAAAGCGCGTTTTCACCAGTGAGGAACGTGGGTTTCCTTCTTTCTTCATGACCCACTCAAGGCGGAGCCGCAAGAAGCCCTGATCACCAGCTCCGTGGGCAAGACAATCCTCTGAGCAAGAGCTTCTTCTCCCGATGAATCTTCCAGTACGCTCAGCAGCACCTCTACCGCCATTGAGCCCATGCGCTCAATCGGCTGACGCACGGTAGTCAGCGCTGGCACAATCGCCGAGGCGATGGGTATGTCATCGAAGCCAACCAGAGCGATGTCCTGGGGAACCTGCCGATCCGCTTGACGGAGCGATCTCAGAGCGCCGATAGCCATCATGTCGCTGGCGACGAAGACCGCGCTGGGGGAGACGGGTAGCAACCGTTGCATGCCCGCCGTACCGCTGGCCTCAGAAAAGTCCCCTTCCACAATCAGCTCCTCCTCCACGGGAATACCGCGCACTTCCAACGCTTGACGGTAGCCGCTCAGACGGTCCTGGCCGGCGATCATGTCCAGTGGGCCGGTGATGGTGGCGATGCGCCGGTGTCCCAGACGGATCAAGTGCTCGACCGCCATCCGTGCCCCGTTGACGTTGTCAGCGTCCACGTAATGGACTGGTTTGTTGGGATACCGCCCCACGGAAACGAACGGGATCCGGTCGCGCAGCAAATCGGAGATGAGCGGATCGTCTAGCGAGGCCGAAGCCACGATGGCCCCCTCCAGGTAACCGCTGCGCAGGATGCGCTGATATATCTCTTGCCGGTCAGCATTGGCAGTAAACAGGGAGAGCATCAATTGATATTGGTGAGAGTTACAGGCGTCGGTGGCACCGCGCAGCAAGAGGGAGAAAAAGGGGTCGGTAAAGAGCGTCGTCACCGCTTCGGGGATCACCATACCGATGACATGGGTACGGCTGGTGGCCAGGCTGCGAGCGGCGGCATGGGGTTGATAGCCTACCTCTCGGGCGACCTGCCAGACCCGCTCCCGCACCTCGGGGCGGACGTTGGGCTGGTCGTTGATGACCCGGGAGACGGTGGAGCGGGACACGCCGGCCAATCGGGCGACATCTTCGAGTGTAGGGGACATCGGCTGCTCCTGGAAGCGCTCCCAACGGAATCCCAGAAAAGAAGCCGAGGTTCGTGCCAAAGAGGATGTTTGTAGCTACTTCTTGGGAGCGCTCCCAAGAATATTATACCAAGAATCAGAGGTTTTGTCAACCCCCAATTTGATGTGGCGGTCAAAGAGGGAGGGTTAAGCTTCGGGGAGTTCTTCGGGGTACTTATCACCACGGAGAGGGGTCTAGTCATCCTCTGTCTCGGGAGAATCGCCGACAATTTGACGGAACTTATAGCCGTAAACGATCACCCCATCCTCACCGTACTCTCTGAGCTTCCGCGTGACCATCTCGACCTCCATGCCTACTCGGGCCTCATCGTTGTCCAGGTCTGTCAACTGGGTTGTCACCAGGGGCCCTTCCTTCAGCTTGACTAATGCTACAGTGTAAGGAATGAATCCCTCGTAGCCAAGCGGGGCCTCGAAGAGGGTCGAGTAGGAGTAGATCTCGCCCTGGCCGCTGAAGGTGAAGGGCTGCATTTGTTTGGAGTTGCAGTCTGGGCACACGGGACGAGGTGGAAATTGCTTATCCCCACAGGCCAGACATTCTGTGCCCACCAAATTGTATCGCTGTTCCTTCAGTCGCCAGTGTCGCGGCATGTCCATGGTTCTTCTCCCACCTCCAAAAGCCAATATTAGTGGATCCAAAATCGCTCTAAGGGGATTGCCAAATCCCCGCTTTTGGCCTGAATCTGACGATCCAGGCTGAGCGAAACTGGGTCAGTTCATCGCTTCCAGAATGTGCGTGATGGCCGTGGCCCCGCTGCCACCGATGTTCTGAGCCATGCCCAGGCGGGGGTCTTTTACCTGATTGGGGCCCGCCTGGCCGCGCAATTGCTCGACCACCTCCACCACTTGATAGACACCAGTGGCCCCCACCGGATTGCCCCGCGCCTTCAGGCCGCCCATAGTGCAGATGGGAGTAGGGCCTTCGAGGGAGATGTTGCCGTTCTGGCCCAGTTTGTAACCCTCTCCCCGCTCGGCAAAGCCACAGGCTTCCAACGAGAGGGCGCTCATGATGGTAAAAGCGTCGTGCAATTCGAAGACGTCAATGTCGGCGGGGCTGACCCCGGCTTGCTGATAGGCCCTCTGTGCCGACAGGTAGGCCGATTCCAGGAAGAGGGGATCGCGCCGGTCGTGCAGGGCGATGGAATCAGTGGCTGCTGCTGAGGCAGTCACCTTGATGGGCTGTTCGTTGAACTCCCGCGCTCGCTCCGCTGGACAGAGCACCAGCGTGGCTGAGCCGTCGGCCACGGGCGCGGAATCCAGCAGGTTGATGGGGTCGGCGATCATGCGAGCCTTTTCGAAGGCGTCCGTGGAGATGGGTCGGCGGAACATGGCGTAGGGATTGCCCACCGCGTTCCTGTGGGCGTTGACGGCGAACCCGGCAAAGTCGGCGTTAACAGCCCCGTACTCGTGCATGTAGCGCCGCATCAGCAGGGCGTGAATGGCCACCAGGGAGAGGCCCTGGCTGGCCTCGTAGTCTCCATCGGCGGCCGTGGCCAGGCCAGCGGCGGTGATACAGCCCAGGGCATCGGTCATCTTCTCCACCCCGGTGACGGCCACGACGTCGTGGAGACCGCTGGCTACGGCGAGATAGCCCTGTCGCAACGCTGCGGCCCCGGAGCAGCAGGCGGCCTCGATCCTGAAAGCCTCGGTGCCTCGCAGCCCCGCGAAGTCGGCAATCAGCGTTCCCAGGTGCTCCTGACCCACGAACTGTCCCCCCAGCATGTTGCCCATGTAGAGGGCGTCAGCCTCCTCGACCCCTGCGTCAGCCATAGCTGCCCACAGGGACTCCACGGCGAGATCTCGCAGTGATTTGTCCCAGTGCTCCCCCACTTTGGTCTGGCCGATTCCAACGATGCTCACATCTCTCACGTTATCTTCCTCCTTCTTCTTGCTAATGCATCTCTATTCTGCTCGCGCCGGACGCTAGTCCGGCGGCCAACTGGCGGACTAGGGTCCGCCAGGAGCTATGGGGATGCCTAATGCATCACCAGCTTTTTCTTGAATCTGGTGTAAATGGCATAGTCAATGTATTTCTTGCGGGCGATGTAGTCCTGGGTGAGGGGCGCCCTGTTCCTCCTCTCCTCGATGAGGTCAGTGACGACCAGGGAGAAGGCATCGCTGCCGGCTCCAGAGCCGAAGGAGACCAGGAGCACCCTATCGCCCGGAGTGGCCTGGTCGAGGACGCTCGTCAGACCCAGCAGGGAAGAGCCCGCATAAGTGTTGCCCGTCACGGGCACCAGAAGTCCTGCCTCCATCTGTTCCACGCTGAAACCCAGGGTCTTGCCCGCTTTAAGGGGGAACTTGGCGTTGGGTTGGTGGAACACGGCGTAGGCGTAATCTCCTGCCTCATAGCCTAGCTCCTCCATCAGGCATCGTCCCGCAGCTAGAACGTGTTTGAAGTAGGCAGGCTCGCCAGTGAATCGGTACCCGTGCTGGGGATAGTGCTGGCCAGGCCGACGGAAAAAGTCCGGCGTGTCGGTGACATAAGAATAGGACGCTTCTATGTAGGCCAGGCTTTGATCTCTGGGGCCGATGAGGTAGGCCGCGCCGCCGGCTCCGGTGGTGTACTCCAGGGCATCGCCTGGCTGCCCCTGGGAGGAGTCCGCGCCGATGCAGAGGGCGTAGCGCGCCATGCCAGAGCCGACAAAGCCAATGGCGGCCTGGATGGCCTCGGTGCCGGCCTTGCAGGCGAACTCCCAGTCCGCTGCCTGGGTATGGGGTACAGCTCCAATGGCCTCGGCCACGATGGTCGAGGTGGGCTTGACGGCATAGGGGTGGGACTCGCTGCCCACCCAGACCGCCCGGATCAGCCCAGGCTCTATCCCCGCCCGCTTCAGTGCGTTGCGAGCCGCCTCGATGGACATGGTGACCACGTCCTCATCGAGGCCGGGCACGGCTTTCTCTAGGATGGGTGGGGGCTCTTGGCCCTCTTTCCAAACCCTGGACACCTCAGACGCGGGCAGCCTGTAGCGGGGCACGTAAGCCCCATAGCCAACGATGCCAACCTCACGGTCCGGTCTAAGCAAAAGGGAATCTGCGGTCAAATACTAAGCCTCCAATATCCAATCTCTAATATCCAATATCCAGCCTCTCCTGCACGAGTTCCTGGGCTCGGTCGAGGCGGATCCTTTGCTCCGCCACCAGGCGTCCGGCGATTGTCTCCACCAGATCACCCGTGGCCCCGGCGGCGATGGCCACCTGGCGAGCGTGCAATTGCATGTGGCCCCGCTGTATCCCTTCGGTGGCCAAAGCCCGTAAGGCCGCCAGGTTTTGAGCCAGCCCCACGGCGGCCATGACCTCGGCCAACTCCTGCGCCGTCGTCACGCCCAGGATCTTCAGCGCTACCTTGGCCGTGGGATGCACCCGACTGGCCCCGCCGACGATGCCCACGGCCAGGGGCAGCTCCAGTGTGCCCACCAGGTTGCCGTCGGCGTCTACGCTCCAGCGCGAGAGCGAAGTGTAGCGCCCACTGCGGGCAGCGTAGGCGTGGGCTCCGGCCTCCACAGCGCGCCAGTCCTGGCCTGTAGCTATGGCCACGGCATCAATGCCGTTCATGATGCCCTTGTTGTGGGTGGCGGCTCGATAGGGATCGGTGGCGGCCAGGGCGTAGGCCTCGACGATGCGCCTGGCCACCGTCTGGCCGTCGAACGACTCGAAGGCCAGCACCTCGGCCGGAATGGTGCACTTGGCCCGCGCCAGCCGCCGGTCGGCGAGGTTGGAGAGGATGCGTAGCACTACCCGTCCGCCGGTGATTTTCTCCACCTCCGGAGCCAGGGCCTCGCAGGCGGTGTTCACCGTGTTGGCTCCCATGGCGTCGCGGCAGTCGAATAGCAGGTGAACGACCACCATTGGGCCAACGGTGCGGCGTCCTGAGCTCGTCGAAGGGCTGTCCTCAACGACTCGGACGATCAGGTCGCGGGCCCCGCCGCCCAGGCTGACGATCAGGGGATCGGTCTGGTCAGCCAACTGGAGCAGGCGGCTTTTCTGGGCCAGGAGCTCGGAGCGGGCTGCCTGGGGATCGGCGACGTCCAGCACCTGTATCTGGCCGATCATCACCGGCTCGTCGCTGCTGGTGGTGAATCCGCCGCCGTCGCGCGCCAACCGGGCGGCGAAGCTGGCCCCAGCTACGACGGAGGGTTCCTCGATGGCCATGGGGACGAGATAGTCCTGGCCGTTGATGAGGAAATTGACGGCTATCCCCAGGGGCAGGGCGTGGATGCCCACCACGTTCTCGATCATCTGATCGGCTTGGGCTGGACTCAAGCCCTCACCCATCAAGATAGCTTTCTCACTGGCCGTCAGTCCGGCCCGCTCGGCGATAATAGCTGCTTGATCTTCTAGGCCAAGTTTGTAGAACCCCGGCAGACGGGAGGATTTGTCCATCTATCCCTTTCGGTACAAGGTCTCGGGTTGGGCGAAGGTCTCCGACCGAGCCCCTCTGCCTCGGTCAGAGACCTCGGCGAACGAAAGCTCCTTTGGTGCAAGGTCACAAAAAAAGCCCATGGCGGGCTTTAGTCGTCAAAAGTATAACACACTATCCCTGTCAAAAACTACCAAATTTCAATACAGCGCAGTTTGCTCCTGCTGGATCGCAGATCCAGCAGGCTGGCGGCGGGTTTGGCAATCCACCGCCAGCAACTGTGATCTACTGAATTTCTACAGTGGGGCCTTTGTCTCGATGGCCCCTTGTTCCATTTCTTCGGGTGGAACGATTCGCCGGATCTTGTCAGGGCTTTCCACTCGATCAATGTAGAGGATACCATTGATGTGGTCTGTTTCGTGCTGAAAGACGCGGGCCAGGAACCCCTCCGCTTTGATCCGCACCTTCTTGCCCCGACGGTCCTGGGCCTTGACGGTGACTGAAGTGGCCCGTTTTACTTCTCCCACATAACCGGGCAAACAGAGGCATCCCTCCTCACCTTCCTCCTCCCCTTCAGCCCTGACGATCTGTGGATTGCAGAGAGCAAAGAGCTTGCCGCTCTGGGGCTCCTCCTCGTCATAGCCCCCTGTTCCCCCCAACTTTGGGGGGCTGGGGGGAGCAGGCAATTGGATGATGATGACCTGTTGCAGCACGCCTACCTGGGGCGCGGCCAGGCCCAGTCCGTTGGCGGCGTGCATGGTTTCCACCATGTCATCTATCAAAACCTGCAAAGCCTCACCGAAATCTTTGACTTTCTTCGATTTCTTCCGCAGTATGGGATTGTCAGCGAAAATTATGTCACGAACGGCCACGCAACCTCCTTACTCAAAACAGCGTTTACGATGTGTATTATATTCATTGAGCTTCAGATGTCAAAGGGTCATTCACCTGAGATCTCCCCGGAAAGTCTTTGAAACCGCTCCCAGCCCCCGTCCCCGGGGGCGTCGCTGGCGAAGTCGAGCCGCAAGATCCGCCCCGCGGACGGGGCTCCGAGCACTTTCCGGGAGATTTCACCTTGCTACGGAGGGGCGTCCTCGCCCTGTTTTACGTTGCAGCAGGCGTGGCGGGGACGCCACTTTATAGCGAAAAAGAGACCGTTTGGTATATTGGTACGGTAGCTAATCCCCCACCTTGATCTCCCGCACTTTGGCCAGCAGGGCTGTGCCTGCCAGGAGGCTGAGACCGGCCAGGACGAAGAGCACCGAGTAGCCCTGGCCTGGCTGACGAGCGTTGAAAAGGTCAATGAGGGGGCCGCCCAGGCGCGAGACAGCGCCAGCCCCGGCCGTCGCCAGGTTCGAGAATCCCAGGTATTTGCCGGCCTCGTTCTTGGGGATGAGGTCGGTGGCTAACGCCCAGTTGACGCTGACGAAGATGCCCGTGGCCGCGCCGATGATTGAGCCGAAGGTCATCAGTCTCGTGTAGTCTGTGGCGAAGAGCAGGAGGAAGATGCCCAGCGCACCCAGCAGCCCGGCGAAGACGTTCAGCCGCTTGCGGCCGATGCGGTCCGACAGGTAGCCAGCGGGGAAGACCAGCACCATCAGGGCCAGGCCGATGGAGAACAAAAGGTCGCCGGTGACCTGGGCCGGGTTGGGCGCGTTGAGGACATCGCCGATGAAGTACTGGGCGAAGCCTTGCACTGCATAGATGCCCAGCAGGATGAGAAATCGGGAGGCGATGAGCCAGAGGTAGTCTGGATAGCGCCGAGCATCTATGCGTAGCGTATCCCGGATCTTCTGGGCGAAGGTCTGGGCCAACGGCTTGGCTCCCTTCTCGACCAGCGGCTCCTCTTTCACGCCGAACAGGGTGATGAGCAGTGTCACCAGGAGCAGGAGGCCGATGATTGCGAAGGCCACACCGGGGTTCTGGCGGCCCATCAGCCTGCCGGCGATCAGCGAGGCCGCCACCAGCCCGCCCATGTCGGCCAGGTTTTTGATCCCGGCGGCAACGCCTCTTCTATCCTCAGGCACGAGGTCGGGTATGAAACCCTGGGCAGGGCCGTGAGCGACATTGGAGGAGATCTGGAGGAGGACGTAGCCGGCGAACAGCACCCAGTAGCTGCCTGCCAGGCCCAGGACTGTTAGGAAGACGAAGTCGAACAGCGTGCCGATCAGGATGTAGAGCCGGCGACGGCCCCAGCGGAAAGTCGTGCGGTCGCTGATGGCCCCGGCGACCGGCTGGACGATCATGGCCAGGGTCAGGCCGAGGAAGGTCAGCCCCCCCAGGTAGGTGTTCTTCAACTGCTCAGGCACGAAACGCAGCAAGATGGCCGGCAGGATGATGGGGTGCAGGCTGTTCCACATGAAGGCCAGGCCGAACCAGTAGGCGTTGATGGTGAAGTAGTCAATGGGGCGGAGTTTCTTCATGGTGCTGGTGGCCTCCTGACGGACGGGGCTGAACCCCCGTCCTGAAAGAGCGAAGCCCCTTTGGGGCTAGTACATCACGGCGAAAGTCCTTCGGTAGTTGCAGGGCAAGCGCCGGTTGAGTAACCTCGTAGCGCCAGCGGAGAAGTGTATCGAAGACTTTGTTGAAAAACGAGCGACTTTACGAACGGGCAAGATTGTAGATAATAGAAGGCAATCTTTCCAATCTTCTTTTGTCCGAGGTGAAGTCGATGTCATTACAGAAACGCTGGAACGACGAGATACCAGCCGATACGGCGGAGCTGGGAGACACCCTTCTCGATCTCGACGATCCCTATCGCCTCGTAGGTCAGGAAGCGAGCAGCTTCTTCAGGTTCGAGGACTTTATCTCTTTGTACGAGTCCATTGGTCGTGGCGCCATTTGCCCCATCGTCTTGAGTTTGGT
>DAOUDK010000005.1:0-2598 GCA_034431315.1 Anaerolineae bacterium
ATTCGATCCCACATTCAGTTACCCTGCTGCGGATGGGTGAACGCGTTCGATTGTTAACGTTCAACCGCTACAAATATCCGCTTAGATTTAGTGTAAACCTTTCACTGCTACATGACAAATAGCTAATACCCAATGAGGTGAGCTACTCCTTAGCCAGCAGTTGTACCTCCGAGGCCATGCTCTGGTAGTCCCAGCCCGAGGCGTAGACGCGGACGGATTTGATAACGGCAGGCTTGACATCGCCCAGTTCCTCCATCAGGTTGGGCGACTCGTAAGGGTACCAGACGTAGTGCGGGATCTTTTCGCCCTTTATGATGCGCCAGTTTTCAAGGGGGTCTTGGAAATAGAATCCGTGGGTCCAGAAATTATCGTTGCCGTAGGCGTCCTTGTAGTCCAGGCGAACCATAACAGGGAACTCAGAGCTCAACATGCCGGCACCCGGAAGGCTTTGGTCCAGCAGCCTGACAGAGATGTGCAGCTCCAGGGAAGTGAAATCGCGGACGTCTTTATCAATGACCTGGATAATTCCTGTCTCCCCGTGGTTGATAGCCTTCCCCATGCGCCAAAAACGCACTGCCTGGCGATCACCGACCACCAGGATTTCAGCTTTGCCGCTGACCTCCTTGGGATCAATCTGTGTGTGGTAGTCTCTCCAACCTACCGTTAGTGGCTCCTTGAAGTCGCCGTTAACGATGAGGTCTCGCTCCGCCGGCAGAGGCCCTAGCGGTTCCCCGCCGATTTCCACCGTCGTCCTCTCTCCCTGTCCCAGCTCTACCATCTTCCCCATGGCCATGACCTTCGCCTGGCCGTCGCTCACCGTCAACTGGAATTCTTCGCTGCTCACTTCCACCGAGTAGCTCCCGTCCTTCTCCAACTCGACTGCGGCGTGGGGGGATTGCACCTGGAAGTTCAGGAGAGATTCCATTGACGGCGCTACGCCGATCCTGACCCTCCCGCCGGTCACTTCCAGGACGATGGTGTTGGGCTTGGAGCTGAGGCCGAATCTGGGCGACTGCGTCTTGTGGATGATCACCTGGGTCTTGTTGTAGAGGTGCAGGGTGCTGTCCTCGAAAAACTCCACGAAAGCCTGCGACGTGGCGTCGGTGGTGATGGTGGATCCCTCCGGCACGTCGTCCTTGGTGGTTGTGACGGCGAAGCGCACATCTGCCTCCGGCTCCTGCACCTGAACCGTGCCCCTGACGGCCGCCAGCGACGTCTTGTGCACCTGGGTGGCATTGATGACGTACCAGCGGATGCCCAGGGGGATGCTCAGTACCAGGAAGCAGAAGATGGCGAAGGCAATAGAGAGGATTATCCAGGCTAGTCGCTCAGGGTTCTTTCTCATTTCTGAACCTTTCACCTCCATAGCCAGATCAACCTGGCTCTCCTCTCGTCCAGCCGATTCAGCCCCGCTTCGCCGGCCAGGCGCACCGCTTCCGCATACTCTTCGGAAGTGATGCGGCGGTTCAGAGGAGGCAGATCGTGGGCCTTGTAGCAGGGGCGGAATTGGCCCATCACATTGAGGTAAGTGTTGGTCGAGACCTCTTGGGCCAGGAACTTGACGATCTCGGCCGTGCCGGCCAGTCCCTCAGGAAGCACCAGGTGGCGCACCAGCAGCCCTCGCCAAGCCACCCCCCGCTCGTCTAACACCAAATCCCCCACCTGGCGATGCATCTCTTTCACCGCCGCCCGATTGATGGCCGGATAGTTCTTCACCTTGGAGTAGCGCAGCGCTACATCGGCGTCGGCGTACTTCACGTCGGGCATGTAGATGTCAACGATGCCGTTCAAGAGGGCCAGGGTCTTCAGAGAATCGTAGCCGCCGGTGTTGTAGACCAGGGGCAGGCGCAGGCCAGCCTCGGCGGCGATGAGCAGCCCGGCCAGGATCTGAGGCACCACGTGGGTGGGGGAGACGAAGTTGATGTTGTGGCAGCCCATGGCCTGCAGGCGCAGCATCATGGCTGCCAGCTCATCGGGCTCCACCTCTCGCCCCTGGCCCAGTTGGCTGATCTCGTAGTTCTGGCAGTACTGGCAGTTCAGGTTGCACCAGGAGAAGAAAATCGTTCCAGAGCCGCCACGCCCCACCAAGGGCGCTTCCTCCCCGAAGTGGGGGTTGCAACTGGAGACCACCGCCCTCTCCCCCGTGCGGCAGACTGCGCCTTTGGCGCTCTCCCTGCGGTTGACGCCGCATTCCCTGGGGCAGACATCGCATGCCTCCAGGCGTTTGTATGCCTCCTTGACCCGCTCCTTCAGCTCGCTGGAGCGGAGGAGGTTGAGGTATGCGGGTTCGAAGTGCGGTCTGTTCATCATGACTTTGTTGAAAAACGAGCGACTTTACGAACGGGCAAGATTGTAGATAATAGAAGGCAATCTTTCCAATCTTCTTTTGTCCGAGGTGAAGTCGATGTCATTACAGAAGCGCTGGAACGACGAGATACCAGCCGATACGGCGGAGCTGGGAGACACCCTTCTCGATCCCGGCGATCCCTATCGCCTCGTAGGTCAGGAAGCGAGCAGCTTCTTCAGGTTCGAGGACTTTATCTCTTTGTACGAGTCCATTGGTCGTGGCGCCATTTGCCCCATCGTCTTGAGTTTGGT
>DAOUDK010000006.1:0-33038 GCA_034431315.1 Anaerolineae bacterium
CGGGTCGGAGACGGTATGCCCCAACCAAGTTAGCTATCATTTCCGTGCTTTATGTAAATCAACGCCGCTCAGTTTATTCAATCTCGATTTGTCTGAAAAAATGAGCGAACCCAGAGCATTAGTGTCAACTTAAGACTTCGGAGGTTTCCGGCAGTGCCTCTGCTGGCAAAGTTACCTCGACTATCTAGTTGGTTTGCTGGCGAAATCGCGTCTGAAAACCTCCGAAGTCTGGATCGCTCTCTTAAGTTTACACTTGATTAGGCTTTCCAACCTCTAATCTCCAACCTCCAATCTCCAACCTCCAATCTCCAACCTCCAACCTCTAATTTCTAATTTTTCTGCCCATTGCTGCCGCGCACCATCGCCAGGCGGCCCGTACGCGCCAATTCTCGAATGCCGAAGGGGCGCAGCAGGCTCGTCAGAGAATCCACCTTGTCCTCTGTGCCGGTGATCTCTATCGTCAACGAATCGGCAGCCACGTCCACCACCTTGGCTCGGAAGATGTCCACCAGGCTGGTGATCTCAGAGCGGGTAGCGGCGTTGGCCGTCACTTTGATCAGGGCCAACTCCCGGATCACCGCCGGTTCGTCGGTCACGTCAATGACCTTGGTGACGTTGATCAGCTTGTAGAGTTGCTTCTCCACCTGCTCAATGATCGCTCTGTCTCCTTCGGTCACGATGGTCATGCGAGAGATGCCCGGCGTCTCGCTGTGGCCGACGGTCAGGCTCTCAATGTTGAAGTTGCGGCGGCGGAAAAGGCTGGAAATCCGATTCAGCACGCCGGGTTTGTCTTCCATCAAGGCTACCAGAGTGTGTCTCATCTCAATCTCCTCCTTTTTTGAGCTTTGAGCTTTGAACTTTGGAGTTCGGATTTGGTCTCCGCAGCATATTACCGATAGAGCCGCCAGGCGCGACCATGGGATAGACGTTCTCCTCCTGCTCGACGACGAAGTCAATTAGAACCGGGCCGTCGGTGGCCATGGCTTGCTCGATGGCAGGGACCACCTGGCTTTTCTCCCTCACCGTGGAGCCAGGGATGCCGTAGGCTTCTGCCACTTTGGCGAAATCAGGCCCCAGGAGAGGCGTGCCGGAATATCGTCCCTCGAAGAACAGTTGCTGCCATTGGCGCACCATGCCCAGGAATCCATTGTTCAGGATAGCCATCTTGAGGGGCAGCTTTTCCTGAGCTACCGTAGCCAACTCCTGGATGTTCATCTGGAAGCCGCCGTCACCGGCTGTGACCCAGACCGTCTCCTCAGGCTTTCCCAGTTGAGCCCCGATGGCCGCAGGCAGGGCAAAGCCCATGGTGCCCAGCCCTCCTGAAGAGAGCAGGCCACGCGGTTTATGGTGGAGGAAGTACTGAGCCTCCCACATTTGATTCTGCCCCACGTCACTGACCATGATGGCATTGCCCGCGGTGGCATGCCAGATATGGCGGACAACGTATGGGGGGACGAGAGCGTCGGTCTCTTGTTCCAGAATGTCGCGTTTGGCTGACTCAGCACGCCAATTATCAATTTTGCTTATCCAATCTGGATGGCTGGCTGGTTCGATCAGGGGGAGGAGGGCCTGGAGGACGTTCTTAGCGTCGCCGACGATAGGCAGATCCACTGACACGTTCTTGCCTATCTCCACCGGGTCAATATCAATGTGGATGATTTTTGCCTCAGGGACGAAGGTGCTGACTACCCCCGTCAGGCGGTCATCGAAGCGGCTGCCGATATTGAGGATCAAGTCGGCTTCTTGCAGGGCCTTATTGGCGTAGGCTTCGCCGTGCATGCCTCCCATCCCCAGGCAGAGGGGATGCGTTTCGGGAATGGTGCTGATACCGAGTAGGGTGTTGACCACCGGGATCTGGGCTTTCTCCGCCAGCTCTCTCAGCTCAGCTTCGGCGCCAGCGAGCATAACCCCGTGGCCGGCGATGATGAGGGGACGTTGGGCCTCGTTGACGAGCTGGGCGGCCTGCTTGATCTGGCGCTGATTGCCGATCAGGGTGGGGCGGTAGCCCGGAAGGCTCACCTCCTCCGGATACTCATATTCCACGCTGGCAGCTTGTGCGTCCTTGGCGATATCTATCAGCACCGGCCCTGGCCGCCCGCTGCGGGCAATGTGGAACGCCTCTTTGATCACCGTGGGCAGGGCTTCCACCTCGGTCACCAGATAGTTGTGCTTGGTGATAGGCAAGGTGATGCCCGTGATGTCCACCTCTTGAAAAGCATCTTTGCCGATTAGCGAGGTGGGCACCTGACCAGTGATGGCTACCACTGGCGAGGAGTCCATGTATGCCGTGGCCAGCCCAGTCACCAGGTTCGTAGCCCCTGGCCCTGAGGTGGCGATGCACACCCCCACCTTGCCCGTGACCCGGGCGTAACCGTCGGCGGCGTGGGCGGCCGCCTGCTCGTGGCGCATCAGGACGTGGTGGATGGGATAGTCGGGCAAGGCGTGGTACAGGTGGATCACCGCCCCCCCCGAAATGCCGAACGCTACCTCCACGCCCTCCCGCACCAAACTCTCCCAGACGATCTGAGCTCCACTTAGTTTCATAGCTTCCTCCTGATTTGGAGATTGGAGGTTGGAGATTGGAGATTGGAATCTAACGTCCAACTTCCAACATCCAACTTCCAACTCATGGCCCTACGAAGCGAGACGAAGGCGTTCCGTTAGCCTGAGAAGCAAGGTCCATGTATTTAACGATGAGTCTTCCCAGGCGCTTGATGCCCTCCTCGATCTCGCCAGGCTCTAAATGCGAGAAATGGAGGATGGCGGTGTTGCGCTCATCGTGAGCAACTGGGCCGGGGATGAAGGCCACTCCCTCCAGTTCGGACAGTCTCAGCAATTCCCTGGGGTCAATCTCCAGGGGTAGGACCACCCAAAGGGGGGCGTTCCCCTGCGGAGAGATCCAGGCGACCACGTGGGGAAGGTGGCGTCGCGCGGCCTGGAAGACGGCGTCGCGCTGCTCCTCCTGAGCGCCCAAAGGGTTGTGACTCTCGTAGACGAAACGGATATCGTTTTTCATGATTTCTTCTCCTTTCTTCATCAACTTTTGAAAACCGCGCCTGTGCTGGCCGAAGTGACAGCCTCGGCGTAGCGCTTCAGGTAGCCGGAGCTCACTTTGGGTTGCCAGGGTGGCAGGTCAGCCAGGCGACTCTTGATCTCTCCCTCTGCCAGCTCCAGGTTCAGGGAGTGGGCGGGGATGTCAATGGCGATGGGATCGCCGTCCCTCACGATGGCCAGCAGGCCCCCGGCTGCCGCCTCGGGCGAGATGTGGCCGATGGCGGCCCCCTGGGTGGCTCCGGAGAATCGCCCGTCGGTCAGCAAAGCTATCTCTCTGTCCATGCCCATGCCGGTGAGCAGGGAGGTGGGGGTCAGCATCTCCCGCATCCCTGGCCCGCCTCGCGGCCCTTCGTAGCGGATGACGATGACGTCGCCTTTCTGGAAGCGACCGGCCATGATCGCTGCGGTGGCCTCTTCCTCCGAGTCGAAGACCCGCGCTGGCCCTCGGTGGGTGAGCATCTCCGGGGCTACGGCAGCCCGCTTGACCACCGATCCTTCGGGGGCCAGGTTGCCGAAGAGCAGGGACAGGCCGCCAGTGGGCGAGTACGGATCATTGAGGGGGCGAATCACGCCAGGGTCGAGCACCTCCGCTCCGGCCAGGTTGTCGCCCAGACTGTGGCCCGTCACCGTCAGGGCTCCGTCGTCCAGCAGGCCAGCGCCCATCAGTTGGCCCATCACGGCGGGTATGCCGCCCGCCCGATCCAGGTCCTCGATGTGGTGCTTGCCGGCGGGGCTCATCTTGCACAAGTGGGGCGTGCGCGCGCTGAAATCGTTGAGCTTAGTCAGCGGGAGATCCACACCGGCCTCGTGGGCTACAGCCAGCAGGTGCAGCACGGAGTTGGTGGAGCCTCCCAGGGCCATGTCTACAGTGAAGGCGTTGTTAAAGGCGGCTGCGGTCAGGATGTCCAAAGGCCGTATGTCCTTCTCCAGCAGCTCCATCACTTGCAGGCCTGCCTCTTTGGCCAGGCAGATGCGTTGCGCGCTGATGGCGGGGATGGTGCCGTTGCCGGGCAGGCCCATGCCCAGCGCCTCGGTCAGGCAATTCATGGTGTTGGCCGTGAACATGCCAGCGCAAGAGCCGCAGCCAGGACAGGCCGCCCGCTCCAGTCGCTGCAAGTCCGCGTGGCTCATCTCGCCTCTGGCCACCGCTCCCACGGCCTTGAAGACGTCGCTGAGGTCAACGTATTCCCCGTCCAACTGACCGGCCAGCATCGGCCCGCCGCTGACGAGCAGGGAAGGGATGTTGAGTCGAGCGGCGGCCATTAGCATAGCCGGAATGATCTTGTCGCAGTTGGGAACGAGAACCAGGGCGTCGAAAGCGTGAGCCTGGGCCACTATCTCCACCGAGTCGGCGATGAGCTCACGGCTGGGCAGGGAGTACTTCATGCCCAGGTGGTTCATGGCCAATCCATCGCAGACGCTGATGGTGGAGCACTCAAAGGGCGTGCCGCCGGCCATGCGGACGCCGGCAGCGGCGGCGGCGGCGATCTGGCGCAGGTGCGTGTGGCCGGGGATAACCTCGTTGAAGGAGTTGATGATCCCTACGAATGGCTGATCCATCTCCCGGTCAGTGCAGCCCACCGCGCGCAGGAGCGAGCGATGGGGGGCGCGCTCTATGCCTTGCTTCAGGGCTTTGCTTCTCACTTCTTATTGCCTCCTCTCGATGGCTTATAAACAAAATGCCTTGGCCCTCACGGTCAACAAAACACCGCGGGCGAAGGCATCATTGCAGAATCGTCGTCGAAGACGTCAGAGAGCAGGTCAACTCAGGCCTGCTTGATCGTTATTCAGTTGCACGATGACTACTCGCCTGCTCCCGCTGGACCCTAGTCCAGCGGCCTCAGCGGACTAGGGTCCGCTGCGAGCATAAGGTAAGCAGATACGACAAAACAAAAAAACCCCTGGTTGGGGGGCTTTTCAAATTGCAGTCGGCTTACGTGTGCTTTACCCCGATTGCCTCCCAACCACCATTAGCTCCTTAATGCTAAGGAGCTCTACTAGGATGAGGCTAATAATGGTGATGGGATTATTCTTCGGGGTTTGGCTCATCGAAATGGGTCCTGATTCAATGTTAGGATCTTCGCTACAGATTGTAGCACAGATTGAACCATTTGTCAATTTTAGGGCAACGCCCTTTGACAACGTCGTTGAAGCATCCTGAGTAGCGCGGAGCGCGTATCGAGGCGTGCTCAACGCCAACCTTGTTGAATTTTGCCCCCAAGTGAAATGCGCCTTCTGCCCACCCATGATTTGACAATTATCCCGAATTGTGGTATAAAGAGTACAGTTCGGAAATGGGAGCAGATATTCAATGATGTCCTTCGGCAAGCGAAACTCCAGGCCAATACTGCCTAAGCGCCCTCGATCCAGGCGTTCGCTTTGGGGAGCTTCGCCGTGCCGAATATTGTTATGGGAGTAAATCTCACGTAATTACCTTTTGGCAAACTGCAACCGCAGGCCGACTCTCCAGAAACATTGATTAGGAGGATCGGCTTTTTTGTTACCCAAAACTCGCAAGGAGGTGTCAAAATGATCGAATGTCCCGAATGTGCTGCTGAAGTGCAACTGGCCCCCGACGTGGAGGTGGGGGAAATCGTGGTCTGTTCCGACTGCGGTGCCGAGTTGGAGGTGATGGGCGTGGATCCCATCGTCCTGGACCTGGCTCCGGAAGAAGAGGAGGATTGGGGGGAATGACAGGATGAGGGTGGGTGTGCTTTGTTCTCGCGTTCGCGTCGAGGAGAAGTTGATCTTCAAGGCCCTGCGCGACCGGGGGGTGGATGGCGAAAGGATTGATGCCAACACCATCACCCTGGGCCTGTCGGAGGGCATCAACGGCTACGACGTGGTGCTCGTCCGCTGCCTGAGCCATTCGCGGGCCCTGTACGCCAGCAAGCTGCTGGGTGCCAATGGGCTGCGCACGGTCAATAGCTACGAGGTCATCGCCACCAGCGGCGACAAGCTGTTGACCAGCCTGGCGCTGGTCAAGCACGGCGTCCCCACGCCGCGCACCCAGGTGGCCTTCACCCCGAAGGCTGCCCTGGAGACCATCGAGGAGATGGGCTACCCGGTGGTGTTGAAGCCTCTGAACGGCTCGTGGGGACGGCTTCTGGCCAAGATCAATGATCGCGATGCGGCGGAGACGATTCTGGAACACAAGCACACCCTCGGCGGCCATCGTCATTCCATCTTCTACATTCAAGAATACGTTGACAAGCCCGGACGCGACATCCGCACCCTGGTGATCGGCGAGGAGGTCACGTACGCCATGTATCGCCGCTCTGCCCACTGGATCACTAACACCGCTCGCGGCGGGGAAGCGCTGCTCTGTCCCCTTAGCTCCGAGATCAGGGAGCTATCGCTGGCGGCGGCCCAGGCGGTGGGTGGAGGGATCCTGGCTGTGGACCTCCTGGAGACCGCCGACGGCCGCCTGCTGGTCAACGAGGTGAATCACACGCCCGAATTCCACGGCGCCGTGAAGGCGGTGGATGTGGACATCGCAGGCAAAATGGCGGATTACGTGTTGCAGTTAGTCGGGTGGTCAGGTGGTCCTTGGTCGGGTGGTCACGTGTCTCTTTCGACCATCTAACCATCTGACCAATCCAGGAGAGAGTCTATGCTGAACGCATCCATCGCCGGCGCATCCGGATACGTGGGGGGGGAACTGCTGCGGCTGCTGCTGGGCCATCCCGAGGTGGAGGTGAAGCAGGTCACTTCGGAGAGCTACGCCGGGCAACCGGCTCACTTCCTGCACCCTAACCTCAGGGGACGGACAAATCTTAGCCTGGTGAGCCTCCAGGAACTGGCGCCCTGCGACGTGCTCTTCGCCGCCCTTCCTCACGGCCAGGTGGCCCCGCGCATCGAGGAATTCGCCGCCCTTGCCAAGCGGGTCGTGGACTTGAGCGCGGATTTCCGCCTCCACGACCCGGCCGATTATCCACTCTGGTACGGCTGGGAGCACCCGGCTCCCCAATGGCTGCCCCGCTTCGTCTACGGCCTGCCCGAGTTCCATCGAGAAGCACTCCGAGAAGCCCGCTACGCCAGCGGCGTGGGCTGCAATGCTACGGTCATCAACCTGGCCCTGTGGCCGCTTTATCAAGCTGGCGTGATCGGCAAGACGGTGGTGGAGGTCAAGGTCGGCTCCTCGGAGGGGGGCGCCAAACCCACCCGCGCCTCCCATCACTCGGAGCGCAGCCACGTCGTCCGCTCCTACGCTCCCACCGTCCACCGTCACCTGGCCGAGATGCTGCAGGAGCTCACCTTCAATGAACAGCAGCCTGACATCCATATATCGGTAACATCGGTGGATCTGGTGCGCGGTGCGCTGGCCACGGCGCATTGCTTCCTCACGGAAGACCTGGGCGAAAAGGACATCTGGCGATTGTACCGCCAGGCCTACGGCGACGAGCCCTTCATCCGCATCGTCAAATTCCGCAGGGGGTTCTACCGCTACCCAGAGCCCAAGATCCTGGCCGGCTCCAACTACTGCGACGTCGGTTTCGCCAGGGAGGAAGGAAGCGACCGGCTGGTGGTCATCGCCGCCCTGGATAACCTGATGAAGGGAGCGGCCGGTACTGCGGTGCAGGCGATGAACGTGATGTGCGGCTTTGCGGAGACGGCAGGGTTGGAGTTTCCGGGGCTGCATCCGGTTTAGAGATTGGATATTGGAGATTGGAGATTAGAGATTGGACATTGGATATTGGGGATTGGGGAGTATGATCGTGGTCAAGATCGGCGGGGTGGAGGGGTTGGGCATTGAGCCGCTATGTGCCGATGTCGCCGACCTGATCGGGAACGGGGAGCAGATGGTGCTCGTACATGGCGGCTCCCATCAGACCAACGTTATCTCTGAGAAACTGGGACACCCGCCTCGCTTCGTCACCTCGGTCTCAGGCCACGTTAGCCGCTACACCGACCGGGAGACGTTGGAGATATTCGCCATGGTGGTGGCGGGCCGGGTGAATAAGCTGCTGGTGGAACGGCTGCAAGGGTTGGAGGTCAACGCCGTGGGGCTCTCAGGGCCTGACGGACGGCTGCTGGAAGGACGGCGAAAGTCGGTTCTGAAGATCGTGGAGAACGGCAAGCGAAAGATGCTGCGCGGCGAGTGGAGCGGCGTCATTCAGCAGGTCAACGTCTCCCTGCTGAGGCTGCTCCTCGACCACGGCTACACGCCGGTCATTGCTCCGCTGGCCATCAGCCACGAGGGGGAGGTGTTGAACGTGGACGGCGACCGGGCAGCGGCGGCTGTGGCTGCCGCGCTGGGGGCCGAAACTCTCGTCCTGCTGTCCAACGTCCCCGGTCTGCTGAGGGACTTCCCCGACGATAGTTCGCTCATCCGCAGCATCGGGCGCGACGAAGTGGAGGCCCATTTCCCCTACGCCCAGGGGCGGATGAAAAAGAAGCTGCTGGGGGCCAGGGAGGCGCTGGAGGGTGGGGTGGGCCGGGTGATACTCGGCGATGGACGCATCGAATCGCCGGTCAGCCAAGCGCTGGCGGGCAGAGGGACGGTGATTCAATGACCAATGACCAAGCGTTGATTGAGCTGGAGGATGGTTATACCAGCGGGGTGTACACCAAGCGGCCTCTGGTTATCGTGCGGGGAGAAGGGGCCAAACTGTGGGATGCCCAGGGGCGGGCTTACATTGATTGCGTGGGCGGGCATGGAGTGGTGAACGTCGGCCACTGTCATCCCAGGGTGGCGGCGGCGATCAGGGAGCAGGCCGGGAGGCTGATCACCTGTCCTGAGAGCTTCTACAACGACCGCCGGGCGGAGCTGCAGGCCGAACTGGTGCGCATCGCGCCCCCGGGGCTGGAACGGGTGTTTCTGTGTAACTCCGGCGCCGAGGCGGTGGAAGGAGCTATCAAGTTCGCTCGCTTGGCTACCGGCCGTCCGGGCATCGTCGCTGCCAAGAACGGCTTTCATGGCCGCACTCTGGGCGCTCTATCAGCCACCTGGCGGCCCCAATACCGCCAGCCCTTCGAGCCGCTGGTGCCGGGCTTCGTCCACGTGCCCTACAACGATGAGGACGCCCTCGAAGAAGCCATCGGCGACGATACGGCGGCAGTCATTTTGGAGGTGGTGCAGGGGGAGGGGGGCGTCACCATCGGCGACGGAGATTACCTGCAAGGTGTGCAGAGGCTTTGCCAGGAGCGGGGGGCGCTGTTCATCATTGACGAGGTGCAAACGGGGTTCGGGCGGACGGGCCGCATGTTCGCCTGTGAGCACCACGGCCTGGAGCCTGACCTGCTGTGCCTGGCCAAGGCCATCGCCGGCGGGATACCGATGGGCGCGGTGCTGCTCGGCTCCCGGGTGGGGAAGCTGCCGAGCAGAGCGCATGGCTCTACCTTCGGAGGTAACCCGCTGGCCTGCGCCGCGGCCCTGGCTGCCATCCGCGTCATCGAGGAGGAAACTCTTCCGCAACGAGCGGCGGAATTGGGAGCCTACTTTATCTCCCGCCTGCGTGGCTTAGACTCGCCCCTCGTCCGGGAGGTGCGGGGGCTGGGGCTGATGATCGCCATCGAGTTGAAGCACAGGGCCGGGCCCTATCTGGCGGCGCTGATGGAGCGGGGGGTGCTGGCCCTGTCGGCCGGGCCGATCGTGATGCGCTTTCTGCCGCCGCTGGTGATCAGCGTGGAGGACATGGACGCGGTAGTGGAGCGGGTGGCAGAAGTTTTGCCGGCATCTTTGTGATCGGAAAGGAGCAGACAAATGTCGAAACCACGAGTGGAGGCATTGATTGCCAGACTGGAAAAGGGCAAACAAAAGACCCACGAAATTCTGAGCGGATTGACGGCGGATCAGTGGCAGAGAGTAGTGTACACTGATCCATGTCCCTGGACGGCGCGTGACCTGTTGGCGCATTTCGTCTCGGCGGAGGAAGGACTGTGGCGCATGGCCCAGGACGTGGCTTCAGGCGGGGCAGGCGCGCCCGAGGGGTTTGATTACGATGCCTTTAACGCGGAGGAACAGAAGCGCCTGGCCGATCACTCGCCACAGCACCTGCTAGCTGCATTGGCCATCGCTCGCCAGACCACGTTGGACTGGGTGCGTACATTGGGGGAGGACGACCTGGACCGCATTGGGTGGCACCCGGGCCTGGGTGAAATCTCGCTGGAGATGATGCTCTCTGCCATCTATGGCCATCAACTGCTTCACATGCGCGATTTGCAGCGTGCAATGGGCTGATGTTTGGCCGCCAGCTTTGATGAGGGATTCGAAATGGATAGACCTGCCAACACCTCCCTTCTCGCCGTCGAGGACGGGACGCTGTTATGTCAGTCGCTGTCGTCTGGAGGGAGCAAAAATGGATGAATTGGTATTGCTGCGGGAGATGCTGGAAATCTACAGCCCTTCGGG
Source organism: Anaerolineae bacterium (assembly GCA_034431315.1). GTDB lineage: Bacteria > Chloroflexota > Anaerolineae > VGOG01 > VGOG01 > JAUWOY01. Next base: position 10,409 of record DAOUDK010000006.1, read on the forward strand.
GAAAGAGGGGGAAATGGCGGCCTACCTGTTGACGCAGATGAGGGCCCTGGGCTTCCGCACCTACCAGGACCCGGCGGGCAATGCCATCGGCGTGCTAGGGAAGGGTGAAAGAGAGATCATGCTGTTGGGACACATGGATACCGTCGAGGGGTTCATCCCCATCCGCTTGCAGAATGGCCGGCTCTACGGGCGGGGGGCGGTGGACGCCAAGGGGCCGCTGGCCACCTTCATCCTGGCAGCAGCCCAGGCGGGGCACTTGCCGGACAAGCGCATCGTGGTGGTGGGCGCCGTCGAAGAGGAGGCAGCTTCGAAAGGAGCCCGCTACCTGCTGGGTAACTTCTCCCCCCAGGTGGTGGTCATCGGCGAGCCGAGTGGATGGCAGCACGTGACCCTGGGCTACAAAGGCCGCCTGCTGGTGACCTATCGCCTGGCCGCGCCAATGCGGCACAGCACGGCGCAGGGATCGTCGGGCTCCGAGCGAGCCGTCGCGTTCTGGAACCGCCTGACCGACCACGCTCGGCAGTTCAACCAGGGCGAACGCTTCCGCTTCCACACCCTGGACGCTTCGCTGCACCGCATCACCGCCCACAACGGCGGCTTCGAGGAGGAAGTGACCATGGACATGACCCTGCGCATCCCCTTCGGCCTGGATGTGCCCTCCCTGAAGGAGCACATGCGCCAGTGGGCCGACGGAGCCGCCGTCGGTTTCAGCGGCGAGGACGTGCCGTTCAAGGCGGGCAAGAACAATCCACTGGTGCGGGCTTTCCTGAGGGCCATCCGTGCCAGGGACGGACGTCCCACCTTCAAAGTGAAGCTGGGCACCTCCGACATGAACACCGTCGGCCCGGTGTGGGATTGCCCCATCGTGGCCTACGGCCCCGGCGACTCCTCGCTCGACCACACACCGGATGAGCACATCCAGGTGGAGGAGTTCTATCAAGCCATAGAGGTGATGGCGGAAGTGATACGTGAGGCGTGAGGCGTATTGCGTATTGCGTAAAACGTAAAAAAGGAGGAAAAGGACGATGAAAAAGGTTGTTTTGGCCTACTCGGGCGGACTGGACACCTCGGTGATTCTGGTCTGGCTGAAGGAGCGCTACGATTGCGAGGTGATCACCTTCACCGCTGACCTGGGCCAGGAAGAGGAGTTGGAGGGGCTGGAGGAGAAGGCGCTCTCCACGGGAGCCAGCAAGGTCTACATCGAAGACCTGCGGGAGGAGTTCCTGATGGGGTACGCCTTCCCCACCATGATGGCCGGCGCCATCTACGAGCGGCAGTACCTGCTGGGCACATCGTTCGCCCGTCCGCTCACCGCCAAGCGGCAGGTGGAGATCGCCGAACTGGAAGGAGCTGACGCCGTATCTCACGGCTGCACCGGCAAGGGCAACGACCAGGTACGCTTCGAGCTGACCTACAAGGCCCTCAATCCCCGCCTGAAGGTCATCGCCCCCTGGCGGGAATGGGACATCCGCTCGCGGGAGGATGCGCTGGCCTACGCCGCGGCCCACAACGTGCCGGTGGCAGCCACCGAGCGTTCCATCTACAGCCGTGACCGCAACATCTGGCACCTGAGCCACGAGGGCGGGATCCTGGAAGACCCCTGGCAGGAGCCACAGGAGGACATGTTCGTGCTCACCGTGGCGCCTGAGGCCGCGCCCGACGAACCACTCTACCTGGAGATTAACTTCAAGGAGGGCATACCCAAGCGCATCGATGGCGTGGCCTTCGGCGCGGTGGAGCTGCTGACCCGGCTGAACGAGCTGGGCGGCGCGCACGGCGTGGGACGGGAGGATCTGGTCGAAAACCGTCTGGTGGGGATGAAATCCCACGGCGTGTACGAGACCCCCGGCGGCACTATCCTCTACACCGCCCACCGCGGCCTGGAGAGCATCTGCCTGGACCGGGAGACGCTCCACTACAAGGACATCGTCGCCCAGCGCTACGCGGAACTGGTCTACTACGGCCAGTGGTTCACACCGCTGCGCGAGGCGCTGGACGCCTTCGTGCGCCAGACGCAGGAGACCGTCACCGGCACGGTGCGCCTCAAGCTATACAAGGGCAGTTGCACCGTCGTCGGTCGCAAGTCGCCCTACAGCCTCTATCGAGAGGATTACGCCACCTTCGGTGAGGAGGACGTCTACGACCAGGCGGATGCCGAGGGCTTCATCAACCTCTTCGGCCTGCCGCTGAAGGTCAAGGCGCTGCTGGACATCGAGGGGTTGGGGATCTCCGGCTATCGCTCGCCCGACTACAGCAAGTTCAAGCGGGACTGAGAAGGGTTTCGAGTTTCGGGTTTGGGGTTTCGAGTTCGAAGGGAGTAACGAGGAATGTGGAAGTTGGAGATTGGAGGTTGGAGGTTGGAAACCAGCTTCCAGCATGCGTGGGATAACGAGGAGGAAGGATGAAACTGTGGGGCGGACGGTTCGAGGGAACACCTGATGAGCTGATGGAGCGCTTCAACGCCTCCATCGGCTTCGACTGGCGGCTGTGGGCAGCCGACATCGAAGGCAGCATGGCCTATGCCAGCGCGCTGGAACGCGCCGAGCTGCTCACCGCCAGCGAGCGGGATCGGCTCATTCAGGGGTTGGAAGCGGTGGCGCGGGAGTTCGAGGTCGGCGAATTCGAGATCGTGCTTTCGGACGAGGATATCCACACCGCCGTCGAGCGGCGGCTGGGAGAGCTGATTGGCGATCTGGCAGGCAAGCTGCACACCGGGCGCAGCCGCAACGATCAGGTGGCTACCGACCTGCGCCTCTACCTGATGGGGGAGATCCCAGGCCTGCGCCAGCGGCTCAGCGACCTGCAAGAAGCCATCCTAGCCAAGGCAGAACAGCATCTGGACGTCATCATGCCCGGTTACACGCATTTGCAGCGGGCGCAGCCGGTGCTGTTCAGCCACTGGCTGATGAGCGCCTTCTGGATGCTGCAGCGGGATCGGCAACGACTGGACGACCTGGAGAAGCGCGTCGCTGTGCTGCCGCTGGGCGCGGGCGCGCTGGCCGGCCACTCCCTGGGCATTGACCGCCAATTCCTGGCCGCCGAACTGGGCTTCCGGGCAATCTGCGAGAACAGCCTGGACGCCGTGTCGGACCGCGATTTCATGGCCGAGCTCCTGTTCTGGGCCGCGCTGTTGCAAACGCATCTCAGCCGCCTGGCCGAGGACTTGATCATCTGGTCGTCAGCGGAGTTCGGCTTCGTGGAGCTGGACGACGCCTACGCCACCGGCTCCAGTTTGATGCCGCAAAAAAAGAACCCCGACTCGCTGGAGCTGCTGCGGGGCAAGGTGGGGCGAATGGTGGGGCATCTGGTGGCTTTGCTGATCACGCTCAAGGGCCTGCCTTCGACCTACAACAAGGACCTGCAAGAGGATAAGGAGCCTCTGTTCGACGCGCTGGACACGCTGAAGCTGGCGCTGCCGGTGGCGGCGGGCGTGGTGCGTACCCTGAAGGTCAACGCCGAAGCCCTGGCCGCCGCCCTCGACGACGCCATGCTGGCCACCGACCTGGCCGACTACCTGGTGCGTCGTGGCGTCCCCTTCCGCCAGAGCCACGAGCTGGTGGGCCGCGCAGTGCGGCGGGCCGAGGCGCTGGGCTTGCCGCTGCGCGAGCTGCCCCTGGCCGAGTTCCAGGCTATTTCTGAAGCCTTCGAATCCGGCCTCTACGCGGTGTTCAACCACCGGCGCTCGGTGGAGGCGCGGGACTCCTACGGGGGCACGGCCACGGTCGCTGTGCGTCAGCAAATCGAGCGTGCTCGGTCAGTAAGCTCGTGACAGCAGGTGGCGGTTGCCGATGCGCACGTTGGTCAGGCCAGCGGCGCGGGCGGCGGCCTCAGCGGCATCAGCATGGCGCACCGAGGTGCGGGGCAGATCGGGCATGTAAAAATGGGGATGGAAGCCCAGTAGAGCGTAGGGAATGGCAGGGTCCAGGGAAGCGATGAAGGAGGCGATGTTGCTAACCTCCTTGACGTCAACGTAGCCCGGCACCAGCAAGGTGCTGGCCACCACCAGCGGGGGCTCAGGACGCTCCGGAATGTGCCTGGCGGCGCGGGCGAAGTTCTCCAGCGTCCTTTCGTTTGACACGCCTGTCAAAGCCAGGTGGAGGCTCTCGTCATAAGCCTTGAGGTCAAACTTGATACAGCCGCCGGTCTCCAGAGACAGTTGCACCGCCTTGTCCAGTAGCTTGGGATGCATGGTGCCGTTGGTCTCCCAGCAGATGCGCACGCCTCTTTCGGCCAGGATGCGCGAAGTAGCCAGGGCGTGAGGCATCTGGGGCGTGGGGTCGCCGCCGAAGTAGCAGACGCAGTAGGTCCGAGCATCGGCCTGGTCGGCCAGCTCCTGGGCGCTCATGCCCCTGCCTTCGGGCGACATCTGGCGATAATGCCAGTTCTGACAGAACAGGCAATTCAGGGAGCAGGCCCCGTAAAACACCGCCAGGTTCTTGTAGCCGTACCTGGTATGCCCCTCGCAAACCCAATCGGCCACGCAGTTGGTGGGCAAGGGGTCGTAGTACCAGTGCAGGATGCCCTTCCTGGCCGTTCCCGCCAGATGGATCAGCCTGCCTCCTCGGTTCTCCCTGAGACCACAGAAGCCGCGCTCGCCTTCTGGGATGCGACACTCGTTGGCGCAAAGAGGGCAATGCACGCCCTGGGGATCATCGGGCGGCTGCGTCGGCAGGTCGAACTCCAGCCGCGTCTCGGCCTGCATCTCTTGGATGCGCGGCAGCACCTCCTCGGGCCGCTCCCGAATGCAATCTGCGCAGGCGCCCAGAATAGCGGTGATGAGAGGAGATTGCCGGCCGCAGGCCAGGCACTTGCCGTGGCTGTTGTAACCGTGATAGTCAGTGAATATCTTCACTCGTTACTCTCCACCCTCGTACTCTTCCCTGCTTATAAACTGGCCGCCGGCAATCTCTCGTGAGGTCAACCGGCGTTGGGGCTCGAAGGTCAGTTTCACCTCGATAGGCTCAAAGCAGCGCTGGCTGCCGATAAGCACCTTGCGCACAACGTAGTCGGTGACACGCCCCTCAGCGCTGTAGTTAGGCGTCAGGTCATGTCTCAGGTCAATGCGAGTCTTGATCGCCTCGCCACACTTATGGCAGCGCACGTAGGCCCAAAGCACCTCGCCCTTGTCAGTACCTTGGGGTGATAATGCGGATGCTATCCTTTTCAAGAAGCTCATGTTCAGACCTCCGTTAGTTTATAGCACTCCAAAGTAGGGGGATAGAAAGCACGGAGCGCTGTCAACGGATTTTTTGAACGGATTGAACGGAAAATGTCACGTGCGGAGCCCCAATCCGCTCAATTCGTTCCCGGAATCCGTTGACAGTTACCCTCATGCCCCCGTTTTAACGTGCTGTGCATTAGTTTATGACTGAAAGTAGGGAACAATAAATTTGAACAGGCAAATCAGGTCCAGCCCCCATAAGCCCAGGTAGGGCAAAGCGAAAACCCAATCGTCGTATTTCTCAGGCAGGAACGCTTTGATTCCGAAGGCTACCGCCGTCCCGCCCAGCAAAGAGATGCTCAGCTTGTTGAAGTCCCCAGTTACCAGGCCCTTGGCCGCCAGGCTCAGGGTGGCCGCCAGGAACAGGAGGGCCACTGCCTTGGCGTTGTCCCTGGCCAATACCTCCCGCAGGCCCAAAGCGAAGGCCAGGCCGAGGGGAACCAGAGCGGGAAAGAGATAGCGCCCCTGGTGCTGGACGAACTTGAGGTTGTACCAGAAATAGGAGAGTAAAGTCAAGAGGGCTGACAGGGCCAAAAGGCCGAGGGCCATCCTTTTTCGAGATAGATTCGTGAAAGCCGTCTCCACTTTCGAGTTCGTGTAACTTGTCCTGAGCCTGGTCGAAAGGTTCGTAGCAAAAAAGAGGGCCAAGCCCAATCCGACTACGGCACAGAGCAGGGCCAGGATCAAATAGATTCGCTGGTCTATCAGGATGCCCATCCAGCCGAACTGGGCCCAGAAGCTCCTGAAGGTGGTGAGGATGAAGTCCTGGGCAAATCTGGCTGCGCCGAGTTGGGCCAACCACTCCGCGGTGCGGGGCTGGCCAACTACGATGGCGTCGTGTCTCTGCATACCAAGGATGTCCAAACCGCCATAGACCGAAACGTTGCGGATGAACCAGGGGAGAGTAAGCAAGAAACAGGAGGCAAGAAGCAAGAAGCATCGAATGTAAGTTGATTTTCGGCGTTGTTCCAGCCAGCCTTCTCTGACCACGACTGCGACCAAAGCCACAGGAACAGCAACCAGGGTCGTTATTTTGGTCAGCAAGCCCAGCCCTATCAGCACGCCCAGCCCCACGAACCGCCCTATCCCCTCAGCACGCCCCCCCCCAGTCCCCTCCAACCCTGGGGGGGAAGTTTTGACATACCTCACCAACATCCACAGAATCACCGCCAGTATCAATTCTGCCAACGTGTCGTTGTTCACCGCCGCCGTGATGGCGATGTGCATGGGGACGAAGGCCACGAAGGCGGTCGTGCCCAGGGCCAGAGCCTCGTGTCCGGTGAAGACCTCTTTGGCGATGCGATAGGTCACCCAGAGCAGACAGCAGCCTAGCAGGACGGAGAGCAGTCGGAGAGGCAAGAGTCCGCCGGCGAAGAGCTTGTAGACCACAGCGGCCAGGACGTAGTAAAGGGGCGGTTGGTGGAACTCGTAGCGCAGGGGCTCGATGGACATCTCAGAGGGGAAGCGCCTGGCTTTGATCTCCTCCAGGTAATCGTGGGGGTAGTCGCCCATCTGGAGGACAGGGAGGCGATAGTTCTCTGCCACGTATTTGATGTAGTTGTAATGGGCTGGCTCGTCGGGCACTTGCCAAGGAGGTGTCTTAACAGCGTAGAGGATGCCTACAGCTAGATAGGCGACGATAATTAGCACTATCAACCAGTTCTTGGAGCGGACAAACAGATCAGGCATAGACACCTCCCAGATATTATTTTACATCACTCCCTCCAAAAAGTAAACCCTCACTTGCTTTCGGCGGGGGTCTGTTCGTTAGTCCCTGGTCAGGTGGTCGAGGGGGCAGGGGACTGTGCCAGCGCGGTGATGCCCTAACTCCCCAACCGCGCCAGTTCCTCCTCCACTATGCTTTCGTCCAGTTTCTTGAACAGCGGCTTGGGCTTGCGCAGGGCCTGGCCGGTTGGCAACTGGCTGGGAGCCCATTCCCCCTCTAAGCCGCTGCCATCGTAGCGGAGAGCCTGGTGGGTTCCGTGCTCCTCCTGGAGGGTCTCGATGTACTGTCGGCCCATGATGTCGCCGTCATAGCCCAGGAAATGGTGCAACTTCTGGGAGGAGAAGGGCAAGAAGGGACAGAAGAGGGTCTTCAGCGAATCAATCACCCGCAGGGCGACGTAGACGGTGGCGCCCGCCGCTTCGCGATCCTCCTTGATCTGGAGCCAGGGGGCCTTTTCATCGAGATAACCATTGGTCTCGCGGGCCAGAGCCATGACCTCGCCCAAAGCCGCTTTGAACTTGCAGCCATTCAGGAGTTGGCCGACAGGCTCGAAGGCGGCCTCTACTTTGTCCAGTAGAGCCTGGTCCGATTCACCCAATTGACTCGGCACTGGCACCTGCTTGTCGAAGTTCTTGTGGGCAAAGGTCAATACCCGATTGGCCAGGTTTCCCCAGGTAGCCACCAACTCGTCGTTGTTGCGGCGCCAGAAGTCGGCCCAGGAGAAATCGGTGTCGCGGCTTTCAGGGGCGTTGGCAGTCAGGTAGTAGCGCAGCGGATCGGGGTCGTAGCGCTGCAGGTAATCGGGCAACCAGACAGCCCAGTTGCGGCTGCCGGATATCTTTCGTCTCTCCAGATTCAGAAACTCGTTAGAGGGCACGTCGTACGGCAAGTTCAATGACCCTTCCTCAGCGTACAACCTCTCGATTCCCATCAGTGTGGCGGGCCACATGATGCTATGGAAGGCGATGTTGTCCTTGGCGATGAAGTAGTAACTGCGACCAGGCTCATACCACCACTCCTTCCATTTCTCTGGCTGCCCCGTTATCCTGGCCCACTCGACGCTGGCGGCTAGATAGCCGATCACCGCCTCAAACCAGACGTAGATTGTTTTGTCCTCGTTACCCTCCACCGGCACGGGAATGCCCCACTTCATGTCGCGGGTGATGGGTCGCTCTTGCAAGCCCTCTTTGAGATAATTGAGGGTGAAGTTATAGACGTTGGGCCGCCAGTACGTTTTATCCTGAACCCATTCCAGTAGTCGCTCGTTCAGGGCGGGGAGATCGAGGAAGAAATGCTCCGTCTCTCGGATCACGGGACGGTGGCCGCAGAGCTTACAGGTGGGGTCAATGATCTCGATGGCATCCAGGGGTCGGCCACAGTTCTCGCACTGGTCGCCGCGGGCGTCCTTGCTGCCGCAGTGGGGGCAGGTGCCGTAGACGTAGCGGTCGGGAAGGAACTTGTGGCAGTGTTCACAGTAGAGCTGCTGCGTCGTCTTCTGAGAGAGATAGCCGTTCTCCAGGAGTGTGAGGAAAATGTCCTGAGCGACTCGATGATGGTTCTCGGTGTCCGTGTGGGTGAAAAGGTCGTAGGCCAGGCCCAGCTCAATGAAACCATCCAGGAAACTTTGATGATAGCGCTCGAAGACCTCCCGGGGCGAGACGCCATCCTCGTCAGCCTTGACGGTGATAGGCGTGCCGTGGCTATCCGAGCCAGATACCATGATGACATCGTTCCCTCTCAGACGCTGGTAGCGGGCGAAAATGTCCGCTGGCAAGTATGCCCCAGCCACATTGCCTACGTGGATGTATGATGATGAATAAGGCCAGGCGACGGCCACCAGGATTTTCTCCCCCACGTCAAATCCTCCTAACTAAAGTAACAGGTAACGAGGAACTGGTAACGAGTCTTCCTCCCCGTTCCTCGTTCCTCATTACTTATTGCTCCCTTGCCCTCCAGTCCAGCAGGAAGTCCGGGATGTCTGGATAACCCTGGCTGTGGGCATATCTCAACATGACCCCCAGGTGGAAGCTGTAGGCCTCGTTGGCAGTGAATTTCTCACCATCGTAGAGATTCATCGGCAGCTTGCTGACCACGACCCACCACCACTCCGGTGCTCTGCCCGACCAGGCCTCGCCAGGCATGAAATCCACCCTGTAGACCCTGGCTTCGATTGGATCATCAGGCAGATTGAAAGAGGCCGCCAAAACCGGCTCTCCGGCCTGGCCATCAGCCTCCGCCTCAACGTATTCCCTTACCGTCTCTTTTTCATCCATGATTACCTCCTGCGAACAGTATAGCAGATTTCAACCCATTTGGCAAGAATCGAAAGACCGCTGAGGCCACTGGACTAGGGTCCAGCAGGAGCAGGTGGGTAGTCACCTCGCCGATACGGGTCTGCCTTGTCCCCTACTTTCTCGGCAGCAGAAGAATGAGAGGCAGGCCCAACAGGGTGACGACCGCGCTGGCGGTAAATGCCAGGCGCAGTCCAAACAGGTCCCCCATCGCTCCAAGCACCAATACGACCATCGAACTGAGTACGAAACTGAACGACATGTAGACGCCATTGGCCAACGCCCGATTCTCAGGAAAGCTCTCCTGGACCAGGGCCATGACGACGGGAGTGACGGAGAGGGCGGTGAAGCCCATCACCAGCAGGAGAGGGAACTTAAGCCAGCCGTCAGTCGTCAAAAAGGCGAACATGAGGAACGGCGTCGTCAGCATGGAGACAAACAGAACCAGCCGGCGGCCCAGCCGGTCGCTCATCGTGCCCCCCAGCAGCGCGCCCACCACACCCCCTGCCTCCAGGAGCGAGAGGGATGCCCCGGCGAGCCAGAGGTCAGCGCCCTCCTCGCTCAGGAAGGTGGGCAGGTAGGTGGTCAGCGATCTGGTCATGAAGGAACGCGCCACGATGATGCCTGCCAGCGGGAGCAGAAGCGGCCCCATGCTCCGCAACGCCTGTCGCCAGGGCAGCCCCTGGCCGGCGTTGGTGGGCTGCGTCGGCACGTCTTTGAGCCGGACGTAGAGGATGGCTGAGGCCAGGAAGCCGCCGATCATCAGCCAGGGCGTGCCCTCCAGGCCCAGCAGGCGGACCGCGCTGACGATCACGATGGGTCCCAGGGTGCGGCCCAACTCGCCGCCGACCATCCAGAATCCCATGCCCCGGCCCAGGCTCCGCCCCGACAGGTTGCCGGCTATCACCGGCGCCACGGCGTGCAGGCTGGCCGAACTGAGGCCGGCCACCATCAGGAACAGGGCTAGCATCCCGTAGCCCGGCGCCACGCCCAGCAGACTCATCATCGCGGCGGTTACCGCGGGGGCCAGGATGACGAAGTAGCTCAAGTTCACGCGGTCGGCCAGGTGGCCGATGAAAGGCTGGAGCAACGACGGCCCTTGCACGAAGACCGTCAGAATCCCGGCCTCGGTCTTGGACAGAGCCAGGTTGGTGATGAAGGCCGGCAGGAGAGGGGCCAGGAAGGCGGTATAGGTATCGTGAACCGCGTGCCCCGCGCTGATGGTGAGCACGCCGTCGGTCTGAAATCGTTCGGCTTCAGGAACCATGGTTACAGTCCCAGCCTTCGATGTGCTTTCAATGGAATCGCTTGTAGTTGGCATGATGGTCTCAAGTGCAATAGGGGCGAGGTATTCTTACCCCCCAACCCGCAGTCGTCTCGTAGGCGTGGCCCACCCGCAGCACCGTCGCCTCGTCGAGGGCGCGGCCGATGATCTGGAGTCCCACGGGAAGCCCCGCGCCAGTGAAGCCGCAAGGCACGGAGAGGGCGGGCAGCCCGGCCAGGTTCGCGGGGGAAGTCAGCCGCAACAGCGAGCTTCTCACCTCAGGGGTCCCTGCTTCATCAAGGCGAGGAGCGGGGATGGGCGTCGTCGGTGCCAGCAGCACGTCCACCTCCCGCAGCGCGTGGCGGAAGTCGTCGGCGATGAGACGCCTGGCTCGCTGGGCCTGCAGGTAGCGGACGGCCGGCACCAGCAGGCCCGGCTCCATGCGCTCGCGCACGTCGTCGCCGTAGTCGTGCGGGCGGTTGATCAGCCAGTCGCGATGGTAGGCGGCGGCCTCGGAGATGCTGATGGGCCAATACACCGCCGGAGCGTACTCCAGTCGCGGCAGGGCGACTTCTTCAATCGTCCCGCCCAGTCGGCCCAGCACGGCAATTGCCGCCCGCACGCACTCCTCGACCTCAGCGTCCAGATCATCGAAGTAGAAGTGCTGCGGCACGCCCAGGCGCAGCCCTTTCACCCCGGCATCCAGGCCAGCCGTGAAGTCAGGCACCGGCGCGTCGATTGAGGCGGGGTCGCGGGGGTCGTGGCCAGCGACGACCTTGAGCATCAGGGCCGCGTCGCGCACGCTGCGGGTCATGGGGCCGACGTGGTCCATTGTCCAGGCCAGGGGGACGACGCCGTGCCTGCTCACGCGGCCATAGGTGGGCTTGAGCCCCACGATGCCGCACAGGGCGGCGGGGATACGGATGGAGCCGCCGGTGTCGGTGCCCATGGCGGCGGTGCACAGCCCTGCCGCCACTGCTGCCGCCGATCCCCCGCTGGAGCCGCCGGCGATGCGTTCCGCGTCCCACGGGTTGCGCGTCGTTCCGTAGTGGGGGTTGATGGTGGTGACGCCGAAAGCGAACTCGTGCAGGTTGGTCTTGCCAACGATGACGGCGCCGGCAGCTTTGAGCCGGGACACGCTGTGGGCATCCTCGTGGGGGACGAAATCGGCCAGGATTTTGGAGCCAGCCGTGGTGCGGACGCCCTGGGTCCAGAAGAGGTCCTTGAGCGAGATGGGGACGCCATGCAGCGGGCCGAGGTAGCCGCCGGTCGGGATCACGTTTTCTGCCTCCCGCGCCGCTGACATGGCCTCGTCGTGCAGCACGGTGAGGTAGGCATTGAGGCGTCCGTCCAGCGCCTCGATGCGCTCCAGCACCGCCTGCGTCACGACGACGGGCGACACGTCTACGCTCTCGATGAGCGGCGCCAGCTCGGCGATGGTGAGAAAAGGCAAGTCGCTCTGATTCATCTCTCGCCCTCCGTCACGCTGAGGGTCACTGCCGGTTCCACGTCTTGCAGGTCTAGCTCGTCGAGACGGCTCACCGCCTCGTGAAAGGCCTCAAGCAATGGGAGCATCTCGCCGAGCCGGGTCTCATCAAGTTCGGTCAGGATCGTTACAATTGCATCCATTGAATTCATCAGAGCTCCTCCCTTCAGTCACTTCAGCGGGTCGGCTTGTCTCCCCTGGGGATGCCAACCAGCAGCGCCAGCGGTCCCAATAGCAACAGCCACATCGTCACCGTCAGGTCAAACCGCTCGGCCACCAGCCCCAACCCCAGCGGGACAAGTGCGCCCACCAACCCGAACACGTTCCCCACCGCCATCACCGTGCCGCTCTGCCCCGGCATGGCCGAATACAACTGCGCCTTGAGGATCGAATACCAGCCCGTGCTGAAGAAGCCCAACAGCCCCAGCAGCACCAATCTGGCCCAGAAGCCCGGCGCCAGCAGGAAGGCGGGGAACAGCACCAGTTCCGCAGCCGCGCTCAAACGCAGGTAGCGCAGGCCGCGCACGCGCTCCAGGAGCGGGATGAGCAGCAAGTTGCCCAGCAGCCCCAGCCCCGTCCACACCGCCACCGCTGCCCCAGCCTGGGCCGGCGTCGCGCCCACCACGTCCACCAGGTATAGGGCCAGGAATCCCAGCAGCACGTCCAGCATCAGGGCTGACGCTTAGGAGAACTGCAACAGCGTCAGCCTGCGCAGCACCTCACCCCGCAGCAGCGCGCGCAGGGCGTCCATCAAGCCCGCCTTGAAATCAGCTTTCTCGGCCCCCCGCTGTCCGATGGCAGACCGAAGGCGGTACACCATCGCCAGCGGGATCAGGGTCAGCCCGGCGAAGACGAGGAACAGCCCGCGCCAACCCAGGCCCAGCATGGCTGCTGCGCCCAGGGCTATGGGGCCGGCCACCACGCCCAGCGAGCCGGCGAAGGTCCAGCGCGCCATGTTCTGCTCGTGGCAGGCGGGATCGGTGTCCATCAGCGTCGCCTGCGACAGCGAGACGAACGCGCCCGAAGCCGGATAAAAGATTATAGACGAAATCAGCAAAACGGGGAAATCCTGGCTCAGCGCCGCAAGCAGCAGCGCCAGGGCAAACACAACGCCGCCACCCAGGATCAGGACGCGGCGTCTCCATATATCACCCAATACGCCCAGAAAAGGTTCAACCAGACTGCCGACCAAACTGGGCAGACCAAGCAGCAAGCCGACCTGAGCGTAGCTCAAGCTCAGGTCGGTGCGGATCAGCGGCCAGGCCGCCTCGCGGGCCCCGAAGACGAACTCGTCGAGGAACTCGATGGCGAGCAGGGTGAGGGTGAAGACGGCTGCGTGGCGAAGGGTACGGGAGTGAGAGTTACTCACAACTCCTCTCGAAACGGTGCATCCAGCAGCGATGCCTAGAATCACTGAGACCACTGAACACACTGAAGACTGGCTTAATTCAGCGAACTCAGCGCCCGCCAGCGTCATCAGCGATGAATCAGGGCCTGCTGGATGGCGGGTGTCAATTGCACCAGCAAGTCATGGATGGATTCCAAGCCCAGCCCGACCAGGAACCAGACTGGGCCATAATCCAGCCGAATGAGGCCGTGCACGTGCCAGCGGGCGCGGCTGTAGTCCCAGGGGCAGACACCGATCACGCGCTTCAGCAACCAGCCCGTCAGGTACTCCACGGCCCAGAAACCCAACACGTAGATAACGCCCCGCAGCGGCCACGGCCAGGCGCGGAGGGCGTTGTGGAGGGGTTCGTACAGGGGCGCGATGAGGCCATAGAGGGGAAACATCCACAGATAGGTAGTGCCTCTAAGCTTCCAATCTCGCTGCTGCCCGCTGACCTTTTCCCTGGTCGCGGTCCACATGATCTCGCCGCACCAGCCGAGCGTTCCGTAGATGATGAATCGAGTGGTCATGTTGCCCTCGCGCGCGTCGGCTGGGGGCGCAGCCCCCAGACCCCCGCTTCAGAATTCAGAAATCCAGAAACCAGAAACCAACAACTTAAGGAGAGCCGGGGGAAGCCGCCACCCGAAACCCGAAGTTGCGGTTGCGGAAGTCTGGGGAGTGCCTGTCGCGGCAAGCGCAGCGGGCGTACCTCTGATGGCTGAGCCACGAGCCGCCACGCAGCACACGGCGGACGCTGTCCGATGCATTCAGGTTCTCACGACCATCGGCTATATCGTAGGGATACTTGAACGATGGCTTTTCCATGTCCTCCCCCCACAAACTCCGCGTCAACTCCCACACGTTGCCCGCCATGTCCAGCAAGCCGTAGTAGGGGCTGGCTCCCTGGGGGTAGGCCTCCACCGGCGTGGTGCCGCCTTTGCCGCCTTTGCCGCCTTCGTGAGTGTTACACCGCTTCTCATCCCAGCGGTTGCCCCAGGGATAGATGCGCCCATCTGTGCCCCGCGCCCCCTTCTCCCACTCGGCCTCGCTGGGCAGGCGGTAGGACTTGCCGGTGACCTCGGCTAGCCAGTTGCAGTAAGCTACAGCGTCATGCCAACTGACCAATACCACAGGGTGGTCCTCCTTGCCTCTAGGTGGCGTTGATCCGCTCCAGTTGTACGGTTTAGCCCGGCTTCTCTCGTCTCGGCTAGGCGCACGATGGCCGGTGGCTTGCACAAAAGCCGCATACTGAGCTTGCGTGACCGGCGTCTTGGCCAGGTAGTAGTCAGGCAAGTACAGAGTGTGTTGAGGCTGCTCGTTGTTCTGCGCGTCTTTGTCCACACTGGGATCGCTGCCCATGAGGAACTCGCCGGCGGGGATGAGGGTCATCTCTGGCTCGAAGGGCTGGGGGGTGGGGGGCCTTGGCGAGACCATCGAAGTCTCGGAGACTTCGATGGTCTCGGGGAGAGGCACGCCCACGGCGCGCAGCACCTGCTCCAGAAGAGCCTCGTCGTCCGGGCCGCTGGAGGTGAAGTCAACGTGCTGGATCAACCGCAACTGGCGGGGGATGCGGCACTTCTGGTAGAGCACGGGCACGATGGGCTTGTTTTCGTCCAGGGCAGTGCGCAGTTCGCCCCGCACCTCCCGCGAGGCTCTAGCTGCCGGTGAGAGGACGATCAGAAATCGGGCACAATCGTACAGGGCATCATCAATGGTCAAGTCCCAATCGGCGCTGGGTGGGATGTCCCATTGATCCACCCAGACGGGGGCGCCCCGTTCTTTGAGGTTGGCCGCCAGTTTGAGGACAAAGTCCTCGTCTTTGCGCGCGTAGCAGATGAAAGTGTGATCGCCCATCTTCCGTCTGAACCTTTCTCCGGCCTTCTCTCACCTTCGCCTGCGCGGTATGCTGGCCAACTCTGCCGCCAGACGGTCAAAGAAGGCGGCATCGGGCCGGCGGGGATAGTCCTCCCGCTGGAAGGGATGCAGCTCAGGGAAATCGTCCCACCCACCGCTGGGCAACACCAGGGGAACAATGCACTCCACCAATCCACCAGCCTCCAACTCAGCTTTCGCCCAATTCACCTCTCTCCGCACCCAGTCCGAAGCCACTGCCGCCGGGCTGACCAGCACCATGACGCAATCCGCGCTGCGAACGGCCCGCTCCAGCGCTGCTCGCCAGGCCTCCCCCGCCCGCAGCGAGGTCGCATCACGATAGACGTGTACGTTGCGTGCCTCAAGCTCGGCCTCCAGGCGAGTGGCCACTCGCCGATTGCGGTGCGAGTAGCTGAGAAACACCGTGCGCTCCGAAAGGACCTTCTGCTGGAAGGCCTCCATCAGGGTGATATCGTCTGGGGTGAGCTGGGGGATGCTTAGCAGCCGCAGCCCGATCTTGGAGCGGTCGGTGAGGGGCTGGCCTGAGGTGAACCGCAGGCGGAGCAGCGTATCGGTGGCGTCGTTGTAGGGAAAGTGCACGGAGCTATCCCAGTCCTGGGCGCGCACCATGTAGGGGCCGAACTGCTCAGCCTTCTCCTCCCAGGGTGGGGCTGCGACGCAATCCACCAGCTTGTAGGCCAGATGGTAGCGGCGCTCCTCCCCTCGCTTGCGACGGCTGGTAGCCAGCCATAGCGTACCGCCGTCGCCCACCAGATTCACCAGGCGCTTTTGTTGGGAGGCGTAGTAGTAGCTGCGGGTGTACCGCTCGTCACCCCCGCCTCCCCGAAACACATTCCACTTGACCATAGCCATTGCGTGGGTGGTCATTGTTACGCCTCCTTGATTCAGGATGCCAGGCTCGCCACCCCCAGGAGAGTGACTTCCAGGGAAATAATCCCCCAAAACACCGATGATTGTTGCTGCCTGGGCTCCTGGTCTTCGCCGACCGCACGGGCATGAAGTGCCCGTGCTACAGAGCAGCGCCCGACAAATCGGGCTTTTCGCCGCAGAATACCCAGGAAACATTCGTTCAAGGGTGATAAATCACCCGCTGCTCCGTAGCCCGACGACGCCTGTCCTGAGCACAGTCGAAGGGTCATCGTCGGACGGTCGTGGCAGCCTTGGGAGGTTTTTCAATCCTGGGATTCCCTGAGTGGCAAGCCGATCAGCCGCATCCTCCGCGCTGAGCGCGTCGGCTGGGGGCGCAGCCCCCAGACCCCCGCTTCAGAATTCAGAAATCCAGAAACCAACAGCTTTTAAGGAGAGCCGGGGGAGACCACCACCCGAAAACCCTGATCGTAGCTCCGAAAGTCAGGGTCGCTCCAGCCGCGGTGAGCGCAGCGGGCGTGCCCCTGACTGAAGTTCCACGAGCCGCCACGCACCACCCGGGCTCCTCCACCCTCAAAATCTTCCCGACCGTCCCCTGGAACGTAGGGGTAGCCCTTGAAAACGCTCTGCGTCCACTCCCGCACGTTGCCCGCCATGTCCAGCAAGTCATAGGGGCTGGCTCCTTGGGGGTAGGCCCCCACTGGCGTGGTGCCGCCTTTGCCGCCTTCACTACTATTGCACCGCTTCGCATCCCAACGGTTGCCCCAGGGATAGATGCGCCCATCTGTGCCCCGCGCGCCCTTCTCCCACTCGGCCTCGCTGGGCAGGTGGTAGGGATTGCCGGTGACCTCGACCAGCCAGTTGCAGTAGGCCACAGCGTCGCGCCAACTGATCAACACCACAGGGTGATCCTCCTTGCCTCTGGGCGGCGTTGCTCCGCTCCAGTTGTACGGTTTAGCCCAGTCGGCGTCTACGTTAGGCGCAGGATGGCCGGTGGCCTGCACGAAGGCCGCGTACTGAGCTTGCGTGACCGGCGTCTTGGCCAGGTGGTAGTCGGGCAGGTACAAGGTGTGTTGAGGCTGCTCGTTGTTCTGCGCCTCTTTGTCCACGCTAGGATTGCTGCCCATGAGAAACTCGCCAGCGGGGATGAGGATCATCTCTGGCTCGAAGGGCTGGGGGGCGGGGGGGCTCGGCAAGACCTCCGAAGTCTCCGAGACTTCGGAGGTCTCGGGGATGGGCACGCCTACGGCGCGCAACACCTGCCCCAAAAGGGCTTCGTCGTCCGGGCCGCTGGAGGTGAAATCAACGTGCTGGATCAACCGCAACTGGCGGGGGACGCGGCACGCCTGGTAAAGGACAGGCACGATGGGCTTGTCCTCGTCCAGGGCGGTACGCAGTTCGCCCCGCACCTCCCGCGAGGCCCTCGCTGCCGGCGAGAGGACGATCAGGAATCGGGCACAGTCGTACAGGGCATCATCAATGGTCAGGTCCCAATCGGCGCTGGGTGGGATGTCCCATTGGTCCAGCCAGATGGGGGCGCCCCGTTGTTTGAGGTTAGCCGCCAGTTTGAGGACAAAGTCCTCGTCTTGGCGCGCGTAGCATAAGAAAACGTGATCGCCCATCTACTTCTCCTGCTTTCAACTCAAATCGGCCCCGCTATCCAGGCCTTGAAGAACACGGATTGGCAGGATTAGCGGATCAAGTGGCTTGGACTGAGGCGGAATCCGCGAATCCTGCACATCCGTGTTCTAACCCCACGGCAATTCTCAAAAAGCGTTGGGCCAGGCACAGGGCAGCGATGGCTGTCGCGTCATGTAATTCGCCGCCAGTGCACAAGTCAACGAAATCGTCCAAAGGCACCTTCCGCGTGCCCACGGGATACATCTCGTCACCCTCCAGCTTGCTGGGCGCCAGGTCGCGAGCCAGGAAGACGAACTGGCGTGAGGTCAAGTACTTGAACGGGTGAAGCTCCCCTAGAAACTCGATACGCTCCGCGCGCCAGCCCAGTTCCTCTTGCAGCTCGCGGTTGGCGGTTTCCTCCAATGGTTCGCCCTCTTCCACCTCACCGCCGACCAGCACCAGCACCTCACGGTCAAAGGCGGGCGAGCGTTCTACGGCCATGAGCACCTGGCCATCGTCGGTCAACGGCACCACCACGACGCCGTCGCTACAGTGGACAAACCCCACGCCGTCAGCGTCGGCCATCAGCGTGAAGTATGGATCGCTGCTGATGATCCGACCGTGAGGCTCCCTCGGCCTGTACTCCACAGAGTTTCTGCCCACAGCATGTTCAGTCACCCGCTTCCTCCTCGGGCTTACCCTCTTCCTCCTTGATTTCCCGCTCGCCCACGACCTCGCTGATGTAAATCTGCACGTCACGATGAATGATCTCCTCGACGCGGGCGGCGAACTTCTCGTAGGCGTGAGCGTGAGACCTGCGGCGGCCATAGGGACCGCTCAACTGGAAGAATTGCCACCCCTCGATTTTCAACAATTCGACCGTGTTGCGGAAATTTCGCCAACGCTCGCCGCAACGGAAGAACCCCTCCACCGCCGAGGCGATGGCCACCAGAGCACCCAGGCCCGTTGCCACCCAGGCCACCCATCCCAACGATGATACCTGGCTCACCGTCACGCAGATGGGGATGAGGATGCCACCGATGATGGCCGTCAGCCGCAGGCGATAGTACCAGTTGCGGTCCCGCTTGGCCCGACCTTCTATCCAGATCACCTGATCCAACCAACGGCTCTTGAGCATTCGCTTGCGCAGGTCGCTCAACCTTAGCGCATCAATCAGTCCGCCCAAGTCTGATTCCAGCCACTCAACGTACGATTGATCTGATTTACTCTTGTCTATACTTGCCTGTTGCGTGTCCATTCTTGACCTCCTGTCTCGTCATAGTGAGCGACGAACTGAGTCGCTCAACGTAGATCCCATTTTGCTCGGCTTGGATCGCCAGATCCAAGCCAAAGGCGGGGATTTGGCAATCCCCTGGGAGCATTCTTGTATCTACTGATACCCACATTATACAGTTTGCAGCCATACTTGGCAAACCCATAGCCCGCGGCGTAACCGCAACCGAACTTAACCACAGAGACACAGAGGACACAGAGTGATTGAGGCCTTCTCCGTGTCCTCTGTGCCTCTGAGATTTAGCCACAACATTCTCGCGGACAACGCAAATGTTGCAGGGTGATATTTATAGTAGAGTCGGAGCCCACTGGCCCACTGCAATTGACCCAGTAACAGCGGTCGAAACCGCCAACTATTCCCAGCTTCTCTCGTCCAGAATGAGTTTTGCGTCCTCGGCCAGGGCATCAACGGGGATGAATGCGACCCCATCCACTTTGACGCGGCAGGTTGACTGGACAGCGGCACTCAGGCCTTTGGTCAGCGCGTCGCGGTCCGCGGACTCGTCAGCCAGCGCCACTCGCAGGGTCAGCTCGTCCCGGTTCTCAGGACGGGTGACCACCGCCTGGGCGCGCGCGATGCCTGGTATTTGGGCGAGGGCGAATCGCAGTTGGTTCGGATGGACGAACATCCCCCGCACTTTTACCGCGTCGCCAACCCGCCCCACCAGAATGATGGAACGTTCTTCCTGCCGGCTCTCGCCGGGGGCCGGGTCCAGGTTGATGGCCAGGTCACCGGTGCCGAGGCGGATCAGGGGGTAGGTGTCGTTGAAGGTCGTCACTACCACTTCACCCGCCGCGCCGGGGCCAACCGATTGCCCTGTCTCTGGGTTAACGACCTGGATGATGGGCGTTTTGAGCAGGCGCATGGCGAGGCCGCCCTCGGTATTGTAGGCCAGGAAGCCGAGCTCGGCGGTGCCATAGGCGTTGGTTACGCTCAAGCCATATTTCTCCACGAAAGTCTGACGTAGGGCCGGCGGCAGCGGCTCGGCGGAGACGAGGGCCTTTCGCAGCGAGAACTGGCCGAGGTCCAGCCCCCTCTCCTCGGCTTTTTGGATCAGCGCCATCAACCAGGACGGGGCGCCGACGTAGGCGGTCACGCCCAGGTCTAGCATCATCTTGATCTGCAGGTCTGCGTTGCCCACGCCGGCCGGGATCACCGTCGCGCCGATTTGGGTGAGCACCTGGTCAAGGGCCAGGCCGGTGGGGATCAGGTGATAGCCAAAGGTGTTGATCACCACGTCCTCAGCGGTGAAGCCAGCGATGGCAAACACATCCCGAACGGTGTCCATCACCGCGCTCGCGTCGGCCGAGGGTTCGTAGAGGGGGCCGGGGGAGAGGAAAACGTGCTGGAGGGTGTCGAGAGGCACGGCCAGAAAACCGCCAAAGGGCGGGTCGGCCGCCTGGAGCTCCACTAACTTATCTTTGCTCGTGACCGGGATCCTGTCCAGGACTTCGGCGAGCTCAGTCGAGCCGTCGGCGAGGGTCTGGATGTCATCGGGGGAGACACCCGCCGCGTCCAGGATAGACTTTACGGCCGGGGCATTGGCGTAGGCATGTTGGATGATGCGGCGTAGTCTGTCGGTTTGTGAGATTTTCATGGGGGCGCATTTCGATTTAGTTGAAAAGGGCTGGCCTCAGGCCAATGGTGAGGACAATATCCCGGAACTGGTCCCAAGCACCGGCGGCCCACCAGCAGCGGGCATGCAACATAGTCTCAGCATGCTCTTGCAGCCAGAACTTGCCATTGCCTTTCAGACGTAGGTTGACAACTTGACGAATCAAGCTCTCAACGGCACCGCTGCCGATAGGAAGATGGTGCTCAGCAAGCTGCTTGTAGGCCATGCGCTGTCGGTGCGTGTCAAAGTACTCATAGGTTGTTTGCATGTCTTGGCGCTGTGTTCCTTTGGCTTGAGCGAGATGCCCTTGCATGTTGTGGAGAACGGCGTCAACCTTGCCTTGTTTGAGCAGGCCGCGTTGCTTCTTGTACCACCGTTGGGCGGCTTTGTCGGAGGAAAAAGCGAGTTGGGCAAAGGCGTTGAGTTGCTGTGTGGCGTGGTAGAAGTCAATCGCTTCGGTGATGATTTCAGCCGGGCACCCCAGTTTGCGCAACAAGGCCGGGATACGCTGCCAGATCCAGCGCGAGCCATCGGCAATGAGCAGCACTCTCTCGGCATAGCGAACTCCCAGGCGAAACAGGTGCATCTCCAAGAGGGTCATAAACGTTTCCACGCCCTCGAAAGTGCCGTCGTTGGTGATGGGGATTTCCACGCTCGCGACTTTCCGCCCTTGCTTGTCGATGACGTAGATCGTCAAGATCTTGGGCTCCCTCCACTCGGCGTAGTAGCCGTGATGTCGCTTGCCCTTGCGTTTCCGTCCTCGTTTAGCGCGACGCAGTCGGGTGCGCCCACCGTCTACCGCGATGACCACCCGTTTGCCGGCCAACTGATTGCCAGCGGGGAGACCGCCTTGTTTGAACTGCTCGATTTGGGACTGGCGGTGACGCAAGCCGCTTTGATTGAAAGCGTGCGTGACGCGAGCGACCCGCTTGATGCTCATGGCAATCCCCATCTGTGCCAGGGTATCACGGGCGGCCTCAAAGGAGATGGCCAGGGTGCCGTGTTCGGCGACCAGGCTGCGCACCAGGGGACTCAGACGCTCAGCGATACCCAACAGCTTCAGCACGGGATAGAAGCCACGATTCTGAGCCCGATCACGCTTGCCAGGTTTCCGTTTGCGGCCAGGGCGATGGCGCAGCTTGCGGGCAACGACGTATTCCACCAACAAAGGGACCACTACGCCACCGATCAAGGTGATATTCACCCACCGCCTTCCGTGCCCTGTACTCCCTGGCTGGCGCAAGTGCTGAGTGCGCTCCCTGGCTGTTTGCTGCACCTCCGCCAAAGATACGAGATTGGAGAGCAGCAAGGCGATACACTGCCCGACCAAGACGAGCCCGGCCTTGAGAATCGCTCTCTCCCGGGCCAACAGCTTGGGCCCATCCCAATCCGTAGCCGTCGTCACGGTGATCAATGGCTCTACGGTTGCCCGGAACGCGGCAAGGGCCGCATCCAGATCGAGTAGGGCTGGTATTGCTTGTGTCTTGCCTGTCGCTTTCTGCGTTTTCGGTGCTTGATTGTCCATACTGGCATGGTACACCATACCAGACCCAAAGTCAACCAACTAAACCGAAATGCACCCAACGAGCTGGGCCCGATGACGGGCCTTGGAGCTTATATCAAAATTCCAGGCAAATTGCAGCGGCTCAGATACGTCGTACCCGCGCTGCTTGAGCAGTACCGCCGACTGTGTCCTGACGAGTAGCGTTTCACGGTAGAGCGCCAGCAGGGCCTGTTCCTCAGCCTGCTCCTCGGCCGTCGGTCCTTAAGTATAGCGCAAGATGGTCAGTTAGGCAAAAGAGAGCGATCCAGACTTCGGAGGTTTTCAGACGCGATTTCGCCAGCAAACCAACCAGACAATCAAAGTGACTTTGCCAGCAGAGACACTGCCGGAAACCTCCGAAGTCTTAAGTTGACACTAATGCATTTGAAACCCAGGTGAACATCGCGGCTGCTTGTTTTGACA
>DAOUDK010000007.1:0-11380 GCA_034431315.1 Anaerolineae bacterium
GACCCCGTTCTAGCTGGTATTCTGCTAGCAGCACCTCTTCGATGGCCTCAGCATGCTCGGCTGCAGCTCGAATCCAGTCCAGAATAGTATCGTCCTTGTACCCTTTTACACGCATCAGGCTGCTGATGCGGCTCCCTTCCGCCACAAGGGCCAAGGTTTCGATAATCTCGTCTTCAGGCGTGCGACGGCGATAGAAGATGGTCCCTTTGGTCTCTACAAACGTACCATTACAGGTCTTGCACTTGAAGCGTTGGCGATCTGCCTTAGTCTTGCCGAACTTGATAATGTTGTGTTGGTGTTCGCTTTGCAACTCACCGTAGTCATCACAGTCCTTGTTTGGACAAAAACCCCCTACTCGAGCAAACTTTGACATTTCGCCCTCCTCTCGATCGTTGATGGGGGCTATAGTATAGCTCATTATTCAACAACACTCAAGAGGGGGACTACCGTCATTTGTAAGGTGCGAAAAACAGGCTAAGTGTAGCACAGTCGGTGGGTTTTGTGGGTGAAAATGGCGTGAATAGAGGGCATCAGGGCAAGCTGCTCATCTGCGGATGGGAGATGTTCTTCAAGATCATGGGTAAGTAGAGCTTGTGTTGCACCCGCGACACCGCGATTTGATCCGGCGGATCGAGTGCACTTAGCGGAGCACTCGGTAAGGTCTTGCCCTGGCCCGAGGTTGGAGCATTCAGGGAAGACACGCCCAGGAACTCTTGCCCAACCGTCGTCGCGATGTTCAGGTTGTAGACGGAGGCCTCAAAACCATACACCTGGATCTGATACACCCCGGTCTCTGGGGCAGTGAAGATCACCTGATCTTGTGCTGTGCCGGAGTTGATGCTGTAGTAATCGGGAGCTCCAATGCTGTTGGGGTTCCAGACGAATAAGTCGGCATCGCCAGAGACCACGTTGAGGGTGATGGTTACTACTGTACCCTGGCTGATCTCCTGCCGATACAACCTCCACTTCCCTTGACCGATGCTCTCGCCACTGGGAACGTAATTGATCATATCCTTCCCGGGCA
Organism: Anaerolineae bacterium; assembly: GCA_034431315.1. Classification (GTDB taxonomy): domain Bacteria; phylum Chloroflexota; class Anaerolineae; order VGOG01; family VGOG01; genus JAUWOY01. Next base: position 1,025 of record DAOUDK010000007.1, read on the forward strand.
GGTTTGAGATGTTTTGTGCACCATCGGCAAACCAGACCTGGATGTATTTCGTTCCGCCGCCGGGAAGTAGCACCCAAGGATAGTTGGTGGTGTAGGCCACCCAGCCGGATTCCTGCGCCGGCAACCACTGCAACGAAGCGTAGTCGAACTCAAATTCGATGACATACATTGACTGTACACCCGTTCCCCCAGGGTTGTCTTGGGCGTCCAGGGTGAGGATGACCGACCGTGCAGACGTGGTATCATCGCCGCCGTTGATCAAAACCGAGCCGCTGGGTGGAATGGTATCGGGAGCCGGAGGCAAGATGGTGATAGTGCGATTGGCTGCGTTGTTGGTCTCGTCGCTCTCAGGGATCTCGTCGTCGGGATCAATCACTACGTAGATCTCATGGTCGCCGCCGAGGCCGGTGGTATCCCAGACTTTGCCCGTCCACTGGGCGGCTACGCCGTAGGGAGAGATGAAGGGTAGGACATAAGTGTCCGCCCCGATGATCGTCCCGCCATCGTCCGGGTCGCCATCGTAGAAGCGGATCTCGACGTCGGAGACGGTGCGGTTACTTCCGTTGCGGACGTTGACGCCAACACCTGCTGCGTCACCCTCGCGGATGCTCACCGGATCGGTCCAGATGTCGTAGGCGTTGATGAAGAGGTCGGGGGAGGTGGGGGTTGGAGCTGGTGTATACGTGGGTGGTGGGGTCGGAGTTACTGTGGGTGTGCCGGTAGGTGTCGCGGTCGCCGTGGGCGTAGCCGTGTCTGTAGCCACTGACGTGGGAGTCCAGGTGGCGGTAAAGGTTGGCGTGGCAGTGTCCGTTGCTACATGGGTAGGTGTCCAAGTAGCGGTGAAAGTTGGTGTCTGGGTGGCTGTACTTGTTGCTGTCTCCGTAGGTGTGGATGTTTGAGTTGGCGTTCTAGTTGGTGTCTTCGTTGCTGTTGGACTAGATGTGCTGGTTGGTGTGAAGGTAGGCGTGGGAGTGTCCGTGGTCGTTGAGGTGGGCGTCCGAGTGGCTGTCCTCGTCGCAGTTGGCGTTTTCGTCGGCGTTTGAGTAGGCGTCCAGGTGGCCGTCGGTGTCTTCGTGGGGGTTGGTGTCTTCGTCGGCGTCCAGGTGGCTGTTCTCGTAGCGGTTGGCGTTCTCGTTGGTGTCTTGGTCGGTGTCTTGGTTGCCGTTGCTGTCTTCGTAGCTGTCGGCGTCTTACTTGGCGTGCTTGTTGGTGTTGCGGTGTCCGTAGCCACTAATGTGGGCGTCCAGGTGGCTGTGTATGTAGGCGTGACTGTATCCGTACACACAGACATTGACGGTGATGTCATAATGATGTCCTCGGCTACAGAGGTAGGCAGCTCTGCTCGTCCGGTCTGGCCCACCTCTACGTTTTGGGCATTAGCGACCTGCATTTGCTGCACAGCGGTAGTGCTGGACAAGGTTAGGACAATGGTAAAGGTGAGGAAGGTGATTAGGGCTAGAGCAACAACTGCGAGATATGACTTAATACGTCTTCGTTTCATCGCTAGCTCCTTATCTGTTACGTTTAGGTGGAGAGAGCACTTACGAAGTTTTGGCAATAAAAAGCGTGCTGTCACTGTAATTTGCTCGGACAGCACGCTTTTCAGGCTCTATCTTCGGCAACTCGGCTGTCCTATTAGCTCAATCTGCTAACGTAGACCCGTGGCTTTGCGTCCCCACCTTTCGATGGGTTTACCTTTATCGGACCTTATGCAGTTGAAAAGAAACTTTTACCTTGTACGTCTATTATATCAAATGCTCTCGCTCTTGTCAAGAACAAAGAAGAGAATAGGGTTAGGATAGGGAAGAAGTAAGAACCGTGCTGCGAGAGCAAAGCACGGAATAGCGGCGGCAATTGGGTCGCCCTAAGTGTAACACAGCCTGAGGGCTTTGTGGGTGAAAATAGCGTGAATCTTGCGTGAATTTCTCGTGAGGCTGCGGCCTTCTCGATCAGCCTCCTGGCCTGCGGCTGAGGATAAAGGCGGCCAGGATTGCTACCGCCAGAGAGGCCAGTATCAGACCGAGCGCAACTCCGCCCGAAGGGCCTGTTGCCGCTGGGGTGGCCAGTGGGGTCGGCGAGGGAAGCGGGGCCGCGATGGGCGTGTCCACTGCTTCAGGTGTACTCGTCGGCACAGGGATGGGTGTGGCTGCGGGCGTCGGCGCCTCTGCGTCCCCCACCACGACCTGGCCGCCTTCCACCGTGACCCGCCGAGCACTGACCGACGTGTCCAACACCTGCACCTCCCGCAACTCCAGGGCAGTGCTGCCCTCCCCATGGGCGATACAGGTGATGGTGGCTAAGACGCCAGTGCCGCTGGGCCCAGCCGCGCTCCCGAGACTGATGGCTCCCAAGGTCACCCTTCCCTCCACATTGTTCACTTCAGGCCCGGCGGGAACCATGGAGCGTCCCGTGCTCCCCAGGAAGTCGCCCAGGGTCGCTTCCGTCACCTGCACGATGGATGGATCGTAGGTCAAATCGAACTGGAAGGCTCCCAGATCGTTAGACTCCTCGATCATCACTTGTACGACGAAGGTCTCATTCAGGTCCACTACCAGGTCCGCAGGCTCTATCCTCACCCGGGTGCCGGGCGCGGCAGCGCCGACCTCAGGAGTACTCACTTGGGTCACGACCAGGGCGAGCAGGCAGATGATGATCAGTTGTTTATGTTTGGACATTGTGGCCCTCCGTTCATATCATTCGGGTGTGTTCAAAATGAGTTGAAGATATAGCTGATTTCGGTTATACTTAAGGTGCGTTTTATCCGATCCTTCGACAAGAACCGGGAGGTAAGCTATGTCGTTCAACACAGAAGGTATTGTACGAGAGATTCGCACAGAGTTCGAATCGATGCTAATCTATGTCAAAGGAAGTAAAACAGCGACGGCAGATCAGGTCGAGCGAGGCATATTCAAGCGTTTGCTAGGCCTGGGTTTCAAGCTGATGCTGCTGTTCTTTACGATGCGTGCGGAAGAGTATCTGCGCACACCGATTGAGACCGGGGCTGGCGAAACACTGCCCTATTTTGATGACAAGAAACGGGACTACTTCTCTATCTTCGGCAAGCTACCCTTTTGGCGCCCCTACTTTTGGGAAAAAGGTGTTGCTGGTCAGAGTCCTCTGGATGGAGAGTTGAGTCTGGGTTCCGATTGCTACTCCGACCTGCTGCGGGAAATTGCCGAGTATCTGGGCGTCGATGTGACCTACGATAAGGTAACCAAGATGTTTGCACGCATCTTGGGACAGAAGCTTTCCACGAACGCTGTGCAAAAGATGGTGGCTGAGGACGCGGCGGACGCGGAAAGCTACTATGAGCAAAAGCCAGCGCCCAAGCCAGAGGATGAAGGCGAGATCTTGGTCATCCAGGCCGATGGCAAAGGCGTGCCGATGGTACGAGAGACACCTGCGGCAGCCAAGGTGCGTCTGGGTAAGGGAGAGAAACGCACCAAGAAAAAGGAAGCCATTGTCACTGGTGTCTATACCATTGACCCGCACAAACGTACGCCAGAGGAGGTGGTAGCCAGCTTCTTCCATAAGGATGAGACCTCAGACCGCAAAGAAACCGCATCAGAGCGTGTCAAACCGCAGAATAAACAGTTGTGGGCCACGTTGGAGGGCAAAGACACGGCTCTAGAGCGATTAGCCGAACAGGTCGAGAAGCGTGAAGGTTCTCACATTAAACATCGTGTTGCCTTGACCGACGGCTGTAAAGCCCTGCAAAAACGAGTCCTGAGCTACTGCCTAGACTTCACTCTCATCTTGGACTTCATTCATGGCAACGAATACCTCTGGGATGCCGCCAACTGCCTGTTCGATGAGAAAGACCCACAACGTGTATCCTGGGCAGAAGAGCAAACGCTGCAGATACTTTCAGGCAAGACAGAGCAGGTCATTGCCGATTTTCGCAGCCTAGCCCAGGCTCCCAAACGCACCAAAGCCCAACGCAAGGAACTCGAAAAAGCGGCCAACTACTTCGAACGCAATCTTCCCTACATGGCCTACGACTACTATCTCGCCCAGGGATGGCCCATTGCCTCAGGCGTCATTGAAGGGGCCTGTCGCCACTTGGTCAAGGACCGCTTTGAACTCTCTGGGATGCGCTGGACACAAGCCGGCGCTGAAAACCTCCTTCGCCTACGCGCTGTGGCTGAAAATGGGGACTGGGATGACTACCACCAATTCCGCAAACAACGGAGACATGGTCGTTTATACATCATCCCCTTCCCGGCCCAGGCTCGCCTGGAAGATCAAGCCTTAGATCTGCCAACTCAACCATCTGACAAAATCATACGCTTTGATGCCACGGCGAAGCGTGTGCCCAATCACCAAGGTCTTGACCAGCAACGACAGGCTGCCTAGCATATTACCAACTCATTTTGAACGCACCCATATCATTCTTAATCGAAAACTAGAACCTCAGCAAGTCTCCCCTCAGTGCACCGCCACCGGCATGATGTCTATGATGTTCGCACCTCGTCAAGGCCCACCTGTGACTCGCACCAGGCGGATGTTGTCGAAGTAGAGGGTGCGGGGACCCAGGGGGTAGGTTCTGATCTGCCCCAGGTAGTTCTCCTCCTCGTTGATGGTGTCGGGCTCGAATTCCAGCCAGTCCACGTTGGACACGTCAACGTCGCGGGCCATCTCGGCGATGGGAACGACCACGTGCGCCGATGCGTTAGGCAGGAGAAGGACCCCTCCCCCGGCCTGTAGGTACCAGCCGTCAGCATTATCGGCCACGCCGATGTAGAAACCGGTGTAGTAGTCGCTCTCGTTGTAAACGTCGAGCTCCAACGCGGTGTAGCCGCTCCAGTCCGTCGGGAACCGCCAGGTGCCCATCCAGGGCCAGTCGGAATCATCGAAAATGACCTTCAGCGAACGGGCTCCCTCGGTGACATGCTGGCTCGTCCGTTCCCAGGAGATGACGTTCCCGAACTCCCAATCTACTACCTCCCCAGAGGTCTCGAAGGAGAAGAGCAGGGTGGATTCCTCGGCCACGCGCTGGAGGGAGAAATCAACGGTCAGCGTCGCGCCCGCTCCTACATTCACTGTCTGCTGGGCCGATGTGTAGCGATCCCGGCTGGCGGTGAGGGTCTGAACGCCCGCCTCGACGGCCAGCGTGTAGGCCCCGTTGCCGTCGGTCAGTGCCGCCCCTTGACCGTTGGAGACCAGCACGCCGTCCAAGGGCGCGCCACTTCCGCTCTCGGTCACCGTACCCTGGATGGTGGCCAGGTTCACAGGGTGCTGCCCGGACAGGATCTCGCCCATGAGGTCGCGGAAGGCGTAGAAGTCCGCAGGGTCGGGATCGGCGTCGCGCAGGAGCTGGGGGAGCAGGTTGACGGTTAGACCTCGGGCGAAGGCTTCGCTGGTCTGCGCGGCCAGCATGGTCAGGTACTCGTAGTCCTCGGCTGCCTCCCGTGCCAGTTCCAGCCGGATGGAGGGCAGGGGGCCGTCCACATCGGCGGCGGGGTCGCCCTCGATCTTGTGCCCCGGCCAGAAGAGGGCCCCCGCGCCGTTGCCGTACACGGGGTCGGGCGGGGCGAGCCAGGGGTTGATGATGTCCATACTGTTGGCGTCCCCCACCCAGGCCGCCACGGCCCAACCCTCGAGGGCGGCGGCGTCATATTTGTAGGCCAACGAGCCCAGCGCCCGGTGCAAGGTGGCCTTGTAATCAATGAAGTCCCCGTAGTCGTTGAAGTACAGGCTCAGCGTCTCGCCCAAAGCCACCCGCTGGCGATAGATCTCAGGGTCTTGCTCCACCTCGTCTGAGGCGATGCTCCACCAATCTACGTAGCCCACCAGGTCAACCCAGCCCCGGTCGGGAGGGCCAGGGGGAATGGGGTAGACGCTGGCAGCGACGACCTTGAAAGCTGGATCCACCCCCTTGACCAGGCTGGCCCAGTCGAGGAGCCTCTGCAGCCCCTCTGGGCCGTTGTGCATGGGCTCGTCGCTCACCCACTGGGTCTCGTCGCTGAAATAGATGAAGTGCCTGTCGAACCACCCCTGGGCCGTGTAGTGGTCGCGGAGGAGCTGGTAGTATTGAATCACTTTGCCAGTGAAGACGGGGTCGTCGAAGGCGGCGGCGGTGTAGTGCTGGCCAGCGGCGTCTCGTATCAGGTACCACTCGTCATAATCATCGTAGACGCCGGGTAGATTGAAGCTGACCATGCCCCGGGTGTCCAGAAAGTACTCGTACTGAGGATCGGAGCCGGAGAAGTCGAGCTGCACCTGGCCGCCAACCTCGCTGTAGGCTGGCCTCTGGTAGAATTCGTAGGGGTGGAGGCGATGATCGAGCAGGGCCTCGTAGTATTTGTCGGTGAGGGCGTAGAGGGCTGCCTCGTTGCCCTCGTCGATCTCGTACTGGGGAGGGAGGGTCCAGAAGGTGTCCAGGGGGAAATTGGCGTCCAGGCTGGTCGTATCGGGCAGGGCGAAGTCCCACACCGTCAGGTTCAGCATGACTGTGGCCAGCCTGGTAGCCCCGCCGTCGGCAGTGATGGTGAGGGTGCCGCTGTACTCCCCCGGAGCGGCATCGGCAGGGATGTAGATGTCCACCCAGATGGGCTGGTTCTCCCCTGTGCTCACAGCGAAGGGCGCTCCCACAGAGTGGCCCGGATCATAAGGATCGTCGAAAGGGATCAGGGCGTCTGGGATGAAGCCGGGGGGAATGATCGCCGCCGGCAGGCCCGTTCCCCACGGGTCCGATGGCTGCGTCACCTCGAAGTAGGTCTGGCGGTAGAGGGTGATGTTGTCCTGGCTGATGGTCCCGCCGGGGCCGATCAGGTCGCTGGCAGTCACATTCACCTCGGACAATGGGTCTTCCTCGGCGGCGATGATCAACTGGAAGGGCTCGTGCTCGTTCCTGGCTGCTTTGATGCCGACCGATCCGTCAGCGCCAGACCAAACGTAGTTGGCCTCCTCGGCGGGGTCGGTGGGCAGCACCTTGCGGGTGTTGCCTACGGCCCAGACCCGTGCGCCACCTTCCGCTGGGCAGGTCTCCCCCCAATGCACCGCCACCAGCATGATGTCCACGATGTCAATTTTGCCGTTGCTGTCCAGATCGTAGGTGGGATAGTAGTCGGGGTCGCCCACGGCGGTGCGCCAGAGGTTGGCTACCAGCATGATGTCCGCGATGTCCACGTCTCCATCGCCGTCCAGGTCGCCTTCCAGGGTGCAGGTCGGCGTCTCGAAGGCGCCCGGGTCAGGGGCCAGGCCCTGGTAAGCGTGGGGTCCCTGATCGTTGATGCCGGGGATGACGACGCCAGCGCCAATCAAGTCGCTGCTGGAGGCCAGGGCGTAATCACCGCTCGCCGGGTCGGCGAAGCCGGGTTCGACGTCGAGGCCGTGCGTTTCCTGGCCGGTTAGCGACTGGAAGGTAGCCAGGTCGTGCATGTGCCGGTCGGGGCCAGTGCCCCAGTAGACGAATTCGTCCGGGTTGGTGGTGTACAGGTCATCGTAGTCCAGATCCACCGGCTGTCCGGTGTTGTAGTTGTCTATGGCGTAGTCGGTGCCGGCCCAGACGTTGTTGCGGGCGTAGATCAGGTCCCACGTGCCCGGCGCTTTGACGTAGAGGCCGTTGTTGCCAGGCAGGACAGCGTCGGCGGTGTTGTGGAAGAGGTACATCGGGCCGGACTTGGCGTAGCCGCTGTTGAATTTGAAAGGGCTGCCGATGTAGTCGTTGTTGCCCACGCCGGTGCGATAGATCAGGTTGCGGACGGCGTAGGTGGGGCCGGTGTAAGTCGGCGCTAACGAGATGCCCATCAGCACGTCGTGGAAGGTGTTGCTCCAGATGCGCACGTTGCTGCACCGCCCGTCGGTCTCCATCCCGTCGTCGCCGGCGCGATAGACCAGGTTCTCGTAAACGTCGGTCTCGTTGGTCAGGCCAGCCGTCCCCGAGGGACAGACGCCGAAGCCGTCGAAGTAATCGTGGAAGGTGTTGCGCCGGATGACGTTGCCCCGCCCGGTGGCCGGGTCGTAGAAACGGATGCCCCTACTCGACAGGGATATGCCAGCGTAGAACGCATCCCAGGGCCAATCGAAGATGGTGTCGTAGAACTCGCTATCCTGGATGACGTTGCGGTGCGACACCCGTTTGATACCGATGCCCAGGTCGTTGATGGCAAAAGTGCACTCCTGCACCAGGTTGTCGTTGGCGTTGTCGAAATAGATGGCCTTGGCCCAGCTCCCCTGCCCGTAGTGGCGGAAGGTCAGGTTGACGAAGTAGATGTAGTCCTGCTCGACATAAAAGGCGTAGTTGTAGCGCGAAACGTTCATCTCGACGCCATTGGGATCGGCATCGCCTGCCAGGCGGACGTAGACGGTGGTGCCGCTGGCATAGAAGCCAGGGATGCCCCAGATGAGGTTTTGCAGATCGGAGAGGCTCTGGTAGGGCAGGAGTCGCTCGCCGTCGGCGGTGACCAGGTGGGGGTCGGCCACGTTGACAGTGGTGCGGTAGACGCCGCCCCCCTGATCCGCCCAGGCGAAGGTGTCCTGGTCGGCCCCGTCCAAGATGGCGTTTTCCCCCTGGTGGCTGCGGATGACGATGGGTGCGCCGGAAGTGCCGGAGCGGGGGAGGTCCATCTCGCCCTGGTAGTAGACTCCGTCGCGCAGGACGACCTGGTCGCCGGCTTGGGCCTGGCTCAGCCCTTCGATCAGCGAGCAGGGCGCGGCCAGGCTGCACGCCGTGCCGCTGCCGTTGGGGGCGACGTAGTAGGAGTGGAGCGGTGAGGGGACGGCAATCTCGGAGCGGGTGGCACCGCTGGCCGTCACGGTGACACCGTCCAGGGGGTCGCCATCGGGGTCGTTGAAGGTGACGCGCACGTCGTAGGTCGTGCCGGGCTCCAGCCAGAACAGGCTGCCGACGAAGCGGGTGTCGTCAACGCGGGAGAGAGGGAAGCCGGCCTGGTACGCCTGGCTGCCGGTGCGGTATTCGACGGTGGCGGTGGCGTCCCCGTCGGGGTCGTCAGCGGCAGCGATGGTAGCGATGACGCCCATAGCGTGGAAAGTGCCGCAGAGCTCGACGGAAGCAGCGGCGGTTGAGGCATAGCGAGCGTCTGCCTGGGCTTCCACTGCTTGAATTAGGGCCAGGATCAGGAAAATCAGTCTGAAGAGGGTCGGGCGCGAATGTTGGATTCTCATGATTGCACTACCTCCTCGAATCAAAACGCCAGCATCAGGGCACGCAAAAGCACGGCCTCGGCTGGCGTCTCATTGGTTGCATCGTTTGCTTCGCTGGCCTGAGCAACCATTAAGGGCGCCTTCGCACCTATCGGTCAAGCTTCGTTGAGTCACCTCACAGGATCTCCGATACCGACGGCCGCTTGCCGTACATGAGAAGCCCCGTGCGGAAGACGTTGCTCCTGTCAGCGTTGGCGCCGCTGCTAGGTGGGGGCGGCTGTAGCAGGTGTTAGGCTCGGGATTTTGGCAAGCTGCGCTACTAGCCGCAAAGCCTCGTTCACAGCTTCCTCATTGGGAAAGACCTCCGCTACATCGGGCGCCAGCAGCACCAAATTTGTGCCTTCCCTGTATCGGTCAGCGTACTTGCCTCTCACTCCTCCTTCAAGCAACTGAGACAAGTCATATTCGGGGCGGAGTTCATCGTCAATTCCAACTTCCTTCTTCATATTGCTTTCTCTCCCTGGATGTCAATTCTCGCGCACTGATGATACGAACCCGATCACCTCGTTCAGCATGGGCAACCATCAGTAGTCTGAAATGGTTTGACAGGCCGATGGTGATATGCCGATCTTCTTCCACCGAGTGATCAGGATCAGGAACTGTTATACTCAAGGTATCTCGGAGGACCGTTGCGCCTTCTTCAAAGGAGACCTTGTGTTTTTGGAAGTTTCGTGCGGCCTTATTTGGATCCCATTCAAACTTGATGCCCACAGTGTAACAGCGACCTCTTTGATATTATACCTTCTGCTCAAGCTTGATTTAGTATACACCAATAAGCCGAAAGAGGCAAACACAATTCAATGCCTGCAGCGATGAAGAATACGGGAGCGGTTGAGCATTACGTGGAGCTAGACAGTCGGCCATTGTGAGCAGGTAGGAGAGAACAGGCGCGCGAATTCTCTGGCCAGCTTGGGCTATCAAAGCAGGCCAGAAAGGGGTGATTAGGTTGGAGGGGGGATACGGACTGGAACGAGCAGAGGGTGCGCTAAGGAGGAGCGAATCGGATTTGGAGGCGGATGTTCAGCATTTGCCGGATGTCATCTGGGCTCAAGCGCAGGTTGCGCCAGGCTTCTATAGACGTTCAGAAAAAGATTTTGAATTCACATAACGGAGTATCGCAGTCGCCATACCAATCTATAGACGGCAGACAAAGACTTGGGTTGTGAGAGCACTTCAGATTGGACAAGA
>DAOUDK010000008.1:0-21017 GCA_034431315.1 Anaerolineae bacterium
AAGATGAGCCACTGGACATCGTTCAAATCGCTGGGGTATGGTTTTCTGTTCATGCCCCCTATTATGCCAGAAATGGATCAAACGCACAACTTTTACATAACTTTTAAAACACCCTCTGAAGCGCAGCGTTATCTGAGTGCACAACCAAGATTTGAGCACTCCCTCACAAAGTCTCACGTGCATTAACCTCACTCGTTAACCTTTGGGCAAAACATAACCTAACTGGCGCAGGGCCACCTCGTCCCGGCGCCACTTCTTGCGCACCTTGACCCACAGCTCCAGGTACACTTTGTGCCCCACCAGCCTCTCCAACCGCTCCCGGGCGGCCTTGCCAATCTGCTCCAGCATCCGGCCCACCCCCACCGATGAAGATCCCCTTCTGGGAGTCCTTCTCCACGTACACCGTGGCGCCGATGTAGGTCAAGCCCGGCCGGCGCTCAACCCACTCTTCAACCGCAACCTCCACGGCGTGGGGCACCTCCTGGTGCAGGAAGTGCAAAGCCTGCTCCCGGATCAGCTCGCCGGCGATAGCACGCTCGGTTTGATCCGTGATCTGGCCGGGCGGGTAGTACTGCGGGCCCGGCGGCAGCCGCTCCACCACCATGTCCAGCAGCTTCTCCCGATTGTCCCCCCGCGTGGCCGAGATCATCATCCAGGCCACCTCATCCACAAGGGTGAAGTAGGCCTCGGTGTGAGGCTGCACCTTACCGGGCGGCAGTAAATCCATCTTGTTGAGGGCCAGCATGACCAGCGCCTGGGCTTTGGCCTGCAGGAGCGCGGCGATGTCCTGGTCCTCCTCCGTGGGCATCTCCGAGACATCCACCATGAACAGCACCACGTCGGCGTCCGGGATGGCCCGCGTGGCCGTCTCCACCATGTACTCGCCTAGCTTGTGGAGAGGTCTATGGATGCCCGGCGTATCCACGAAGACGATCTGGTAGCGGTCCGTGGTGCGAATGCCCAGGATGCGCCGGCGCGTGGTCTGGGGCTTGTCCGAGACGATGGCAATCACCTGGCCCACGTAGACGTTCACCAGGGTGGACTTGCCCACGTTGGGCTTTCCTATAACCGCCACGAAGCCGGACCGATAGTCAGGGGGCAGCTCTTCAGGCAACAGCAGGTCGGTGTCAGTCACGTCTCTACGCTCTCCTGCGCGGATTCCGTAGCCGGGGTCAGGGTCTCCCACTGCCGGCAGAAAGCACACAGGCCGGGCACACTGGTAGGCTGACCGCAGTGCTCGCACTCGTACAGGCCCAGCTCCTTCTGCCCAGGCCCGAAGAGCCCCTCCTCTGACGCGTCTGCTCGCGGCTCTCGTTTAGAGGTTCCCTGAGCAGCAGAGAAGCGAGCAGACGCGTCATCTTTGGCCTTCAAGAAGCTGATGTAGAAGCTCATCTTGGTGCCAGGCGACTCAGCTTCCAGCTTGTTGAGCACCTCTTTGTAGAAGTTGACCGTGTTGCCCACGGCGTGAGGACACTCGTCGTAGATGTAGTCAATGCCGCGCAGGAGGGCGTAGGCAGCGGTCTCGCGCTCGTAGAAGCGGCAGAAGGGCTTGACCTTGCGCGCCAGCCGGGGGTGGATAGAGGGCAGGACCGGCGATTGCCGGGCGAGATACCCGGTTTGCCAGCGCAGCGTGTTCTGGAAGAGCACGGCCACCTCGTCGTCCAGGTTGTGGCCGGTGGCCAGCACGCTGCAATCCCCCTCGTAGGCCACGCGGTTCATGATGTGGCGCCGGGTGAGGCCGCAAACCGAGCACGGCCGGCCACGCCGGCGCACCCGGGCCAGCTCTGGGATGCTCCGCCCGTAGGTCTCCTTCACGTCCACGACGTGCAACTTAAGGTGGGGACGGGTCTCCAGGAACTTCTCGATCTTCTCGCGGGACTGGGCGGAGTAGCGCACGCTGCCGTCAATGCCCAGGCTGATGTACAGCCCCTCGGTCTGATAGCCGAGTTGATCCAGGACGTCCCAAAGGCTGAGGCTGTCCTTGCCCCCGGACACCGCCACCAGCACCCGGTCCGCCGGGCCGAACATCTTGTACGTCTGGATGATGCGCTGGGTGGTGGCGGGGAATCGATTGTCTGGCATAACGTGAGGACTAAGCTGCGTAGCGGAGGGCGTACGAAGAACAGTTGGGAGCAAGAAGGAATGTTGCGTAAGCGCATACTGGTCGTTGACGACGATGAGCGGGTGCTCTTCGTCTTGCACGATATCCTGGCCAGGCTGGGCAGCGAGTATGAGGTTGTGACCGCCTAGAGTGGCCATGAGGCCCTGGATAGGGCCAGGGAGATGCCCTTCGATTTGCTCATTGCTGATCTGAGGATGCCGGGCATGGATGGTGTGGAGCCTACGGAGGAGGAACAGAAATGGCAATAGGGATACATTGGGAGTGGCGCGGATTTGGCGCTGTATCAAGTGAATTTTCACATCGCTTCGGTAGATTGGCGTCTTTATTCCAGCCTCAGGACGTAGAGGACGTCTACTTGTGGGTTTCCGGGTTGGAAGTGAATATCAAGGTGCGTGACATTCCAGAACAGCCCTTCAAGTTTAAACGTCTCCAGGACAAGGACAAGGACGGGCACCTGGAGCAATGGGTTGAAAACCCGGAGGACATCTTTGGATTTCCGTTGAATGAAGCAGGTTGGGACACCCTGGCTGAGACGTTGGCTGCTGTCAACGTGACGTTAGGCCCTTACCCATCGGGAGTAGCCGACGCTGAGACGACCCTCGCTCGGCTGAAAAAGGCGGGGGCGAGAACAGTAACCGTGAATAAGCTGAGGGAAAGCAGGCTCTGGCAAGGACCAAACGGCCAGGTAAAAGTAGAGCGGGCTTGTATCAGTTGGCCGCAAGCCATCATTTCCATCGGCTTGGAGACCTGGGACGAAGATCCCGAGGGGCAAGGGCTGCCTGACGAGCAGGCCAAAGAGGATATTTGGGCCGCAATCAAAGAACTTGGTCTCGGCAACGAACCCCTTAGTGCAATGAATTACGTGGACGCCGTGGCTGTCTGGGCGTCGGGCGGAAGGATTTAGGTTCTCCGTCAAACTTTGTGATCAAAGGCTAATCATGGGCGAATTCTGAGAGCATACCCCTAGATATTGGGGTGTTCCACAGAATCTGACGAAGAGCCTACATTCTTTGCTACCGTTCGGCTCAGGGTGCCTCCGTCTCTATTGCCACCATCAAGGCCGTCTGGGAAGAGCATCCGAAGAACAGTTAGGAGCAAGAAGGAATGTTGCGTAAGCGCATACTGGTCGTTGACGACGATGAGCGAGTGCTCTTCGTCTTGCATGATATCCTGGCAGGGCTGGGCAGCGAGTATGAGATTGTGACCGCCCAGAGTGGCTACGAGGCCCTGGATAAGGCCAGGGAGATGCCTTTCGATTTGCTCATTGCCGATCTGAGGATGCCGGGCATGGATGGCGTGGAGCTTACGGAGGCTGTGAGGGCACTGAGCCTCAGTACGGTCGTGATCTGGATGACGGCCTACGGCAGCCAGGAGACCAGCGCCGAGGCTCAGCGGCTGGGGGTTTATAGCTGCCTGGACAAGCCGCTGGAAGTTGCCGAGATCCGGCGGATCGCACGGGAGGCGCTGGAGGCCGCTGGGCGTCAGATTTCCACCGAATCCTAGTATTCTCGGCGGCCTCGCCGTTGGGCGCTATTCGTTCCAAGGAGGCCGACGTGATTGGCCGTCTGAAGAGGTAGACCTAGGCAGCGAAACAAAGCCACCTGCATCAATCGGGCAGGTGGCTTTGTTGTTTGGTGTGAAGCGTCGTGGCCAAGATGTCGTTCAGCCGGCAGGAATCACGAAAACGACGCATGATTTGCTCATGACCCTCTCCTTCACAGGCGGCTCGATTTTTGTGTGCCAGAGCTTTGTGGTATAATTGAGCGGGAGAATGGTCTCAGCTTTTCGTTTTCGACATAACGGCGAAAACGGTTGGAGCTGGTACGCTGCCCGACGTGCGGGTAGCCTCTCCACTGGGTAGAGGCGGTGTCCTGAGCCTGTCGAAGGATTGGTGAGCATTTGGACGCAAGGCATTAAGGAGCAAACTATGCTGCTTGCCGCTGATATCGGTGGCACCAAGACCAATCTGGCCGTCTTCTCGCCCGAGGCCGGGCTGCGCGCACCGCTGGCGGAGGCGACCTATCCCAGCGCCGGCTACCCCAGCCTGGAGGCGCTGGTGCGTGAGTTCCTGTCCCAGGTGGGGACGTGAAACTTGAACGAGCCAGCTTTGGCGTGGCCGGGCCGGTGGTGGCCGGTCGGGCTACCATCACCAACTTGCCCTGGGTGATGGACGAGGAGCAACTCCAGGCCGCGCTGCACCTCTCCTCCGTCTGCCTGCTGAACGACCTGAGCGCCATCGCCCACGCCGTGCCTTTCCTGGAGCTGGCCGACCTGCACACCCTGAACGAGGGCCAGCCAGCTCCTGAAGGGAACATCGCCGTCGTCGCGCCTGGCACCGGCCTGGGGGAAGCCTTCCTCACCTGGGACGGGTCACGCTATCGGCCCCACGCTTCCGAGGGCGGCCACGCCGATTTCGCGCCAACTAGCCCGCTGGAGACCGAGTTGCTGCGCTATCTTCAAGATCGCTTCGAGCACGTCAGTTACGAGCGGGTTTGCTCTGGCCGGGGGCTGCCCAACATCTACGCCTTTCTCAAGGACAACGGCTACGCCGACGAACCAACCTGGCTGGCCGAGGAACTGGCGGCGGCCGACGATCCCACGCCGGTCATCGTCAACACGGCCTTGGCCAGGGAGTGTGAACTGTGCGTCGCCACGCTTGACACCTTCGTCTCCATCCTGGGGGCGGAGGCGGGGAACCTGGCCCTCAAGGTGCTGGCCAGCGGCGGCGTCTACCTGAGTGGCGGCATCCCGCCGCGTATCCTGCCCGCCCTGGAGCAGGAGCGGTTTATGGAGGCCTTCCGGAGCAAGGGGCGCATGTCGGATCTGTTGGCGCGTTTCCCAGTGCACGTCATCCTCAACCCCAGGGTCGCCCTGCTGGGCGCGGCCTGCCACGAGCTTGAACTGTAGAGGGTTATGCGCAGGTAAGAAATCAAGGCTTTAGAGAATGGTACTAGACAACCAAGAGAGGCGCCGTGAGATTCCGAACTGAGAATGGAGTTTTGGTGCCGGCCGTGACCGCTGACCAGATGCGGGAGGTGGACCGCATCGCGGTGGAGGAATTCGGCCTGGGCATCCTGCCGATGATGGAGAACGCCGGCCGTAACCTGGCACAGAACGTGATGGAAATGCTTGCTGGGGCTAGGGACGAGGTGACGGTTCTGGCGGGATCGGGCGGCAACGGCGGCGGGGGGCTCTGCTGTGCGCGACACCTGCAAAATCGCGGCTTCACCGTCTGGGTGGTGCTCGCCAGGGAGGCGGCGGCGCTGACCGGGGCGGTGCGCAATCAACTCCAGATTCTTCAGGCAGCGGGGCTACAGTCGGTGTCCCCCTCTCGGGCCGAAGAGGTGATTCGCCGTGCGCAGATCGTCGTGGATGCCCTCATCGGCTACAGCCTGCGCGGGGCCCCGCGGGGAAGAGTGGCCGAGCTCATCGAACTGTGCAACCAACACGCCAGTCGGGTGCTCTCCTTGGACGTTCCATCGGGTCTCGATGCTACGACGGGTGAGGCCCCAGGGCTGGTGGTGCATCCCAAGCGGACGTTGACCCTGGCCCTGCCCAAGACCGGGCTCCAGCGCGTGCCGGGGGAGCTCTACCTGGCCGACATCGGCATCCCGCCGGAGGTCTTCCAGCGGCTTGGCCTATCTTTCGACCCACCCTTCGGGGAACGTTATTGGGTTCGTTTGGAAAAGTCGAATGACCAGTGATCGCCCCTTCGTCACCATAAACGTGGCCATTACTGCTGATGGAAAAACGGACACTATCGCCCGGTGTGGGGCGACTATTTCCTCGCCTCACGACTGGGCGCGGGTGGATCGTTTGCGAGCCGAAAGCGACGCGGTGCTGGTCGGCGGCCGAACTCTGCAGGGCGACGATCCCAGACTCACTGTGAAATCCGCCGAGCTGCGCGCCGAGCGCCGTGCGCGTGGCCTGGAAGAGAATCCCACCAAGGTGGGCATCGTCTCTAAGGCAGACCTGCGCCTGGACAGCCGATTTCTCACCGCCGGTCCGGCCCAGGTGATGATCTTTACGACCCAGCGGACCAGCCCAGCGCAAATCGCCCGCTTGCGCCAATGGGGCGCTCAGGTGTTTGTGATGGGCCAGCGCAGGGTTGACCTGGTGCGGACATTCCACCACCTCAGAGAGCAGGGCGTCAAGCGCCTGCTGGTTGAAGGCGGCGGCACGCTGAACGCGGAATTATTGAGACTGGGGCTGGTGGACGAATTATACCTGTACATCGCTCCCCTCATCTTCGGCGGTGCGGATGCGCCCACCTTCGCTGATGGCGTTGGCTTGCGGCGCGAAGAGGCGGTCCATTTACAACTCGGCAGCGTCGAGCCTCTGAAGGACGGCGGGATACTGGTGCACTATGTTATACCGAGAGCTTGAATTTGAGCTTTCCTACGCCACGAAGAACCAATTCATAAAATCAAGGAGGATGTACATGCCACTGACTCACATGCGAATCAAAGAATTGTTGGATGAGAACCGCGAGCATGAATGTGACGGCTATGGACGCGACCGCGTTTGCGTCAGGATCGCCGCCATCGCCGAGCTACCCTCCCGTTTCGGGGACTTCCACGTCGTGGCTTTCTATAACAACCGCGACGGCAAAGAACACGCCGCGTTCGTCCACGGCGACGTGTGCGATGGTGAGGACGTCCTGGTGCGGCTTCACTCCGAATGTGCGACAGGCGATGCCATCGGTTCGCTGCGCTGTGATTGCCGAGACCAGTTGGAAGCCGCCTTAAAGAAGGTCGGGGAGGCGGACAAGGGAATTGTGCTCTACATGCGGCAAGAGGGACGCGGTATCGGCTTTGTGAATAAGATCCGCGCCTATGGGCTACAGGATCATGGCTACGATACCGTCGAGGCGAACATCGCGCTGGGCTTTCGCGACGACGAACGCGAGTACAGCGTGGCCGCGCACATGCTAGATTCTCTGAAGGTCAAATCCATTCGCCTGATGACGAACAACCCGCGCAAAATCGCTGATCTGACCAGACATGGCATCGTGGTCACTGAGCGGGTTCCGCTCATCATCCCGCCCAATCCCCACAATCAGTTCTACCTGGAAACCAAAGCCGCGAAATCGGGCCACCTGATAGATTGGGCTGGCAAGGAGCGTCTCTTGGAACAGAGCGACCGCCCGATTGTGGAGGGGATGACGGCGGAGCAGATTGCGGCCCTTGAGGATCATCAGGAGGATTGACATGACAAAACTACACCAACTGGCCAAGCTGGGCCAGGCGATTTGGTTCGACTACATCCGCCGCTCTTTCCTCGCCTCTGGTGACTTGCAAGCCTTGATTGACGAGGGCTTGCGTGGCGTCACCTCCAACCCGTCAATCTTTGAAAAAGCCATCGCCGGCAGCGCCGACTACGACGATGCCCTGCAGCGCCTGGTGGAGGAGGGCAAGACGGTGGAGGAGATCTACGAGGCGCTAACGCTAGAAGACATCCAACGCGCCGCCGACCTGCTGCGCCCGGTCTACGATGAGACCGACGGCGCCGACGGCTACGTCAGCCTGGAGGTCAGCCCCAGCCTGGCTTACGACACGGAAGGGACCATAGCTGAGGCGCGGCGGCTCTTCGCCGCGCTGGATCGTCCCAACGTGATGATCAAGGTGCCGGCCACCCCTGACGGCATTCCGGCCATTGAGACCCTCATCGGCGACGGCATCAACGTCAACGTCACGCTGATCTTCTCCCTGGCCCACTACGAGGTCGTGGCTAAGGCCTACATCGCCGGGCTGGAAAAGCTGGCAGCCAACGGCGGCGACCCTTCGACAGGACTTCGGCGAGCTCAGTCGAGCCGCTCAGGACGAGGCCTGAGCAAAGTAGCTTCAGTGGCCTCCTTTTTCGTCAGCCGCGTAGACGCAGCGGTAGACCGTCAACTGGACGAACTCATCCGCCAATCCCCAATATCCAATATCCAATCTCTACAAGGCAAAATCGCCATTGCCAACGCCAAAGCCGCCTACGCCCGCTTCAGCCAGATTTTCAGCGCCCCCCGCTGGGAGAGGCTGGAGGCCAAAGGCGCGCGAGTGCAGCGCCCCCTGTGGGCCAGCACCAGCACCAAGAACCCCCTCTACCCGGACACCCTCTACGTGGACGGCCTCATCGGATCGGACACGGTCAACACCGTGCCGCCCGCCACCCTCAATGCCTTCCGCGACCACGGCACGGTTGCCCTCACGTTAGAGTCTGACGTTGACGAGGCCCGCGCCCAACTGGCCCACCTGGCCGAAGTGGGCGTGCACCTGGACGCCGTCACCCAGCAGTTGCAGGACGAAGGTGTGGCCAAGTTTGCCAAATCCTTCGAAGCGCTGATGGCCAGCATCGCCGAGAAACGGGAGCAACTGTTGGCCGGCTGGCAGCATCAAACCGCCAGCCTGGGCTCATATCAGGCCGCAGTGGACGATGCCCTGGCCGAAATGAAGGAGAACCGAATCATGGCCCGCATCTGGGCCCACGACCACACCGTCTGGAAGCCAGAGCCTACGGAGATCACCAACCGCCTGGGATGGCTGCACACCGCTGAGGTGATGATGGAGAACCTACCCCGCCTGGAGGGGCTGGTCGAAGCTGTACGCGCCGCGGGCTACACCCACGCCCTGTTGCTGGGGATGGGCGGCTCCAGCCTGGCCCCAGAGGTCTTCCGCAAGACATTTGGTCCTTCGACAGGCTCAGGACGGGGCGTGAAAGAGGGCTATCTCGACCTGGCCGTGCTCGACAGCACCGATCCCGGCGCAGTTCTGGCCCACACCGAGCGGCTCGATCTTTCCCGCACCCTCTTCATCGTCGCCACCAAGTCCGGCGGCACGGTGGAGACTCTCTCCTTCTTCAAGTTCTTCTACAATCGGGTGGTCGAGGCTCTGGGTCAGGAACGGGCTGGCGCGCACTTCATCGCCATCACCGATCCCGGCAGCGAACTGGCCGATGCCGCTTCGCTTACGGCCGAGAGCTACCGCTTCCGGGCCGCCTTCCTCAATGATCCGAACATCGGCGGGCGCTATTCGGCTCTGTCCTACTTCGGACTGGCGCCGGCCGCGCTGGTTGGTGTTGACGTGGGCCTCCTGCTGGACCGCGCGCTGGCGGCCACCTCCGGCTATGAGTCCTGCGTGGCCTCGGGGGATAACCCAGGTGCTCGCCTGGGAGCTATTCTGGGTGAGCTTGCCAAAGCCGGGCGGGACAAAGTGACCTTTGCCGTCTCGCCTGCCATCGCCAGTTTCGGCGACTGGGTAGAACAGCTCATTGCCGAGAGTACGGGCAAGGAGGGCAAAGGGATTCTCCCAGTGGTTGGAGAGCCGCTGGGTCCACCTCAGGTCTACGGTAATGACCGCCTCTTCGTCCACCTGCGACTGGATGGCGATGCCGCTTCGCTTACGCACGACGCAGCAGTGGCCACTCTGGAAAGGGCCGGGCATCCGGTGGTGCGTCTGAACCTCCACGACCGCTACGACCTGGGCGGACAGTTCTTCCTGTGGGAGATGGCTACCGCTGTGGCCGCCCACCGGCTGGGCATCAATCCCTTCGACCAGCCCGACGTCGAGGCGGCCAAGGTGCTGGCCCGCAAGATGGTGGCCGAGTATGCGGAGAAGGGCGTGCTTCCCCCTGGGGAATCGTCCCCGCTCACGGCAGAGGCGTTGAACGGGTTCCTGGCACAGGCGCAACCGGGCGACCCTGCGACAGGCTCAGGACGCAGTTACATCGCCCTGCAAGCCTACCTTCAGCCGACGGCCGAGACTGACGCGGCGCTGGCCGCGCTTCGCCTCCGGCTGCGCGACTGCTACCGACTGGCGACCACGGTGGGCTACGGGCCGCGCTTCCTCCACTCCACCGGCCAACTGCACAAGGGCGACGCCGGACGCGGCCTCTTCGTCCAGTTCACCGCCGACGATCCGCGGGATGCGCCCATCCCCGACGAAGCGGGATCGCCAGACTCGACGATGACCTTCGGCGTGCTCAAAGCAGCCCAGGCCCTGGGCGACCGGCGGGCGCTGCTGGATGCCGGGCGGCGGGTGATCAGCTTCCATCTGGGGAATGACGTGGTCGGTGGGCTGAAGAGACTGACGGAGTCGCTGTCATGATCCGAGCCATGATCTTCGACCTGGACGGCACGCTAGTGCAGACGGAGCGGCTCAAGTCCCTATCTTACGCCCGCGCCGCTATTGAACTGTGCCCCCACACTCTCAGCGAGGCGGAAGTGGCGGAAGCCTTCAAAGACGTGGTGGGCCTCCCGCGCTGGGAGGTGGCCCAGGCGCTGGTGGAGCGGTTCGATCTGGAAGAGAAGGCCCGCTCCCGGATGGCTGAGTTCGGGGTGGGTACGCCCTGGCAGGCTTTCGTTCAGGTGCGGCTGCGTTACTACGAGAGAATGATGGCTGACCCGTATGTCTTGCGCACCAACTAGTGGCCGCACAACGTTGCCCTGTTGCGCGAGGCTAGGCAGAGCGGTTGCCAAACGGCCCTGGCCACTATGTCCCGCTGTCAGCAGGCGCGGCACGTGCTGGAAGTGCTGGGCCTGACTGAGACGTTCGACTTCGTCGCCACGCGGGACGATGTGGAGCACGGCAAGCCCGCCCCGGAGATCTATCAGCTGGTGGCGCGGGAACTGGACATCCCCCCGCCCGAATCTCTGGTCATCGAGGACTCGCCCTCCGGGGTGAAGGCGGCGGTGGCGGCCGGGATGTGGTGCATCGCTGTGACCACGCCTCTCACCCAACGCGGAATCCACGCCTTGCAACTGCTGGACGAACGCTGGATCGTGGACGATCCGACCACGCTCACGGCCGTAGTCCGGCAGATGCTCGTAGAGCGAGAGCAGGACTGAGGAGCAAATCAAGTGAGCGAAGACACGTCAGAACTCAAGCAACAGGCTGCCTGAGAGGCGCCCCCGGTTGGGGCGGAATGTGGCCATGCTGTGCCCTGGCATAAGGTGAAAAATCATTCATAAACAAGGAGGAGGTCAATCATGGCAAAGGTAGCGATTAAGGTACTGGGAAGAATTGGAAGGGCGGCTTTCAAGATCATACTCGAAACCCCAGCATTGGAACTGGTCGCAGTTAATGACCTGGTTCCAGTGGATAACCTCGTCTACCTGCTAAAGTACGATACAGTTTATGGCAGGTATGACAAGAAGGTAGAGACCGACGGCGATAGCCTGATCGTGGAGGGCAAGAGATATAGAGTCTTCAATCAAAGGGATCCTGCCCAACTACCCTGGGGCGATTTGGGAGTAGACATTGTGTTTGAATGTACCGGAGTCTTCACCCAAAAGGAAGGTCTGGAAAAGCATCTTCAGGCTGGTGCAAAGTTCGCTGTCCTGTCTGCTCCGGCGAAGAGCGAAGGAATAGGTACGGTGATCCACGGTGTCAACAAGCCCGAAGACGAGTCGGTTCGGATGATATCCTGCGCAAGCTGCACCACGAATTCAATCGCTCCTGTCGTTGAGATCATGGGCAGAAGGATAGGGATTGAGAAGGCGATAATGACGACTATCCACGCCTACACTTCAACCCAGTCAATAGTGGATGGGCCAAACAAGCGCTTCAGCAGAGGGAGAGCGGGTGCTGCTAACTTCGTGCCCACATCAACCGGTGCTGCGGTAGCGACTACCAAAGCGCTTCCACAATACGAAGGCAAGTTTGATGGGGTTGCGGTGCGCGGCCCAGTTCCGATAGGCTCACTCTCCGACATCGTTTTTCTTACGGCGAGAAAGACCACTGTCGAGGAAGTGAACAGGATGTTCAGGGAAGAGGCGGAAACTGAAAGATACAAAGGTATCCTGGGAGTGACAGATGATCCGATCGTTTCCTCGGACATCATCAAGGATCCTCGTGCCGCCGTTATTGACCTGGGTATGACCCGAGTGGTAGACGGGGATCTGGTTAAGGTTATGAGTTGGTACGATAACGAATGGGGTTACACCAATCAGATGATAAGAGAGGCCCTACGAGTGGTTAAGGAATCCAACCTTGCTCGATGACCCTCCCATGCCATAGACACGCAACACGTGTGTGACCTCGAGTCCGTATCAGGCTTGAGATGTAGTGAGTGCGCTTGGGGAGAATACCTGTGTGCCAAGAGATCGCTGCTGCGCCGCGTGCCCATAGGACCCAGGTACTGCAGACTGATCTGAGAAAGGAAGAGGGCTTATGTCACGGCAATTACTCATCCTACTGGGATCCGCGGCTACTATAGCCTTTTTTCACACGCTGTTGGGACCGGATCATTATCTGCCATTTATGGTGGTGTCAAAGGCGCGGCAGTGGTCGCTGGCCAAGACGACTTGGGTTACATTGTTGTGCGGCCTGGGGCACATTGCAGGTTCGATTGTGCTTGGCTTGCTTGGCATCGCTGCGGGAATCACGCTGAAACGGCTGGAATTAATCGAATCCATCCGTGGAAACATCGCAGCCTGGTTTCTCATGGCCTTTGGGCTTGTTTATTTTGCATGGGGGGGGCTCCGGGCCCTGCGCAACAAGCCCCATACGCATGAACATAACCATCCTTCGACAAGCTCAGGACACCGCCTTGACAGCATCGAACATGGACATGAGCATACACACCACGCCGACCACGTACACCTCCACGACCAGGAACGCAAAAACCTTACGCCATGGATTCTCTTTATCATCTTTGTCTTTGGCCCTTTCGAACCGCTGATCCCACTTCTGATGTATCCTGCCGCTGCCGAGAGCTTTTGGGCCGTCGCCATAGTAGTCGTCGTGTTCAGCATAGTTACCATCGCAACGATGACGGGGATCGTTCTCCTATCGGCGTTCGGCCTCAGCTTTGTCTCTATGAAACGCCTTGAGCGGTACAGCCACGTACTCGCCGGAGCGACGATATTTCTCTGCGGAATCGCGATCCATTACGGATTCTAGCTACTGGATCTTGAACGGCTATTTCAACACATATTTGCTACGTATCAGAGGAGCATGATGAATGAACCCAATCAGTTTACCTACGGAACACGTTGCCGCTATTGTAATTTTTGGCGCGTCGGGAGATCTGACGCAGCGCAAGCTGGTGCCGGCGCTGCACACCCTGGCCTGCGGGGGACTCCTGGCCCCGGCCACTCGGATCATCGGCGTGGCCCGCACCCCCCTCTCCAACCAGGCCTTCCGCGCCCGGCTTCGCGAGGGCGTGGACGAATACGCTCTGATTATATCCAAACCGGGTATCTGCGAGCTTTGGGACCGTTTCGCGGAGCGGCACTCGTACCTGGCGGGGAGCTATGATGATCCGGAGATCTATCGTCGCTTGGCGGAGCGGCTGGAGCAATTCGACACTATGGCCGGTACTCATGGCAACCACCTTTTCTACTTGGCTACCCCGCCCGTGCTATTCCCGGTGATCATCGAGCATTTGGGCCAGGTTGGATTGAACCACGGCACATCGGGCTGGACGCGCATTATCATTGAGAAACCCTTTGGGCACGATTTGCAGAGTGCCCGCCAGCTCAACCAGCAGGTGCACGCCGTGTTTGACGAGGGCCAGGTCTACCGTATTGACCACTACCTGGGCAAAGACACGGTGCAGAATATCTTGACTTTCCGCTTTGCCAACGCCATCTTCGAGCCGGTGTGGAACCGCAACTACGTGGACAACGTGCAGATCACCGTGACCGAAAGCGTGGACGTGGGCCACCGCGCTGGCTACTACGATCAGGCCGGCGTACTGCGCGATATGTTCCAGAACCACGTGTTGCAGTTGCTCACCCTGATAGCCCTGGAGCCGCCAGCGGCCTTTAGCGATAAGGCGCTGCGTGACGAGAAGGTCAAAGTGCTGAATGCCACACGGCCGGTTGCCCTGAGCGATACGGTTCGCGCTCAGTACCAAGGCTATCGTCAGATGCCTGGCGTCGCGCCCGATTCGCAGACGCCCACCTACGCCGCGCTCAGATTGTTCGTGGACAACTGGCGCTGGCAGGGGGTGCCCTTCTATCTGCGCTCTGGCAAGGCGCTAGAGGAAAAAGTCACCGAAGTCGTCATCGAATTCAAACGTCCGCCACACGTGATGTTCGACCTGCCGCCGGGCCACGAGTTCAGGCCCAACATCCTCTCGCTGGGCATCCAGCCCGACGAGGGCATTCATTTCAAATTCCAGGCCAAAGTGCCTGGGTCGGCTCAGGAGATGCGTTTGGTGGACATGGCCTTCCACTATCGTCCTACTTTCGGTATAGAGAAACTGCCTGATGCCTACGAGCGGCTGTTGCTGGACACCCTGCAAGGTGATGCTTCGCTGTTTGCCCGCAGCGACGAGATCGAGCTGGCCTGGCGTCTGATGGATCCCATCATACAGGGCTGGGGAGAGTCGCCGGACGCGCCGCCTCTGACCACCTACGAGCCGGGCAGTGGGGGGCCGACCGAGGCAGACGATTTTCTGGCCCGCGAGGGCCGCGTCTGGCGTCGGGGCTGCACCGGGCACGAGGATGACTAAGGCCGAACGGCTGCGGCAGGTGTTGCCGGGCCGTACCGTACCGGCCAGACATCCTACCAGCGCAAATCGTCAGGCCGACCGACGGTCGCTTGCTGTGGCTGACCGATGAGGTGGTCGTGGCTCATTTGAGAGGGGAAAGGATGACACGTGGCTGAACGCACGAACGAGGAATGGCTGGCCGAGTTGGACTTCAGGAGGCTGGGCGTCGAGGAGGGGAGTGAAGGCTTGGAGTTTTTGGGGGAAGATTGCTGGTTGCGTTTTTTATGGTTGGTGTTGTGACTTTTGAATACAGCAAACGCCTTGCTAGAAATCACGTCATCCCTATGCAAAGGCTTTGTTCAGGCATTTCTCAATGTAATCATTATCATTCACTTCCTCAGGGCACATCTCTATACAGGTCGCTTGCCCAACCTTGACAGGCGACCCTTTTTAAGGGGGCAGGTAGTCCCCATCGTGAAACTCTCACACTGGCCAATGCATGCTGATGTAGTTGTGGGCAGCTTCCATATCAAGTGGTTGGCTCGCGGGGCCAGTGCGAACATAGAACTCTTTGGTGCCTCTGTCCGTCAAGTAGACTGGCTTGGGGCTGGGCTCTACCTGGACGATACAGACGGTCTTGCCCTTGATCCCCTCAAAAGAGACGTGTTGGTATTGGGAGAGCTCTGCCCCCAGAGCGTTAATGAGTACTTGACGCAGCGTTCGCTCGTAGCCATCTCTATCCTTTCGACTTAGGGTCTTCAGGTCATGCTCGATGCCCAACACGGTGCAGTCATCTGCGACACCGATGAGGAGCGTGCCACCTTCACTGTTGAGGAATCCGGCAACGGTCTTGGCAATGACTTTCTCAAGGGCTTTGTTTACTTTCTGTGTGTGCAGGTCCCATCGCATGCTCGCCTTGTATTCGAGAGCAGCGTTCTCGCCGGTCAGCATATCTGCCAACGGTTGAGGGAGTTCGGCAACGGGAGCAACAAAACGAGATCCAAATTCTTCGACGATCTTCGCGGCTATGCGGAAACCGGACTCCGTCTCTCGTACCCTGTGAGCTCTGTGTAACCTGTAGAGACCTCTTCGAACAAGCACGGTGTGAATCTCCAGCGCCTTGGCAATGTCGTCCACGGTTGCCATAGGATTGTGCGCGAGGAAGCAAAAGATGTTCTGCTCATCACCTTGCAGGCCTTCAAAGAAGTCCCTCAGTGCACCCTCGAAACTCTCGAACACTTTGTCGCGTAACTCGGATTCCCACAGACACTCGAGATCAGTCAGTGTGATATGGATTTGGCTGGTATTCCCTAGTGTTACGAGTTCGTAGAGATGTCCACACAGTATCTGGACTAGGCTGGGTTTATCTCCAGTGAGCTCAAGGATTCGCTGCAAGGCCAGGTCCTCAAAGGACAAACGTCCTTCTACTGGAACCTGGATGAGTGCCCTGGCATCAGCCGGATCAATAGGACCAAGGTATATGGGCCGGAGAGCACCTTTCAGATTCGCAAACTCCGCAGTCTCTTGATGTGGTTTGATATCTCCCGCCAAAAGGAAGTCCACACTATCGCATTGCTGTATCGCAGCTTTGAGACAGGACAAGATATTTGCACTCTCGTCCATGTCCAGTAGCTTCTCACTCTCATCTACCAGCACAACCGCTCGTTGCCCTCTGCAAGACAAATGCTCCGATAGTCTTGTTAACTCTTTCAGGAAAACCATGTGGTCTATAGGTGACAGGGTCACAAACCGCTCAACTTGTTCCTCCGCTAGTTCGGCTAGGACCTTAAAGTAGAAACCAGCAGCGCTCGTAACACCGAGCAGATCTACAAACGCCCAGTGATGCGAGGCTGTGGACCGGCGGAGCTCTGCCAAGAGGTCTCCAGTATGCCGATCCAGCAACTGCTCACAGAAATCTACACCTCTTCTGGCAAAATCTCCAATCATGTATAGTAAAAAGGTCTTACCCATCCGCCTCTCGCCGATAAGTAAGACTGAGTCACCATTCAGCAGGTAGTTACTGATGGTCTGGATTTCCTGCCTACGGCCAAAGAACATGCGTAACTTGACAGGAGATGGGTCTACGCCGATGAAGTAAGGCGACGGCATCCTTCAACTCCTCTGTTGGCGAAGCCATTCTTCATCCAGCCTGGCCTTGATGCTAGCGAGAGTCTTCTGAGCGGGTGTACCGTAGTCTCGCGTGACCTCGCTGACCAAGTTCATATCAACTAGCCTGGAAATGACGTCCCGATTGTGTTGATTAACGAGCACAGACCCAGAAACCATGCTTTTGAAAACCTCCCTCTCATCCAGCTCCAACGCATCCCACAACGACTGCAAGCCGTAGCCAATCATGTCAAGAATTCTATGGATGGCAGCGTCTACGTGTGGAACAGTGACAGTTAACATCTCGTTAAGTTCGGTCGGGCCAGGTGTTGCCTCGTACATGTGCTCCAACGAAAGCGAACAGAGGGCCTGAGTGTAGTAGGGTGAACAGCCACTATATTCAACGATCTTGGCAACGGCAGCGTCCTCGAATCCCACGTTGGCCTGTCGAGCTGGCGACCTGATCAACATTTCCGTTTCTTCACGGGAGAACCCCCTCAGCTTGACGCCAGAGAAGATATTGTAAAGTGGTGAGGTCACGCTGGTCATCCTGAGAATCTGCGGGGTCCCGGCCAGGACGCAGGCAATACGCTCGTGGGTTTGCAACAGG
Source organism: Anaerolineae bacterium (assembly GCA_034431315.1). Taxonomy (GTDB): domain Bacteria; phylum Chloroflexota; class Anaerolineae; order VGOG01; family VGOG01; genus JAUWOY01. Next base: position 17,262 of record DAOUDK010000008.1, read on the forward strand.
TGACGTAAGAACTCCTGACGAGAGTCGTGGGTTGCTTTTTCTGCCGGGGAATTTGCCAGTAGGAAAGTCGCTTCATCCAGTAATAAGATAACCCTGGCTTCTTCACTTATCTTTGCCAACCAGGTCAGGTATTTCTTTAGATCGCGCTCGAAATGGAAATTGAATAGGTCAATTGAGGTTTCGCGGGTCGCTGTCTTCACATCCCAATCCAGAGGTGGAGGCTCCTCACCGAGGCTTTCTCGCACTTCTTCTCTCAGGTGAAGGAGTATAGACCTGAACATCTGGTGGTGCTCATGCCCCATCTTCTCCGGTGTCAACATGAGAGAGACAAATGGAAACTGCAACCGGGCTTTAAGTTGGAAAAGCAAACTGGTCTTGCCTGCCCGGCGAGGTCCAGTGATCAGGAAGTTCTGTTTGTTGCGTTTGGTAACGCCACGATGAATCTCGCTCAGCTCAGCCACCCGCCCGAAAAACAGATGCTGATCTTTTATTGGCTCGCCGAAAACGTAGGGATTCTCTGTCTGCGCGCTAACTGAATGCGTCTTTACCTTATCCCCGATTTTGAAATTCAAGGTGATCGTTCCAGTGTTATTGGGTCGAACGATAAAAGTACCTTTTCGCGGCCCCTTATCAAGGCCCTCAACAATGATTGGGTTCAGTGATGCGATTTCGTATTGCTCCGATTGCAAGAGCTCGACACTTAGGGGATCTGTCTGGTCAGGGGCAAAGAACTCGATAAGAAATATATTGTTCTGGTAAGCCCGCATGCGGCTACCCTCAATAACGCGCATCTTGAATTCTACCGGCTTAAGTTCAGTGGTCACAGGTTTCTCCTCTTTGCATTTCTAGCTTTTGCGATAGAATGTCCACTTTTTACACGCTCCCTGAAAGTGATTTGTTTCTTGTCCACAGGGTCCCGGTACAGAAGATATCGTTGATCTAGTACCCGCTGTCGATATCCAATTGCGTGTCTCACGCAAGTAGCTACGTCTTCAGATTGGAACTGCCCATCGGGAAAAAGGAGCTTTAGCAAACCACTGGCCATTGCCTTGATCCCTTTTTCATCACGAATGTTGGCATTCTCCAGACTCACATACTGGTCAATATAGTTCTGAAAGTTTAGTGTTCTTAGAAGATGCAGGATCTCGCAAAAGTAATCGGCGGCGAATCCATTATATGGCGTTAGGTGCTCTTGGCGTTGGCCGATTTTGCTAATCTTCCAGCCGGGTAGGAAACCAGCCAGCCGGTCCAGGAAGGCTTTATGCTGCATGATGGGAGGAAGAAGTTCAAAGCAAGGTACGTCTTCGTAGTCTTGGTCGAAGGCCGGCAGATTACCAACTAGAACCACCGAGGCCGGGCTAGGAATTTCGACGTCACCTCGGTCGTATGAACCATCGGCCATGAACTTGAGCAGCTTATTGACCACCTCATCCTTCATTCCACGACCAACTTTGTCGATCTCATCAAAGACAACAGCATCGTAATAGGCTAACAAGCCAGGAGTCTTGTCTCTGATATTGTAGAACAGCACAGCCGGACTTACTACGCTGCCGGAGATCACACGAGAGTAGACTGAGATCTTATCGAACAGATAAGTTTTGCCCGTACCTGGTGGTCCTAGCTCTATCATGTGGGCGTTCTTCTCGACCAGAGGCACCATTCGCGAGATGGTATGCAACCTGACTTCCATAGGATAGACATCAGGATTGAGGCCCGTACTGCTGATAAGTATCTTCTGCCATTCTTCGGTCGTGAAGTAACTGCGTCCTTCCTGAAAGGCAGCCAAATCCACGTTGGACAACTGGAATGGACGGAATCGGGTGAGGATCACTTCGCGGGTTTGGCTCTTGTACAAAAGCTGGCCCATCCCCCAAACGCCATCTACGAGCATACGCGGATGGGACTCGATGATATGCCTTTGAACCTTAGCGTCGAACAATCCCAGAGACGGAATCTCCAGCTTATACCGTTCATCCTCAGGCTTGGACAGGTCTACTCTGACCTCGTAGGCATCAATGAGCTTGATCTGCCCTTCTTGTTCCAAACGATGTAAGGCTACGTTCTTGTGCTTGCGCTCTACATAGTGGGCGCGGACATAGGTGTCCATTTCAGCCAGGTTTTCCTTGGTATCCCCTGTCTCACAGAACTTCGCAACTAGCCACTCGGAGACGAAACGCGGCAATTGGCTAACTTCATGGCGAAGGCCGAGTGACTTGTCTACCACAGCCCCAGGATAGACCTCTGCCAGTCGCCTGTTCCACTCAACATCTTGTTGCTTCGTGTGTTGTCCGTTCGGTAGCGTCATATTCTTGGTCTCCTACCAGTCGTCCTCATCGTCAAAAGTGCGGCGAGTAGACACGCGCATCCTTTCCCGACGCCCCGGCTCTACGGCCAGAACGCGCGTCTCCTCAAAGTGTTTTTGCACACCGCCGATCTCTCCAGCAAGCATAACCTTCACAGGAATATCACCGGATTTGGATGGAATGACCGACACGACCAACTTTCCCACTTCACCTGGTCCAATATTCCCTGCTTGCAATCCTCTAAGACTCAGCTCTGGAATATCTATCACCAAATCTTGTAGCGGCAGATCGTTCTTATTGAGAATCGCGATAGAGAGCGTGCCTTCTTCCTCGCTGGCTAGTCTTCCGGTTAGGGTCACTACGGGGGCCTCTATCTCAAGTGCTCCCCTAGCCAGCACAGCAACAGGGACTATCGCCTCGTACATGGACAGCCCACCATGCACATAGTTGCCCCTTCCCCTCCTCACGTATTGCAGAAGTCTTGGCATAAGCCAGGCGATTACTTCGCCCTCACTGGAGCTGGATTCAGGTAGCCCGAATTCCTCGCTTTGCTCTCGCCAAATGACGTGCCACGCAGTCGAGCATTCATTGTAAAACTTCTTGACCGCTTGCAATGCAAGTGTTGTATCTTGCTCTCCTTTGGTCCTGGCGATGGCCAAACGGCCGTGACGTTCCAAGTCCAGGAATCCTCTCAATGAACTGTCGAACTTGATCTGACTCTGCTCCGACACATCCACAAATCCGTGGTCACTGGTGACCACGACCTTGAGGTTTACCTCGTCCCGCAGCGATGAGTTCTGCTGAATCCCTTGGGCAATCTCCCCTACAAGGTCCGACAGCCACTGCGTTGCAGTGGCTTTCAATTTGGACTCTCCCATCTTTGAAACATGAATGTGAGAGTCTATTTCGGTGTAGACGAAGGCGTAGCACTTAACGTCAAGCTTGAGAGCTTGGCGAAAATCCTTTTCGCCGCCGTTAACGTAGACTAACTCGTCTTCGAGGTACAGAATGCGCTTATTGGTAGGCAATGCCTTCAGTTGGTCAACCCGACCGAGATAACCAAGGGCTCGCGCCAGAGTTCTGGCCTCTTCCCACGGTGGGATGTCGGTGCCATAAATGTCATCTACGAAACTGGCCAGGCTGCGAGGTGGCATTCCCCCAAAGATGGCACGCCGCGAAAACTCGGTAATGGTCGGTAGCATGGCCAGGCCGGCCTCATTGCCCTGGACAACGAAACCTTGCTTGCCGAGCGCGCCACGGAGATGGCGCCACAGTTCCCAGTCCAGCCCATCCAAGACCAATAGGATGACCTTGTCCCCTTTGGCTACACTATCTAAGAGCGTGTTTTAGAAGTTATGTATACTCGTGAGCGGTGCAACTTACAGGGCCACAGCCGGGTTACGCGCCAGACGGCGCAGCATGATGTGAACCATCGCCGCATAAATCATGGTTT
>DAOUDK010000009.1:0-55772 GCA_034431315.1 Anaerolineae bacterium
ACCTGTGGCCGCTTCTGCTTCGTTTTTCACGCCCTTCCCAGGCCTGCCAGTCTCCATCAACCCCACTTTAGGCCCCTTTTACCCTTCTACATGGGACTTCTGCTTCGAAATCCCTCCTCGTTGCCTCGTTACTCATTGCCTCGTCCCCTCTTTCTTTTTCTCACAGCCATGGCATGGGCGGGGAAACCCTCGTACTCGGCAAACCTCGCAGTGCCCTCGGCCAAGGCATCGAAACCGGCGTGGTCGAGGACGAAGCCCACCGAGCTGTGCTTCAGGAAATCGTGGACGGACACAGGGGATTGAACCCTGGCGAAGCCGCCGGTGGGGATGACATTAGTTGGCCCCAGGGAGAAGTCCCCGAAAGTGAAGGGCGTCCGCTGGCCCAACAGGATGGTGCCGGCGTTGCGGACCCGGGACAGGACCGCAAAGGGGTTCTGGACGGCCAACTGGAGGTGCTCCGGGGCGTAATCGTTGATGAACTCGATGCTTTGGGCGAGGGACTCGGTCAAGATAGCGCCACCGTACTTAGCCAGCACGGTCTCGCAAATCTGCCGTCGCTCATCAGGCAGCTCGGCCATGAGCTCGGGCAGAGCTTCTTGCACGCCTTTGATCAGCTCCTGGCTATGGGTTACCACCAGGGAGGCAGCGTCTTCACCGTGCTCCCCCTGGACGAGGAGGTCAAGAGCCACGTTCCAAGGGTCGGCCTCCCCGTCGGCCAGAATGATGGCCTCACTGGGCCCAGCTACATTTCCTAGATCCACAACGCCGGCTACCAATTGCCGGGCTGCCATCACATAGGGGCTGCCGGGCCCCATGATTTTGGCCACCTTAGGCACGGTCTCGGTTCCGAAGGCCAAGGCGGCGATGGCCTGAGCCCCGCCGACTTTGTAGATTTCCGTCACGCCAGCCAGGTCGGCGGCCACCAGCGTTCCGCTGTTGACACCCCCTTGAGTGGTGGGAGGGGTGCAAGCCACGATTTTCCTTACACCAGCCACCTGGGCGCAAATCCCCAGCATCAGCATCACCGAAGGGAAGTCCCCCTTGCCGCCGGGAACGTACAGGCCCACCGACTCGATGGGCGTGACCCTCTGCCCTACCAGCACCCCCTCGACGATCTCCGTTAGCCACATCCCCCCGGGCATACTTTGCTCTTGAAACCTGCGAACGTTTCGCGCCGACTGGCGAAAGGCGTCCAGGGTCTCCGGACTCACTTGCTCGTAGGCCTGCTTGATCTCCTCCTCGGAGACCTTGAGCTCCGCCACAGAGAGGTGCACGCCGTCGAAGCGGGCCGTGTACTCGAGGAGGGCAGCATCGCCCCGAGCCCTCACGTTCTCGACAATGGGCTTCACCGCGGACAAGAGCCCCTCGATATCCAGCCCCGACCTCCTCTGCAATGCGGCTATCTCATCCGTGGTCATCTGGCTGAGACGATGGACCTTCATTATCCCTCCTTCGAGCGATTGTAACAGTTCACCTGCTCCCGCTGGACCCTAGTCCAGCGGCCTCAGTGGACTAGGGTCCACTGCGAGCAAAGGTGAAAAAATGGGTGTTTAATGTCGAAAGTGCCGCACTCCGGTGAAGAGCATGACTAAGCCATGAGCGTTGGCGGCCTCGATGACGGCGGCATCGCCCCTGGACCCGCCCGGCTGCACGATGGCCGTTACCCCGGCCCTGGCCGCCTCCTCCACCCCATCGGGGAAGGGGAAGAAGGCGTCGGAGGCCAGGACTGCCCCGAGCGCGCGTTCGCCGGCCTTGGCGATGGCCAGGCGCACAGCGTCCACGCGGCTCATTTGCCCCGCCCCCACACTCACCGTAGCCAGCCTCTGGGCCAGCAAGATGGCATTGGACTTGACGTGCTTTGCCACTTTCCAGGCGAAGCGCAAAGCTTCGAGCTCCTCCGCCGTCGGTTTGCGCTCAGTTACCACCTTCCAATCCGCCTCATCCTCAGAAATCGAATCCTCTTCCTGGATCAACAACCCGCCCCGCACACCCCTCATCTCCCAGACCAACTCCTCCACGCCCTCTCCCCCCCGTGGGGGGGACAAAGGGGGGGCAGACATCTCCAACAGGCGGCAGTTGGGGCGCTCGGCCAGAACCTCCCGCGCTTCAGAAGTGAAGGCAGGGGCAGCGATGCCCTCGACGAAGAGATCGCCCAGGGCCAGGGCCGCTTCCCCATCGAAGGGGCGATTGGTGGCGATGATGCTCCCGAAGGCGGAGACGGGGTCGCTAGCCAGGGCCGCTCGGAAAGCGTCGGCCAGGTTTAGGCCGCTTGCCACGCCGCAAGGGTTGCCATGTTTGATGATGGCCAAAGTGGAAGCAGCGAAGTCGCTCACTATCCGCCAGGCAGCGTCCAGGTCCAAGATGTTGTTGTAGGAAAGGGCTTTGCCCTGCAACAGGTTCCCACCCAGGGGGCTTTCCCCCCCTTCCTCCCCCCCAACTTTTGGGGGGAAAGAGGGGGGGCTGCCCAGGCTGTAGAGAGCGGCCCGTTGGTGGGGATTCTCACCGTAGCGGAGGTCGGCCAGCTTGGTCAAGTTGAGGTGCAGCGTGGCGGGGAAGGTTTCTTCCCCGCCAACCCCCCCAACTTTGGGGGGGGAGAGGGGGGCGGTCAGGTAGCGGCTGATGGCCGCATCGTAGCTGGCCGTGTGGCGGAAGGCCTTTAGGGCCAGGTGCTGGCGAGTGGCGATGGCTAGGTCGCCCTGCTCTCGTAATTCGGCCAGGACGGTGGCGTAGTCGGCGGGGTCGGACACCACGGCCACGTGGGCGAAGTTCTTGGCCGCCGCTCTGAGCAGGGCCACGCCGCCGATGTCAATCTGCTCGATGGCCTCAGCAAGAGTTGTCCCCGGCTTGGCAACGGTGTCAGCGAAGGGGTAGAGATTGACAGCCACCAGATCAATGGGAGCGATGCCCTGAGCCTGTAGCTCCGCCAGGTGCGCTTGGTCCCGGCGGGCCAGGATACCGCCGTGAACAGCCGGATGAAGCGTTTTGACCCGCCCATCCAGGATCTCAGGAAAGCCCGTAACGTCCTCTATTGAGCGTACAGCGAGTTCCGCTTCTCTAAGAGCGCGGGCCGTGCCACCGGTGGCGATCAGCTCCACGCCCAGCTCGGCCAGCCCCTGGGCGAATTCCACCAGTCCCTCTTTGTTGGAAACACTTAGCAGTGCTCGTTTGATCTTCATCATCTCCTCCAAGACATTAGGTGATGAAACTAATCCGCTCTGAAAAGCGCGCACGGCACACTATTCGGAGTCGGGTTCAGTGCCTTGTTCGGCTGGTATTGCTTACAAGTTTGCCTTCAGATCTTCGAGAAACTGTCTGGCGAACTCCTCCCCCGTGCGGCTTTAGCGTGTTCCCCTGCGGCGAATCGGTGGGGCGGGCGACTGCCCCACCGACCATAACTCAGGCGCGCTGCTGCTTTGCCAAGCAAGTATCGCTTGATCATGACCGCCACCAGCCAGGTTCTGTGGAATATCACTCGCTGCGAAGAACGTCGGATTAGCCCCCTCAGCCGTTGCCGTCAATTCGCCCCCAACGGACCGGCACTTGTAGACTATCAGAATGCCGTTACCCCTGGGGTCATCGGCAAAAAAGTAGACATCTATCAGTCCTTCAACCCCGACCCCGAGCCCCGTCTCCTCATAGACTTCTCTCACCACGGTCTGATGTGGGCTTTCATCGATTTCCGCATAGCCCGCTGGTAGATTCCAGCAATGCTCAAAGGGTGCGTGAGTTCGTTGGAGCAGCAATAGTTTCCCGTCTTGCTCAATGAGCCCACCAACCCCCACCTTTAACTGAGCAAAGTGAATCTGCTGGCACTGGGGACAATAAGGCCGTTGCTTGTGCTCGAACTCTCTCCACTCAAGAGCTATACCACAACTGACGCAGAACTTCACCATATCATTGCCCTGATTTCGAGACATTGTTTGCTTTGAGTTGGCGCGCCTTTCAAGGTTTAGACAGAGGACCATCTCTTCAGTCGGATTTGAAGCGTCTGGTCAATTCGTCTTCTACGTCCGCCAGCTCGATGTCGCGGTAGACCAGGAGCACCAGGGTATGATAGAGGAGATCGGCTACCTCGTAGACCAACCGCTCATCGCCCTCTCCCTTGGCCGCCACGATGGTCTCTACCACCTCCTCGCCCATTTTCTTGAGGATCTCGTTCTCCCCTGCGGCAAAGAGGTGGCAGGTATAGGAGCCCTCCCTGGGATTGACTTTGCGGTCCTGGATGACGTCGAACAAGTCTTCTAGTATGGTACTCATCGCTAATCTCCCCACAGGCGGCGATAGAAGCAGCTTTGTTGCCCGGTGTGGCAGGCGGGGCCGCGTGGCTCGACACGGAGCAACAAAGTATCGCCGTCGCAATCGTAGCGTATCTCCACGATGCGCTGGGTGTTGCCCGAGGTAGCACCTTTATGCCACAACTCCGACCGGCTGCGGCTCCAGAAATGGGCCTCGCCTGTCTTGATGCTCTTTTCCAGGGCCTCATGGTTCATGTAGGCCAGCATCAGCACCTGACCCGTCCGTGCGTCCTGGACGATGGCCGGCACCAGGCCCCGCTCGTCCCATTTGATGTTCGCTTTCAATTCCACTGGTCACTTCCAATCTCCAACATCCAACTTCCAACTTCCAATCTAACCGGCACGCCTCGCGCCGCCAGGTACTCCTTGACCTGGGCTATGGTCAACTGCTTGTAGTGGAAGAGCGAAGCAGCCAGAGCGGCGTCGGCCTTGCCGACGGTAAGAGCCTCGTAGAAGTGCTCCAGTTTACCTGCTCCACCTGAGGCGATGACGGGGATGGACACAGCCTCGGCGATGGCTCGGGTCAACTCGACATCGTAGCCTTCCTGAGTGCCGTCGCAGTCCATGCTGGTGAGCAGGATCTCCCCCGCCCCTCGCTCATCCACCTCCCTGGCCCATTCCACAGCATCAAGTCCCGTTGGCGTGCGCCCACCGTGGATGTAGACTTCCCACTTTTGAGCTTTGAGCTTTGAGCTTTGAACTTTGAGGTTCGCCACTCGCTTGGCATCAATGGCCACCACGATGCACTGGCTGCCGAAGTGGTTCGCCCCTTCCGTGATCAACGGGGGATTCTTGACGGCGGCGGTGTTTATGGAGATTTTGTCGGCACCGGCCACCAGAATGGCCCTGATGTCCTCAATGGTGCGGATGCCCCCGCCCACGGTGAAGGGAATGAAGACGGTATCAGCTACGCGGCGCACCATCTCAATGGTAATATCGCGCCGCTCAGGGGAGGCCATGATGTCCAAGAAGATCAGCTCGTCGGCTCGTTCGGCATCGTAGACCTGGGCCTGCTCCACCGGGTCGCCCGCATCCCGCAGGTTGACGAAATTGATCCCCTTGACCACTCGCCCATCTTTGACATCTAAACAGGGAATGATCCTCTTAGCTAGCATCTTGACTCAGCCCCCTTGATTTGCTCGCTATCTCTATCGCTTCCCGCAATTCCAGCGCACCACTGTACAGCGCCTGGCCGATGATGACACCCTCAACACCGCTCTCCTCGATTTCCTTGAGACGACGCACGTCATCCAATGACGAAACACCTCCTGAGGCGATGACACGTAGCCCCGTGCGCTGAGCCAACTCTCTGGTGGCTTCGATGTTGACTCCGCTGAGCATCCCATCGCGAGCGATGTCGGTGTAAACGACGCGCTCCACGCCCAGTTCCTTTACTCGAAAAGCCAGCTCAGTGGCAACCACCGATGAGACCTCCTGCCAGCCGTGGGTAGCCACGTTTCCCTTTCGAGCATCAATTCCTACCACGATTCTCTCTGCTCCAAAGCGCTTGACTGCCTCGGCCACCAGGCTCGGCTTGTCCACTGCTAGCGTCCCCAAAATGACCCGCGTCAGGCCCAGCCCCAACGCTTCCTCGATGTCGGCCATCGTGCGCAGGCCACCACCAAACTGGATTTGAACTTTGAGCTTTGAACTTATCATCTCCTCCACCACCTGCAGATTCGATGAAGCCTGGCCGAAGGCGCCATCAAGGTTAACCACGTGGAGCCACTCGGCGCCCTCTGATGCCCAGTGCTCGGCCATGGCTACGGGATCATCGGAGAAGACGGTTTCCGCTTCGAGGCGACCTTGCCGCAGGCGAACACATCTCCCTTGACGTAAATCAATAGCAGGAAAGACGATCATAGCTGCTCCCCACGCTCAATCAACGCCGTGAAGTTGCGCAGAATCCTCAGCCCCACCGCCTGGCTCTTCTCAGGGTGGAACTGGATGCCAAAGACGTTGTCCTGGCCGATGATGGAGGCGTAGTCAATTTCATAGTCGGTGGTAGCCAGGACGATTTCGGGATTAGCGGGAGCGACGTAGTAGGAATGGACGAAGTAGGCGTAGCTGCCATCGGCTACACCGTCCAGGAGAGGGCTGGCTTGCTGGATGTGAATCTGATTCCAGCCGATTTGGGGCACCTTGAGGCCAACCTCGAAGCGCTTGACTTGGCCGCCGAAGACGCTCAGGCCCCCGTGCTGGCCCATCTCATCGCTCTCCTCGAAAAGAAGCTGCAAGCCCAGGCAGATGCCCAGGAAGGGACACCCCTGGGCTATGACCTGGCGGATGACATCGGTCAGCCCTGCTTGCTCCAGATTGGACATCGCTTTGCCGAAGGCCCCCACGCCGGGCAGCACCACCGCCGATGCCGACTCGATAGTCTCCCGATGGGCGGTGACTATCGCCTCTGCTCCCACGTACTCAAAAGCCCTCTGGACGCTGCGCAGGTTCCCCATTCCGTAGTCAATAATGGCGATCATCTACAAGACTCCTTTGGTGGAGGGCACATCGGCGCGGCGAGGTTCAATCCTGGTCGCCGCTTCCAGCGCACGGCCCAACGCCTTGAAGAGAGCCTCGGCCTGGTGATGGTCATCGCGGCCGTAGACGACGCGGGCGTGGAGGTTCATGCGGGCGTGATAGGCCAGGGTCTCCAGAAAGTGCGGGATGAGGCTGGTGGCCAAACCCCCGATGCGAGGGGTGGCAAAATCGGTTTCCACCACCGCGTAGGCCCGTCCCCCCAGATCCAGGGCCACAAAAGCCAGGGCTTCGTCCATGGGCACGCAACTGTGGGCCATGCGCACGATGCCCTCTCGCTTCCCCAGGGCTTCGTCGAGGGCCTTCCCCAGGCAGATGGCCACGTCCTCCACCGTGTGATGCTCGTCCACCTCCAGGTCCCCCTGGGCGCGCACCGTCAGGTCAAACAGGCCGTGGAGGGCCAGATGCGAGAGCATGTGATCGAAGAAAGGTACCCCCGTCTCGATCTCATATTCACCCCTTCCATCCAGGCTGAGGATCACCTCCATCTGGGTCTCCTTCGTTTGGCGATGAATCCTCGCCGTGCGGTTTTCCTCGACTGGATATTCGGTATTTGAGATTGGAGATTGGAGATTTGTCACTTACACCACCTCGCGCAACTTTTGGAGCAGAACCTCTGTCTGCTCAGGTTTGCCGACGCTGATTCGGATGCAATCCTTGACTCCGGGCTTGTCGAAATAGCGTATGAGAATCCCCTCCCTCTCCAGGGACAGCTTAAGCTGGCGAGCGTCCCGCCCCAGTACTCGGCAGAGGATGAAATTGCTCTGACTGGGATAGGGATGCAGGAAGTCGAGCTTCCCCAACTCAGCATAGAGCCTCTCCCGTTCAGCCACGATCCGCTGCACATTGGTCCGCAGGTACTCCAGGTCCTCCAACGAGGCCAGGGCTGCGGCTTGAGCGGCCACGTTGACGTTGTAGGGCTGCTTGATCTTCCAGAGGTGTCGGATGATGCCCAGCGGAAAGACGCCGTATCCGATTCGCAAACCAGCCAGCCCCGCCCACTTGCTGAAGGTCCTGAGCACGATGAGGTTGGGACGCTGGGGCACCAGATCAACCACGCTGGTGCCGCTGAACTCCGCGTAGGCCTCATCAACGATCACCACCAGGGGGAGCTCTAGCAATTGCAGGAGATCCTGCCGGGAGGTCAGGCTGCCGTCGGGATTGTTGGGGGAGTTTACGAACAACAACTTCTTGGTCAATTTGAACTTTGAGCTTTGAGCTTTGAGCTTTGAAGTTTGAAGTATCCCCTCCACATCGAGTGAGAAATCGGCTCGACGGGGAACCCGCACCACCTCCGATCCGCAGATGGCAGCGTCGAAGGAGTACATGCCGAAGGTGGGCGGGCAGTTGATGATGGCATCCCCTGACCCCAAGAAGAGACGCATGAGCAGGTCAATTAGCTCATCGGAGCCGTTGCCGAACATGATGTGGGCCTTATCTATGCCGAGGTAGTCCTGGACGGCCTCCCGCAAGAGGGCGTGCTCAGGGTCAGGATAGATGTGATAGCGACGGTAATCAGCCAGGGCGGCAATGGCCCGCGGCGAGGGGCCGTAGGGGTTCTCGTTGCCGTCCAGCTTGATGATGCGCTCCGGCGGCAAGCCCAAACGAGCGCTCAGCACCTCAAAAGGCTTGATGGGCGTATACTCCTCCATCTCGTAGATGTCAGAGCGGAGTAAACCCTCAACGTTGAAGTCAGCCATCTAGCTCCCTTCCCCCAAACTTTGAACCTTGAACTTCTCTGTCACATCCGCGATCCGCTTCATCAGGTGATTGATCTCCCTCAGCCTGAGCTTGTGGCTGGCGCGATTCACGATCAGGCAGGCTTCAGAGGACATGATCTCGTCAATCTCGACCAGGTTGTTCTCGCGCATGGTAAGCCCAGTCTGAACTAAATCAACGACGAGGTCGGCCAGGCCCACCAGGGGGGCCAATTCCACTGAGCCGGAGAGACTGACCACCTCGGCCGAGATGCCTTGTTTCAGGAAGTGCTGGCGGGTCAGGTGGGGATATTTGCTGGCCACCCGCAGCCTGTGACGCAGGTGCAGGTTCTCATCCCGGATCTCCGGCGGGCCAGCCACCACCAGCCGGCAGCGGCCGAAGCCCAGGCCCATCGGTTCATAGACATCTCGCCGCTCCTCGCGTAACACGTCGCGGCCAACGATCCCCAGGTCGGCCGCCCCGTGCTCCACGTAGATGGGCACGTCTGCGGGCCTGATCACCATGAAGCTGAGACCATGCTCTGATTCCTCCCAGAGGAGTCGGCGAGTGGAGAGAATCCCCATGAGTCCGGCGCAGCCCAGGTCCTGGAAGAGCTCAAGGCATGGTTGGAGGAGACGCCCTTTTGGCAAAGCTATTCTCAAGGTTTCCGTCATTGTGCTAACATCTCCTCCAGGTTGTCCCACCTCACCCAACGCTGGCTACCCGTTTTGGCAACCAAAGCCCTCTCCTCATCCCCGGCAACGATGACCCAAGGGATACCGCGCACTCGTGCATACTCTAGCAAGCCAACTTCGTCTCTAGCCATCACGTCCATTTCTACCTTCATTCCTTGGCGGCGCAAGTGCTGCAGGGCGGCTCTACCCATTGAGGCCGCCTCAGCAGCCACCAGGAGGTGGGGAGCCAGGCTTACTTCTTGCTCGCCTTGTTCCTCCAGAGCCAGCAGCACCCGTTCCACTCCCAGACCGAAGCCCACCGCCGGCAGGGGGCGGCCATAGCGGCCGATGAGCTCGTCGTAGCGCCCCCCGTTGCAGATGGAGAAGCCCAGGCCGGGACTGAAGCCTTCGATGGTGATACCTGTATAATAGTCCATGCCCCGCGCCTCACCCAGATCAATGACCAGGTGCTCGGCCAGGCCCTGGGCCAATAGCAGATCGTAAACTTGTTTCAGGTTCTCTATGGCCTGGCGCGCGCCGAAGTTGGGGGCGAGGTTGGCCGCTCGCTCCAATGCCTCCTCGCTGCCACAGAGCTGAGGCAATTCACTCAAGGCCGCTGCGTGGCCATCGTCTATCTCCCATTCCATCAGCGATTTCCTCAAGCCCGCCTCATCCTTGCGATCAATGGCTCCCTTTAGCGCCTCTACCTGAGACGGCGAAAGATCCAACTCGGCCACGATGGCCCTGAAGAAGGCCATCTGGCCCAGGTTGATCTGAAAGCCCTGGAGGCCCACCCGCTGCAGGGCTTCAATCAATACAGAGACCATCTCGGCGTCGGCTTCGGGGCCGGGGGCGCCGATGAGCTCCAGCCCCGCCTGATAGAACTCCCGCTGGCGGCCCGCCTGGGGCTCCTCAAAGCGGAAAACGTTGGCAAGATAATAGAAGCGGAGGGGCAGGGGCAAGTCGCGCAACTTCGTCCCCACGATACGGGCCACCTGGGTGGTGATGTCGGGGCGCAAGGCCAGGATGTTGCCCTCGCGGTCCAGCACGCGGAATATCCTTCTCTCGAAGTCGGCATCGCTGCCGGCCATCAAGACCTCGTAGTGTTCGTAGGTGGGGGGGATGATCTCCGTATAGGCCCAGCTCTCGAACAGTTGACGCCAGATTGCCATAAGCTTGGCGAGCTTAGCTGCATTTTCCAGAAAAAGGTCGCGCACACCGCAGGGCAGCGCAGCCTTGAACGGCTCATTGTATGACATGGTGTCTCCCTTGCGTGAAAAAAGCCAAGGGCTTGTGTGCACAGCGGACTCCCTCGACCGTGACCTCATCGGAGGATTTTACCACTATCCTTGACGTTTAGCAAATTCCACTCACTTCATCTCCAGCCAGTTCCTACCCACCTTCATGTCCACCTTCAGCGGCGCGTCCAGTTGGAAGGCCCCTTCCATGATGGACTTGACCAGAGGGGCAACCACGTCCAGTTCGCCCTCGGGCACTTCAAGAACCAGCTCGTCGTGAACCTGTAGGGTCATGCCGCTCTTCAAGCCCCGTTCCTTCAGGGCCGCGTGCAGCCGGATCGTGGCGATTTTGATGATGTCGGCCGAGCTGCCCTGGATGGGCATGTTGATGGCTTCTCGCTCGGCAGCACGCCTCAAGGCGCCGGGAACCTTGGGTCTTTGAAGCTCCGGGAAGTAACGCCGCCGATGCAGCAGGGTCTCAACGTAGCCCTGCCGGGCCGCCTCTCGCTTGGTTTCCTCCATGTAGACCTTGACCTTAGGATAGTTGGCGAAGTAGCTCTCGACGAAGCGGTTGGCCTCCTCTTGGGAGAGGCCCGTGCGCTGGGCCAGGCCGTAGCCGCTCATCCCGTAGGATAGGCCAAAATTGATCATCTTGGCCACGCGGCGCATCTCGCGCGTGACCTGATCAAGGGGCACTTCGAAGATGGCGGCCGCAGTGCTGGCGTGAATGTCCTCCCCTCGCCTGAAAGCAGCAAGCAGCCCCTCGTCCTGGCTGATGTGGGCTAGTATCCTCAACTCCACCTGGGAGTAGTCAGCGGCCAGGAGCACCGAATCCTCCTCGGCCACGAAGGCACGGCGCACCTGCCGCCCCACCTCGGTGCGAATGGGGATGTTCTGCAAGTTGGGAGAACTGGAGCTGATGCGCCCGGTCACCGTCCCCGTTTGATTGTAAGAGGTGTGCACTCTCCCTGTGCGCTCGTTCACCAACTGCGGCAGAGCGTCCACGTAGGTGGATTTGAGCTTGGCCAGCTCCCGCTGCTCCAGGATGAGTTCTATGACCGCATGCTGGCCCTTGAGTTTCTCCAACACGCTGGCGGCGGTGGAATAATGGCCGGACTTGGTCTTCTGCACGCCCTTAACCGATAGCCCCAGTCTGACGAACAGGGCGTCGCTGAGCTGCTGGGTGGAGTTGACGTTGAAGGCATAGCCCACCGTCTCCTGGATCTCTCGCTCCAGGGCGCTCAGTTGCCCATGGAGCTGGCGGGACATTTCCCCCAGGTACTCCACGTCCAGTTTCACCCCCTTCATCTCCATCTCGACCAGCACGGGAACCAGCGGCATCTCCACTTCGGTGAAGAGAGGCCACAGCTCCCTCTCCCTCAGCTCGGGCTCAAGCACCTTCACCAGGCGATGGGTCATGTCCACGTCAGCGGCGGCATAGCTGGCCGCCTGGGCGATGGGTACCTGGGCCATGGTGATCTGCTTCTTGCCGCTGCCAATGAGATCCGCGATGGGCTGCATCTCCACCCCCAGCCGCGCCCAGGCCAGGTTCTTAAGCCCCAGGTTACGGCTGGCCGGGTCAACCAGCCACTCGGCGATCATGGTGTCGAAGGAGAGGCCCTTGACCTGCGCGCCGTGGCGAATCAGAACCGTGAGATCGTATTTGCCGTTGTGGGTGTACTTAGCGATGGCCTCGTCTTCCAGCACTGGCCCAAGCTTTTCCAACACGTGATCGAGGGGGAGTTGCTCTCCTGCTCCTGGCCCGTGTCCCACGGGTACATAGTATCCCTCCCCCTCCCTATCGGTCAGGGCGATGCCTACCAGATCAGCCACCATCGCATCGGTGCTGGTGGTCTCCACGTCCAGGGTGATGGCCGCCGCTTTTGACAGCCGGGCCACCAACTCCTCCAGGGCCTCCTCATCCCCCACGATTTGATAGCTGGTGGGAGCTGCTTTCTCTTCTTCGACCTCCTCAGCTTCTTGGAACATGGAAAGTTGGTGAGGGGATACCTGGCGAGCCCTCTCGGCCCCTGGCTCAGAAGGCAGCCGATTCAGCAGGGTTCGGAACTCCAGTTCTCTGAAGAGTTCTTTCACTCTGTCCCGATCGAACTCGGTGGTCCGGCAGGCCTCCAAATCCAGTTCGACGGACAGGTCGGTGACGATGGTCACCAGAAACTTGCTGAGGAACGCGCTCTCGCGGCCTTTCTCCAGGGCATTGCGGAAGCGGGAGCTCTCCACCTCGTCGAGGTGGGCGTAGATTTCCTCCACGCTGCCGTACCGCTGCAGGAGTTTGGTCGCTGTTTTCTTGCCGATGCCTCGCACACCGGGGATGTTGTCAGACTTATCTCCAACGAGAGCTTTGTAGTCAATAAGCTGGTGGGGCTGGAGGCCGTAGCGGTTCTCAATGCCCGTCTGGTCGTACACCACAGTATCGGAGAACGAGCGGCGGGAGGTCAGCACCCGCGTGTGATCGTCAATGAGTTGGAAGGTGTCGGTGTCGCCGGTGACGATCAGGATCTCCACCCCCTCTTTTTCCGCCTTCTGAGCCAGGGTGCCCAGTACGTCGTCCGCCTCGTAGCCCTCCGCCTCGATGATGGGGATGCCCAGGGCCTGGACGATCTCTTGAATGCGGGCCATCTGGGTGCGCAGTTCGTCGGGCATCTCGATGCGGTGGGCCTTATACTCCTTGTACTTCTCGTGGCGGAAGGTCTTGCCCACGTCGAAAGCCACGGCGATGTAGTCGGGCTTCTCGTCGCGCAGCACGTTGAGGAGCATGGAGGTGAAGCCGAACACTGCGTTGGTCAGCTCGCCTTGGGAGGTAGTTAAACTCTGCGGCAGAGCATAGTAACCACGGTAGGCCAAAGCGTGGCCATCAATGAGCACTAATTTACCTTTGGACATTCAAATCCCCCTTTCCAACTCCATTGCCTTCGCCCTTATTTTACCACCTTATGGCTGAAAGTCAACCATAGCTTGCAAAACGCCCGCCAATGTGATACAATTGAGGTGAATCACGGAAACACGGAAAGACGGAGGACGTTTGGACCACGAATGACACGAAAGCGGCGAAAGGCGCGAAAGGGTTTCGTGCTTTTCGTGGTCTTTCGCCTACTTCGTGATCCAAAGCACCGACGCGCAGATTGACGCGCTGGTGTATGAGTTGTATGGGTTGACGGAGGAGGAGATTGGGGTAGTGGAAGGTTTGGACCACGAATGACACGAAAAGAGGCGAAAGACGCGAAAGGGTTTCGTGCTTTTCGTGGTTTTTCGCTTGCTTCGCGATCCAAAGTACCGACGCGGAGATTGACGCGCTGGCGTGCCAGTTGATAAAAGACTTCTAATGGAGGAAACAATGTACCCATCTATCCAAATTCTCAAAGCGGAATTCGAGGCGCGTGCACAAGAGCTGGTTGAGTATCTCAGTACCGAGGGCTTGTCGGGTGCTGTCCTGTTCGACAACTACTACGTAACCTATTTCACCGACTTTGCCTTCATCCCCACCGAACGCCCCATGGCGCTGGCCATCAACGCGCAGGGCGAGCGAGCGCTCTTTGTGCCGCGCCTGGAGCTGGAACACGCCCAGGCCGAGGCGGTGGTGGATCGCGTGGATCACTACCCTGAGTATCCCGACCATCCGCACCCGATGGTCATTCTCAAGGGCGTGCTGGAGGACATGGGGATCGCTGGCCGCATCGGCGCCGACACCGACGGCTACCCCTGGATCCTGGGCTACCAGGGGCCAAACCTGTCTGAACTAACCGGCGCGGAAGTGGTCCGCATCAGCAGCTTTGTGGAAGCGCAGATGGCGATCAAAAGCCCCGCCGAGCTGGCCCTAATCCGCGAGAGCGCAAAATGGGGCCACCTGGCCCATCGGCTGCTGCAGCGGTACACGCGGGTTGGCGCGACGGAGACGGAGGTGAGCCTGCGGGCCAGTCAGGAGGCGACGCTGGCGCTGGTGGACACGCTGGGGCCACTCTATCGGGCGCGGAGCATGTTCTCCCAGGGGGCAAGGGCGGGCTACCGTGGCCAGATCGGGCGACACGCGGCCATTCCCCACGCCCTGGCCATGAACGTCACCTTCATGGCCGGCGACGTGCTGGTCACTGGCGCGGGGGCAGCGATGTGGGGCTACCACTCAGAGCTGGAACGCACCATGATCATCGGCCCGCCCGACGATGAGCAGCGGCGTTTTTTCGAGCGCATGAAGGCTGTCCAGGAGGTCGCCTTCGAGGCATTGAAGCCGGGGGTCAAGTGCAGCGAGGTGGATGAAGCAGTGCGGCGCTATTACGAAGTGCATGACCTGATGCCCTACTGGAAGCACCACACCGGCCACGGCATTGGGCTGCGCTATCACGAGGGGCCGTTTCTCGACAGCGGCGATCACACGGTGCTGCAACCGGGCATGGTCCTCACCGTCGAGCCGGGTCTCTACGTGGCTGGGTTGGGCGGCTTCCGCCACTCCGACACGGTGGTCATCACCGAGGACGGCCTGGAGTTGATCACCTACTACCCCCGCGACCTGGAGAGCCTGACGATTCCGGTCTGAGATCCACCAGACCGTGCCGCAGAGCAGTGACCACAGCGTGCGTGCGATCGTTGGCCTGGAGCTTGGCGATGATGTTGCTGACGTAGTTCTTGATCGTGCCCTCGGTCAGGTGCAGGCGGGCGCCGATCTCCTTGTTCGACAACCCCTCCACCAGCAGGTTGAGCACCTCCTCCTCGCGGGGGGTGAGAGGCTCAATGATAGGCTCGTCCTGCGAAGCCAGCGCGGGCCGGGCGGCAGGACGGGCCGGCGACTGAGCCGCCAATCGCTGGAACTCGTTCAGCACTTTGCGCGCCACGCTGTGGTCAATCCACGATTCTCCCCGCACCACGCCCCGGATAGCCTCTACCAGTATCTCGCTGGTAGCATCCTTCAGCAGGTAACCCCTGGCCCCAGCTTTGATCCCCTCGAAGACCAGGGCGTCGGTGTCATAGGTAGTGAGGATGATCACCTGGGTATCGGGCAATTCCGCGCAGATGCGGCGCGTGGCCGGGATACCTCCCAGCCGGGGCATCTTCAGGTCCATGAGCACCACGTCGGGCCGGAGGGCGCGGGCCAGGGCCATCGCCTCTTTCCCATCGCCAGCCTGACCCACCACCTCGATCCCCGGCGCGTACTTGAGAATCGTGGTCAGCCCCTGGCGGACGATCTCCTGGTCATCTACCAGTAGAACCTGGATCGAACTCATTGCACCTCACCTCTCCAACGAACACCGAACCCTTGTCCCGCGGCCAGGGCGGCTGTTCACCTCCAGCGTCGCCCCGATCATCGCCGCTCGCTCTTGTATTCCGGTCAGGCCGTAGTGATCGGGGTCCACGGCGGCGGGATCGAAGCCTACGCCGTCGTCCCGGATCACCAGGTCAATGCGGTCGTTGCCGAAGGCCAGACGCACGGCCACCTGTTGGGCGGCGGCGTGACGCTCCACGTTGGTCAGGGCCTCGTCCGCGATGCGAAACAGGGCCTGAGCTTCTTCATCCGTCATGTCGGGCTCCTGGCCAGCTACGCTCAGGTCGGCCTGCACGCCGGTTCGGGCCTGGAAATTCTGGAGCATGCCCCGCAGCGCGCCGACCAGGCCCAGTGTCTTCAGCGGATCGGTGCGCAGGGCTTGAATGGCTTGCCGCGACTCCTCCAGCCCATTTCGGGCCAGGGTCGTGACATCGTTCAGGGCGTCTTGGACCGCCGTAGGCTCGTGGACCACCAGGGTGCGCAGCGCTTCCAGTTGCACCGAAAGCGCGGCCAGCGTGTGGGCCAGCGTGTCGTGTAACTCACGCGCCAGGCGGTTTCGCTCGCGGCTGACGGCCAACTGCTCGACGGTGGCGGCGTGGCGGCGCAGGCGTTGGTGGGCGGCCTCCAGTTCGGCGTGCTGCTTCCGCTCCCGCTGGGCCAGGATGCTGACGAGGAGGGGTACCAGGTACAGCAGGGCGATGCGCATCAGCGCGCCCGTGAAAAAGGGGCGGGCGAGGATGTCCTGCTGCAAGGCCCAACAGCCAGTGCCCAGGTGCAGAATCGCGGCCCAGGTGCTCCCCCACACAGCGCCCCGCCGGCCGTAGCCCCAGGCCACCAATACCAGGGGGATGAGCAGGAAGAAGAAAGGCTCCGTCAGCGGGGCTTCCGTCAGGTGCCGAATCATCGGCTCCGACAGGTCCAAGTCCTGGAGCCAGAAGAACCGCTGCTCGAAAAAGAAGGGGGCCGATAGCAGGCTCTCGAAGAGCACGTCCAGGGCCAAGCCCAAGGCCAGGAATCGCCGGCCCAGAGCCCGCTCCAGCCAGGGAGGCAGCATCAGCAGGGCCAGCAGCAGCGTGGGGGCCGCGCGCAGCAAGACCGCCAATTGGGCTGGGGTTCCCAAGCCCAATGCCACCAGCAAGCCCAGGCCGAAGAAAGCTATCTTGATGATCAGCGCTAGGCGAAAGATGCGCAGCGCCTCACGCATAGCCAGTGGTTGTTCCATTTTCGCGCCCTTACGCAGCCTTGCCCTTGAACTGGCTCATGTACAAATTGTGATAGAACCCGCCTTGCGCCAGCAGCTCGTCGTGCGTGCCGCGCTCGATGATACGCCCGTCGTTGATGACGAGAATCTTATCGGCATTACGGATGGTGCTGAGCCGATGGGCAATGACGAAGCTGGTGCGGCCTTCCATCAACTGGAGCAAGGCTTTCTGGATGTTGACCTCGGTGCGAGTGTCAACGCTGCTGGTGGCCTCATCCAAGATGAGGACGCCTGGATCGGCCAAGACTGCGCGGGCGATGGCGAGCAACTGCCGCTGGCCCTGGCTCAGATTGCTGCCGCGCTCCGAAAGCTCGGTGTCGTATCCCTGGGGCAGGCGGCGGATGAACTGGTCGGCGTTGGCCAGTTTGGCAGCGGCGACACATTCCTCGTCGGTGGCATCGAGTCGGCCGTAGCGGATGTTCTCCATCACCGTCTCGGAGAACAGAAAGGTGTCTTGCAGCACGATGCCCAGTTGGCGGCGCAGGGAATCCTTCTGCACCTGGCGGATGTCCCGTCCATCAATGGCGATAGCGCCGCCCTGGATGTCGTAGAAGCGTGTGAGCAGGTTGACCATCGTCGTCTTGCCCGCGCCCGTCGGGCCGACCAGGGCAATCGTCTGCCCTGGCCTGGCGGTTAGGCTCATATCCCTGATGACGGGCACGCCGGGCACGTAGCTGAAGTCCACGTGGTCGAAGGCCACCTCACCAGCGACGTCGTCGAGTGCGACGGCGTCAGGCGCGTCGGTGAGTTCCGGCTGCTCGTCAATCACTTCGAAGACCCGCTCGGCTCCAGCCAGTGCGGACTGGATCTGGTTGTAGAGGTTGCCCAGATGGCGCAGCGGCGCGGCGAACTTGCGCGAATAGTTGTAGAAGACGGCAATAGTGCCGACCGTAGCCCAGCCCTGGAGCACCATCCAGCCGCCCAGCCCGGCGACCACGGCGATGTTGGCGTTGCTCAGAATGCCCATCAGCGGCGGGACCAGCATCGCGTAAGTCTGAGCCTGGATGCCGACCTGGCGCACCATCTCGTTAGCCGCGTCAAAATCCGCCAGCGTGCTGGCCTCTTGCCCAAAGGCCATGATGACTCGCTGCCCGCTGAACATCTCCTCCAATTGCCCGTTCAACCGCCCGATCCGCATCTGGTACTCGCGGAAGCCCCTGCGAGTGCGCTTCCCCACGAAGCCCACCAACCCCATCATCAGCGGGAAGACGATCATCGAGCCTAGCGCCAGCCAGAAGTTGATAGCAAACATCATCACCAGGACGCCAGCCAGCGAGAGCAATCCGCCGAACAGATCCGTCACGTTCTGCGCCAGCACGCGGCTGATGGCGTCCAGGTCGTTGGTCAGGCGGCTCATCAACTCGCCGTGCGGATGCCGGTCGAAGAAGCTGAGCGAGAGGGTCTGCAGGTGCTCAAATAGATCACGGCGCAGGCTGCGCATCGCTTGTTGGGAGACCCGCGCCATGACCACGCCCTGTCCGATCTTCGCCAGCCACGCGCCTGCGTACGCACCCAGCATCAGCAAGACGATGCGCAGCAGTCCCGCCAAATCGCCAGTAGCGATGAACTTGTCAATGGAGAGGCCCATCAGGAAAGGCACGAGTAAATCCAGGAGCGTGTTCACCACCACCAGGACGAGCACGCCCCCCAGCACCCACTTGTAGGGCCGCAAGTTGGCGAGCAGTCGCCGCAGCGTGCCGCGCACATCGCGGGCTTTTTCGATTTTCGCGCCTCTGTGCCTTCCACCAGGGCCGGGCAGGCCGGTGGCCTGTCGTCTAGCCATTTCGAGCCTCCCCCAGCTGCGATTCGTAAATCTCCCGATAGATGGGACTGGAGGCCATCAGTTCGGCGTGCGTGCCTTCGGCGGCGATCTGCCCCTGGTCCAGCACCACGATCTTGTCGGCGTTGAGCACGGTGCTGATGCGCTGGGCGATGACGAAGGTAGTGCAACCAGCCATCAACTGCTCCAACTCCGCTTCGATTTTGGCCTCCGTCTCCACATCCACCGCGCTGGTGCTGTCGTCCAGGATGAGGACTTTGGGCTGCACCAGCAGGGCGCGGGCGATGGCGATCCGCTGCTTCTGCCCGCCCGACAGGTTCACCCCCCGCTGCCCGACCAGCATATCGTAGCCGTCTGGGAAAGTGGTGATGAAGTCGTGGGCCTGGGCAGCTTTGGCTGCGGCGATGACTTCTTCGTCCGTCGCGCCGGGGCGACCGTAGCGGATGTTATCGCGGACGGTTCCGCTGAACAGCACTGTCTCTTGAAGCGTGATGCCTATTTGGGCGCGTAACGCGTCCAGCGGGATGTCGCGCACATCCACGCCGTCCAGCGTCACCCGCCCGGCCTCCACGTCATAGAAGCGGGGGATCAGGTGGATGAGGCTGGATTTGCCCGAACCGGTCGCGCCCAGGATGGCCACCGTCTGCCCTGGTTCGGCCACCAGGTTGATGCCGTTCAGCACCGGCTCGTCAGACGTAGTAGCGATTTTAGTCGCTCTTGTGCCGTCGAAACGACTGAAGTCGTTACTACTGTTGTAGCTGAAGTAGACGTTTTCAAAAGCGACGCGCCCGGTTACGTCGGGCAAGGCCCGCGCTTGCGGGCGGTTTTGCACGTCGGGGGTGCTGTCCAACACCTCCCAGATGCGCGCGGCGGAGGCATCGGCGGCGGAGAGTGGCCCGATCATGCCGCCCAGCATCATCATCGGGAAGAGCGAGTAGGACATGTAATTGATCGAGGCCACGATCTCGCCCACGGTGAAATCGCCGGCGATGGCCAGCTTTCCCCCAAACCAGACGACGCCCACGACCGCCAGGTTGACGAGGACCAGCATGGTGGGAATTAGCACAGCTATGAGTTGCATCACTTTGATATTATCATCTGTCAGACCGATGTTGGCCTGGTCGAAGCGGGCGTTTTCGTGCTCGACGCGCACGAAGGCCTTGACCACCCGCACGCCCGCCAGGTTCTCCTGCAAGACCTGGTTCAATTTGTCCAGCTTTGCCTGCACCGACAAGAAGAGCGGGCGCGCCGTGGTGAGGAAGAACCAAATGATACCCAGGATCACCGGCATCAGCGCCAGCATCAGCAGCGCCAACCGCGTGCTGGTATTGATCAACATGACCGCGCTGCCCATCATCCACAGCGGCGCGCGGGTCAGCAGGCGAAGAGACATCTGCACGATCATCTGCACCTGGCTCACGTCGCTGGTCGCGCGCACCAGCAGTTGGCCCGTCTGGATACGGTCCAGGTTGCCAAAGGAGAACGTCTGCACCTTGCGGACGATCGCGCTGCGCAAGTCCGCGCCCGCGCTCTGCGCCACCCGCACCGACAGCAGCGTGTTGCCGATGGCAAACAACGCACTGAGGAGCGCGGCCCCCAGCATCAGCAGGGAGGTAGTTAGGATCATTCCCACGTCTTGCCTGGCGATGCCTTGATCAATGACCCGTTGGGTCAGCCGTGGGATCAGCAAGTCCGCCACCACCACGCCCATCAACAGCAGCATTGACAGGATGGCCTTCCTTCTGTAAGGTTTGACAAAGCGTACCATACGTCGCAGTGATTTCATTGTCTGTGATTTTCTCTCCTGCGCTCTGAGCCCCGTCCCCGGGGCGGCCCGAGGACGGGCCTTTGAGCCTTTAAGTTGATACTGGCCTCTTTCACCAACTTCACAGTCTCAGCACATCGCAATTTGCTCCCGCTGGATCGCCAGATCCAGCGGCCTCGCGGCGGATTTGGCAATC
The DNA here is from genome assembly GCA_034431315.1 of Anaerolineae bacterium. GTDB lineage: Bacteria > Chloroflexota > Anaerolineae > VGOG01 > VGOG01 > JAUWOY01. The sequence goes on from DAOUDK010000009.1 coordinate 20,712, forward strand.
CGCCGCGAGCGACTGAGATCTACTGAATCTACCACCTTACTCGTACCGCAGCGCCTCAATGGGCCGCAGGCTGGCCGCTCGCCAGGCGGGGTAGATACCGAAGATCAGCCCGACGGCGCCGGCAAAGCCGGAGGCCATCAGCACCGTGCCGGGGTCCACCACGGGGGTCAGGTCGGCGGACAGATTGCCGATCAGGGTAGAAGTAGCCACCCCTATGGCGATCCCCAGCACGCCGCCTATCAGGCTCATCACCAACGACTCGATCAAGAACTGGGCCAGAATATCCCGCTTGAGCGCGCCCACGGCTTTGCGGATGCCGATCTCCCGCGTCCGCTCGGTGACGCTGACCAGCATGATGTTCATGATGCCGATCCCGCCCACCACCAGCGAGATGCCGGCGATAGCTCCCAGGAATATGGTGATGGTGCCCATGATGACGTCGAACGCAGCCAGAATATCGCTCTGGCTGAGGATGGTGAAATCATCGTCGGCCTGGTAAGCGATGTCGTGGCTTTCGCGCAGCGTTTCTTTGATCTGTACGGTTGCTTCGTCCATCAATTCTTCGTTTTGCGCCTGGACGACGATGGCGTGCACTGCTCGCTCGCCGCTGCGGGTGCGAGTGGGATAGAGCCGGCTCTGCGCCGTGGTAAGGGGGATAAAGATCTGATCGTCATCACTTATGAACCCCATCCCGCCCCTGGCCTCCAGCACACCAATCACCTCATACTGAACCCCCCTGATTTTTACAGCCTTGCCGATGGGGAATTCTTCGTCGGAGAACAGATCGTCGGCGACGTTGGCTCCCAGGACGGCTACCCGGGCTTTGGTGTCCAGGTCGTTTTCCGTCAGCCCATCCCCTAATTCCAGGGTCAGGCTGCGGATATCCAAATAGTTGGCGGTGACGCCGGCGACGGTGATACGGGTATCACGGCGGCCGTAGAGCACTTGCTGATTGCCTTGTATCTGGGCGCTCACTTCCTTCACCGCCGGAGCATAGAGCGGATCCGCCAGCATCTCCACATCCCCCATGCTCAAGGCCTGATAGCCGCCACTGTTGTCCTGATCCGTCATTACGGTGATCAGGTTTGAACCGATGGCTTGAATCTCGCTTTCGATGGAAGCACTGACGCCGTTACCGATAGAGATCAGGGCGATCACGGCGGCCACGCCGATGATGACACCCAGCATGGTCAGCACTGCGCGCATTTTGTTGGTCACCAAGCTGTCAACGGCAGTCAAAAGACTCTCTGTCAGGTTCATTGTTTCCCCCCAAAAAAGCTCAAAGCTCAAAGTTCAAAGCTCAAAGCTCAAATTTTGGATTTTGAACTTTGGATTTTGGATTTTGAATGTTTTTATCACTCTCGATCAGTCCATCTCTGAGATACACCGTCCGCCTGGCGCGTTGGGCCACTTCAGGGTCGTGGGTGACGAAGATGACGGTGATGCCGCGGGCGTTCAGATCGTCAAAGATGTCCAGAATCTCGTCTCCTGAGGCGGTGTCCAGGTTGCCGGTCGGCTCGTCGGCCAGGATGATGTCGGGAGAGACGGCCAGGGCGCGGGCGATGGCCACTCGCTGCTGCTCCCCGCCGGAGAGTTCATCGGGACGGTGGTCCATGCGGTCGCTCAGCCCTACCGCGCGCAGGGCTTCCTCTGCCCGTTGGCGCCGCTCCCGCCGGCCATAGCCGGCGTACATCAGCGGCAACGCCACCTGCTTGATGGCCTGCGTGCGGGGCAACAAGTTGTAGATCTGAAACACAAACCCAATTCGCTTGTTGCGTATCCGGGCCAGGTCGTCGTCGCTCATCTGGCTCACGTCTATGCCGTCCAGCTTGTACGTGCCGCCCGTGGGTTGATCCAGGCAGCCGATCATGTTCATCAGCGTACTCTTTCCAGAGCCGGACGGGCCCATAACCGCCACAAACTCGCCTTCCTGGATAGTCAGGCTCACCCCGCGCAGGGCGTGAACCGTTTGCGTTCCCATGTGGTACTCTTTGGTAATATCGGCAAGTTCGATCATGGGCGTAGTCTCCTTATTTCTTCTGGTGGCCCCTGTGTAAAGTCCAGCACTTCCTTAACCTCGCCAATGGCCAGTTGATCGCCCTTCTCCAGACCACTGGTGATCTCGGTATACTTGTTGTCGCGCAAGCCTATCGTGACCTCTGTCCTGGCAACTGTATCGCCTTGAACCAGGTTGACGTAGTACTTGCCTGCCTGGCGGTCGGCGGTGATGGCTCGATTGGGCACCAGGACCACACCTTCTCGATTGTCCGTAACCAATTCGGCGTTGGCCGTCATGCCAGAGCGAATGGGTAACTCACCGGCGTCCAGGCTCAGACGCACCTGGTAGGTCACGATTTCGGCTCCGCTCTTAGCTTTGGGAGCGATGGAGACCAATTCTCCGGTCAGCTCTTCATCCGGCCAGGTTTCCAGGGTGACGACGGCCTGTTGACCCACCGCCAGGCTGCCGATGTCTATCTCGTCCACGTCCAGCACCACTTCCAGGCTGCTCGTGTCCATCAGGTCCACTGCCAGGCCGGTGGCCCACTCGCCGACGGCAACGTACACTTCCGTCACCACGCCGTCAAAGGGGGCCACCAGCATGGCTTTGGTCAGATTGTCTCGGGCTTCTTCCAGAGAGATTCGCGCTTGCGCCACCTGCGCCTCGGCAATGGACAGCCTTTCCTCCGACGCACCTGCCAGCAACGACGCCAGATTGGCCTCCGCCTGGGCTACGGCGGCCTCGGCTTGCAGCACGCCCGCCTCGGCCTGCGCCACCTGTGCCTCGGCTGCGGCTATCTTTTCCTCCGATGCGCCCGCCAGCAGCGTTGCCAGGTTGGCCTCTGCCTGGGTCACGGCAGCCTCGGCCTGCAACACGCCCGCTTCAGCCTGCGTCACCGACGCTTCGGCCTGGACAACCGTTGCCTCGGACTGGGCGATCTGGTCGTCAATGTCGTCCAACTGCGCCTGGGCATTGGTCACCTGGGCCTCTGCCGCCGCCACTGATGCCCTGGCTGCGGCGATGACCTCATCCGTCGCGCCCTCCTGGGCCTGCAAGTAGTTGATCTCGGCCACGCGGACAGCGATCTCGGCGTTGGCTACCGCGATGTCCATTTGATCCTTCATGTATCCGGGAGTCCCTGGTCGGCCTTTCATCGCATCTCGTTCTAACTGGGCGTTCCACAGGCTGTTCTTGGTCTGTTCCCAATTCAAGAGAGCCTGCTCTATCGTCTCGGCGTCCGCGCCCTCCAGCAGCGCGGTCAACTGTGCTTGCGCGCTGCTCAGCGCGGCCCGCGCGCTCTTGAGGTTTGCCTCGGCGGTCACGTCGGCGTCGGCCAGTGTGTCACGAGAGAGCTTGGCCTTAGTCAGTGAGCTACGAGCGCTGACCAGTCCGGCCTGGGCATTGGCCAGACTCGCTTTGGCGCTGTCGAGCGACGCCTCGGCGGCCGCGATCTCTTCCTCGGAAGCTCCTCGTCGCAGTCCGGCCAGGTTGGCCTTCGCCTGGGACACGGAGGCCTCTGCTTGCAGCACGCCCGCCTCGGCCTGCGTCACCGACGCTTCGGCGGCCGTTATCTCCTCGTCGGACGCCCCCTGTCGCAGTTCCGCCAGGCTTGCCTCCTGGATCGCCAGGCTCTGCTTCGCCGAGCGGACCGCCCGCTCCAGGCTGCCGGCCTCTAAGCGGATCAGGACATCGCCGGCCTGCATCTCGTCGCCGACCTCGACGTAGACCTCTTTCACCTGGCCGGCAATCCCCAGCGCCAGGTGAGCTTCCCGCTGGGGGAGCACTCGTCCGCTGGCCGTCGCCCCGGCGGAGAGGTCGCCGATGAAGGTGGTGACGATCTGATCAGCCTCCGGATTGGCAGCCAGGGCGCGGCTTTGGCGGAGTTGTGCCAAGGGGCGATTATTGACAACCCAGACAACGGCGGCCACAATCACCACCGCCACCACCGCTAAGATAATCCAGCGAGCACGCTTACTTTTCTTCTCAGATTCCACTTGTATTCCTCCCTTCGTTGTGCCCTTATTGTACCAGAAAACGGCAGTTTGCGAAAGTGCCATTGGTCAGTTCGGGGGGCATGACGAAAGTCATACTGGACACCGGCGTTTTTCGTAACAATGGAGCTAAAGCGACTAAAGTCGCTACTACCGCTACTACGAACTCCATATTGGCTTGATAAATGTCTGCTTTTGATGTATACTTAAACGCAACACAACATCGGATTGAGAAAGGCTTGTCCTGAGCTTGTCGAAGGGAACAGATTTTCTTGCTCCCAATCCGTTTGATTCTAAATCCGTTGTAGTCTTGTTTCAAAAGGAGAAACCCAATGAAAAAAGGAGCTTTCACTTTTGTGCTACATAGCCATCTGCCCTATTGCCGCATGGCGGGGCGCTGGCCGCACGGCGAGGAGTGGCTGCACGAGGCCGCCTCGGAGACCTACGTTCCCCTCCTCAACGCCCTCTACGACCTGAAGGAGGGCGGCTACCCCATCAAGTTGACCATCGGCCTGACCCCCGTTTTGGCCGAGCAGTTGGCCGATCCCCTGGTGCTGGCCCACTTCGAGCTCTATCTGGAGCAGAACATCGAGGCTGCCCAGGACGACATCGAGCGCTTCCAGAAGGCCGACGAGCCCCACCTGGAGCACCTGGCCACTTTCTTCCGCGACTGGTACGGAAACATCCTGGACACCTTTAGAGATCGCTTCGGAAGGGACATCGTGGGCGCCTTCAAGAAGCTCCAGGACGAGGGCTATCTGGAGATCATCACCTCCGCCGCCACCCACGGCTACCTTCCCCTGCTCTCCCGCGATTCCTCGATCTACGGCCAACTGAAGGCCGGCGTGGAGAGCTATCGCCGGCTCTTCGGGCGGATGCCGCGGGCCATCTGGCTGCCGGAGTGCGCCTATCGTCCGGCCTTCTACGCCAAAGCAGACGGGAAGCGCTACTACAAGCCTGGTATAGAGGAGTTTCTGGCCGAGATGAACATCGGGGGCTTCTTCAGCGAGACCCACACCATTGAGGGCGGGCTGCCAGTGGGCAAGGCCGCTGGCGACGCCGTGGGCTACGGGGACGTGCCCAAGCGCATCGCGGTGCCCCTGCCCGACTACGTAGAGCCTACAGAGAAGACCACCTACCAGCCCTACTACGTGGCCGAGGGCAGAGGCGAGGGCGTGTACTCGCCCGTGGCCGTCATGGGGCGCAACAACCGCACGGGGATGCAGGTCTGGTCGGCCGACTGGGGGTATCCAGGCGACTACGACTACCTGGAGTTCCACAAAAAAGACGGCGTTTCAGGTCTACGGTACTGGCGAGTGACCGGGCCGCGGGTTGATCTGGGGCGGAAGGATTACTATTACCCTGACTGGGCTGCGTACAAAGTAGGGGAACACTCCCGCCACTTCGCCTGGCTGGTTGACGACCTGGTGTCCAGGTACCACGAGGAGAACGGCGGATTCGGCCTCATCGCCTCCAATTACGACACCGAGCTCTTCGGCCACTGGTGGTTCGAGGGCATCGAGTGGATGCGGGAGGTGCTGAGGATCCTGAGCCAAAGCGAGACGGTGGAGCTGACCACGGCCAGCGATTATCTCGAGCAGCACCCGCCTGAGGACGTGTTGGCCTTGCCGGAGGGCTCCTGGGGCACGGGGGGAGGCCACTGGACCTGGGACAATCACGAGACCCGCTGGATGTGGGAGCCTATCCACGAAGCTGAGCGTCGCATGGAAAAACTCGTGGCCCAGCATCCCGACGCCCAGGGCGATCTGGCCGAGGTCCTCAACCAGGCCGCGCGGGAGCTTTTGCTGATGCAATCCAGCGATTGGCCCTTCCTGGTAACCACGGGCCAGGCCCGCGAGTACGCCATCGTCCGCTTCAACGAGCACCTGGAGCGCTTCGACCGTTTGGCCGAACTCGCCGAGGCCGGGCGGGCGGACCCGGCCCTGGTCGCAGAACTTTACGAACGAGATAAGCTTTTCCCGAACATTGACTATCGCTGGTTTGCGGATAGGGAAGGGAGCAACTGAGTTTTTGTACACATCGCCAACCGGTAGAACATCGGCAAGTCGGCCGATGACCTGGTGGCCCTGTGGAACGCCGACCACGCTGATGATCCGGTGGGGTAAGGGAGAGGGGGAAAAAGAGATGGGGCGGAGGGCGGTATTGCCCTCTGTCCCATTGCTCCATCTTTCTGATGAGGAAAGCCACCCGCATCAACCGCACAGGTGGCTTTTTTCTCCCTGAGATTATTGACAAAACTATAGTAATGTGGTATGATATATTCAAGAACAGCACCGCAGTAAGAAAAATAGATAAGAAGGAGTCAGAATGAATATCTATGTAGGCAATTTGCCACACGAGCTCACCGAAGAAGAGTTGCGACAGGCCTTTGAAACCTTCGGGGAGGTCACATCCGCCAAAATCATCACGGACAAACTCAGCGGCGTATCGAGAGGGTTCGGATTCGTGGAGATGCCCACCAAAGCTGAAGCCCAGGCCGCGATCACCGGTCTGAACGGCACGGAGTTGAAAGGCGAAACGCTTAACGTTAATGAGGCTCGCCCTCGCTCCGAAAGCCGTCAAGGTGGTGGAAGACAAGGTGGTGGACGGCGCCCCCGGTAAACAGTCCTCAGACGTAACAGGTTCATAACAGAACTTCGCCTAACCATGGTGTCTGTGACCCACTCGTTCGCCCAAACCAGCCAACGGCTGGCTTCGCGAAGCCTGAGGACGTTACGGCATTGCCAATATTGCTACAAGCAAGAGCCATCCTGGGAAACGGGACGGCTCTTTGCGTTTTACGCCTATTGCCAATCGAGCCGAAATCTGGTATACTATGCTTGGTGTTATCATTGGGGCGGGCCACCATCCACGGCCGCACCGGCGTGCGCATTGGTGGACTGGAGGCGATGTTGACAGCAGTGTAGACTTGGTTGACCGAGCCTGACAAATTGTGCGAAGGGGAGCGATAACATGCTTGAAAGATGGCTGCAACGAGAAAAGGTGCATGCAATCCACAAGCGGGATCTCGAGTCCGTGATCGAAGGTCTTGGCCTGCTTGAAGAGCTTATGGCGGGCTCATTGTGTTGTGACATATGCGGTGCACCGATAGTCTTGGACACTCTTCAGTGCCTATTCATGGAGGATAACCAAGTCAGGTTATGCTGTACCAACGTCGAGTGCTACCAGCGTGTGCTTTCAGAAAAAGGAGTGCCCAGATATGGATAAGATCATAGGTTACGTGGTGACATTCCTCGGCGGTGGAACCGCAGTAGCAGTGGCAGTCAGGTGGGGGCTCAATAACCTTGACAAAGTTGAGAAGGTAGCGGCATGGTTCTACCGCACGTTCTCCTGGGCATACAAAAAGTGGGAGTATGACGACGTGGCCACCAACGTTCAAGCCACGGTGAACACTGTGGGCGAGGCCCTTAACAGAGAGGCTCCGGGTGTGCTGCCCCACGCGATGAAAATTGAGTGGACCAAGACTGCACAGGCTGTTGAAGCGTCCTTGCGCAATGGGGAAATCGTTGTGACGATGGACTACTCTCCCAACCGGGATCGCAATTTAGTGGTTTCGACTCTTGCCTATTTGCGGGAGGGCCTGTTACCACGGGCACGTCCATATGTTGACAAGATATTGATGACAGCCACCGATTTCACTGTTGCCAAGAATACATTCATCTCTGCCAGGCAAGGCTCGGCTGTGCCATTCTTCTTCGAGAACTATCTGGAGCCGGAGATAGAGAAAGAACCTCAGTTGCGCGATGACTGTACGCTTTTGGACAGATTGCAGGGAGCTGGGTTCTTCTCAAGAATCTTTCTCCGACAACTTCACCATATGGGTGACAAGGTTTTTCCTGCTACCCCCGATGAAGCCTCTCGACAGGAGAGTCGGGGCTTTGCCCAATTTCTGGAGAAGATTGCGACCAAGCAAAGAGGTGAAGACGTACCAGGAGGCTTAACATTTGCCCGCTCCCGAATTCGGACAAGCGTCATGTTGGTAGCGCGACAGCAGACAAAGATGTGGGGCATACAGCCCTATGAACGAAGAGTACAGATTAATTTGGATAGGGGAATCGAGTACATGTATATCTGCGCCAGGGGAGCAGACAACATTAGCTTGGCCGAAGAGGTAGCAAGTGAGCAGGAAAAGAGTGGCAAGCTGACAGTCCTTGCACGACATAGGTTTTTGCAGACAATAGAGGGCGAAGAGTACAACGCCATATGCATCGTATGTGCCATGAATCTGCTGATGCGTCCCAAAGCCGCGTTAGAGCCGTCCAGTGTGCTCTACCGCCTTCTCGAAGAACACATTGAGGAGTTGCGTGATGGGCGAATAGAGGTAGTAGCACTGGCCAGACAACAGGGTATAAAGTCCAAAATTGCGGTCAGATCGCTGACCAGTGGTGTCGATGCACTCCGTTGCTGTACCGAGCAGGCAAGGGTGACGGCCATCAAGTCAGCCTTGGGGGGTGAGCAACTTGAATTCATCCGATGGCGCAACGATCCAGGGTCACTGATTGTCGCCTCCTTGACTCCTCTAGATCCGAATCACGTGCTAGAAGTCATCACTGATGTGGAGACACAGCGGGCCATCGTAAGAGTCGATTGGTGGAAGGAGAAACGTAAGGCATTGGGACGCAATAACCAGAATGTGAGGTGTGTTATGGAACTGACCGGATGGCAGATCGAGGTTGAAGACGTGTCCGAAGAAGAGAGAGCCGGACGACAATAGAATAGAGAGGAGGCCGGGAGGCCTAATGTAAAACCAACTGGGCTTTGGTGAGGAATCACGGTTGAAGCACTAAACCCAAGACCGACATCCCCACAGACCACAGGAGGCATCAACAATGGACAAACTAGAGTTGACGTTCAAAGTCGAGAAGGACACCAAGAACACCCGCCGCTACCAGGAAGAGGCCACCGACGGCCCGCCCATCATTGGCACGCTCTACGTTCAACAGTGGGCGCTTCGCAAGCTGACCGGCGGAGACCTTCCAGAGCGCGTGCGCGTGACGGTGACAGTTGATGAACGTGAAACGTGAGGAGGCCCCCAATGGTAGAACTAATCTGGGAAAACAAATACGACGCCGACGGCAGGCGCACCTCCCCCCCGCGCCTCCAACTCCCCTTCCAAACCGTTGAGACGGTGAACGAGAGCGTCAGATAACCCTCGACCTGTTTAGCGCCCCCCGAATGGCGCAACTGCCTGATTTGGGCCAGCGTTCGTTTGTGCAATCGCCGCCGTTGGAATATATCGGGGCCGGCCACCCTGGAGCCTGACCAAACCTCACCGGGAGATGAACCCATGACCAACCACCGCACAAAACTCAAAACCCTGCTGCGCGAGCTCTTTCAATTCGACGCTGCCGACCTGGACTTTGGCATTTACCGCATTATGAACCAGCGCCGAGCAGAGATTGATGACTTTGTCGAAAAGGGTCTGCTGGACGCCGTGGCCCAGGAGTTTACTCTGCTACAGGAAGGGATCGTCGAAGAAAAACGCGAAGAACTGGACCGCGTTGCTCGTAGAATACGGGAAGCGTACTACCCTGGGGTAATTGACGAGCAGGGCGTTCTTATCCTGCCAGCGCAATACATGCAGGCCGCGTTGCCCGTGACGTACGTGCGCCTTCAGATCGAAGTCAAGCGAGCCACTGTCTCCGCCGAGGCCGAAGCGGAGATTTTCAACGCTCTCTACACCTTCTTTTCCCGCTATTACGACCGGGGCGACTTCGTGACCAAGCGCCGCTACTCCCGTACCCACAAGTACGCTATCCCCTACAACGGCGAGGAGGTGCTGCTGCACTGGGCCAACCGCGACCAGTACTACGTCAAGACCGCTGACACTCTCACCGATTACGCTTTCGTCATCGCCTCCCACGACGGCTACCGGGTGCGTTTCAAGCTGGCCGCCGCCGACACCGAGCAAGGCAACGTCAAAGGCGACAAGCGCTACTTCTTCCCCGTTGCGGAGGGCGTGCCGTCTGAGTACGACGAAGACGGACGCGAACTGACCCTGTTCTTCGAGTACCGCCCGCTGAATGACGCTGAGGAAACGACTTACGGACGGGCGCGCATCCAGGAGAAGATCATCGAGACAACGCGCGGCCGCCTGCTGGACGCGGTTCCCGAGGTCACCCTGCGTGGCCTGCTGGCGACCCCGCCCGCCGGGAAAGAAGTCCCCCGGCTCGATCTCCACCTGACCCGCTGGACGCGCAAAGCCACCTCCGACTACTTCATCCACAAAGACCTGCAAGGGTTCCTGGAGCGCGAGTTGGACTTCTACCTCAAGAACGAGGTCATGCGGTTGGACGACCTGGACACCGAAAACGCCGTCCGCGCCGAACAGTACCTGACCAGGCTGGTGGTCATCAAGCGACTCGCCCGCAAGATCATCGCCTTCCTGGCCCAGATTGAAGATTTTGGGAAGGCCCTGTTTGAAAAGCCCAAGTTTGTGCTGACCTCCAAGTGGTGCGTCACCCTCGACCGGGTGCCGGGAGACTTGTTGCCGCAGGTTGCTGCCAACGACGCGCAATGGGCCGAGTGGGAGCGTCTGTTTGGCGTGCAGAAGCCGGAAGGTGGCGAACCTGAACTGCTGGCGTTTCTGGCCGGACACCCCAGCCTGACCGTAGACACCGCCTTTTACGACGCGGCCTTCAAGGACGACTTGCTGGCCGCTCTCTCCAACGGTGAAGGCGGCCTCGACGCCCAGTGCGATGGCCTGCTGATCCACGGCGAGAATTTCCAGGCTCTCACCCTCTTGCAGCCTGCTTACCGGGGCAAGGTGAAGTGTATTTACATTGATCCTCCATACAACAGCGGAACGGATGGATTCTTATACAAAAATTCCTACCAACATTCCACGTGGTTAACCATGCTGAATGACCGTTTGCGTTTAGGATGGGTTACATTGTCGCTTGATGGAGCGATTTTCGTCAGTATTGATGATCGAGAGTGCCAGAACCTACGTTTGATGATGGATGAAATCTTTGGTGCAGACAACTTCCTGGCACAACCAATCTGGCAGAAAGTTTATAGCCCGAGGATGGATTCAAAAGGGTACAGTCAAGACCATGATTACATACCTACCTATCGGCGTTCTAACTTGTTCACAGTTGGAAGAATTGCATTCGAGCAGAATCTGGACCAATTCACCGAACTAGACAAAGAAACTGGCAAACGATACCGAAGAAGATCGTTGCGCAAAGAGGGCAAGAACTCCCGTAGAATTGATCGTCCAAATCTGTTTTATCCACTAGCCGCCCCAGATGGGGCTCAAGTCTTCCCTATACGCCCGGATGGTTCTGAGGGATGTTGGCGATGGAAACGCGAGAAATATGAAGATGCTAATGAAAAGGGGCTAATTGAGTGGGTCAAGACTGAAGAAAAGGGCTGGCAAGTTTACGTAAAGCAGTTCTATGACGATCAAGCAACAAGGCCCCCAAGCACAGTCTGGTTACACACAGACGTTGGTCATAATCATGAGGCAGTCGAAATCGTAAAGTCGCTTTTTGGAGAGAGTGTGTTTGAAAATCCGAAACCAACGCGTTTGATTCAACAGATGCTGGAAATCACAACTTCTAATGGTATCAATAACACTGTGCTTGACTTCTTCGCTGGCTCAGGTACCACTGCCCATGCCGTCATCGACCTCAACCGCGAGGACGAGGGGGAGCGCAAATACATCCTTGTTGAACAAGGCAGCTATTTCGACACCGTGCTCAGACCGCGCATCCAGAAGGTGGTCTACGCTGCCGACTGGAAAAACGGCCAGCCGGTGGAAGGCTCCGAAGGCTCCAGTCACGCCTTCCAGTACCTGCGCCTGGAGAGTTACGAAGACACGCTGGACAACCTCGAACTGGATGAGGCTGCCCCCGGCGGGCTGTTCCCGCCGAAGCGGGACGATTATCTGCTGCGCTACTTCCTGGACCACGAAACGCGCCAGAGCCGCCTGAACATGGAGTCCTTCGCCACGCCCTTCGACTACCAGTTGCGCGTCCGCCGCAACGGGGTGGAAACCCGCGTGGGCGTTGACCTGATGGAGACGGCCAACTTCCTGCTTGGCCTGGCCGTGCAGGCCCGCCTGGCGTACGAGCACCAGGAGCGCACTTACCGGGTTGTGTTTGGGACGACGGGCGATCAATCCGTCGTCGTGATGTGGCGCGATACCGCCGGGTTGGATTTGGAGGCCGAAGCTGCCTTTGTTCAAACAGAAATCCTGAGACCTCCGAGGTCTTTAGAGACCTCAGAGGTCTGGGAACCCGATCGGGTGTACGTCAACGGCGATTCGCACGTGCCCAACGCGCAACCCATAGAGACGGTGTTTATGAACGCCATGCGAGGCGCCGCCACCGTGCGCAGGGGAGGGAACTGACCATGCCACCGCCGCCCACACGTCTTGGCGACCGCCTGATCCTGTTTCGCTATTTCAACCACCTGTTCGGCGCGGAAACCTTCAAAGAACTGCAAGCCGCGCTACGCGGACAATCTGCCGGTTACGATGCCGAGGGGCGCAGCCACTTCTTCAACGTGCTCAAAGGCCGCAGCCGCATCCCTGAAGACAGGCTGGCCCGCTACGACGCCAACCTGCGGGACGACGTGGCCGCCATCAACGCCACTCGCCCCCACCCCATCCAACTCAAATACTTTCAATACCTGGCCGCCCTGTACACCGAGATCTTCCTCGACCGGCGAGCGAACGATCAAAACGCTTTTGTGCGCGATCTGAACCGCTTCGTCGCCGATCAAAACGCCCTATTGCCTTACACTGCCCAGTATCCCCGCTTCACTCCTGACGACCTCAACAAAATCGCCTACTGGATGGCCACCGGCTCTGGCAAGACACTCCTGCTGCACATCAACTATCACCAGTTCCTGCGATACCAGCGCGACCCCGGCGACAACCTGCTGCTCATCACCCCCAACGAGGGCCTGTCTGCTCAACACCTGGAGGAACTGCGCCTGAGCAGCGTGCCCGCCCGACCCTTCCTGGCCGGAGACCCACCCATCGGCCAACCTCACACCCTGCGCGTGATCGAGATCACCAAGATCACTGAAGAAAAGACCGGGGCGGGGGTGAGCGTGGACGTGGAGGCATTCGAGGGCCGCAACCTTCTCTTCGTGGACGAGGGCCACAAGGGCAGCGGCGGAGAGGCCTGGAAACGGTTGCGCGACAAACTGGGGGTGAATGGCTTCACCTTTGAATACAGCGCTACTTTTGGTCAGGCCATCAACATCGCCCGCAACCGGGATTTACTGACCGAGTACAGCAAGGCCATCATCTTCGACTATTCCTACAAATACTTTCACGGCGACGGTTACGGCAAAGAATACCAGGTGATCAACCTGCGCGAAGACCGGGCCGACGATCTGACCGATACTTTGCTGATCGCCAATCTGCTGGCCTTTTACGAGCAGGTGCGCCTGTTCCAGGACCGCGCCACCCAACTCAAGCCCTACAACCTGGAGCCGCCGCTGTGGATTTTCATCGGCAGCAGCGTCAACGCGGTCTATACCCGCAACAAGCAAAAGCAGTCGGATGTGCTGCGGGTGGCTCTGTTCCTGGATCGCGCCTTGCGCAATCAAGACAATTGGACAGTCAACACCATCGCGGCCATCCTCACGGGGCGCGCCGAACTGCAAGACGAACACAGGCGCGACCTGTTTGGAGGGCGGTTTGGCTACCTGCGGGAGTTAGGCCTGAGCGCGGACCAAATCTACCGCGATATGCTGCGGGTGTTCTTCCACACCCAGGCTGCCGGCGGGCTGCGCTTGATCAACGTCAAGAGCGCACAAGGCGAGATCGGCCTGAAGGCGGGGAACGCCGACAACTACTTCGGCCTGATCAACATCGGCGATACGTCGGCGTTTTTCAATCTCGTGGAGGCTGAAACGTCTTTGCCCCGTGAGGATGACTCGTTCAGCGATTCGCTCTTTGATACCATCAACCGCCCAGGCTCAACCATCAACGTGTTGATCGGCTCCAAGAAATTCATCGAAGGTTGGAGTTCCTGGCGCGTCTCCACGATGGGTCTGCTCAACATTGGTCGCACTGAGGGCACCCAAATCATCCAACTCTTTGGCCGTGGCGTGCGTCTGTTGGGCCAGGGCCGCACGCTCAAGCGGAGCGCCTTCTTGCCCGGCCAGCACCCTCAGCGCATCGAATACCTGGAAACGCTCAACGTCTTTGGCGTGCGTGCCAACTATATGAGCCAGTTTCGAGCGTACCTGGAGCGGGAAGGGGTATCTTCTGGCGGCTACGAAGAAGTGGAGATCCCCATCCGCACCAACGAGGAGTTCCTGCGAGAAGGATTACTCGTCCCCCGGCTCAAGCGAGGAACAGACTTCAAGACCCACTGCATCACCCTGCCCCCGGACTTTTCCCCAGCGCCCAAACTTGACCTACGCCCCCAGCTAACGGTGCTAACCGGGCAAGAGGACGCTGCTGGTGGCGCCGCAATCAGAGTCCCGCCCCGGCACTTCGCTCCGGAAGTCCTGGCGCTGCTGGACTGGGATCAGCTTTACCTCGACCTGCTGGCCTTCAAGAATCGGCGTGGCTGGCACAACCTGGCGATCCCGCGCCAGACCGTACGCTCCATTCTCGAAAAACACCAATACGTCTTGCTCGCCACAGATGCAGACGTGCAGCCCCAAAGCTACGCGGGCCTGCAACGGGTTCAGGCCACCGTCCTGGCCGTGCTAGAGAAGTACGCCGAAGCCTACTATCACCGCGAACGCCGCCGTTGGGAAAGCTGGCAGATGGAATATTGCCCACTCGATCAAACGGACGATAACCTGAACTTTGGCCACTACCGGCTCACCATCCCCGTCGAGCAACGCGCCCTCATTGGACAAATTCAACAACTGCTCACCGACGTCGAGCGACTTCGTCGGGAAGAAAACGCTGGCCTCCCCCGTGTCTACTTTGACCGGCATTTCTACCTGCCACTCCTGGCCCATCTGGATGACGTTAGCGTTTCTCCACCTGGTCTCCAGGACAGCGAGGCCACATTTGTGCGCCAACTACGGGACTGGTTGCGAAACAACCCCGAAGCCATTGCAGACAAGGACGTTTTCTTGCTGCGCAACCAATCCAGAGGGCGTGGCGTTGGCTTCTTTGAGGACGCGGGATTCTACCCCGATTTCCTCCTGTGGATCAAGCAAGACCAACGGCAACGCCTGATCTTTATTGATCCCCACGGCATGCGCCTGAACAGTAGCCCTGAAGACGAAAAAGTACAACTCCACCAGCGCATCAAAGAGATCGAAAACGCCCTCAGCAACCCAAACGTCACCCTGGAATCCTTCATCGTCTCCGCCACCAACTTCGCAGAGCTTTCTCGAACCCCCGCCTGGCGCAGCTACAATACCCGAGACGACTTTGCCGCTGTGCATATCCTGTTTGAGGATAGTGACCTGGGTCCGTTATTTGGAGATGCGGAGGTTTGAGACGTACCCAACCATGAAAAACACGACCAGCGATCCTCCCCCTGAACTCCAATTCAGTGATGCCGCCTCTTACCCGATCGTTGCCCGATTTTCGGGATAAATCAGCGAGGTGTTAAAATGCAGAAAACGCAACCCTGGCACGAGCAGAATACCTTTTGGGAAACGGTGGCTCCTACATTGTTTACTCAGCGGCGCTGGTCAGATGCGCCGGCAGAGGTGGAGCAAGTGGTTTCTCTCCTTGGGGTTGAACCGGGAGCGCACGTTCTCGATCTCTGTTGTGGAGTGGGGAGACACTCTCTGGAGTTGGCCCGTCGTGGGTTCCAGGTGACGGGGGTGGATAGGACACGACTGTACCTGGATAGAGCATCCAAGCAGGCAGAGTCGGAGGGACTGGAGATCGAGTTTGTTCAGAGTGACATGAGGACCTTTTGCCGGCCAGATGCTTTCGACGCGGTCGTGAACCTCTTCACGTCGTTTGGCTATTTTGAAGATCCGGAAGACGACCGCCAAGTTGTCGTGAACATGTACCGCTCCCTCAAACCGGGCGGGGTCTTTCTTATAGATCTGATGGGCAAGGAGGTTCTGGCTCGGATATTCAGCGAGAGAGACTGGTACGAAGAAGACGGCGTGCTCATCCTGCAGGAACGCAAGCTCAGCAAGAATTGGGGTTGGATGGAGAATCGCTGGATCATTTTTGCGGACGATAACCGCACTGAGCTCAGGCTGTCGCACCGCATTTATTCAGCCGTGGAGCTGGTATCATTATTGACTGGGTGTGGTTTTGCGCACTTTGATGCATACGGCAGCCTTGAAGGCAGTGCATACGATCACTTGGCCAGGAGATTAGTGATAGTGGCGCATAAATGAAGATTCTAACCATCAGCGACAAAGTAATGGAGAGCCTCTACAGCGAGGCCATCAAACAGCGGTTTGGCGACGTGGACCTGGTGCTGGCCTGCGGCGATTTGTCGCCCAACTACCTGGAATACATCATCACCTTGCTCGGCGTGCCGCTGCTCTACGTGTTCGGCAATCACGACCAAGGAATCCACACCGCTAATGGCAAGTTCAAACAAGCGCCCCTGGGTGGCATCAATGTGGACGAGCGGGTGGTGAAGGTCAAGGGGCTGCTCATCGGCGGGCTGGAGGGTTCGATGCGCTATAGCGGTCGGGGCGACCACCAGTACACCGAGCAGGATATGCGCTGGAAGGCGTTAGGGATGGCACCGGCCTTGTGGTTGAATCGGCTGCGGCATGGCCGGTTTCTGGACATTCTGATCACCCACGCTCCGCCCTACCGCATCCACGACGGCGCCGACCTCTGCCACACCGGGTTCAAGACCTTCCTGCGTCTGATGGACACCTATCGCCCTCGCTACCTGATCCACGGCCACCAGCACGTCTACAGCCCGCATACCACCATTCGCACCACTTACCATCATACCCAGGTGGTGAACACCTACGGCTATCAGGTGCTTCATTTTGATGCGGCAACAAGCAACGAGTCTAACCGGAGGCTATTGTCATGACAGAGCAGAGTTTCCCCAGCCTTTGGTCGGCAATGCAAGACTTTCGCCGCGCGCGCCGCCAGGCCGCTCTGGAGCAGATCATGGCCCGCCTGACCGGCAAGTCGGCTGATCTCCTTTCCTACGAGGAGGTACACCGAAAGCTGAAGGCCACGGGCGGGGGAAGGCAGAAATTGAAAGAAATACCGCTGGACGCCATCGTTGGCAGCGTGGGACGCTACGCCGACTTCACCCGCAGCTTCTTGCCCCGGCAGGATAGCGACGAAGAGCGATGGGCCAGGGTCAAGGTAAAAGTCACCGATCTGGGAGGGCTGCCGCCGATCAAGGTCTACCAGATCGGTGAGGCATATTTTGTGCTGGACGGCAATCACCGCGTGTCGGTTGCCCGGCAGGTTGGCGCGCCAACCATTCAGGCCTACGTGACCGAGGTTCGCACCAAAGTGCCCCTCTCGCCCGACACCCAGCCCGACGACCTGATTTTGAAAGCCGAGTACGCCAACTTTTTGGAACGCACCCGCCTGGACGAGTTCCGCCCGGAAGCCAATCTGGACGTGACCGCCCCCGGCCAGTATCGCATACTCGAAGAGCACATCGAGGTTCATCGCTACTTCATGGGGCTGGAACATGAGCGGGAGATCTCGTACGATGAGGCGGTCGGCCACTGGTACGATGAGGTCTATTGGCCGGTGGTGCAGGTTATTCGAGAACGGGGCATATTGCGGGATTTCCCAGGGCGGACGGAGACGGATCTCCACCTGTGGGTCTCGGAGCACCGCGCCGCGCTGGGGCAAGAATTGGGGTGGGAGATCGGCACCGAGGAGGCCGTCGCCGATCTCGCCGCCCAGTTCAGCCCCAGGCCGCAGCGTGTGGTTGCCCGCGTCAGCGAGAAGCTGCTGGATGCCGTGACGCCCGATGAGCTGGAAGCCGGCCCGCCGCCAGGCCAATGGCGGAAAGAACACCTGGCAGCTCGCCGCGGTGATAGCCTGTTCGCCGACATTATGGTGGCCGTCAACGGCGACGAGACCGGCTGGCATGCCCTGGATCACGCGCTGGAGGTGGCTCGGCGCGAGGGAGCGCGGCTGCACGGCCTTCACGTGGTTCCCTCAGAGACGCAAAGGAACAGTGAAGGGGCTCAAGCCGTGCGGGCCGAGTTCAACCGGCGCTGTGAGGCAGCGGACATTCCAGGGAGGCTGGCCCTCGAAGTTGGAAAAGTGCCGCGCAGCATTTGCGAACGGGCCCGGTGGAACGACCTGGTTGTCCTGAGCCTCTCCTATCCCCCTGGCCCCCAGCCGATTGCCAGGCTCGGTTCGGGATTGAGCACCTTGCTGCGGCGCTGTCCCCGGCCCGTGCTGACGGTGCCAGGGTCTTCGTCTAATCTGGGTCGTGCGCTACTGGCCTACGACGGCAGCCCCAAAGCCGACGAGGCCCTCTTCGTGGCCACCTACCTGTCCGGCAAGTGGAACATCCCCCTGGTCGTGGTGACAGTGATAGAACCCGGCCGCACCACGTCGGACACGCTGGCCCGCGCCCAAAAGTACCTGGACACGCACGGCGTGCAGGCCGCGTTCGTGAAGGAGAGCGGGCCGGTCGCCGAGGTGATTCTGAAGACGGTTGAGAAGCACGAGAGCGATCTGATCATCATGGGAGGCTATGGGCTCGGCCCGGTGCTGGAGGTGGTGCTCGGTAGCGCAGTAGACCAGATATTGCGCGCGAGCCGGCGGCCCATGCTGATTTGCCGGTAGAAAGAACACGGATGTGCAGGATTTGCGGATGAAAAAGAGCCATCCCCCTTCTTGGAGATGGCTCTTTGTTTTTACGCCAATGCTCTCGATTGTTCATTCCCCCGGCTAGTCCACCGTCGGTCGGGGCTGTAGGCCGGCCTGTTTGGTGATTTCGGCCACAGCCTCTTCCCATTCGATGGCCATGATGTGCACGCCGGCCACGCCCGGCATCTCCCGCACCTGCTGGATAACCTCGACGCATATCTGGATGCCTTCGCGCTCCCAGGCTTCACGGCGGCGTGCTTTGTCCTCCTTGGGGATACCCGCCACAGCGCCCCTCATGCGGTCCACGTATTCCTGGGGCACATCCATGCCCGGCACGAATTTGGCCATGTATCTGGCCGCGCCGAGGGTTTTGATGGGGCTTACCCCAGCCAGGAGATAGACCTCGTCCAGCAACCCCATGTCGCCGCAGCGCTTGACGTACTCGCGGAACTTGGGCACGTTGAAGACGATCTGGGTCTGGATGAAGTCGGCTCCGGCAGCGATCTTCTTGGCCAGGCGTCGGGGCCGGTAGTCGAAGGGGTCGGCGAAGGGATTGGCTGCGGCCCCGATGAAGAAGCGAGGCTCGACGCCTTTGATCGGGTCGCCACATAAGAACTTTTTCTCGTCGCGCAGGTGCTTGACCATGCGGAGGAACTGCATCGAATCCAGGTCGAAGACGTTTTTGGCTGTGGGATGGTTGCCGAAGGACTGATGGTCGCCGGTCAGGCACAGCAGGTTTTTGATGCCCAGCGCCCACGCGCCCAGCAGATCGCTTTGGATGGCGATGCGATTGCGGTCACGGCAGGTCATCTGCATGTTGGGCTCAATCCCCAGCTCCAGCAGCATGACAGCCGCCGCCATGCTGGACATGCGCACCACCGCCGTCTGGCAGTCGGTGATGTTGACCGAATCCACGTAGCCTTTGAGGTAGCTCGCCTTTTTGCGGATGACCTCTGGATCGGCGCTCTGGGGCGGGCCCAATTCACCTGTGGCAGCGAAGTGCCCAGCGGCGAGAATCTTCTCCAGATTGCTGCCTGCTTTCATCGTCATTGTCATCACTCCTCCGCCCCCCCTTTCATCCCCTCCAACTTTTTGGGGGAAAGAGAGGGGGCGTCTCAAGCCCTTGCTGTGGAGGGGCGTCCTCTCCTCACTCTGCCTCAAGCCGAAGGTCCTCGCGCACGATCTTGCGCGGGCCGCCGTGGCGGCTGGGGGTCCAATCCTTGGCTGGCTGGATCTCGTCCAAAGCGTCCAGCTTGCCCAGGGCCTCGAGTCGCTCATAGATGAGCTGCCAGGCGCACTCGATTTCCTCCATGACCGGCACCTCTCTCCCCCTCTTGTTCACCGTCGTGACCGGTTTGCCGTCTTTCATCTTCACCCGTTTCACCTCGCACTTGCCGTTCTGCGAGCCGCCGCAGGGGCCGTTGAGCAGGCTCTTGGAGCAGCGGGCGATGGGGCAGATGCCAGCGGTCAGGGCCAGCACGCAGTTGCCGCAGGCCTGGCAGCGCTCGTCCCAGACGCCCTGCTCGGTGGGCTGGCCCAGGAAGGAGGTGTTGAGGCCGGGCAGGGTGATCTTCTCCGGGAACTGCTCGCTCATGGTCTGCACGCCGATGCCGCAGGCCAGGGACAGCACCGCGTCGGCCTCCCTCACCAGGTCGGCCACTTCCTCGTTGTACTCGTACTCGCACTGACGCTGTACCGTAGCCTCCACGAATTCCCTGGGCTGGCCTTCCAGCGCGGTGGCCATGCGCAGCGCAGAGGCCAGGATGCCCACCTCTTTCTCTCCGCCGGCGAAGCACACCGTGACGCAAGTGCCGCAGCCGAGGATCAGTATCTTTCGATAATCGGCGATCATCTGTTTGATTTCATCCAGAGGCTTCTGTTCGCCTATGATCATAGTTTAGCCTCCATTCCTTCGACTACGCTCAGGACAGGCATTTCTCAATGGATTGGGCCCCAGTTCTCGAATTCGCTCCGTCATCTCCGTAGCGATCTCGGCGAAACGGGCTCCTTCGGCCGACGATAGAAAGTACATCTCCAATCGCTCGCCGCCCAGGCCGATTTGGTCGAGGAGCTCTTTGACGTAGTTCACCCTTTTCTCAGCTCGCAGATTACCTTCCAGGTAATGGCAGGTGCCCTTCAGTCAACCGGCCACCAAGACGCCGTCCGCCCCCCGCTCGAAGGCTCGCAAGACGTAGAGAACGTCCAGCTTGCCGGTGCAGGGCAGCCGCATGATCTTGACGTTGGTCGGATACTGAAGGCGCATTGAGCCTGTCAGGTCGGCGGCAGCGTAGGCACAGTAGTGGCAACAGAAGGCCAGGATCTGTGGTTCGAATTCGGTCATAGAGAGCTCCTAGTCCATTTTCGGTTTGAAATCCGGATCCTCACGTCTCGAACGAAGTAGTTCGGCGTATTCTGCCTCAGAGAGCTGCCTTTTGCAGCCTCTGAGGAACTCGCTTTGGTGCAAACGAATCTGCTTCAAGATCGAAGCATAGGTCTTGGGGGCGACGTCTTTCTCACGGGCAGGAAGCATGGTACGGGTCTTTTGGTCATCGAGCAAGAAGGTGAACCAGCGATGGCTGCCTTTTCCGCGCTTTGGCTCCTCCACAAACCCCAACCGTCGAAGACATCTTGCCAGTTCCCTGGTAGAGTACGACTTGCGGGTCATGCTGACGTCACTGCCAATGATAGCTCTTCAGGAGCGCGCTCAACAAAAAACAGGGTCAGGATTGTCGGCAGTAGCAGTCGAGCCTCTTTGCCCGGTGGCTTGACCTCTTTCCTCTCCATCTTCAGAGCGCGATACAGGTTCAGATGGGCTCGGCTCTCCGCATCAAGCTGGCTCTCATTGTCAATGAGATACAGATAATACTCCTCAACCAGGTCAGCAAAGTTTTCTCTTGCCTTTCCCAACGTCGAACTGCATGTGACAACATCAAGCTCAGGGCAATAAAGAGTAACCCCTCCCTCTTCTTCAGTTACTTGAACAGTCAGCAGTATGGACATCTTTCACCTCTCTCTGAGCCATTGTCTAGGCCGCCAACAGCTCCTCAAACAACGCCTCTTCCTTAGCCAACACCTGCTCGTCGCGATAATGCTGAAGCTGAATGGCCTTGGCCGGACACTCCCCAGCGCAGGTGCCACAGCCCTGGCAGGCGGCGGCCTGGATCTCGGCCACACCCAGGATCGCCCCGGCTCCAACCTTGGTCGGGTTGATGCGCGGCACGTCGTAGGGACAGATGCGCACGCAGGTGAGGCAGCCGGTGCACTTCTCCTCGTCCACCACGGCCACCACCCCGCCTACCTGGAGCACGTCTTTGGAGAGGATGGTCGCCGCTCGCGCCGCCGCTGCCTGGGCCTGGGCGATGGCCTCGCCAATGAACTTGGGATAATGGGCCGCGCCACAGAGGAAGATGCCCTCGGCGGGGAAATCCACGGGCCGCAGCTTGACGTGGGCCTCCAGGAAGAAGCCCTCCAGGGTGCACGAGAACTTGAGCAGCTCAGCCAGGGCTTGGCTGCCCTCGGCTGGCACCACCGCGCTGGATAGGACCAACAGGTCGGGGTTGAGGACGAGACGCTGGCCCAGGATGGGCTCAAGAACCGAGACCTGCAACTGGCCGTCAACTGATTGCACGTCGGGCTTGTCATAGCGAGGTCTTCCGCCGTCGTCATAGCGCAGGAAGATGACGCCCTTCTCCCGCGCCTCGGTGTAGAAGACTTCGCTGAAGCCGTAGGTGCGCATGTCTTTGTAGAGGACGTAGACGTTGCAGTCGGGGTCAAGTTCTTTGATTCGAATGGCGTTCTTGATAGCCACTCCGCAGCAGACGCGGCTGCAATAGAAGGGCACGTCATCGCCATCGTCCCAAGGGCCGACGCACTGAATCATCACCACGGTTTCGATTTTCGATTTTCGATTTTCGATTTTCGATTGTGGATCGGAAGTTAGCAGTCTGTCCCTGGCCAGCAACCTCTCCAGGTCGCCTTGGGTGATGACCCGTGGGTCCTGGCCGAGCAGGTATGCATTGCCGCGCCACTCCTGCCCGCCAGTGGCCACGATGGTCACGCCGTGTTCGATGAGACGCTTTGGACGTTGGACGTTGGAGGTTAGAGGTTGGAGGTTGGAACTTTGAGCTTTGAGCTTTGAGCTTTGAACTTTGAGCACGGTGGTCTTGAAGTTGCCCACGAAGCCGCTGAATTTGGCCACCTCGTAGCCAGTCAGCACCTCGATGCGAGGGTTGGTCTGGACCTCGCCCACCAATTCTCTCAAGTAGGCTTGTGGATCACCACCGTCGGCGGTGTAGTAGATCTGGCGCAGGCGCCCGCCTAGCTCCGCTTCCCGCTCCACCAGATAGACCCCAAAGCCCTGCTCGGCCAGGTTCAGGGCGGCGGTCATTCCCGCCACTCCCCCGCCGATGACCAGCGCCTCGTGGCTCAGGGCCTGGGGCGCGGTGTAGAGGGGCATCAGCCAGCGGGAGCGACCCACGGCCATGCGGGTCAGGTCTTTGGCCTTCTGGGTGGCTGCCTCGGGCTGGGAGGAGTGCACCCAGGAGCATTGGTCCCTGATGTTGGCCATCTCGAAGAGGTAGGGGTTCAATCCCGCCTCGCGAATGGTGTCGCGGAAGATGGGCTCGTGGGTGCGCGGCGTGCAGGAGGAGACAATGACCCGGTTCAGTCGGTGCTCGGCGATGCGCTCCTGGATCAGTTTCAGGGAGTCGGCGGAACAGGTGTAGATGGTGTTCTCGGCGAAGACAACGTGGGGAAGGGTCCTGGCGTAGTTTACCACGGCCTCCACGTCCACCACCCCGGCGATGTTCGACCCGCAGGAGCAGATGAACACCCCGATGCGCGGCTCGTCGGTGATGGCCACGGGAATCTCCAGTGGATAGACTTTTTCCTCGACCAGGGTGCCGCGCTCGGTGCCGATCAGCGATAGGGCGGCCGCCGCAGCGCCGCTGGCCTCAGTGACGCTCTCAGGAATGTCCTTGGGTTCGGCGAAAGCGCCGCAGACGTAGACCCCTGGGCGGCTGGTCTCCACGGGCTTGAAAGGCTCGGTGCGGCAGAAGCCCCGATGGTCCAACTCGATGCCCACGGTCTTCGCTAAGGCTTTCGCATCGGCCGGAGGCTCCAGTCCCACGCTGAGGACGACCAGGTCAAAGCGTTCGGTGCCCAGTTGGCCATCCGCCCCCCCTCGATCCCCCCCAACTTTGGAGGGGAAGTTCTGCCTTCCATCCTCCAACTTCCAACTTCCAACTTCTAATTCGGTCTGGTATTGGAAGAGGATGTCCTTGGTGCGGGGGTCCTCTTTCAGCGACGAGATGCGACAGCGAGTGTACTTGACGCCCAGCTCCTTGCCGCGCTCGAAATAGGCATCGAAGCCCTTGCTGAAGGCCCGCATGTCCATCATGAAGATCTGACATTCGACGCCGGGCACGTGCTCCAGGGCCAGCATCGCTTCCTTGGTGGCATACATGCAGCAGACGGAGCTGCAATAGTCGTGGTCCTGGTCACGGGAGCCGACGCACTGCAGGAAGGCGATTCGTTTGGGTTCCTCGTGATCCGATGGGCGGGTGACGTGGCCTCCCGTCGGCCCTGAGGCGGAAAGCAGCCGTTCGAACTCCATGCTGGTGAGCACGTTGGGGTAGCGACCGTAGCCCAGCTCCGCTGAGCGCCCCGCGTCGTACAATTGATAGCCAGGGGCCAGCACGACGGCCCCGACTTGCAACTCCACCTGATCGGGAGCCTGCTGGTGGTCAATGGCCCCCACCTGGCAGGCCGACACGCACTGGTAGCACTCGGAGCAGATGCCGCAGTGCAAACAGCGCAGGGCTTCGGCGCGGGCCTGCTCCTCGGTGAGGCCCAGTTCCACCTCGCGGAAGTCACGGACTCGCTCGTCCGCTGAGACGGTGGGAATCTTCGCCCGTGGCCGCAGGTCCACCTCGCCGCGTGCGATCTTGGCGGCGATTTCCTCGTCGCTCAGCTCGGCCACGGGCAGGGGCGTGAGCTCGCGGGGGGTGAGGAGAGGTGTCCCCCTGAGATAGCGGTCAATGGAGAGGGCTCCCCGGCGGCCAGCGGCGATGGCCTCGATGAGGGCTCCAGGTCCCGCCGCCGCGTCACCGCCGGCGAAGACGCCCGGTCGGTTGGTGGCCAGGGTCTGAGGATCCACGGCAAAAGTGCCGCGCCGGGTGATCTCCAGGCCGTGCTCGGGATCCAAGAAGCTGATCTCCGGGGCCTGGGCCACGGCGGCCACCATGGTATCACAGGAGATGACGAATTCCGAGCCTTCGATGGGAATGGGGCGGCGGCGACCGCTGGCGTCAGGCTCGCCCAGCCGCATCCTGATGCAGCGCACGCCACTGACGTGGCTATTATTAGACAGCACCTCGACCGGCTGGGTCAGCAGTTGCAACTGCACCCCCTCCGTCTCGGCGTCGTCCACCTCCCAGGAGTTGGCCGGCATCTCCTCTCGGCCACGGCGATAGGCGATAATCACTTCTTTACTGCCCATCCGCAGAGCAGTGCGAGCGGTGTCTACGGCCGTGTTGCCCCCGCCAACGATGACCACTCGCTCCCCCAGTCGCACGTCTTCCCCCAGGCTCACGGCCCGCAGGAAGGGCACGCCGTGAAACACCCCCTCGACATCCTCGCCGGGGATTCCCAACTTCTGCGGCTCGTGAGCCCCGATGGCAAGAAAGACGGCTGAGTATCCCGCTTCGAAGAGCTTGTTGAGGTCTCGAATGGGGTGGCTGAGCTTCAGCTCTACTCCCAGCTTAAGAATATCGTCAATCTCGCGGTTCAGCACGTCGCGGGGCAGGCGATAGGGTGGGATACCGACCCGCATCATGCCTCCCGGCACTGGCAGCGCCTCGAAGATCGTCGCCTGGTAGCCCATGCGGGCCAGGAAGTAGGCGGCGGTCAGGCCCGCCGGACCAGAACCAATCACCGCCACCTGCCGCTTCTCCTCAGGCGGCAGCTCCTTTGGGGCCAGGGGGAAGGGTGTCAGCTCTCGCCCCTCAGCCTCGTCACGCCCTTCGGCATCCCATCGGGCGTAGACTGTGTCGGCTACGAAACGCTTAAGAGCGCAAATCGCCACCGGGTCGTCAATTGTATTCCGGTTGCACTCGCTCTCGCAAGGGTGATGGCACACTCGACCCACCGTGGCCGGGAAGGGGTTGTACTGCTTGATGACCTCTAGCGCGTCTTCGTAGCGACCAGCGGCGATGAGAGCGATGTAGCCCTGCGCGCTGGTATCGGCGGGGCAAGTATTCTTGCAGGGGCTGGTGCCTTTCTTGGTGATTAGGTAGGCGTTGGGGACAGCCTGGGGGTAGAGGCGATATATGGCCGTCCGCTCCGAGAGGCCCTCTTCATACTCGTTGGGCAAATGGATGGGGCAGACCTCGACACAGTCGTTGCAACTGGTACACTTCTCGAGGTCAACGTAGCGGGGGTTGCGGCGCACCGTAGCAGCGAAGTTGCCGGCCTCTCCCTCTAAGCCGATCAGTTCGGCGTTGGTGATGATCTCGATGTTGAGGTGGCGGCCTGCCTCCACCAGCTTGGGCGAGAGGATGCACATGGCGCAGTCGTTGGTGGGGAAAGTCTTGTCGAGTTGGGCCATCTTGCCGCCGATAGCTGGTGACTTCTCGACGAGGTAGACCTTGATGCCCGAGTTGGCCAGATCCAGGGCCGCCTGCACACCGGCGATGCCGCCGCCCAGCACCAGTGCCGCGCCGATTTTTCGATCGTTGCCCAAAGTAACTGCTCCTGATCTTTCTGTCAAATTTGAGGACGAAATTGACCGCGCCAATTATAGCATGGGTGGTGAGATTGCGCAAATGACAGGCGTGGTAGAACACGGTTTGGTTACGTGATAAAGAGCCGCCTGCGTCAACTGCACAGGTGGCTTTCTCTAAAAACGCAAGCCCCGGCGAGGATCGTAATCGCCGGGGCTTGGGTGTTATAGCGGTTCTATTAGGTTTAGATTCTCACTACGTTGGTAGCCTGAGGGCCCTTTGGGCCGCTCTCGATATTGAACTCCACCTGATCGCCTTCTTCCAGGTTGCGAAAACCCTCGCCCTGGATAGACGAAAAGTGGACGAACACATCGTCGCCGCCTTCGCGCTCAATGAAACCGTAGCCCTTTTGGCCGCTAAACCACTTCACCGTGCCGGTCACTCTTTCACTCACAGTCTGTCATCCCTCCTTCCCTTGTGATATGCTGTAGGCCGGAGTGAGTTTGTTCTTTGGTTCTGTTTGGCAGCCTGTGGTGATTACTGCTGTACAAAACAACAAACCGCCCAACGCTGTAAGAAGCTCGGGCGGTTCATCATTTGAACTCCAAACAAAAGCTTACTGCGTCCTACGATCAATATCATATCACATTTTCCCACTTCTGTCAAATCGACTGTCGGTTCATTGTTTGACAAAAATCGACGAAGTTAGTATAATACTAAATTGTGTCTATGCCTTTAACCCAATTTGCGACGGTGCAAATGGCTCAGCGGATTGGGTTTTGTCTTTTCTCTGAAGGGGGAAACCAGAGGTAACCTATGGCCAATAATCGTGTTTGCAAATCGTACGCCAGAATCTCAGACGTGCACCACCTGCCCGACCTGATTGAGGTGCAGTTGAACTCCTTTAAGTGGTTTCAAGAAGTGGTTCTGCAGGAGCTGTTCGATGAGATATCGCCCATCGTCAGCTACAGCGGGAACCTGGAACTTCACTTTCCTGGCTTTGATCAGCGCATAAACGAGGAATTTGGCCTGGACTACCGCTTTGAGGAGCCCAAATACACCGAGAGGGAGTGTCTGGACAGGGACATAACTTACGCTGCCCCTTTGTACGTGAAGATCATGCTCTACAACAGGGAGCTCGACCAACCCATGGTGCAGGAGATCTTCATGGGTGATTTTCCCGTCATGACCGAAAGTGGCACTTTCATCATCAACGGCACCGAGCGGGTAGTGGTCAGCCAGTTGATTCGCTCTCCCGGCGCCTACTTCGATGTCGAGGAGGATCGGGCTACGGGACGCTTGCTCAGCGAGGCCAAACTCATCCCCGACCGGGGAGCCTGGATGGAGTTCGAGACCCGCAAGAGCGATTATATCATCGTCAAGTTCAACCGCAAGCGCACCTTGCCTGTGACCATCCTCCTGCGGGCCCTGGCAGCAGTGGACGATGGCACTGGCAGCGAGATTCTCACGGAGGGCAGCGACGAGGAGCTGTTGGAACTCTTCGAGGCCGTTGATAACATGCCCGATCACCAGTACATTGCTACTACCATCCAACAGGAGCCGGAGTGGAAGCCAAAGGGCGGGCGCACCGTGGCCGAGGAAGCCTTGCTCGAGTTCTTCAGAAAGATGCGCCCTGGTGACCCGTTAAATCTTGACAATGCCAGGGACTATCTGAGCTCTCAACTCTTTGATCAGCACCGTTATAATTTGGAGAAGGTGGGGCGCTATAAACTTAATCAGCGACTTGGCCTGAATATACCGCTTGAGCGGCGTACCATCACCAAGGAAGACCTGGTCAAGCTGGTGGAGCGCATGATCCGCATCAACAACGGGGTGGAAGAGCCCGATGACATAGACCACCTGGGCAACCGACGGATTAAGACCGTGGGCGAGCTTATCCAGAACAAGTTGCGTGTCGGGCTCAGGCGCATGGAGCGGGTGGTGAAGGAACGCATGAGCATCCGCGACCCAGAGCAGGTCACCCCCGTGGCTTTGATCAATATCCGACCTGTGGTGGCTATTATCCGTGAGTTCTTCGGCGGCAGCCAGTTGTCCCAGTTCATGGAGCAGACTAACCCCCTGGCCGAGCTTACCCATAAGCGGACCCTGTCGGCCCTGGGCCCAGGAGGGCTGAGGCGCGAGCGGGCGGGCTTCGACGTGCGCGACGTTCACCACAGCCACTACGGCCGCATCTGCCCCATCGAGACCCCCGAAGGTCCCAACATCGGCCTCATCGGCCGCCTGGCTACCTATGGTAAGGTGAATGCTCTTGGCTTCATTGAAACCCCGTATCGCAAGGTGATCAAGTTGGTGCCCAACGAATACGAGCAATTGGTGGGTAAGACCTTGCGGGCACAGATTCTTGATCCTGAGAGCGGAGGGGTGGTGGCTGAGGCGGGAACTCTCATTACCCCGGAGCTGGCCGAGCGCATCGCATCGCTGCCCCTGGAGGACGATGTCAAGATCAAGCCCATGGTCACCAACGAAGTCGTCTATCTCACGGCCGACGTGGAGGACAAATACACCATAGCCCAGGCCAACGCTCGTATGGACGACAGGGGGCAGTTCGTCAGCCCTCGCGTCTGGGTGCGGCGCAGCCAGAAGTTCCTCTTCGAAGCGGCAGAGAAGGTTGACTACATAGATGTTTCGCCCAAGCAAATTGTGGGTATCTCGGCGGCTCTCATCCCCTTCCTGGAGCACAACGATGCCAACCGCGCTCTGATGGGCTCCAATATGCAACGCCAGGCAGTGCCCTTGATTGCCCCTGAGGTGCCTCTGGTGGGCACCGGTATGGAGTGGGACGCGGCCATTGATTCGGGTCAGGTGATTACAGCCAAAGAGGGTGGCGAGGTGGTTAGCGCTACCGGTCGCCAGATCGTGGTGGCTGGTGATGATGGCCTTCACGTCTACCCCTTACGCAGATACGGTCGCTCCAACCAGTCAACTTGTGTTGATCAGCGCCCCATCGTTAGCAGGGGGGAACGGGTCGAGAAGGGAGCTGTGCTGGCCGATTCTTCCTCTACCGATGGCGGCGAGTTGGCCCTGGGGCAGAACGTGCTGGTGGCCTTCATGTCCTGGGAGGGCGGCAACTATGAGGACGCCGTTCTGATCAGCGAGAGCCTGGTGCGGGAAGACAAATTCACCTCCATTCACATCGAGAAGCACGAGATCCAATCTCGCGACACCAGACTTGGTTCTGAGGAGATCACCCGCGACATCCCCAATGTGGGAGAAGAGGCCCTGAAGGACCTCGATGAGGAGGGCATCGTGCACATCGGGGCAGAGGTGGGGCCCAACGACATCCTGGTGGGCAAGATCACCCCCAAGGGCGAGAAGGAACTGACTCCTGAGGAGAAACTCCTGAGAGCTATCTTTGGTGAGAAAGCCAGGGATGTCAAGGATTCGAGCTTGCGCCTGGCCCACGGTGAGCGAGGCAAAGTGGTGGATGTGAAGGTCTTTACTCGCGATGAGCACCGGGACCTCCCGGCTGGCGTTGACAAAATGGTGCGGGTCAGCGTGGCTCAGCGGCGCAAGGTCACCGAAGGCGACAAGATGGCCGGACGCCACGGCAATAAGGGTGTTATCTCCAGGACGCTTTCCATTGAGGACATGCCTTTCCTCGCCGATGGCACTCCGGTGGAGTTCATTCTCAATCCCCTGGGCGTGCCGGGTCGCATGAACATCGGCCAGATCCTGGAGACCCACCTGGGCTGGGCCGTCAGCCGGTTGGGATTTCGAGCTATTTCCCCCGTTTTCGATGGGGCTGATGAGGATGAGATCGCCGCAGAGCTGGGGCGGGCCTGGCTCATTGACCAGGCCTGGGCCGAAATCACACAGCGAGCCTGGCAGTGGCTGAAGCAGATGGAGTACGACCCTGAGTACGGCTCGACTGAGCTCGCCGAAGTCCTGGAGGACGACGAAGAAGTCCGCTTTCTTTACGTCAGCCAGTGGTTGGAGGGGAAGGGATACGATGAGGAGGCCCTGGCAGTAGACCGGGTCTATGCGCGTCGCTGTGTCCTTCGAGAGTGGCTGAAGGAGCACGGTTACGATCCTGAGGCCATTCTGGTTTTCGAGGATGATCCGCGCTCCCTGGCCGAGAAGGAGGAGGCGGACCGTCGGGCGCGCACGGTTTGCCTGCACCTCTGGTTGGAGGAGCAGCAAGCAGCAGGCGAGGAGTTGTCTGCGCTGTCGGATGAGGAGGTGGCGCTGGAGGCCCTGCGCGTGAGCAAAGAGACGGGCATCCCCTTGCCCACTCTGGGTAAGGCCATCCTTTATGATGGCAAAACCGGTGAGCCCTTTGATCGGCCTATAACGGTGGGCGTCATCCACATGATGAAGCTCCATCACTTGGTGGAGGACAAAGTGCACGCTCGTTCCACGGGCCCTTATTCCCTGGTCACTCAGCAGCCTTTGGGTGGCAAGGCCCAATTTGGCGGCCAGCGCTTCGGCGAGATGGAGGTCTGGGCTCTGGAGGCCTATGGGGCTGCGCACACTTTGCAGGAGATGCTAACCATCAAGTCCGATGATGTCATTGGACGGACGAGGACCTATGAGGCTATTGTCAAGGGAGAGGAGATCCAGGAACCGGGAGTGCCAG
The DNA here is from genome assembly GCA_034431315.1 of Anaerolineae bacterium. Lineage (GTDB taxonomy): Bacteria > Chloroflexota > Anaerolineae > VGOG01 > VGOG01 > JAUWOY01. The sequence continues at coordinate 51,763 of DAOUDK010000009.1, forward strand.
CCTCTTTCAAGGTGCTGGTCAAGGAACTACAGAGCCTGGGCCTCTCCGTGGAGGCCATCAACGATAACGGAGAGGTCATCAAGTTCGGGAAGGACGACGAGGTGGAGAGGTTGCCCCGGCTTGGTCTGGGCCTGGGTTTGCCGAGATACGGCAGAGGGGGTTAGAGAGTTTTTGAGATTTGCTCTTTTTAATCGTTTGTGCTATAATGTGTCGAAATTGTGGGCTAAATGTTTCCTGGCTCACTTCATGATGAGCGCGTTAGGTTAAAATGAGGCCATCGCGACTCTTTACGATGGCCTCTTTCGGTGAATTCACATCTTGAGAAGTTATGATATAGGGGTAGAAGGCCAATCGCATTGGCCGTTGTAACCCTTTGGGCGCTCAACGTGGTCGGGGCTACCCTGCATACTAGACTTCAGGATGCTAAGCAGCAGGGTTAGGCTTGGGAGGAGAGTGTAACTTGCCGACTATCAACCAACTGGTCAGAAAAGGACGAAAGAAACAGAGGAAGAAGAGCAAGGCCCCGGCTTTGCACTACACCTTCAACGCCTTGAAGCAGAAGAGGGAGCGGCGTCCCAAAGGGGCGCCCCAGAAGCAGGGCGTCTGCACTCAGGTCAAGGTGATGACCCCCAAGAAGCCCAACTCTGCTCTGCGCAAGATCGCCAGGGTGCGTCTTACCAACGGCATCGAGGTCACGGCCTACATCCCAGGCGAAGGGCACACTTTGCAGGAGCACTCTGTGGTCTTGATCCGGGGTGGCCGGGTCAAGGACTTGCCAGGCGTTCGCTACCACGTGATCCGGGGACCCTTGGATGCCACCGGCGTCGAGGGTCGCCACAGGGGGCGTTCAAAATATGGTACCAAGATGCCCAAAAAGTCGAGAGTAGAGTAGGAGTTTAGCATGCCCAGACGTTATCGCCCTCCCAAGCGGGAGATTAAGCCCGACATAAAGTACAACAATGAAATGGTGGCCAAGTTCATCAACAAACTGATGAGGGGAGGCAAGAAGAGCCTGGCGGCCAGGATACTCTATAATTCGTTTGACATCATCGAAGAGAGGATGAAAAAGAGCCCTTTGGACGTGTTTGAGCAAGCGCTCAATAACGCCGCCCCAGTCCTGGAGGTTAAGCCCCGGCGAGTTGGCGGGGCGACCTACCAGATACCGATGGAGGTGCCGGCCGACCGCCGGATCTCGCTGGCCGTGCGCTGGCTGCTGCAGTCGGCTCGTAATCGCCCCGGCAAGTCTATGGCCGAGAAGTTGGCCAATGAGCTGATGGACGCTGCTCAGGGCACCGGGGCCACTATCAAAAAGAAGGACGATACCCACAGGATGGCTGAAGCCAACAAGGCTTTCGCTCATTACCGATGGTAGGTGGGTTGTAACCGTCCTGTATGGGGCTCAGGGTTGTGGGCATGTCTAGAGAATACCCTTTGGAAAGGATACGCAACACAGGCATAATTGCCCACATAGACGCGGGCAAAACCACGACTACTGAGCGGGTGCTCTTTTACACGGGCCGTACCCACCGTATGGGCGATGTGGACGATGGCACGACCGTCACTGACTGGATGGATCAGGAGCGGGAGAGGGGCATAACCATCACCGCGGCGGCCATAACTTGCTATTGGCGCGATCATCAGATTAACATCATTGATACTCCAGGCCACATAGACTTCACCGTCGAGGTTCAGCGCAGCTTGCGGGTCTTGGACGGAGGCGTCGTCATCTTCGATGCCGTAGCCGGTGTGGAACCACAGTCTGAGACCGTTTGGCGACAGGCCGATTCCTACCAGGTGCCGCGCATCTGCTTCGTGAACAAGATGGACCGCGTGGGAGCCGACTTCTGGCGCACCATCGAGATGATCGAGGAGCGGCTGGAGGCCAATCCCGTGGCGTTGCAGATACCGATTGGAGTAGAGAGCTCTTTTAGCGGCGTCGTTGATCTCATCAACATGCAGGCTATCTCCTACAGCGACGAGCTGGGCACGGAACCTGAGGTCGGTCCGATACCGGCCGAGTTGCAAGAGGAGGCAGCCCGGAAGCGAGAGCTTCTGCTGGAAAAGGTGGCCGAGACCGATGAGGCCCTGACCATCAAGTATTTAGAGGGCGAGGAGATCACTGCCGAGGAGTTGCGGCGCGCCCTGCGTCAGGCCACTCTGGGCGGTGAATTGGTGCCAGTGCTTTGCGGGTCGGCTCTGCGGAACAAGGGTGTGCGGCCCATGTTGGACGCAGTGGTGGACTACCTGCCTTCGCCGCTGGACATACCGCCTATCGTCGGGATTAACCCCAAAACCGAGGCTGAGGAGAGCCGTCCTGCCGATGAGGAAGCACCTTTAGCTGCCCTGGTCTTTAAAATTGTAACCGACCCCTACGTGGGCCGTCTGGCCTATTTCCGGGTGTACTCAGGCAAGATCAAGGCCAGGGGGGCGGTGCGTAACACTAATAAGAACATAAAGGAACGCATCGGCCGTCTGCTGCGCATGTACGCTAACCGCCGCGAGGAGATGGACGAGGTGCTGGCTGGTGACATCGGAGCCACTTTGGGCCTCAAGAACACTCTCACTGGTGAGACCTTGAGCGATTTCAACCACCCCATCATCCTGGAAAGTATTGATTTTCCAGAACCGGTCATATCGGTGGCTATTGAGCCCCGCACCGACGCCGATCAGGACAAGATGAGCGAGGCCTTGACGCGATTATCCGAAGAGGACCCGACTTTTAAGGTGAAGGTTGACGAGGAAACGGGCCAGACCATCATCTCCGGCATGGGTGAGTTGCACCTGGAAGTCCTGGTCGAACGTATGTTTCGGGAGTTCAAGGTCAGGGCTGGCGTGGGATGCCCTCAGGTGGCATATAAAGAAACCATAACCAAGCCGGTGCGGGCCGAGGGGCGGTTTGTCCGTCAGACGGGGGGGCGAGGTCAATACGGCCACATCTGGCTGGAGCTGGAGCCTCTGGAGAAGGGCAGCGGCTTCGAATTCGAGGACAAGACCGTGGGGGGGGTTATCCCCAGAGGGTTTATCCCCTCCGTGGAGCGGGGCGTTCGTGAAGCTCTGGATAGTGGCGTCGTGGCCGGCTATCCGTTGGTTGATTTAAGGGCTACCCTCGTGGACGGTTCCTACCACGACGTGGATTCCTCGGACGTGGCCTTTAAGATCGCCGGCTCTATGGCTTTGAGAAACGGTGTGCAGAAGGCTGATCCTGTCCTTTTGCAGCCCGTGATGAAGTTGGAGGTGGTAGCGCCTGAGGAGTTTGCGGGCGAGATCATCGGCGATTTGAGCGCGCGGGGGGGGCAGATCGAGGGCATGAGGCCTCTGAGCGGCGGATTGCAGGCGATACAGGCTCACGTGCCTTTGGCAGAAATGTTTGGCTATGCCACCGACCTCCGATCTAGGACTCAAGGGCGCGGCGTTTTCACAATGGAATTCGATTATTATGACCAGGTGCCACCCGAAGTTAGGAAGCGGGTCGCTTGGGGATAGTACTACGGTAATATTACTTTTCAAAGGAAAGGAGAATTCTGATGGCTAAGGAGCATTTCGAGAGGACGAAGCCCCACGTGAATGTGGGGACGATAGGGCACGTGGATCACGGCAAGACGACCCTGACCTCGGCGATGACCAAGGTATTGAGTTACAAGGGCCTGGGCAAGTGGTACGACTTCTACGAGATTGACAACGCTCCTGAGGAGAGGGAGAGGGGTTTGACCATAGCCATCTCGCACGTGGAGTACGAGACAGAGAACAGGCACTATGCGCACATAGACTGCCCTGGGCACCGTGACTACATCAAGAACATGATCACCGGGGCGGCGCAGATGGATGGGGCCATTCTGGTGGTGGCTGCCGATGATGGGCCGATGCCGCAGACGAGGGAGCACTTGCTGCTGGCTCGTCAGGTAGAGGTGCCGGCGATAGTGGTGTTCTTGAACAAAGTAGACAAGATGCCAGACGAGGAGCTATTGGAGTTGGTGGAGTTGGAGATGAGGGAGCTGCTGGACGAGTATGGG
>DAOUDK010000010.1:0-4165 GCA_034431315.1 Anaerolineae bacterium
CTCGACCACTACCTCCTCTTTGACCACCTCAGGGGTGGGCGCGGCGCAGGCCACCGCCAGTATGCTGACGATGACCAACAGGCCCAGAAACAACCATATTGCTTGCTTCTTCATTTGAATTTCCTCCTTTTTATTTTCGGACCTAAACTGGCTGATACCTTTTGAAAACGCTCACTTCTCTTTTTTCGATCGCATCACCTCCTGGATCTGCCAGGCATTCTCGCTCCCACGCTGAGAATCACGTTGGCTATTCTGGCAGCAGCGATTCTAGAGTCTCAAAAAGCACTGTCACCGGGCATCCTTTGACCAGCACTGCGTCGGCGCCGGCCGATGTTCTTGCAGGATCTTCTCCACCCGCTCGGTTCATGCCTCTCTGCACTACACGTGGCCATAATAATCGCGGTGTACAGCCGCCGAGTAGGCATAGTCCAATAGAGTGCCCCAGCTAAAGATTGGAATATCGATCTCACGCTGGAGGGCGCGGGCAAACGGCGGGTAACCTGTGCATTCCAGTACCATGGCGCCCATGTTGGGATGGGCATGAAAAAAGTCTAACGCCACAGCTAGCAACTCCTTTTCGGCCTTGTCATAGTAGGCCTGCGGCGGGTCCGGGCGGACAGACGCTTCCCAGAGATTCGCAAACTCGGGGCAGCGCCCATCGTCCTCGGCGCCCCCCAGGACATAATTGCTGCCGGGTTGAATACCCACCGCTTCCAGGTGCTCTTGTGTAATGGCCCTCTTTAGCGAGATCAGAGCGCCCACTACTCTGTTCGGTCCGATGAGCTGTTGGGCCCACGGCACCTGGAGCAAGCTGGACATAAAAACCGGCACGTCTACATGGGCAGCAATATCCTGCTGAAAGAGCGCAAAGTAGCCGCATTCGGCGGCGATGGCCCGGCAGCCCATCTTTTCCAGCTTTTTGGCCGCTCGTTTTACCGGTTTCAGGCAAGGTGATTTATCCTCTGTGTACACCAGAGCGTCGATGTCGACGCCCTCTGCAATCTCGTACTGGATGGGAAACGGGTAAGCGCTTGCGTTGCGCACATCGCCGGGGAAGCCAGGGTAGATTTCATCCAGAATGATGATACCCAGCCCCATCCCGTAGCAGCAATGGTCCTTCCGAGCTTTGATCAAGTTTATGCCGAGATCCCGATTGCGATACATTGGATATCCTTCTTTGATAAATCGCTAACCACAACTATGTGCGAGTAGAAGGTAGTATGGTTTCTTTCTGCTGAATGAGCTCAAATCCATTCATAGGTGTCCACCGAGAAATTTCATCACTTGGTGTAGCTGAACACATAAAGAATAGCTAGAAACGCCTCGTGTGCTTCCAGATAATCGGTTGCTTCGTAGGCGATCGTGTCGGTTTCAACTCTCTCCACACCGGGAATGCAGGCAGCCCGGTAGGCCAAGGAGGGGTCGAAGAGGCTTACCTCAAGACGCACCGGGGGCTCGAACGTGTAAGGTTTGAATTCGTCTGCCCGCTGGACGGCCCTATTGGCCGCCGTTCTTATCCGCTGCAAGGCCTTCTTGTGAGATAGACAGCGAGCTGTGTGGCGATCGAGAGCGTATTTTACTGTTGCGGTCTCGACACCGGGCAACCAACCCGTTACCTCGGTGCATATGCGATCATCGCCACTGACCATACCCACCGGCACGCCAAACGCTCCGGCGATGGCTGTGCCCATTCTGGCTTCGCTGACCGCGATGCCATTAAAGCGCACAGACTTTACATGACTACTGGAGTACGTATGGCTCAAGATACCGGGCCAATCTTGGCCTTGGGCGTGATATCCGATCAGGAGAACCAGGTCGAAGGAGGCGTCTAGACCCTCCATGAGATACTGCGGGCGGTGTCCGTCGTCCGACCCTCGCACGATGTCCGCTTCTGGGTGTAGATCCTCGTACAGGATGTTCAAATACGCCCCATGACAATCATCCACCAGAATCTCGCTTGCGCCGGCCTCCAGGGCGCCCTCTATCGCCGCATTGACATCCGCTGTCAGAAGCTTTCTGGCAGCAGAATAATATTGGCCGCCTTCCGGACCAGTCTGCTGCCAGCTAACAATTCCACTGACGCCCTCAAGATCCGTTGAAATGAAAACCTTCATGCCCGTCGCTCCTTTCTATCTGCGTAAGTTGGTTCTGTTCCCGACTGTGTCTAAAAGGACTCTAAACGATTTGCATGGCGGGCCGGTCACTCTTTCTACGAGTCTATGCCAGAATCCACCTCAATTTGCGCACGCGCGGCGCTTTGTAAAATCGTCAGGGCATATTGACTAGCTCGTGTGTTCGAACTGTACGCAGCAGGGGCTGACTCAACCATTCGTGCATCCCACACACTCAAATGCCCTCATAGCTGACCGTAGCGTCTCGCCGCGCGTACCAGCGCATCGACATTTCGAGGGTTCACTGTTCGGGTGAAAGGCGCCCGTATTGGGCTCCGACAAACTTCCTATCATTCATCCTTATTCTTGCCATGGCGTTGCTCCTCTTTTTCAGCTATTCATTCAAGCCTAGGGCCTGCGTTTGCACGCAGGCCCTAGGAACCAGTATGCAGCGGGGATCCAATCGAGTTCCCTAATCCGCTGGCCGGAAGAACTGAACCTGGTACCAACCCTCATACGGTCTAAAGCGTGGGTCGATTTCCGCCCTGTACGCGTAAGAAAACACACCGTGGGTAATCCAGATGGCGTGAACGGCATCGTTCCAGATTTTTTCCATCTCGATATAAAGCTGTTCCCGTTCCGCGGGGTCCCGGCTGACAATGGACTGGTGAAAAAGCTCGTCATACTCCTCGTTGCACCACCGCATCCAGTTCCAAACGCCGACCTGGTCGCAGACGAACCACATCGGGCCCCACGCGGGATCAGGTTTCAGTATATAGCTGATAGCGAAAAGCTCCATGTTGACCCCCTCGTCCCCCATCCCGATCTCCCAGAAGGAGGCGTCGTCCATGGGATTGATTTCCAGGTTGATCCCGATGTCCTTCAGGTTCTCTTGGACCACCTGGGCCGTGGTCAGATGGGCTTTAACGTCGCTGTCTACGTCCATGCGCAAGTCGAGGGTTTCCAGCCCGGCTTTTGCCATGTACTCTTTCGCCTTTTCGACGTCACGATCAAAGACCGGGGCGTCCTCCCAGTGGCCCAGCATGCCCGGCGGGATCATGGTCGTCTCCCGCTCGACCTGGCCGTCATAGGCAACCTGAAGGATGCTAGGAACGTCGATGGCGTAACGAATCGCCAGGCGCACGTTGATATCTTGCAGCTTGGGGTTTTCAACGTTCATGCCGATCCACCCGAACCACCACGCCGGAATCGTCGTGACCTCAAAGTCCGGGTCGGCTTCAAACCTGTCTATGGAGGCAAGGTCAATTCCGGTAAAGTCGACTTCGCCGGCTTCGAGAGCGGTTTCGGCGGCCTGGGTATCCTCAATCAACAGCATATGGATTTCATCATAGTATGGGGCATCGCCAAAGTAATCGGGGTTACGCTTGAGGACGACCTTTTCCATCGGAGTCCACTCGTCAAAGATATAGGGACCGCTTCCGATGGGGTTGGTACCAAACTCTTCGCGGCCAACCTCTTCCATGTACGCTTTGGGGAGCACCTTGCCGCTGTACACCGGCAAAGTCGAATTCCACAGTGGAGCGTAGGGCTCACTCAGGATGATCGTGCCCCGATACTTGTCGATCACCTCCACGTGATCCAGAGTGGCCCAGTCATCAGGGTACCATCCCCCCAGTTCTGGGTCAATCATCCGCTCGAAAGAAAACTTGACGTCCTCGGCCGTCACCTCACCGTAGCCCTTGTGCCACATGACCCCCTCTTTCAACTTGAAACTGATCTCCAGGCCGTCCTCCGACTCCTCGATCCACTCGGCCAAGTCGTTCTCGACGTCAAAGGATCCGGGAGCAAAGGCCACCAGACCGCTCAGGATGGTGTCGCCGATATAATCGTCCCAATTGACAAAAGCGGGGTCCACGTTTTCAAAGACATGACTCATAGGTATTGTCAGGATCCTGGGCTCCGCTGGCGTCGCCGTAACCACCTTCTCCACGACCACTTCCTTCTCCACCTCGACGGTCTGAATAACCACTTTCTCGACCACCACTTCCTTCTCCACCACGACGGTGACCGGAACCTCTTTCTCGACCACTACC
>DAOUDK010000011.1:0-50935 GCA_034431315.1 Anaerolineae bacterium
TTGGCTGGAGTTGGCTCCGACAACAATATCGCCGCGGGTGGCGAACGTTTGTCCCTTTCTGGATCGACCCAACCCCTGATCCAGAGCCTGCCATTGCCTCCCGCCGTCAAGCTGCCACACCCAAACGCAAGTGGATTGTGTCCTGCTTCGGCCTACCCTGAATATGTTAAAAATGTCAGTCAATCAGGGATCGCCCTGACGCTTCACTAACAGCAGAGGCACTGCTTCAGCGGGGCATAGCAGCAGCGCGGGAGGAACAGCGCAGCCCTGTCTGCCCAACGCTGACATGAAGCTCACCGCGGAGAACAGAGAGAGCGCAGAGGTTCTACTTGATTCCCTCTGCGCTCTCTGCGGATTCTGCGGTGAAGTCCTGCTATGTTTGGCTTTTGACCTGATCAGCTTTTCACAGCAATCAGCTTCTTTGCCATAACAGAAAGTGTTGCCAAGAGCCCCAGCAGCAGGATTAAATATACAGCGATGTCCGCAATGTCGGTATAATAGTCGCCCGTAGCAAAGCGGGTCATCAATGCTACTGGTGAGAGGTCAAAGAAATAGCTCATGCCGCCTGAGAGCGAGACGAAAAGAGAATAAGTGAACTGCGATCGCTCCCGGTCCTTAAAGTACGTCGAGATGAGAGCCGATCCCACCGCGATTATGGCGGCGATCATTGCGGCGAGCAACAGAATCAGCTCCAGGTTTTGCATGTGAACGCCATTAAGACGCAACAGCGTTAACCACAAAGCGCACTGTACCACGGCGAGAAGGAGCGCCGCCGCGATCTTCGCTCCGAATATCAGATTCAAAGATACTGGCGCGGCCCAGAGCGTTTCCAGCGTGTGGTTCTCCATCTCCTCGGATATCGAGTCTATCACCATGCTTCCCGCCACGAAAGCGGGGAAGAACATCAAGATGGGAATGATAAAAGAGTACCGAAACTCATAGGTCGTAGGGGGCAGCCCTTTGATATCCGCATACCTGACCTGGACGCCGTTCTTATCTCGCAGGTAGTTTTCATACCTTTTCATAGGCTCTTTGAGAATCATCAATAGCATGGTCGAGAGCGACTCGGATTCGGGCAGGAAGAGCTGCATGTCAACAATGCCGCTGCCGCTGTATTCTGGTATGGACATGGCGACGTCTATCGTGCCGGCCTGGAAAGCGTTCTCGGCATCCAGGGGTGATGAGAAAGTCGTCACTTTTAGATTGCGCTCTCTCAGGAACCTCACCAGCGGACTGCCGGCATCGCCGATGACTCCCACCCTGGTAGTGATCCTGGCGTTCAAGCCTATAGATTCTGGGTCATAGAACGCCAGCAGCCCGACGAGTATTACCGATGAAAACGAGGCGATAAACAACTGAATGAAGACGGCGATCATTATCGTCTTGTCTCTGGTGACCGATCTCAATTCCTTTTTTACTATGGCATAAAACGCGCTCATGGTATCACTCCCAAACCCCTACTAAAACCCTAAAGGTTTAACAAAACCTTTAGGGTTTCAGGGTATCACTCCCAGCACGCTTAGATTATACAGGGCATGCACGATTGCCCCGGCCAGTACGGCGAAGGGATAATACCTGGCGCCAAAGCGGCTCGTGGACAGGCAGACGATCGCGGTGAAGACAAAGTGGGCGGTGAGGGGGATCAAAAACGTGCCAGAGCTGAACAGGGCCGCCGACAACGCCGATTGCGATACCGCACTCAGCGAAACGTATAACAGCAGTTTTTCTGCCACCAGGAACCCGGCCGCGGAAAGGAACGATAGCACCAGGACGTCTCTGGCGGATCTGATGAGCTTTTTCTCCAGCAGCACCGCGATACCCGCCGACTTGGCGACCTCTTCGATCACGGCTGCCGCCAGCAGAAGCCCGCCCATAGCAAAGGGCATCGGCAGGTTCAATGACAGCGCCAGGGCCACCAGTTGTATCATGAAGACCACGGGAACGAGAAACAGGCTCAACAGGGCGATGGATGCATAAACGTGGCTGCGGTTTATGGCGAGATAAATGGCATCGGCAGCCTTTCTGTACAGCGGCCGGAATCCCATCAGGTATTCTTCGTTGAGGATGCGGGTGCCTATGTACACCGAAAGGACGAAAACGAGGCTCATTGACGCCGTCGAGAACAGATACTCCTTCAGCCCAAAAGGCTCCCCTCTATACATTTTTACGGCCAGCGTGAGGGGTGACATGTAGCTCAAATCGTTGACCCCTGAGAACATGGCGGGGAAGATAAGATAGGACGTAATGGCTGAGATGGCGAGCATCGAGATAAACGTGGTGTCCTTGAACGTGCGGTATACCAGGGGCACCATGAGGTAGACGGCGAAGATGAACAATATCACGGGGATGAAGATGGCCATTGCCAGCAGCAGGTTGCCCTTTAAGAGCAGGGTGATGACGACCACGGAGGCGAGTGAGAAGGCCATGTAGGGGAGCATTTTGCCGGCGATGATCTCGAACGGTGTCACCGGGGCAGACAAGAGCACCGTTATCCTTCTCTCCGTCTTTTCGGTCATAAAGCTGGTGGTGAAGAAAACGCTGATGAAGAAGACCGGGAGGACGTAGAAGAAGGCCACGATGACCTGGGCGAAAGGTGTGGGCGGACTCATAAGTGACGGAATGATGATCTCCTTATCTTCTGTGAAATCTAGTTCGATTTCAGGCAGTCTGCTGCCGCCGCTTTCCATCTCTTTGATCTGTTCCCTGACAGCAAAATCGGTGCTGCTTCCCTGCCATGCCTGAGCTGTGCCTGCATCCGCCGCGCCCGAATCAGCTTCCGCTGGCTCCGCTGGGCTGCTCGTCAAGGTGTCTATCAGTTCGGAAAGTGAGGGCCCTCGCCCCCCCTCGGTCCCCCCCAACTCTGGGGGGGAAGTTGAAGCAGAGAGATAGTTGACCTCGATTCGCAGCGGAAACGCCCTGTCTATTTCGTACTCATCCTTGATCCTTGTTAGCTCCAGCTTCTCAAGATACTGTTTTAACGCCCCGGCCGCGTAACGGGATCTGGCATCGTTTCTGTAGGCTACTCGGTCCCCATCAATGTAAACGTCTATCACCTTTTCGTCGAGCAGCAGGTACCCAGCAGAACGATCAACCGTCATCGTGCGAAATCGGCTATCCTGAATAGCGGAACCGCCAGGAGGAACTCCCACCCTGTACATGCCCTTGCCCAAAACGGTCCCCTGCTGGGATACCAGATAGGAAATGGCTAACGCGCCGGCGAGAATGAGCAACACAACCGGCCTCGAGCCGCCCCTGAAACGGGATCTCACCCGTTTGATCTCTCGTTTGGCGATGATCAGAATGTTACCCATTTCGAAATCCAAAATCCAAAGTCCAAAATTCAAAATTTCAGGAGATATGCGATGATTAGTCTGAAACGAGTCACCAAATTATACGGACAACTTGCGGCCGTCAGAGACCTGGATCTGGAGGTAGAGGACGGCGAGATCATGGGCATCATAGGTCACAATGGTGCTGGAAAGACTACCATCCTCAAGATGATAGTTGGCCTCATCAGTCCGACGTCTGGCAAAGTCGAGGTAATGGGCCGGGACGTGGCTAAAGAGAGCACCTATGTGAAGCGATTCATAGGCTACCTGCCCGAAGAGAGCCCTCTTTACGAGAACATGGCGGTAGCTGACTATCTCATGTTTTTCTCCGAGCTCTACAAGATGCCAAAGCGCAAAGCTAAGGAGCGCATAGACTTGCTGCTCGGCTCGCTCAAGCTTCCTGAGCAGGATAAGCTCACCGGAGAGCTCTCGAAAGGCATGAAGAGGAAGGTGGCTATCGTCCGTACATTGCTACACGACCCCAAAATCCTCATCCTAGACGAGCCAAACGCGGGGCTCGACCCTCTTACTTCGTTCTTCATCATCAATTACCTGAAAAGCCTGAAGGATCAGGGAAAGACCATACTCCTGAGCGCGCACAACCTGTTCCACGTCGAGTACGTCTGCGACCGCGTCGCCATCTTAAAAAACGGCCGGGTGGTCATCTGCGACAGCATGGAAGCCATACGCAAGAATCTCGGCCGCAGGGAGTACGAAGTGATCTTCAAATCCGATGATAAGTTGGACTATGAGCAAAGGGAAGGGAACTACGTCTTTAGAACCACGGATATAGGTGAAGTTGCCTCAATACTAGAGAATATTTCCGAAAACAACTGGGCTCTGGTGAACCTGGCGATACGCGAGTCCGCCCTCGAAGACATCTACGTGAAACTTATGACAGGATGACTTTACCTCGACCATGTTACACTGTTCTCCTCCTCAGATGATCCCGCTCAAGGGCAATTGCAGGGCGTCAGAGTTTCGACCTGTACCTGGTATTTCTCGCTCAGGCGATCAGCGGATAGAATATCATCGTGGACGGTGATCACGGCAGTGCCGCACCACGGAGCGGGCAGGTCAACCAACTTCTCCATATCCACGATCCATTCCGCCTTGAAGTCCGGAGATATGTAATTGCCATAGGATGCAGCCCGCTTCCCCTTCAGGTCAACGTACTCTACAACCACGTAGAGATGATCGTTCTGCTCCCATGGGCCGGCTTTGGTAATCCTGAACTTCGAGGAACACCCCAGGTTTTCCTGCCCCCTCGCTTCCCATGGCCTTGCCACAGGGCCGAGGGCAACTTTGCTGCCTACCAACACCGTTGGCATGGCTATTGACGTAATCGTCGGTGTGAGGATGGAGCTGCTAGCATCTATGGCCTCCTCGAGAATCTCTTCGGCCATATCAGAGAACGGCATAAAATCCTCGACGAGTCGTCCCGCTTCGATCGCGGATTCAACCTGCTCTTTGAAGGAATCAGGTAGCTCCAGTTTTTCGGTATCCGAAAGTACAGTCTGAGCAGTTTCGTCCATCAAGCCCAGGGCCTCATTCAGTTCAGGCGCGAATTTCGCAGCATCCTCCAGGTCGCCAATTTCTTCAGTACTCGAAAGTACAGTCTGGATAGTTTTGTTCAGCAAGTCAACGAGTTCACCCAGTTTGGTCACAAACTCCGTGGCAGCCTCCAGATCGCCAGCTTCGATAGCCTCACATGCTGTGCTGACCAGCAAGAGACATATCAATAGGCTCCCCATAAACAGACGTTTCATTTCTCTACCTCTCTCGTGTGGGTAAAGAATAGTTGTGCGAAACTGGTTTTCAGGACTTGATCACTGCCTAGCCAGGCGCTCATTCTCTATCATCACTCCTTCCGGGATCTCGAAGCCCTCTGGCCAGATGGTATTCGTGTTGGCCCAGGCCCCTTTGAGCCTTGTACCCCCCAGTCTGGCTCCTCGGAGGTTTGCGTCCCACAGGGCGGCCCTTTGGAGGTTTGCGCCCCACAGGGCGGCCTCTTGAAGGTTTGCCCCCCGCAGGTCAGCCCCCTGGAGGTTCGCGCGCCTCAACTCGGCCTCCTGGAGGTTTGCGCGCCACAGGCTGGCCTCCTGGAGGTTTGCGCCCTCCAGGGCGGCCCCTTGAATGTTTGCCCTCCGCAGGTCGGCCTCCTGGAGGTTCGCGTGCCTCAGATCAGTTCCTTGGAGATTCGCGCCCACTAATTCGGCCCCTCGGAAATCGGAGTTTCTCAGATCGGCCCCGGCCAAATCAACTCTGGTGAGATTTAATCCCTTCAAGTATGCCCCTTGCAGGCTGTCCTTTCTACCTTTCTTGGCCCATGTCAGGACAGATCGGTAGGCCTTCCTTTGCCGCATACGCTTCGCGCTCAGCTTGCACAGAACTAGCCCGCTGACGAGAGCTAAAAGCCCCGCCAGGATTGCTGGGGCGGCATCTCGGAGTAGCCCCTGTACATAGCCCGGCTCAACAACCCTGGCAATCTTTGCAAAAACAGCTAACCATCGTCCAATTTCACCTGGCATTATTTCCTTTCACCTCCCCCAGGCTGCCTTTCGGCCCAGTTTTTCGAGATGGGTTGTGTGAAACTCATTTGTGGGCCTGACCACTGTCCAGATCGGACATTCTTTCGTTAATTAATCCCTCGAAAAAGCGGGGACAGGTCTAGACCTTCCCTATGGCATTGGCATAACCAGCAATAGCCCTGTACCCATGAGAATCACTAACGAGGCCAGGATCAATATCAGCAGGGCAAGTGATTCACTGTCTTTCGTGATAGATTGCTCACTGTGCATGCTACCAATAAGCGCACTCCGAAGTGTAGAATGGATGCGATTACCGCTGCGAAACAAAGCACGTTTGGCAACGGCCAGGGGTGCATACACCTTGGCCCTGAGGATGTCGAGGATGGTCTTCCTAAAACTGTGGTCATCATCTACGATGAGGACGCTCTTTGTATCCATGGCTCACCTCACTACTTTCTCTTTTCGATAGGCCAGCCCAGAAGCCAGCCAAATTCTTGGTTTGGTTAAGTTAAGAAGCTACCGAAGCCAAAGCAAGCCCCTCACCCGATTCAGCAGCTCTCTGTCTGTAACTGGTTTACTCAAGAAATCCATGGCTCCAGCCTCGAAACCACTCAACCGGTCTTGGACACGATCATGATCAAGCCTCTTGGTCTTTACGCTATCGGGACCAGCAAGACTTCCCTTGCGAGTGAGTATGAGCACCGGTATGTCAGCGGTAGCCGGGTTGCCTTTCAGTCGGCGGCAGACCTCGTATCCGTCCATTTTAGGCATGATGATGTCCAGGATGATGAGATCGGGCTTTTTATTCAGTGCCTTCCATAGCCCCTCCAGGCCATCGAAGGCGGTGATGACCTCGTAGCCTGCCTTTTGCAAGAGGCGTTCGTAGAGCCGTACCAGGGAACGGTTGTCGTCAATAACGAGAATGCGCACTTTAGGACTCATCATTTCCTCCCCTCAAAGAAGACCGCAAACCGTTTCACCTCCACTTCCAACTCGTCCAACACACCCTGTGCGCCTCTGAGGTCGCCTTCTCGCCCCATTGTCTCGAGGCGCAGAGCCACGTCGCGCGCTGCCCGGCCCCCGAAGCTGATCAGAGCCCCCCTCATGCCGTGCGCCGCACGTTTGACAGCCTGTGCATCTTGCCGTTCGAGGCCCTCTCTCAGATCTTTCAGTTGCCTGGGGTAGTCCTCCTCCAGGAACAGCCCGACGGCCTCGCGCAAGAGCTCTCTGTCCCCACCTACCACTTCCAGAGCCGCGTCGAGGTCAACCGGCGGCGCAGAGTTGAGACCTCGAGCTGGAGACAGGAAACGTTCGATGGCGCCGTAAAGTTCTTCGGGACCCACTGGCTTGGAGAGGTAGCCGTCCATGCCCGCTTCCAGGCATCTCTCTCGGTCCTCCTTCATGGCGTAGGCGGTGATGGCGAGGATGGGGACGTGTTGGTCGGACTCTGCTTCCCTCTCGCGAATGGCCCGGGTGGCCTCGAGCCCATCCATCTCTGGCATCTCCACATCCATCAAGATCAGGTCGAAGTCCCCTTTCTCCAGCATCTGGAGTACCTCCAGGCCGTTGCCTGCTATCTGCACCGCGTGGCCCATTTTCTCCAACGTCTTTCTGGCGATCAACTGGCCGGCAAAATTGTCTTCGGCCAGCAGGATGCGTAACCGCGGCCCCTCAATGGCGGCAGGGCGGTGTCCTGAGCGGCTCGACTGAGCTCGCCGAAGTCCAGTCGAAGGGATGACTTGCTCGGGCTCTTTCTTGACCTCCGGTGCAACTCCCAGCACTGTCAGGATGGCGTCAAGGAGCTCAGATTGCTTGATCGGCTTGACCAGGTAGGTGGCGATACCCACTTCGCGGCAGCGGGCCGTGTCATCGTGCACGCTGTCAGAGGAGAGCATCATCACGATGACGTCTCTCAGAACGGGGTCATGTCGAATCTGCTCGGCCACGGCAAAGCCGTCCATCCCCGGCATCATCTTATCCATCAGGATCAGGCGGAAAAGGCGAGAGGTCTTCTTGGCCTGTTCGAGTTCTCGCAAGCCTGTCGGGCCATCTTCGGCCTCTGTCACATCCATCCCCCAGTGGGTCAGCATCTCTCGTAGTATGAAGCGGTTGGTCGCGTTGTCGTCAATCACCAGCACGAGCAGCCCTTGCAAATCCGCCGCCACCGCGGGCCTGGCGACGGCAGCCCTGACGCGGGCCTGCTTCTTCAACTCCACCGTGAAGTGGAAGGTGCTGCCTTCCCCAAGACGGCTTTCCGCCCAGATGCGCCCTCCCATCAACTCCACCAACTGCTGCGAAATGGCCAGCCCCAGGCCGGTCCCGCCGTACCTGCGGGTGGTGGAGCCGTCGGCCTGACGGAAGACCTCGAAGATCACCTCCTGTTTATCCTCGGGGATCCCGATCCCGGTATCGCGGACAGTGAAATGGAGTTCCGCCGCCTCTTCCCGGTTGGCCTCCACCTCCACCTGGATAGCTATCTCCCCTTGCTCCGTGAACTTGACTGCGTTGTCCATCAGATTGATCAGCACCTGGCGCAGGCGCCCCGGATCGCCCACCAGTGCCGTTGGCACCTGGGGCGGGATGTGACAGATCAGGTCCAGCCCCTTTTCGTGGGCGCGCAGGGCCATCGCCTCGGCCGTCTGCTCGACGGTGGTCCGCAGGTCGAAGTTGGCCTCCTCCAACTCCAACCGCCCTGCCTCGATCTTGGAGAAGTCCAGGATGTCGTTGATGATGGCCAGCAGCGAGTCGGCCGAGGAGTTGACCATGCCCAGGTATTCGCGCTGTTCCTGTGTCAGCCAGGTGTCGAGGATCAGCCCGGTCATGCCCATGATGCCGTGTATGGGGGTGCGAATCTCGTGGCTCATGCGGGCCAGGAACTCGCTCTTGGCCCGGTTGGCGGCTTCGGCCGCATTTTTGGCTTCTGCCAGCTCTGTGGTCCGTTCCTGAACTCGTATTTCTAACTCGTCGTGCGCTCTGCGCAGTGCCTCCTCCGCCCGCCTGCGTTTGGTGATGTCTGCTCCCAAAAGGATGAATCCCCAAAGCGTGCCCTGGTTCCCTTTGATGGGACTTATGGTGATACCCAAAAGCCCTTCTTCGCCACCTGGATATCTGAAGTGCACATCGTCTAATTGTGTCGTATGATTATTCTCTCGATACTTGGAGATGCCCCTGAAAACTGTCTCCCAGTCCCACTGAATGTCGCGAATGACGCGTTCTTGAAATGGCCGTCCGACAGCGTCGGCTGCTGCCATGCCAAAGAGTCTCTCCGCTGCTGAGCTCCATTGGGTAATGCGGTCGTTCTCATCCACACCGATTAGAATTGATGATATTGACGCCAGTAACCGCTCGTTTTGTGCGTGCACTCTGCGCAGTGCCTCCTCCGCCCGCTTGCGCTCGGTGATTTCTCGTCTTAGTTGTTCGTTTGATTTTGCCAACTCGGCAGTGCGCTCTTCAACACGTCGTTCCAACTCATCATGGGCTTTTCGCAGCGCCTCCTCCGCCCGCTTGCGTTCGGCCAGTTCTTGCTGAGCTACCTCGTACAGCCGGGCGTTCTCAATGGCGGTGGCAATTTGAGTACTGAGGGTCTCCATAGCGGCCACATCAATTTCATCGAAGGTATCGAATTCGTCGCTCTGCATATCGAGCACACCGATGACCTGCTGACCGCTCTTGATAGGTACCGCGAGTTCCGACCTTGTTTTCTCCTTCGCCTTGTGCACGTAGTGAGGGTCCTTGCTGACATCACCGCTGACCTGAGTTTCGCCGCTCGCGGCCGCGTACCCTATCATCCCTTTCCCCATAGCAAGTCGGAGGTCCCTGGGAAAAACATCGGCGTGGCCACCCGCGAGGGACTGCATCGTCAGCCATTTGGCTCCTTCGTCGAGCAGCATCAGCATCACGTTGTGGTAATCAAAGGCATCACGGACGGCGGTCACGATTTCGGACAACAGTGCCTCCAGTCCTAACTCGCCGCTCACGCGCTGACCCACTTCATAGATCAGTGCGGCCTGAGCCGCCCGCCGCTGTGCCTCCTCTGTCGCCCGCACCCGCTCGGTGATGTCCCGAAAGACGAGTATCACCGCCTCTTCGGCGCCATAGGTTGTGGGCGCCAGATTGATCTCGAAATGGCGCATCTCGCCCAACGATGCCGACCGGACCAGGATCGGGAGGCGGGAGTAATCCCCTTCTCGCCATTTTCTGCTGCATTGACTGAGTGTCTGACAGGCCTGCTGTGTTAGGCCGTCAATACTGTGGAGCTTTCGACCAACCATCCTCTCTTCATCAGAACCCGTCAGTTCATACCAGGCGCGACTGGCTGCCAGAATCCTGTTTTCTATATTCACCACGACCACGGGATCGGGAATGGAGTTAAACAGCGTCTCCAGTCTTTCCATCTCAGATCTTTGCCTTTCGAGGTGCCTGGCCAAGAGAACATCCTCCAGACGCCGGGCAAAGATGGTGTAGAGGCGCCGCTTTTTATCTGTCACGGGATGAGCCTGCTCCATAAATAGTGTGCCCAGTTCACCCCGGTCGTCAAAGGCAAAGTGAAATTGATGGGACTCACTTTGCCCCATCTTCTTCGCTATATCTTCGGGGTGCCTGAATCCCCACGAGGCAGCCAGGCGACGCTTGTTCTTTGGTCCAAGGAAGAGCACAAAATGGCGCACGCCAAACAGCCTGGTCGCTTTTTCCCGCGCCTCTTCGGCCAAATCTGCTTCCGAATCCGAAAACGAGAGGGACGAGATTTCGTAGAGAATTGCCAGTTCAGCGGTTGGTTGAGTCATAACTTCCTCGTGTTGCGTGAAGCGTGAAGCGTGAAATGCGACGGGTGATACGCTATTGGTCATTGGTCATTGTTCTCAGCCCCCAACGGCGATCACCGTTGTCTTGTTGTGAAACAGCGGCACGTCGGCATAACTTCCTACTTCCCCGAAGGTCAGGCTGCCCAGTATCGGCACCTCCATCCCGATCGCTTCCCTGATGGCCTTCAGCTCTTTTTCAAACTCCTCGCCCATGAGCAGGCAGCGGGAGATACAGTCGAAGAGGAGGGCGAACTGCGGCCCGGCTACCCCTCGGGCAGCCACTTGCGCCACGCTGCGCGCCGTCTCAATCAGGCCCGCCACGTCCCCTTCCATCAGGTTGACTATCGCAGTCCGCGGAATCTCGGTCACAAAGTCAATGCTTCCATCCTCGTTCACCGCCAGAGGGTCGCGAATGAGATAGTTCCCGGAGATGTCCGGGATGCCCAGCGGATACCGCATCCCGTATTCGGCGAACTCGTCCACAGGGATTCCGCCGAGGCGCTCGGAGTAGACCTCAAAGGCTGGCCGTCCGTCAATTTCGAAGACCCTCTTTCCCTTCGCAGCGGTGGTGACCAGCGGATCTCCGGTGGGCTGCCAGCCGTGCCCTATGCCCGCCTGCACAGTGACGCCGTCCAGCAGCGCAACCGCCAGGGCATCGCTTGCCAGACCAGTTTCCGTGAACTGATAGGTCTTGAAGAACCTGAGGTTGTCGCCTGCGCCACCCCCGACGTATCTGAACTCGGGGCCCATCGTGTTGTACAGGCCACGCACCACTTCGGAGATATTGGCCGCAAATCCATCGGGGAGAACGAAGACCGTTCCCTGGTCCAGGCCGCTGGCCAGCAGTTCCTCTCCTGCACGTCGTCCCGCGCCGCGCGGATCCGCGCTGAGCCCTCCCTGCAAAGAAGTCACAACTCGAAGCTCATCGCCGCTCAGCGTGCACACTCCCACACCCTGGCGGAACACCCCCTCTGCGGTGATGATCCCTCCTGCGCAGAACCCCACCATTCTGGAGTCTTCCACGACCTCTTTGACGGCTTCGTAAACCACTCCCTGGTCGTACTCGTCGGTGGTAAACAGGAGCGTCAAAGCGGGCTCACCCGAAGACTTGACGGCCTCTTCAGCGGCCATTCTACCGGCTCGACGCGAATCATCGAGCGTACTGTAAGCAATTCCGACTTTCATCATTTCCTCCTTTCGCCAGGTGATTAACTAGAGATGGTGAAGCTAAACGCCGTCGCCACTTCTGGTTCAGATTCACACTTTCATCATTTCCTCCTTTCTCTGCCTCTCCTTCCTTCGTAAGGTTCGCCGCGGAAAACTGAATGACCCTGCCGGTCAGCCGCTACGATTTGCACAGGGGTCTCACTCTATTCAAAAGGGAAAGATCAGTAGAGTGGGGTTATAGACGAGAGTGATCGCCGCCCCTAAGCAGAGGAAGGGAGCGTAGGGCATGTAGCTCTCGAGCTCCTTAAGTTGGGTGAGGAGAAGGAACAGGGCCGCGACCCCACCTGCCAGGATGCCCAACGTCAGGGCCCACACCACCTGGGGAAAACCAACCATCAACCCGATGAGAGCAGCCAGCTTGACATCGCCCGCGCCCATACCTCCCCGCCTCAACAGAGCCACTAACGAGAAAAAGGTCAGCCCCACTGCGCCACCCAGGAGAGTGGTGAGGGCATCCTCCCCAGGAGGCACGAAACGAAGGAGCAGCGCCACCACCGCGGCCGGGTAGATCAGCACATTCAAGACCAACTGGTATCTCAGGTCAATGACGGCGATGAGCAGTAAAAAGGAGCAGTAAGAAGTCAGTACGAGCAGTCTCCAGGATGGACCAAAACGCCCCCAGAGATAGGCGAACAGCAAGGCGCTGAAAAGCTCCACTGCAACCCTCGACCAGAACGATCGCGGCTCGACTGAGCCTGCCCTGAGCAGAGCCGAAGGGCTCGCCGAAGTCTGGAGACGAATCCAGCTTCTCCGAGATGTCAGCAGGTACCAGAGAGCAGGCCCTCCGCCGTGGCTCAGGGCGGGCCCTTCGACAGGGCTCAGGACAGGCCCTTCGACGGAGCTCAGGACAGGCCCTTCGACGGAGCTCAGGACAGGCACGGGCTGGGAAGTGGATTCAGATGAAAGCGCCGCGTTGCTGGAGGCGAAGCGCGGCAGATAATCTCCCGCCCAGTTGATAAGACTTCCCACTAACAATCCCACTAAAGCGCATAGAAAAATCATGGTTCAACCCCCCTTATCTCATAGATCAACCCAGGGGCCAGTGAAATACCCCTCTTGAGTTGATCGGCTATCTCTTTACCTTTCTCTAACACATCAAGTACGTCTACGTACTTCAGGCTCTTGATGAGAGCTGCGAGATTAAGATCCACGTCTTCTTCCTCGTCGAAGGCATCCGCCAGGATGTCCGCTAACGCTGTTTCCAGTTCTGATTGTTGGTGAGCTATCGGTCCGTCGTCGAACTGATCCCTAAGCTGCTGCATCTGTCCCAGTTGCTGCTGGAACTGGGCCATCATCTGTGTTGTATACTGCTGCATTTGTGCCAGTGCTGCTCCTGCTTGTGGCGAAATATTGGCTGGCAAATTGCCCTCTAACTGCTTAAACTGTTCCAACATTTGAACCATCTGCATTTGCATTTGTCCCATCTTCCCCTTCAATTGTTGCGGGGACAAACGGGGCATTTCTTCCTGCATCTGTCCTAGATTCCCCATCAAGAAGTCCACCTGGCCCAGCATTGGCGACATTAGTTGCTGCAGCTCTGGCGATTGTTCCTGCATACGTTTGAGTTGCTCCCGCACGCTTCCGAGCCAATCCTTCATTGGTGTCAGCATACCCTGCGTTTGTTTCCGCGCTTGTTGTGGTGTCTCCGGCACCGCCTGTGCCATCTGCTGCATCTGTTCCATCTGCTGCTGCATCTGCGCCGCTTGTGGTGTCATCTGCTGCTGCATCTGCACCGCTTGTAATTCCTGCTGCTGTTCCATCTGCTGCTGCATCTGCACCGCTTGTAATTCCTGCTGCTGTTCCATCTGCTGCTGCATCTGCGCCGCTTGTAATTCCTTCTGCTGTTCCATCTGCTGCTGCATCTGCGCCGCTGGTGCTGCCACCTGTTGCTGCATCTGCGCCGCTGGTGGCGCCACCTGCTGCGGTTGGGGCTGCTGTACTCTGGGCTGCTGGGCCTCAATCTGCCGTTCTTGAGCCAACTGTTCTTCAGTAGTTGTCAACCATTCTTGATCTAGTTCTTCCGGTCGTGTTCTACGCCGCTTTTTTCGAGCCTTCTCCGTGCCAACCTTCAAGACGCGAAGAGAAACGATGATGGCAGTTGCCACAACTGGCATCGGCACCGACAAAATGGCGCCCCAGATTACAGGCTGGCCTTGTACCTTGCGGGGAGAGGTTGAAGAAGAAGAAGAGAAAGCGATCTCAGTTGATGGGAGCGCGTTGGATGCTGGCAGCCTCAGCGCCGCCGCCAGTGCTGCTAACTGCTGGCTCTCCTGGGAGCCGCATGTCTGACACTGCATCGCAGCCAGGAGATTAGCCAGAGCCTCAACATCCCAGCCAGCCAGGGCCTCCGTGGCCTGGGATACATCTTTGGTTTGCCAATACTCCTCTGCAACCAGGCTGACGTACTTAACTTGATGTTCCGGGCGGAGGTCCCAGGGATCGGCGTCGCTCCATTCCACCGGCCAGAGCCACCAACCGAGAATCACCCAGCCCAGCAGCAGCCCAACTACGAAGACCAGTCCGATGATCGGACGTCGCAGTTCTTTGATGTAACCCGCACTTTTCACCATCTGTATCGTCTGCATCTCATACTTTTCCCCTGCTACGGAGGGGCGTCCTCGCCCCGATTTTATGGCCAGACTGCCCTTCGGCGGGGCGGGGACGCCCCTTGGTAGCGGTTTTAGCACGAAGTCCTTTGATATAATTCGAGCTTTTCACCATCTGTATCATCTGCATCTCATACTTTTCCCCTGCTACGGAGGGGCGTCCTCGCCCCGATTTTATGGCCAGACTGCCCTTCGGCGGGGCGGGGACGCCCCTTGGTAGCGGTAACTCTTTACGTCGGCATCAGAGTGCCTATCATCGGAGGAAGAAAGATGAAGCCCAGTCCTGTTACGAACAGCAAAAGGGACAGGTAGAAAGAAATCTTAAGAATGTGCCCCCCGTCGGCGGACATGATGGCGAAGGCATTGATTATAGTAAACAGGAGTACCATACTTATCGTCATTATATGGAGCAATTGAATCTCAGCGCTGCCGAAGCTGAGCAGAGGGATGGACATGGCCATTGTTGCCATTGCCCCTGTCCCTTCTTGTCCAGCCGGCATAGCGGTCGCTAGCAGGGCCATGAATCTATCAATGACATCCATGATAATAATCATAAGCCCCCCAACAACAGCGTGCATTACTACGGTGAGCCAGGTGAAGACGCTGGTAGTAACCTTCCGCTTAGCTCGCAGCATAATGGTCTTCTCGGCGAAAAAGGAACAGAGGAGCCCAACCCTGCTCGGATCCGCTCCCAGATTTACCGCGTCCCTGAAAATGCCTACGGTCTCATATGACAGTTTGCTGCCCATTTCTAATCTGAATTTCCGCCAGCAGAGCCCAGTGAAAACACCGGCATTTAATCTATGGCGCAGCCTCTCTGCATCCGGTCTTAAGGCCGGAAATGGGCTGAGATCAATCCTGTTCAGGGCCTCCGTGGTAGTTGTACTTGTTGTTGAGGCCATTGATCCTAAAGAGCGAAGGAAGGGGCCGATCTCACTATCTTTGTTGTTTATGCGCGCGTCCCCCATATTGCTCACTATCCCCAGAGGGAGCAAAATGAGGGATGCCACGATCAAGATCCATCCCAGTTCTACTTTCAACAGCGCCAGGAGGGCACAGACGACTAATGCTATTGGAGGAAGTATCTTGACGAGCTGACGAGCGAGGCGCTGGTACCTGGGACCTTCTTCCTTCGAAAAGAGGCCCCTGATCTCCTTGGGCGCCGCTCGGGATAAGATCCAGGCCCCCAGAACGGACGTAAGAACGGCTATGAGCATCAACCCCGCCATCAGGCCGGTCCCCATCTTGTAGATCATGGTTGAAACCAGGTTGATGATCACGATCAACGAGGCCGAGATGGTAATGGAGGCGTAAGCATCGGTCCACTTCGTCAGGGATGATAAATCGCGCTCGTACTCGTTCTCGTAAACCCCTCCCTGCACCGTGGCTTCCTGGGCCAGGAAAACGTCCTCTGGCTCCCCTGAGGTGAGGGCGTCGGAAAGGCGAAGCAAAAGGCTCCTCAGCTTCTCTGAGTGTATAGGTTCGCCAATTACGCGGCAGGCCTGGGCGTAGTTGTAACGCAAATTTTCGTGTAGCATCTGGATATCTTCGAAGTATTGGGCGGGGGCAGGAGGCAACTTAGCGGAGAGCTCGAAAAGCTTGTACCTCGTGATCCCGCCTGCCGCTATGGCCGACATGTACGTGAGCTGGTAGAAGAGATCGTAGCCCGAAATCTCTGCGGCAAAGAACTTGGATCTCTTAAGGGCCTCAAAGGAGATTTTGTCTGTGCGCTTCTGAAAGAACTTTAAAAAACTCATAGAAATCTCTGACTCCTTTATCTTTGTGAAGTCTCTCAAAAATCCTCGCTCGCCTCTTAAGTTCCGTATAAATCGCTTTCTTCTTGTTTTGAGGGAGACCTCGCTTCACGGCTATCTTTTCCTCCATAAGGTAGCTGTTCATGTTCCCAGGGAATTCAAAAATATCCCTGGCCGGGTTCCAGCGGAAGACCTCGATGAAGGAGTAAGCCTGATCAACTGGATCGTACCCCACGATCTCATTGACGCTGAGTATCCGCCGCATCAAGTTCCCATCGGGCCCCCTCACGGAAGCCTGAATAACCACCACGTCGAGGTTATCCACGTAAGCCTTTGGTATGTTAATGGGATCTCCGGTAATGCGCTGGATCAGCTTCTCCACAGAGGCAGCGTGGAAGGTGGACATCACCCCGTGCCCTGTTTGCATGGCCTGGAAGGCGATGCGCCCCTCTATTCCTCTGATCTCTCCAATTATTATCCTGTTCGGACGCTGCCTCAAAGCTGCTCTGAGGAGATCGAACATGTCCACCGTGCCGGCTGAGTCCTCTCGAACCCCTCCCCTGGTCACCTCCCGAATCCAGTTCGGATGGGGGCACTGTAGCTCCGGGGTGTCCTCTATGCTCACTATCTTGTGGCCAGGGAGAATAAAGGCGGTGATGGCGTTCATGGTGGTCGTTTTGCCACACGCCGTTCCACCACAGAAGAAGACGTTCATGTCCTCCTCGATAACCATGGAGAGATATGCTGCCATCGTATAGTCCATAGTTCCCCAGTCGATGAGCTGCATCACGCTAGGGGGGATACCTTCGAACTTGCGGATGGTAAAGTTGCTCCCCCGCCTGCTGATATCGGTCCCATAAACGATATTTATACGAGAACCATCGGGAAGTGTAGCGTCCACGATCGGGCTGCGGGCCGTGACGGGTTTCTTGATCCGCTCGCCCAGCCAGATCACGAATTCGTCCAGATCATCGGGGGTGGAGAAGACGAGGGAGCCCTGGAGGCTCTCAAAGATCTTGTGTTCTAGAAAGACAGGCCCCACCCCACTGCAGCTTATGTCCTCGATGTAGGGGTCTAGAAGCATCGGCTCCAGGACGCCGAGGCCAATCTTATCTCGCACGACGCGGTACTTGATCGCCTCCAGTTGGTGCGGCGTCACCCGAATTCTACCATCACCATTGCCCCCTCTTCTCCCTCTTCTCCCTCTTCTCCCTTCGGTGATGCTTTCATCTTTTTCGGTGGTGCAGATCTGGTCCAGGCAGGCCACAATTGCCTGCTCTTTTTCCTCGTCCATTTCCGCCTTGCCGATATCCTCGGCCACGTCTGCGAGCTTTACCTCCACCTTCTCCATGATCTCCTCCAACTCCAGGATCACGTCAGGCTCCACCGAGATATACAAATCCCTGGCGCTTTTTAGAGCGGGGTAAACGTGGACGAAGAGGTCACCTTCAATAGGGTAGATAAGGTTGCGCGTCTCCAGTCGACTCAGTCTTCTCGAGAGTGTCGGATAATAATCGGGAATGCCTATCTCCCCCATCGGAACACAATGCAGATAATCGTAGAGAAAATCATTCTCTACGCAGGCCCCCCGTAAAGGCGCGGGGAGGACCAGGTTGAGGCTGCACTCAGGACCATGATCGCACTTGACCTCGTGTTTCTCGAAGGGCAAATCCGTCCGTGCCATGAAAACCTACCCCCTGACCTTGGTTATGGGAATGATCCTCATCCCCCATCCCGGCTCCACCTCGAAGCTGACTATATTGCCCGTCTTTTTATCTGCTCCCCGGATCTTGGTTACTTCCAGAGTCTTGACCAGCTTCTGCCCTATCTCCTCAGTACGAAGCCTGAGGTGGGCATCACATATAGACCGGATGCGGATGGTGAGATCCTCGCTCAGGCCGTGGGAGTGAAGGACGACGAGGATGGTTCTGCCATCCGCACAGAGCCTTTTGCACCCCTCGAAATAGCTGAGGATGTCCCTGAGGGAGGAACGGCCGACGGCTGTGGTGAGGGAATCCACGAATATCATATCGCGATCCGACTCGTTTCTAAAGGCCTCGAGCAAGGCGACGGGAGCCTCGTCGGCCAAATGCCCGACCTCTATGGGGTACACCCTGAGCTTGCCTAAAAGGAGGTAGTGCACGATATCTAAGCTTAGGCTCTGCATCTGGGTGATCAAGCTTCTCACCGTGTTCTCACTGGTAAAGAGGGCTAGTTTGTATCCTTCTTGCAGGGATCCGTGCATCATCTGCTGGGTAAGCACGGACTTGCCCGCGCCCGAATGGCCCTCAATCAGGGTCAAGGAGCCCAGAGGCACCCCTCCTCCCATTTTGTTGTCAATCTCGTAGCTTCCCGTCGAGACCACTGGTATCGTCCCGTCTACGTCGAGCTTGCTGACCAATGCCGACTTGCTATCCCATGTCGTCATGAAAACCTACCCCCTGACCTTGGTTATGGGTATGATCCTCATCCCCCATCCCGGCTCCACCTCGAAGCTGACTATATTGCCCGTGCTTTTATCTGCTCCCCGTATCTTGGTCACTTCCAGAGTCTTGACCAACCTCTGCCCCACCTCCTCGGTGCGAAGCCGGAGGTGGGCATCACATATAGACCGGATGCGGATAGTGAGTTCCTGGCTCAGGCCGTGGGAGTGAAGGACGACGAGGAGGGTTTTGCCATCCGCACAGAGCCTTTTACACCCCTCGAAATAGCTGAGGATGTCCCTGAGGGAGCAACCGCCGACGGCTGAGGTGAGGGAATCCACAAATATCATATCGCGATCCGACTCATTTCTAAGGGCCTCGAGCAAGGCGGTGGGAGCCCCGTCGCTCAAATGCCCGACCTCTATGGGGTACACCCTGAGCCTGCCTAAAAGAAGAAAGTGCACGATATCTAAGCTCAGGCTCTGCATCTGGGTGATCAAGCTTCTCACCGTGTTCTCACTGGTAAAGAGGGCTAGTTTGTATCCTTCCTGCAGGGATCCGTGCATCATCTGCTGGCTAAGCACGGACTTGCCTGCACCCGAAGAGCCCTCGATCAGGGTCAAGGAGCCCAAAGGGATCCCTCCTCCCATCTTGTCGTCAAGCTCAGCGCTCCCCGTCGAGATCACCCGCCCCGTCATCTCGTCTCTAGCGGTGTAGGGGCTGATCTTGGTAATCAATTCCAGGGCAGTAAAGGGCCTGACCAGGTAGTCGTCAACCTCTGCTTCGAGACCGATCGCCTGGTCGTCTAACATGTCCTCGGTCATGATCATGACTATGGGCAGGTCCTCTGTCGCCGCATCGGCTTTCAGGCGCCGGCAGACTTCGTTCGGCTCCATCCCTGACAGCCTGACGCCCACCATCACAAGCTGGGGCTGCTGCTTCCTGGCTTGCCTCAGTCCATCAATGCCATCCGTGGTCGCCACCACTTCGTACTCTGCCTTTTCGAGTATATCCCTGGTTTGCTCCAAGGATTCATGATCGCCCTCGACCAGCAATATCGTCTTCTTCTTCCTGGCCACCTGGATATCTCCTTATCTTTTCACTTGTTCGTGCATCGAGATAGCGCGACAAAAACTATCATTCCTCTCCTCGACCGATTTCAGGGCTATTCTATGGGAAGGCTATCGAACCAGAGCAGAGGTCTCACCCGATCCAATAACTCTTCCATCGTAACCGGCTTACTCAAGAACTCTATGGCTCCAGCCTCGAAACCCACGTTCCGTTCCTGGAGGCGAGCATCAAGGGTCTCGTCATCTATATCGGGCTCATCAAGTTGTCCCTTGACGGTGAGGAGGAGGATCGGTATGCCAGCGGTATCTGGGTCGCTTCGCAGACGACGGCAGACCTCGTACCCATCCATTCTGGGCATGATGATGTCCAGGATGATGAGATTGGGCTTTTTCTCCTGGGCCTTCCGTAGCCCCTCCAGGCCATCGAAGGCGGTGAGGACCTCGTAGCCTTCTTTCTCTAAAATGCGTTGGACAATCTTCACCATCCGCTCACGGTCATCAATGACAAGGATACGTGCTTTGGAACTCATCGCCAGCCTCCCTCGTGTTCATTAGCCCCCATCCAGAGCGCGGCGGACGACCCGCGCCAGGGTGTTCATGTCGAGGGGCTTATAGACAACTTCCAGGTTCCCCTCTTCTTTCAACTCCCGCAGATCCTCCGCCAGTGCGTAGCCGGTCATGGCCACTGCCTTCAGATGGGGATGCACCTTCCTCAGTTCCCGGATCAACTCCTTGCCCCCCATCTCCGGCATCACCATGTCCGTGAGCAGCAGGTCTACCCTCTCCGCCGACCGGTAGATTTCCAGTGCTTCCCGCCCGTCCTCGGCCGTCAGTACCCGGTAGCCCAGCAACTCGAGAATCTTCCGGCTCGACTCTCTGACCCTCTCCTCGTCCTCCACCACCAGGACGATCTCCCCCTTCCCCTCTGGAGGAGCCAGAACCGTCTCCTCCTGCGGAGCCTCCTCTGCCTCCCGCGCCTCCTGAGCCGGCAGGTAGATACGGAACGTCGTCCCTTGCCCCACCTCCGTCTCCACCCCGATGTGCCCCCGGTGCTGCTTCACGATCCCGTACACCTGGGCCAGCCCCAACCCCGTCCCCTGCCCCTTGGGCTTCGCCGTGAAGAAGGGCTCGAAGAGATGGGCCATTACCTCGGGCGGTATGCCTGTCCCCGTGTCCGAAACGGCCTGGCACACCCACTCTCCCGGGGGCATCCCCGCCACCGGGGACTCCTCGCCCGCCCTCACCTGCACCCTGGACAGGGCGATACGCAGTTCTCCCCCCTCCGGCATCGCGTCCCGTGCGTTGGTCGCCAGGTTGATCAATACCTGATGGAGCCGGCTGGGGTCGGCGTTCACCATGTACCCATCGGCGCCCATCTCCAGCCGCAGGAGGATGGTCTCCGGCAGTATGCGCTGCAAGAAATCCACGCTCTCCTGGGTGAGCGCTCTCATATTCACGAGGCGGGTCTCGATGGGAGAGCGGCGGCTGAAGTCCAGGATCTGCTGCACCAGTTGAGCGGCCTCCCGTGCCTCGTCGAGGATGCTCTCCAGGTCCGGTGCCAGGTCTGGATGCAGGTCAGGCTCTTTCAGGAGCACCCCGGCATAGAGTACGATGGTCATCAGGACGTTGTTGAAGTCGTGGGCGATACCCCCGGCCAGTCGCCCGAGGGCCGCCATCTGGTCCTGCTGCTGCATCTGCTCCTCGAGACGCTTCCGCTCGGTGAGGTCATGGATGATGCCCTGATAACCCAGAATGTTTCCGTCATTGGCCCGCCGCACGGTCGAGGCGAGCCGGCAGTCCAACTTCGTCCCGTCCTTCTTGCGTAACCTCACCTCATAGTCTCTAACAAATCCCTTTTGCTCTATCTCCTGCTGAAACCTGGACCGGTCAGCGAGATCAACGAACAGTTGCCGGGTGTTTAGCTCTGCCAACTCTTCTCTGGTATAGCCAAAGAGGTCTAACCCGGACTGGTTGAGGTCAACGAACTTGCCCTCTCGGCTAGTGATATAGATCGCGTCTGTGGATCGCTCGAAAAGGGCGCGGTATCTCTCCTCGCTCTCCCGCAGCGCGCCCTCCGCCCGCCTGCGCTCGGCGATCTCGGCCCGCAGTGCTTCGTTGGCTTGTGCCAGCTCCGCGGTCCGTTCCTGAACCCGCATTTCCAACTCGTCGTGCGCTCTGCGCAGCGCATCCGCCGCCTGTTTTCGCTCGGTGATGTCTCGCACAGTGACCACCGTGGAACCGAGTGGAATTCCCTTCCCCCAATCCTTCCACGGTCGCACCTGTATGAGAACGTGGCGTTTCAAGACCTCATCATAGGCTTCGCGTTGGGCGGGCTGACCTCTCATCGCCTCCTCCCACGCCTGTTTCCAGAAGAAGTGGAGATAGCAGGAAGAATCCGCGCAGCCGGGGTGGAGAAGCTCGTGAAATTCCCGACCCTTCACATCCACAACCCGCCCCAGGTTCCAGGTCTCCACCGTCCGGCTGGCCCGCATGACGCGCCCTTGATCGTCTACCAGGCAGATCAGCTCGGGGAGTGAATCGACCGTGAACTCCCACTCCTGCTTGGCTCGCTCAATCTTCCCCAGGAGTTCTCTGATCGCCTCCTGCGCTCGCTTGTGCTCCCGGCGCGCTTCCGCATCCCGCAACTCCCGCTCAATGGCGGGGATGAGCCAGGCCAGGTTGTCTTTCACCACGTAGTCGTGCGCGCCGGCTTTCATCGCCTCCACTGCGGCCTCTTCACCGCTCTCGTCCGACAGGATGATGAATGGCAGGTCGAGCTTGCTTTTCTTCAACAGGGTCAGCGCGGCGAGCCCGCTGAAGTGCGGCATGGAGTAGTCGGAGATGACGATGTCCCACACCCGCTGATCGAGGGCGGCCTTCATGGCGGCGGCTGTTTCGACTCGTTCAAACGTCGGGTCGTAACCGCCGCGCCGCAGTGCTCGCACCAGCGAGTGGGTGTCGTCCTCCGAGTTCTCAACGATCAATACGCGCAGGGGTATGTTCATCTCATAGTCCGAAGGCTGCTGGTCGTGTGGTAGTAGTTTGGAAAGTTAGTTCTGCTGGCATGTCTGTTCCCAATCATTAGACCTCGGAGGTTTCCGTCAGTACCTCTGCTGGCAAAGTTGCCTTGATTATCTGGTTGGTTTGCTGGCGAAATCGCATCTGAAAACCTCCGAGGTCTGGATCGTTCACTTCCGGCCTCGCTGTCCGCCGCCGAGGGGATCGAACCCTCGGTTTCTGGCAGAGCTTGTCAGACCCCCTTTTCCAGCCCAGCGGACAGCGAGGCCCGAAATTTTTAACTTTCGTCTTCTCGAACCTTGCTTCTGTCGTCATGGTTGTCTCCTTTCTTGCACCGTCAGCCGAACCTCACTCGGCTCTCAGTAAAGTCAGATTAGATTTATCGTGTAAAGTCCTTCGAGGTACTGATGCCATTTGGGGTGGCTATGATCGCCCGGCCTGCGGGTGTTATTTCTTCTGTCGGTATGATGGTTATCTGCACTTGTTCATCAGGGTTGAGTATCCCCGGCTCGAAATCCCCGGATATTACCCCCTTTGACCACCAACATCCTGTCCCTGAGGCGTATTGACACCATTCTACGTGCTCCTCGCTATCGGCGCCATTGTATTGAAGGATAACATCCCACTGGTCAAAATCGGCCAGCTTGGTGTCTCCTTCGTTCCTGAGCGTCACTTCAACTGTAAAGCCCAGGTCCTTGGTCTCTGCCCCGACTGCCGAGATCTGGGTTCTGGCCCTATCTCCCAATCGCTCCTCCATCTCCCGCCAGGATTCCAGGATGGTGTCCTGCGCAGAGAGGTAGACCTGGGTCATGGTGAGTACGCCGAACAACACAACGGTCAGGATAATGAGCGTGGCAATTGATGTTTCCATTGTTCACTCGCTGAAGTAATACTCGTCGGAGATACCATTTGGAATGCTCACTTTCACGAAATATCTCCCCGATAAGGAGGACCCATAATGGATGGTGATCTTCAAAGTCGCCGTGGGCTTCCACTCATCATCGTTTTCGACTTCGTACGTCCAATGAGGGTCGCCTGATCCATGAGGGATACGAGCGAAATTACCCTCCGGGCCGAAGAAAACATCGCATCTCTCGACCGCTGCGATACGCAAGGAGCCGACATTCTTGACCCACACCAGCGCATCGTTGCCGTCTCCGGCAGCGTGAATGATCTCGATCTGGCTCTTGAGGCGATCGTCCACTCTGATCGTCATGCTGGTCATGGCGTCGCTGCTTCTGATGACCGCGGGGTAGAGGGAGTTGAAGACCAATATCGCGCACACCACACTGGCTATGATCATGAAGACCGTAGTCATTGCCTTATCCAAGGTTATTCCTCCTCGATGAGTGAGAGAGCCATTGCTATATCAGCTTTCTTCATGTCTAATATCTTATTCAATTTCAGGACGACGTCTAGCATCTCCGTCATCCTCACTTTCTCCGGAGGGTTTCCATCATCGCTAAGCGAGATGAGCCCAATGAGGATATCCTTAACGTCTGGGGCGAGGTGTCTCTCCGTGGCGTATCCCCCTATCAGTCTGCTTGTACGTTCCCCCCCTATCTTCTCTACACTATCGCTCAACCACTCTGCCAACTCCATGATGGTGTCCGGGTCTGTTTCTTCCTCGGGTTGGGAGGGCTCTTCCTCTTCTTCTTCAGGAGAGACGGGAGTTTCTTTTGGCGCCGCCTTTGCCCTTATCTCCTCGAGGGAGACCTTCTTGGTCTTGGCACGGGTGGGCGTTTCCTCCTCTATCATCTCCCTCTTTCTCTGCTCAGCGCGGATAGATTCCATGGATTGTTTGACGCTATCCGGAGGGGCAGAATCCTCCGCTCTGAGGACGGGGTAATAGTGGCTTAAAATCTGCTCCTGAATATCCAGCAGCGTGCTCTGTATCTCGTTCTTCAGAATCTTGATTTCGCCTTCGAGTATTTTCAGTCTCTCTTCCAATTCCATAGAAAGCCCTCCCTCTCTTGCAAAAAACTACCCCGCCGGCACGGCCAGGTGAGGCGGGGTAGCTGTCTGAGCTCGATGAGAGCTACAAGACCAGGTATAGAACTTGTGGCTGGGGCCGTGCCTTATTTATCTTGCTTGGCCTGAGGCTCAAGGCCTCAAGTGATGCTTTAATTTAAGATGATAAAGCGAGCGGTTCGACCGAACTTCACAGCCCAGCCGAACCGCTCAGTCGGGACTGGAGGAGCTCAACTCCCCCATTTCAGTGGCCTTGATCCACCGCGCCCCTCTAGTGGAGGTCTACTATCTTGTCAATGTAAGCTGGCGTTGTCCTCTTAATGACGAGGACGCCGCCCGTCTCGGGCTTGACCTCGATGTAGAATATCGTGTTGATAGTGAGACTAGTCGTGACGCCGCCGCTGACCGACACGGGGACGGTTATCTCGAATATCTCCCCTGCTTCCAGGAGGTCATCGAGATCGTCGTTCCCCTGGGCTTCCTTCGTCCAAGCCAGGTCCGCATAGATGTTGTTCTTGTCACGGTAGCCAATCACCACCTTATGTTTGCTACCGCTGCCAGGGACCCCACTAGTAACATTAGTGGGCTCGGTAAAGTCTACGGGCTGCCCACCTGCCACGTTGGCCACACTGAAGATCACGTAGGAGATT
This sequence comes from Anaerolineae bacterium, assembly GCA_034431315.1. Taxonomy (GTDB): domain Bacteria; phylum Chloroflexota; class Anaerolineae; order VGOG01; family VGOG01; genus JAUWOY01. The sequence continues at coordinate 25,382 of DAOUDK010000011.1, forward strand.
CTTCCATCAAGGGCGGTGGCGTTGGTAACGCCAAGCGCTATGACGCTGCCCATGACTTCCATTGATCCTGAGACCTCGGCCAGGCCAGCGTAGACTGCCTCCTTGCCCCTATCGGCCGAAAACACACCTGCGGAGAGTACGGTGAAGGCGAAGACAGCGGCTACCACGACGAACGCAATCAGGATAATGGCTGTCTCTAACCCAGTGATGCCCCCTTCACCTCTTAAAAACTTCTTCAGTTTGCTGATCATTTGTTTACCTCCTTTTTTTATTTTTGTTTTTTGGTTTGATCAGTCTTTTGTTTCGATCTACACTACCAATCCGCGCGTACAAGTTTTTTTCTTCAGCGGCCTTGGACCCACCGGGCCCCTCTAGTGGAGATCATTTACATTGTCGATGTTAGCTGGCGTTGTCCTCTCAATGACGATGACGCCGCCCGTCTCGGGCTTGAGCTCGATAACGAATGACTCGTTGGTACTTAGGCCAGCATCGGCGCCGGTTTTCTTCAAGGGGACGGTTATCTCGAATATCTCCCCTGATTCCAGGAGGACATCGCCATCGTCGTTCCCCAGAGCTCTAAACGACCAGGCCAGATCCGTAAAGCGATTGGTCTTGTCACGGTAGTCAATCACCACCTTGTGCTTGCTTTCGGGGCTGGCGACCCCAGAATCAGCAGCACTAGTGACCCTGGTAAAGTCTATGGGCTCCCCACCTGCCACGTTGGCCAGACTGAAAATCACAGATGTGATAGTGTTAGCGGTCGCATTGCCCATGGCTATGACGCTGCCCATGACCTCCATTGATCCCGAGACCTCGGCCAGGCCAGCGTAGACTGCCTCCTTGCCCCTATCGGCCGAAAACACACCTGCGGATAGTACGGTGAAAGCGAAGACAGCGGCTACCACGACGAACGCGATCAGGATGATGGCTGTCTCCAACCCAGTGATGCCCCCTTCACCTCTTAGGAACTTCTTCAGTTTGCTGATCATTTGTTTACCTCCTTTTTTTATTTTTGTTTTTTGGTTTGATCAGTCTTTTGTTTCGATCTACCCTTGAGCGTACAGTTTTGTCTTTTGTTTCTTCCTCCTTTCTATAACTAAAAGCCTGCGGCTTCCGCCGAACCAGCGAAGCCCCAGGCTTTTCACGATCGCCTCACGTAGGCGATGGTTATTCGGCCCGCTTCGGTAGCTCGGCAATCATAGCTCAAATCTGAGCTTTGGACCCGTAGCTTTGCGTCCCCACTTTTCAGGGGATTTGCCTTTTCGGCGGGTTTGGTTCACGATCTTCGATCTTTAAGCGTCCTAATTATACCAAACTTTTGTGAATCTATGGGTGAAAGTAGCGTGAATTTTTGATAAAGAAAGCGTGAATTCCTTCTTGATTCTAACGTTTTCCGCTGTGTGAGAGATGACCACGGATAGAAGAAATACACGATAACCGGGCCCTTGCGAGTTGAGAGGGCACGTTTCGTCTCAACCGCCTGCTTACCATCGTGTATTTCTGTCATCCGAGGTTCTCTGCATTTCGTCTACGGTTGCCTCTCTTCCCCAATTATGATATAATCTCAGTGGAGGGGAACATGAAGATGCATTCAACCAAACTAAGCGCGTTCTGTGACAGGGTCATCGAGGTCGGCTGGCTGGTGGCGGTGATTGTCGCCCCGCTTTTCTTCAGCCTCTACTCCGACCGCAGCTTCCAGCCAGCTAAGCTCACCGTCCTGCGCCCCGTTGCGCTGGTGATGGCCGCCGTCTGGATGGTGAAGCTCATCGAAGAGCGGGCCAGCGGCAACGGTGGCCTGGGCTTCACCTGGCGCACACCACTGGTGCTCCCCACTCTGTTCACGGTGGCGGTCTATCTGATCAGCACTGCTCTATCGGTCACACCCTGGATCAGCCTGGTCGGCTCCTACGAGCGGCTGCAGGGGACCTTCACCACCTTTTCCTACGTCGTCGTCTTCCTGATGATCCTGCAAGGGCTGCGCACCCGCGCCCAACTGGATCGGCTGGTCGCCGTCATCATTGTCAACAGCCTGCCCATCGCCCTCTACGGCATCATCCAGCGCCACGGCCTCGACCCACTGCCCTGGAGCAGCGATCTGACGGGGCGCGTGGCGGCCAGTATGGGCAACCCCATCTTCCTCTCCGCCTATCTCGTTATGATCTTTCCCCTCACCCTCGGCCGCGTGGTGGAGGGCTTTAGAGCCGTCCTGACCAGGGAGCAGGTCAACAGGGCCAACATCCTGCGCGCGGTGGGCTACGTGTTCATCGCCGCCGTGCAACTGCTGGCCATCTGGTACGCTCAAAGCCGCGGCCCCCTGCTCGCGCTTCTCGTCGGCCTCTTTTTCTTCTTCCTGCTGCTGGCCCTGGCGTGGCGGAGCAAATGGGGGGCGATTTCGGTCATCACGATCATCACCCTAATTGCCCTCCTGGTGGGCTTTATCGTCCTCGTCAGCGTCCCGGGCGGACCGCTGCAATCCCTTCAGAGTGCGACCGGGCTGGGGCGGCTGGGGCAGATATTCTCCTTCGCGCGTATTCTTTACTGGCAAGGCATGGTGGATCTGATCCTGCCCCACGAGCCTCTCCAGTACCCCGATGGCCACAGCGACCCCTTCAATCCCATCCGGCCGCTGGTGGGCTATGGGCCCGAATCCATCCGTGTGGCCTACAACCGCTTCCATCCCCCTCTGCACTGGCGCTACGAACCGGGCTTAGTGGATCGTGCTCACAACGAAACCTTCGACGTGCTCGCCACCACTGGACTGTTAGGCCTGATCGCTTACCTGTTCCTGTTCTTGAGCATCTTCTACTACGGGCTCAAATGGCTGGGGTTGCTGGAGACGAAAAGACAGCGAATGCAATTGCTGGGCCTGGTACTCGTATTTTCCCTCGCCGGCATCGCCTTCTCCTGGTGGCAGGTGGGTCTTCACTTCTTCGGCGTGGCTCTCAGCATAGGCATCGTCGCCGGGCTGGCCATCTACCTCACCACCGCCGCCCTCGTCTTCGCCATACGGATGCTTACTTCATCTGAAGAATCAAAAGAATCAGAGGAGGAATCAGAGGAAAAATCCACGCTGCCGCCCCTGCACGACCACCACTTTCTCCTCCTCTCCCTCCTGGTGGCTCTCGTGACCCACTTCGTCGAGATCAACTTCGGTATCGCCCTCGCTGCCACCCGCACCACCTTCTGGGCCTATGCCGGGCTTCTCGTAGTGGTGGGCCTGAACCTGGTTCGGGTACAGCCCGCTGCCCGGTCGGTGAAAAGGCGGCGCAGGACACGGCAGCAGAAAGGGGACGCTCAGTCGCCTCCTCCTTCTTCGCAGAGAACCCTCCCCGGCTGGCTGTGGCCCACGTTGGGCAGCGCGGTGGTGGGAGGGTTCATCCTGGGGACGCTGGCCTTCAGCTTCGTCTACAATCAAGAGGGGGTGAGCGACGCGAGGAACATCGCATGGCGCGCGCTCACCATCCTGCCCATGCAGGAAGGACGCACCTCGTATGGGATTTTGATCCTCGTGGTCCTGACCTGGTTGGTGGCGGGCATCATCTTTCTCTCCGAGATGGCCAAGCGCGAGGGGTTCAAAAGGCGAGCTTCCAACTGGCTGCGGATCAGCCTGCTGTACCTGGCCGTCTCGCTTGGTTTCGGCTTGATCTTTGCCCTCTTGCTGGCCGGGCGTCTGGCCGCGTTGCTGGACACGCTCTCCGTCCCGCAAGCCATGCCGCAAGCCATACAGGGCGCGCTGCTGTTCGCCGACCGTCTGGCATCTCAGATAACCCTCTACTATGGCTTTGTCGCCTTCGTGCTCCTGGCCGGCGGGCTGGCTTTCCTTCTGGCACCGATGAAGGAGCGCAGGCTGCCCAGGACACCGGTCACGGTCTGGGGAGCGGCGGCGCTCATTCCGCTGCTGGTGTTGGCCGGCTACATCTCCGCGCGGTACAACCTGGCGCCCATCCAGGCCGACGTCGTCTACGAACAGGCCGCCCTCTACGACAACGAGGAGGAGTGGGAGGTGATGATCGCTCACTATGAGCACGCGATCGAACTGGCCCCCCGCGAAGACTGGTACTATGTCTCGCTGGGTAGCAGCTACCAGGAAAAAGCGTCCAACATTGACGATCCCGCGGAACAGGAAAGGTTGCTCCAGATGGCCGAACAGAGTTTTATTCAAGCGCGGGAGATCAACTCCCTTGAGATCGCCCACAGCACCAACCTGGCTCACTTGTATCGCCAGTGGTATGATCTGGCGTCCGATCCGGCGCAGAAGGAGCGGTTGGGCCAGCAGGCCAACGCCAATTATGAGATTGCCACCACGTTGAGCCCTAACGATGCTGTCCTGTGGAACACAAAGGGGAATTTCCACTCGCAGCTCGGCCAGTGGGAGGAAGCCGCCGAAGCGTACGAGCACGTGGTGGGGATATTTCCCCTTTCCCACGAGATCTGGCACACCCTGGGCTCCGTCTACGCCCAGTTAGGCCGCCTGGAGGAGGCCGTCGCCGCCCTCCAGGAGTCGCTGGAACTGGCGCCAGAAGCAGAGAACGCCTGGAACGCCCACATGGTCCTGGCCGGTCTTCATAGCCAACTGGGACGGCCAGAGGATGCACTTCCCCAAGCCCAAATGGCCTGGCAACTCGCCCCTGAGGAGCAAAAGCCCGCTCTTCAAGACCTGATCGCACAATTGCAAGAAGCGACGGAGGAACCATAGCCGTGACCGCTTTGCCAAAAGTAAACTCAACTGTTCGGCAAGGTCTCCTGACCGCAGCCGACAAGCCGTTGGGCTCGGTCAGAGACCTCTCAACGGGGGCTCGGTCGGGAGACCTTCGCCCAACGGAGAACTTAGACCTTCGCCCAACGGGGAACTTAGTTCTGGCTTGTCCAGGTTGGGGAAAATCGGCCTTTTTGCTATGAGGGCCGTTTTATGTTATAATTGAGTTGTCTACAGACCGAAACGAGCGGGGGAAGGGATGTCTTCAGAAGATCGCCCTAGCGTTTCACTAACATCAGAGGAACTGCTCCAGCGGGGCATAGCAGCAGCGCGAGAGGAACGGCGCGGCGAGGCTCGCCGCTGTTTGCAGCAGGTTCTGGCCGTGGCCCCCCTTAGCGAAGAGGCCTGGCTCTGGCTGGCTAGAATCGCTACTAACCCGCGCTCTGCTTTGGCCTACTTCTCGCAGGTGCTAGACATCAATCCCCAAAACCAGCGGGCCAGGGACGGGTTCACCGCCGCTAGAGCTGAGTTGGCGGAAAAAGCTAAATCTCCTCCTGTTTCCTCAGCCACCGAGCGCGACTCCGCCTTTTCGTCGGCCCTCGCCAAGCTCTCTGCTTTCTTCAAGAGTAACCGCATTTTCTTCGGCTGGGTTGGGCTGGCTCTGCTGGCCTTATCTCTGGTAGCGAGCGGCTGGGCCACTGGCTTGGGCCAGGCAGCCTGGGACCAGTGGATAGCCACCCCCACCCCGACACCCACTGCCACACCGGTGCCCACACCTACGCCCACCAACGAGCAGTTGATGGCCCCCCTCCGGTCAAAATTGCACCCCGCCTGGGAGAACCAGGCCTGGAGTTACGCCATCGAGTTGTTGGATCGGATCAGAGGCATTGACCCCGCCGAGGCCGAGGCCGAGGAAAAACTCTTTGCCGCCCACTTCAACTTTGCCACCCAGCTCGTGAAAGACAGTCAATTGGAAGAGGCCGTCACCCACTTCGAACAGGTGCTTCTGCTTCGTCCTGAGTACTTCCCGGCCCAGGAGGCACGAGAGCTGGCTCTGACCTATATGCAGGGGTTGGAAAGCCACGGCCAGGGGAACTGGGCGGAGGCCATCGCCTATTTGGAGAAGGTATACCTGAGAGATTATAGCTACCAGGATGTAGGGTCTCTACTTTACGAGGCCCATTGGCGGCAAGGGGTGGTACTTCAAGAGGGCGGCCAACTGGCCGAAGCTCTCGCCGAATACCGACGGGCTTTGGACATCCGGCCTCATGGGATCGAGGCCAGGACCAGGCGAGCCGAATTGGCGGTGCTCCTGAAACGCATTGAGGTTGACGTCTCAGCGCAGCGGCTCACTGCCTGGGATGGCGATAAGCTGGTCTACAGCTTCGTCGCCTCCACGGGAAAGTCCGGAACTCCCACCCGGTACGGGAGATTCAGCATCATAAGCAAGCTTCCTGAGGCTTATGGCAGCGCGTGGGACATAAGGATGCCCTATTGGATGGGCATCTATTGGGCTGGCGGCAGTGAGAACGGCATTCACGGCCTGCCCATTCTCAGCAGCGGCCAGACCCTGTGGTCGGGATACCTGGGCCAGCGGGTATCCTACGGCTGTGTCGTCCTGGATACCTGGGCCGCCAGGCAACTGTACGATTGGGCCGCAGTCGGCACTGAAGTGATCATCCGCGAGTGATGTGACAAATTTGCAAAAGTGTGCTAAAATTATTGCAAACTGATTATTTATGAAGGGGAGGTTAGCTCAAATGGCACCTGAAACTGGTTCACCCGATTTTGTTGACGTCAACATCTTGCCAGAGCAACAACGGCCGCGCAAATTACCTCGAGGGGCGATAATATTATCGCTGATAGCGATTAGTTTGGCCGCCCTTATCTTGCCTCTCTACCTAGTCTCGGCCAGTATTCGCGGCAATATCGTTAGTTTAGAAGACGAGTATCAGTCTGTTCAAAATGACCTGGCGACGGTAAACACTCCAGCACCCGAGGTCCAAGAGCTTATGAACACCCTGGACCAGACCCAGAAGTCGGTCAGCGAGCTCGAGGAAGCACATTCCACCATCGCGGTTGACCGCGCCGATTGGTCGGCTGTAATGGCTGCCATCGGCAACTACGATCCGGATCAGCTTACTCTAAATACCCTCGCTCAGGCCGATACCCGAATCACCCTCAACGGGCGCGCCATTAACCGCTCCGTTGTAATTACCTACGCCGATGGTCTCAAAGCGTCCGATCTCTTCTCCAGCGTAGAGGTGCAGTCCATAACCAGCGTTGAGACCCCCCTTGTCCCAGCGACGAGCACCCCAGAGGTAACCCTTACGCCCAGTGTGACAATAACGCCTGGGGTGACAATAGCGCCCACGGAGACGATAACGCCTGGAGTGACGATAACGCCTACAGTGACTGTTATTCCTGTCGGCCCCGATGAGTATGAAATAGACGACTTTGAGGCCAAGGAAATCTTCCTGTACCCGCCGCAGCCGCAGTTACACAACTTCTATCCCGTCTACGACGTGGACAGAGTCAAGTTCCTGGCTAAGAACGGGCGCTACTATAAGATCTCCACCTCAGACCTGCGGCCCGGGGTGGACACTTACGTGGAGGTGAACGTAGGCGGAACCCGTTATACCAACGACGATTGCCACCCCGGCGACCTGAGTTCCTGCGTGGAGTTTCAAGTTGGGATTGGCTATGACGTGTACGCTACCGTCAGGATAAGCAACCGGGGGCGATATGGCCCGGAGATGTTGTACTTGCTCACCATAGAGGAGACTGCGCCGACGCCCACGCCGGTCCCGACGGAGACGCCGGTCCCGACCGAGACGCCGGTGCCACCCGATACGCCCATTCCAACCGACACGCCTATTCCAACTGAGACACCCATTCCAACCGAGACGCCCGTTCCAACCGAGACGCCCCTTCCAACCGCTACCCCCACGTCTACTCCAGACCTGCGCGACGTGTATGAACCCGACGATACTGACCCCAAACCTATCGCTGTAGAAGAGACGCAGACACACAATTTTTTCCCTGATAACGACGTTGATAAGGTAACGTTCGGGGTCAAAAAGGACCGCCTTTACGCCCTCACCACCTCCAATCTGGCCCTGGGTGTGGACACCAAGATCGTGGTCAAGATAAATGGTGAGATCTGCTCAACCTGCGTAAGCGATGACACCGGGCCGGGCTTTCTCGAGTCTGAAGTGCGCTTCATACCCACGGCCGATGGCACGGCAGAAGCGACTATCAGCGTAGGCTCAAGCGGCCAATATGGTGATGACAAGACCTACGATTTGACCCTCACCCTCCTTTCGACCGTGGTTGATGAATATGAGCCCGATGATCCCTTTGCCAAGCCTATCGCCGTAGAGGGCGTGCAGGAGCACAATTTCTACCCTGATGGCGATCAGGATCTGGTGAAGTTTCTGGCCAAGGCGCTGCGGCACTACGCCGTCTTTACCTCCAACCTGGCGGAGGGAGTAGACACGAAGCTCAAGGTCACGCTGGGTCCTCATGTATGGCAGAACGACGACCGCAGCCCCGGCACGGGCAACTTCGACTCGGAGGTCTGCTTCCAGGCCCCGATAGAAGACACAGCAGTGGTGCTCATCACTAATCTGCAGCAGTATGACATTGACAAGACCTACGAGATCGCTGTCAGCGAGGCACCGATACTGGCCGTCAGTCCCCTGGGCCTCTCCTTCGCGGCCGTGGAAGGTGGGGATAACCCTTCGCCGCAGGAGGTTAACACCTTCAACATCGGCGGAGGTGTACTGACCTGGATAGCTGAGGAATATGTTACCTGGCTCAGCGTCGCCCCCTCTTCGGGCGCCGCCCCCTCGACCCTGAGCGTGTCTGTGGACATCACCCTCCTGACGGCGGGCACTTACACAGGACAGATTTTCATTGACGGAACTTCTTCCCGGTGCTGCGCCGCGCCTTGTCAGCAAACAGTCACGGTGATTTTGCGGGTCATAGCCCCGACGCCTACGCCGGTGCCGCCGACGCCGGTGCCGACGGCGACGCCAGTGGTCTTCCTGCTAAGGCCTCCTGGCATGGCCTCGTTGGGGTCCGTTTCTTCTGTGGCTGCTCCCCCCTACCGTCTGCAGAACCCAGAGGCGGTGGAATTCGTGATCGTGCTGGAGTTGAAGACGGGGTCGCCATGATCTCTGGAGGGCGATGGGGTTGCGAAAGCGAGGGAAAACAATGAAAAACACTAAGGCGGGATCCAGGCTGGTGCTTGCTCTGGGGGCGGCGATTTTGGTCGGCGCGTCCCTGCTGCTTGTCCTGAGCTCAGCCGAAGGGCTGGCGCTGAACGCCGGTGGAAGGGTCCTCGCCGTTGGGCTACTGCCTCCATCGCCAGAGCCTGTCCGGCAGGTAGCGCCGACGCGGCCGCCGCCCCCCCTAGCCCCCCAAAGTTGGGGGGAGGGGGCAGGGCGCACAGGTTTCATACCGCCGCCGATGGACTTGTCTCATCTGAAGGGAGACAGAATGCCGGCGGGGGCTGGTGCTGCGGCTCTGCTGCCCAGCAAATGGGATTGGCGCGACCAGGGCGTGGTCACCTCGGTGAAGAATCAGGGCAATTGCGGCTCGTGTTATGCCTTCGCCGCCCTCGGCAACATCGAGTCCGAGATGCTGATTGACGGGGCCGGCAGCTATGACTTTTCGGAGAACAACGCCAAGGAGTGTTCCTGGCTAGATCCCAGTTGCGCTGGGGGAAACTACTACATGCTGGCCAACTTGTTCTCCCAAAAGGGCACGGTGCTGGAATCGTGCGACCCGTACGTGGACAACGACGTTAACTGCAATGACACCTGTCCTTACAGTAAGACGCTGCTGGATTGGAGGATCATCTCAGGCGACGCGGTGCCCGACACGGAAGTGCTTAAGAGCTACATTTATGCCACCGCCAGCCCGGTCTACGCATCAATTTACATCGGTGACGGTGATGCCTGGGAAACGGAGTTCGGGAGCTATGACGGTTCCTACACGCTCTACTATCCGGGAACAGAAGGGCCGAACCACGCTGTGCTGATCGTCGGCTGGGACGATAGCCTCACCCACGCGGGAGGCACGGGCGGCTGGATAGTGAAGAACAGTTGGGGCGCGGCCTGGGGAGACAGTGGCTACTTCACCATCGCCTACGGCTCGGCCAGCATCGGCAAGTACTCCTCGTTTATGCACGACTGGCAGGACTACGACTCCGACGGCGACATCATGTACTATGACGAGGGCGGCTGGACGGGCATGGTGAGCTACGGCAGCACGACCGGTTGGGGCCTGGGCAAGTTCTTCCCTGCCAGCAACACCTACGTCACGCGCGTGGAGTTTTGGACCACTGACACTACCACCGACGTTGACGTATATATCTACGACAGCTTCGATGGCGCGACGCTCAGCAATCTACGGTGGAGCAGCCACGACCACAGCTTTGACGAGGCTGGCTATCATGGAGTGGCGGTAGATCCGCCTCTGGCCGTGACCGAGGGAAACGGCGTCATCGCAGTAGCAAAGTTCACCAACGCCGATTCTCTGAATCCTATCGCCATTGACATGGAGGGACCTCACGAGACGCAGCGCACTTACACCAGCGCCGATGGCAACGCTTGGGAGGATGGGGCACCAGACAGCTTTGACGTAGCCATCCGCTTGCGTACTTCGGGGGTTGCCGTTTCACCCACACCAACGCACACGTCAACGCCCATACCAACGCAGACATCAACGTCCGCTGGCAAGGTATTTTTACCCATTATTTGGAAGGAACCTGCCCTTGTCCCCGGGGCTTGGGAGATAGGGGCGCTGGCCAGGAATCTGAACACAGGAGGCCCGATCAGGTGGGTGGGGATTGAGCTTCGGTACTTCCAGGACAATAGCTGGATGCGCTACGGTCAGTTGCAGACTGGGGCAAACGGCAGGGTGGAATGGAATCCGACGGAGGATTGGTGGTCAACCGGCTCTGACGGAACGGGTAAATGGGACCTGCAGCTCAGGGTGCTCAGCAATCCCTATGGGTGCGACTGCGTATCCGCCACCTCCGACTGCGGGGGCACGAATCAGTGGGGATACAGTTGGTACAATGATCGTCTGTATTTCCAGGATGTCAGCGTGGTGGGTCAGACTTACACCGGGAATTACTTCGACTTTCTCTGCCCCACCAGCACGCCTACCTCAACGAGTACCCCCACGCCTACGCCAACGGGCACGCCTACGCCAACGGGCACGCCTACGCCAATCCCTGGTGTTGATGAGTACGAGCCTGACGACACCGACGAGGATGCCAAACCCATCGTCATCGGCGAGATAGGGACCCAGCTACACACCTTCTGCCCAGACAACGATATAGACAAGGTCACCTTCGCAGCCAAGGCGGGATACTGGTACGATGTCTACACCTCCGACCTGAATTTGGATGTGGGTGTGGATACAGTCATAACTGTGACCGTGAATGGGGAAGTGGTTGGCTGGAACGACGACTTGTCAGAAACCGACAAGGCCTCCAAGGTCACCTTCGCGATTACGACCACTGGCACAGCGATTGTGACCATCGCCGACTATTTCGGTCAAGGGGGAGAAGATCACACCTACAAAATCACCGTTGATCAGCTTGTGGATATCTACGAGCCTGACGACACGCACGAGGACGCCAAACCCATCATCATCGGCGAGACGCAGTCGCACAACCTCTATCCTGAGGGCGACGTGGATAAGGTGACATTCGGGGTCAAAGCTGGGCGTCTGTACGCCCTTGGTACTTCTAATTTGCCTATGGGCTCAGATACCAAGATCGTCGTCGAGATTGATGGCGTAGTATGCGGAGAGACCGACTACTACCGTTGTGTGAGCGATGACATTGGGCCGGGCTTCCTTGAGTCGGAGGTTCGCTTCGTACCGGAGCTGGATGCCACCGCTGTGGCGACCATCACCAAGGGCATCAGCGGCTTGTACGGCCCCGACAAAACCTACGATCTGGATCTCGCCCTGCTCTCTGTGGACGTTGACAAATACGAGCCCGACGAGATCAGGCCCAAGTTCATCGCTTACGGGGAAATCCAGGAGCACAATTTCTACCCCGCCGAGGACGTTGACAAGGTCAAGTTCGTGGCCAAGGGAGGCCATCACTGGGCCGTGTACACCTTCGATCTGGCGGCTTTGGGGGTAGATACGTACATCAAGGTGGAAATGGATGGATACCCTCCATGGTACAACGATGATTGGCAGCCCGGCACGGGTATTTACGATTCAGCGGTTTGCTTCGAGGCCCCTTACTGGGGCGTAGCGACCGTGACTATCACCAACACGCAGCAGCTATATAGTCCGGATAACACATATAAAATCACCGTGTACGAACAGCCGATACTGGAAGTCAGTCCCACGACCCTCGACTTTGGTACGGTTATGGAGGGCGATCCCAGTCCCCCGCCCATGGAGGTGAACATCAACAACACTGGCACTGGCGATCTGACCTGGATAGTAGCCACCGACGAGAACGCTTCTTGGCTGGACATCAGCCCCTCCTCGGGCACCGCCCCCTCAACTATGGGCGTATCAGTGGATACTACTGGCCTGACAGCAGGTCTGTATACGGCGCCCATCACTATCACGTCACCATTGCCGTGCGTTGTGAATGCGCCCCAGGTGGTTAATGTAACCTTGGAGATCGTAGCCCCAACGCCTACACCCACGGCTACATCCACGCCTACATCAACACCAACGCCCACACCAACGCCCACACCGACGTCCACACCAACGAACACGCCTACGCCTACTCCAACGAGTACCTTCACACCAACCCCGACGCCAACCCTCTGCCCTGATGCGTACGAGCCGGACGATACTTGGGACCAGTCCAGGCCGATAGAACTCGGTACGCCTCAAGAGCACAATTTCCACATTGCAGGGGATGTGGATTACGTGAAGTTTGGTGTTAGTGCACCTATAACCTACACCATTTGGACAACAACAACACTCGGTTTTGATGTAGATACGACCCTCACCCTTTACGGTCCCGACGGCACTACAGTGTTGGATGAGAATGATCTTGCCCCAGACCCGGCTAATTGGCCATTTTCGAGGATCACTTACCACTTCACCACATCTGGGACCTATTTCGTCAAGGCAGCGCACTTCCTTTCCCAGGGCGGGTGCGGGCCGCTATATGACTACACCCTAGAGATACAGACTTTGTTGTCCTCCCCGATGCCAGAGCGTGTGGCTCACCTCGCCCCCCGCCTGCAAACGATGTACAAACGGACGGGCGTCTTTCTCCCGCTCTACTGGAAGGAATGGGACGGCCTCAGGCGTTTTCGCCCCTGAGGCAGCGGAATTCGCGATCGTCTTTGTAATTTGGAGGTAGGATTGCCATGGATAGTGTGAGAAACTTGCGAGACAGGATCCCAGTCGTAGACCGCCTTTCTTTGCTGGCTCTGGTTGTCATGATCGTGGTAGGGCTTGCCGATGTCCTTTTTGTCATGTCCTACATTGTTCCACGATTGCAAGAAAGGGGAGAGCTGCAATCTCAATTGGTCCTGGCTCAGGAAGAGCTGGACATAGCCCGAAGAGCCCAGGCGGCAAGCCCTGACGAGTTGCGGAAGCAAGTAGAGGCCGCCCAGGCTAAGCTGGACGATGTGGCCGGTGCCTTCCTCAGCGATTCCCAGGCGTCTGAAGCGTTGAACAGGATGTATCAGTACGCCAGCGAGAGCCAGGTGGAGATCACTGATCTGCAGACCCAACCCACTCCACAAGAGGAAGAGAAAGGCGCCTACGACGTCAGAGAGTTCCGGCTGCAAGTTGAAGGAGCCCTCCTCAATCTAGTGGACTTCATATCCCGCATTGAAGAGGCTGTGCTTGAGAGCTTCGTGATTTCCAACGTGAACATCACGGAGGGCGAAGAGCAAGACACTCTCAACATGAGTATCGCCCTCTATACTTCCCCCTATTCCGCTGGAGCGGTCGTGGGGCCGACGCCCGGCGTCACAGTGACACCAGAAAGCCTGGCGCAGATGGAGGAAATGCTGGGGACGGCCTGGGACTCAGGGGATTGGAAGTTGGTCATAGGTCTCATCGAGCAAATCCTGGCCATAGAGCCTGATTACGATGACATGCCCAATAAGCTGTACTCGGCCCACGTCAATTATGGCCGCCAGTTCCTGGATGAGGGCAATCTTGATGAGGCGACAACGCAGTTCAACAGTGCCCTGGAGATCAAACCCGACGGAGTGGAAGCCCTGGCGGGGCGAGACCAAGCAGCCACCTTGGTACTCACGCCAACGCCCGTCGCTGTCACTACTCCTACCGGTGCACCCCCGCGAACGCTGACTGTGGAAGAACAGTTGGAACAGCGCTTGCACGAGTCGTGGGCGGTAGCCAGCGATGACGACAAACGAGCGGAAGAGTGGGAAGAAGTCATAGGATTGATCGGGCAGATTCGGGTCATCAACCCTGCTCGCGATGACATGACCGAGAAGCTGTACGCGGCCCACGTCAACTACGGGCAACAGCTCGCCGCCGAGGGCAAGCTTGAGGAGGCGAAAGTGGAGTTCACCCGCGCCCTGGACGTCAAGCCCAACGGCGGAGAGGCCATGGCGGAATTGGAGGCGTTGGCGGGTGGTGCAACGCCTGTGCCGGCCGGTGAAACGCCCGTGCCGTCCGCAACTCCAACTTCACAGTTGCCGTACATCCATGTAGTGCGATCGGGAGAGAATCTGTACCGCATCTCCCTCAGGTACGGCGTTACTGTGCAATCCATCATGACTGCCAATGGGCTGACCAGTAATTACATCTATGTAGGACAGCAACTGCTCATTCCCATCCAATAGATTAACCTTCGGCGAACGAGAAGAAGGTAGGTTTAGTTAACATGAAGCTAAGTTTTCGCAAAAGCCAAGAAACGGTGACGGTTAACATCGAGGAGAGGAGCCTGCGGCTGCTCACGGTCAAGGGGGGCGAGGTTCAGAAATGGGGACAAGTGCCTCTGGAGCCCGGCCTGGTCGAGAACGGCCTGGTCCGTGACCCTGCGCGGGTGGGCCTGGCCCTCGAGGCCCTTTTCCGAGAACACAAAGCATCCAAAAAGGGGGTCATCACCAGCCTGACGGTGATAGGGTTGGGCTCGACTTCTCTCATCTTTGACTTACCAAAGATGAGGCCGGGGCTGTTGGCGAATGCTATCGCTCGCGAGGCAAGGCGAGTGATGCCTGTGCCTGTGGATGAGCTTTACCTCTCCTACCAGGTGATCGGTGAGAAAGGGGATATGCAGCAGGTCTACGTGTTGGGCGCGCCACGGGACCTCGTGGACGCCCACATCACCGCTTTCCAAATGGCCGAAATCCAGATCAAGGCCATGGACCTCAAGCCCCTGGCCCTCGTCAGGGCCATCAATCAGAAGAATGCAGTTATCGCTGACCTGGAGAATGAAAGCTTCCACGTAGTAATAGTGGGGGATGCTGTTCCTGATATCACGCGAAGCGCAGTCCTGCACAGAGAGGGCCTCGACCCGCAACAGAAAGCTCGTCGTCTGGTCGAAGAGGTAATTCGCACCATTGACTTCTACAACCACAGCCACCCCGACAAACTGCTTGAGCCCTCGGTTCCTGTTTTCCTGACGGGGGAGTTGACAGGCATACCCAGCGTATATGAGACCATCCAGGCTGAGATGGGATATACTATTGAGATGCCCAGGCCGCCATTGGTATATCCGGAGACGCTGCCTCTTTCCCAGTTCATGGTGAACATAGGCCTTGCTCTCAAGAAGGAGGATTGAGCGGTTGATGGTCCTGCTCTACGCCGTGCTGGGGCTGGCTTTCAGCAGTTTCCTCAACGTCTGCATTGACCGCCTGCCAGGGAGGGCATCCATCGTCTCACCGCCCTCCCACTGCCCAGCCTGTGGGCGAAGATTGACCCCGTTCGACTTGATCCCCCTGCTCAGCTATCTCCTCCTCAGGGGTCGGTGCCGCTACTGCGGAGCACCGATACCCCGGCGCGTCCTGTTGGTCGAATCGGTGACAGGGCTGCTATTTGTCCTGCTTTGGTATCGTGCGGGAAGTCCTCCGTACAGCCTTTCCCTTCCGGAGGACTTCCCGCGGTTGCTGCTAGCCACTCTGTATACCTGTTTCTTCATCGTCATTTTCTTCATTGATCTGGAACATCAGCTCGTGCTCAACCGGGTGATCTACCCGGCCATCGTCGTTGCTTTGCTGGCCATCCCCCTGACCCCCAACCACGATGCAGCCGAGTTGCTCGGCGGGGGAGCCATCGGCTTCGGGCTGCTCTTCCTCATCGCCTTTATCTATCCAGCCGGGATGGGGATGGGCGATGTCAAGCTGGCCACTTTTATTGGATTAGTAGTAGGCTTCCCCTCGGTCTTCGCTGCCCTTCTCATTTCCTTTGTCGTGGGCGGCCTGGTAGGGGGGGGCTTGCTGTTGACCGGCCTGAAGGGGCGCAAAGATCCCATTCCCTTTGCCCCCTTTCTTGTTGCAGGAGGGATGGTGGCCATGCTGTATGGACAGCAGATCATAGACTGGTATGTGAGGTGTTTATTATGAACATTGACGACCTGCTTCGCGTCGTGGTTGAGCGCGAGGCCTCCGACCTGCACCTGAAGACGGGCAGCCCTCCTGTGCTGCGCATCCACGGCGCGCTTACTCCTTATGATGACTCGACGGTCACGTCTGAGGAGATGCAAGAGGCCCTTGAGCACATAACCACTGAGAAACAAAGGGAAAGCTTCGTTGAGGAGCTGGAGTTGGACTTTGCCTACAGCATCGCTGGGTTGGCCCGCTTTCGCGCCAACGCTGCCCGCCAGAGGGGCACCATCAGCCTGGTCTTTCGCCAGGTGAATTGGAGGATCCCCCCCCTCGAGGAGCTGGGGCTGCCGGAGGTGTGCAAGGTTCTAGCCATGAAGCCAAATGGACTGATCCTGGTCACGGGTCCCACCGGCAGTGGCAAATCTACCACCCTGGCGGCCATGCTAGATTACCTCAACGAGAGGGAAACCCGCCGGGTGGTCACCATCGAGGATCCGATCGAGTATCTATTTAAGGACAAGAAATGCTTCATCACTCAGCGGGAGCTGGGGGCAGATACTTTATCCTTCTCGGCCGCTCTGAAGCGTGTTCTTCGCCAGGACCCGGACGTCATCCTGGTGGGGGAGATGCGCGATCTGGAGACCATCGCCACCGCGCTCACGGCAGCGGAGACAGGGCACCTGGTCCTTGCTACCCTGCACACCCCCAGCGCCCCTGGGGCCCTTGACCGTATCATTGACGTCTTCCCCCCATACCAGCAAAGCCAGGTCCGCGCCCAGCTCTCAATCACCCTGCAGGCGGTGCTCTATCAGACGTTAATCCCCAGGGTGGGTGGCAACGGCCGGATCGCCGCCGTGGAGGTGATGATCGCCACCACCGCCATTCGTAACCTCATCAGGGAGGGAAAGATCTATCAGATGCCCAATGTCATCCAGACCGGTGCACAATACGGCATGCAGACCCTCAATCAGGCGTTGAGAGACCTCTGTCAGAAGGGATTGATCACCCCGGCAGATGCATTCAGCAAATCGGACAATCCCGAGGAACTGCGGGAGTGGATAGAGGATCGTTTCCGTCGCTGAAGTAGTTATAAAGATAAAGAAATGATTAGTCCCACTCCGAGCGAGTGGGACATTTTATTTTTCCCCCGCCGCTGAGCCCTCTTTCTTCACGCAAAATTCACGCTATTTTCACGCTATTTTCACGCACAGAACCTAAAAGTGTGTTATAATAAGAGAAACAATCTGTCGCTAAGCCTTCTTTCTTCACGCAGAATTCACGCGGAATTCATGCTATTTTCACGCATAACCCCCCCAAGCTGTGATATAATGGGGTCAGAAAATCGAAATAGCAAGGAAGCTAACGTGATCTTAGGCAAGAAAGGAGGAGAGAAAAATACTAAAACCAAAACATCTCGTCCCTGATTACGAACTGCGAATAAAAACTAAAACAACCAAACCTAAGGAGGTGAAACAAATGTTCAAGAGAATACGTAGTGAGAGTGGCTTCACGCTGGTAGAGTTGCTGGTGGTCCTGGCCATCATGGCCATCCTGATCGCCATCGTGGTCCCCAACCTGGCAGGCTTGACAGGTGGGGCCAGGGGTACAGCCGCCCGGACAGAGCTGGCTATCGTGCAAACCGCCATGGACTCCTTTATGACCGACCATGACGCGATAACAGTAGCGGCAATGACAGGAGCCGTACGTGGCTCAGGCACCGAGGTTACGTATAAGTTTGTATCCGGGATAGACGGGGATACTGGAGAGGAAGAATACACCTATACTGGAACCGCCACCTTAAGGCTGCGCACCACGACCACTGGCTTATATAGCTGGACCGACGAAGGCGCTGTTACACAGGATGAATACCCCATTCCCTAACCCGTCGCCGTACATTAAGATCGAAGTCGGCGAATAAACACACCGTGACAACGGCAGGGTTTCGCGGGGCATCGTGAGCCAGACGGCCATGGGGGTTTTGGACCATCGCAAGATTAAAGGGGCTACAAGATGATTGTAGCCCCTTTGCATTTTTTGTGCTATAATCAGTTCACTACAAGCGTTAGGCCCTGAGAAGGGCAAGCGTTGTTGAGGAGTCGCATCCCCATGAGGCTTCACCTGCTGTCCAAAAAGGCTATCCGATTCGGGTTGCCGGCAATCGTCTTGCTGGCTCCCCTTCTGGTCAACCCCTTCGGTTGCCGCTACTACGAGCTTCCCAAGGTCGCCTTTTTCCGTTTCGCCGTCCTGCTCCTTTTGACTGCCTGGTTGGTGGATCGGATCAATCTCAGGGGATCCATCGCCGGTTCGCTGCGGAAGCTGCTCGCCAAGCCGCTCGTCCTCCCTGCGCTCCTCTTTGCCTTCGCACACGTCCTCTCCACCATCACCTCGGTGGCTCCCCATCTCAGCCTGTGGGGATCATACCTTCGAGTGTATGGCACCTACAATGTCCTTTGTTATGCCCTCTTCTTTTTCTTGATAATCCTCAACCTCCGCACCACCCGACAGGTTGAGCGGCTCATCACCGTTGCCCTTCTCGCCAGCCTGCCAATCGCCCTTTACGGGGTGCTCCAGCACTCCGGCTTCGATCCCATCTTTCCTGAATATGACTACAGCAGCCGGGTCGTCTCGACCATAGGCAACCCCATCTTCCTCGGCGCCTACCTGATCATGGTCATTCCCCTCGCCTTTGGCCGTTTGCTCGCTAGCCTGCGCGCGCTGCTGGGAGGGGGCCAGCTTGCTTCATCGCGCCGCTCGATGCTTCTCGAAGTTATCGGCTATTCGTCGCTACTGGTTTTGCAGTTGGTCTGCCTTTTATACACTAAGAGCCGTGGGCCGTGGTTCGGACTTCTGAGCGGGGCCGTACTCTTCGCCGTCCTGGTTGCGCTGCGGCACAGGATGAAAAAGCTGCTGCTTATCGCTGTCGTCGCGGGCGTGGGCCTTGTCGCCCTGCTAGGCGCGCTGAATCTCCCCAACACACCACTGGAGCCATTCACTGAGTCGCCTTATCTATCGCGCTTGGTATTCTCCGACGAGTTGGCAGCGGGCACGGGCACGGAGTGGGTCAGGTTGTTCATCTGGCAAGGGACGCTGGAGCTTATCAAGTCTAATCCCAATATCGGTTTTACACCTGATCCATTGAGACCTCTCCGCCCACTCATTGGCTATGGCCCTGAGACGATGGAGGTCGTCTTCCCCCAGGTTGACCCTCCTGGCCTGGCTTATGTCGAAGCGCGCGAAGCGATAGCTGACCGCGCCCACAACGAGTTGCTCGACCTCGTGGTTACGACCGGTGCGCTGGGGTTGTTGGCATTTCTTCTCCTGATGGGGTGCTTCTTTTATTATGGAATCTCCCTTCTCCGGCGGACGCGCTCCTTCGACACCCAGATCACCCTGATCGCCTTGCTCTCCGCCATGTTTGCCCACCTCGTTGAGGCTCAATTTGGCATACTGCTCCCCTCTGCCGAACTGCTGATTTGGCTCTACTTAGCTCTGGTGAGCGCGATGTGTATCGCCGAGACCGCAACGTCCGAACCAGAGAGGATTGACATGATCGGCTCGATCCATGTCGAAGCCAGTGCTGACAACACTAACCGGCTTCGGATCATTATCTCCCTGCTGGTCGTCTGTGTCATCCCCCTCTTTGCCAGCTACAGCAACATTAACCTCTTCCTCGCCGATGTCTACCTCGGACAGGGAATACGGTTCAGGAACGCCAGGCAGTACACGGAGAGCATCGCCGCTTACAATCGGGCTATCCAGGTCTTCCGTCTCGAGCCCAGGTTCTACCAATACAAAGCGGCCGTCCATTATGAGTTGGCTCAAAGCATCTCGGACGATGAACTGGAGGCCAGAGGCCAACTTCTCCAGGCTGGAGTGGATGCCTTGACAAAAGCCCTGGAGGTACAGCCTTTAGATCCAGAATACCACGCTAACACGGGTAGGCTCTATGGCTATTGGGCCAGGACGGTTGATCCCAGCAAATTTGAGCAGGCGGTCGAGTTCTACGAGCGGGCGCTTCAACTTGCCCCCCGTGACGCCGTTTATCGTAATGAACTGGGACGGGTCTACTTCGAAGCCGCTCAGTACGAGGAAGCGATACGGCAGTTGCAGCTTTCCTTGGAGATTGATCCTGAATTCGCTCCTACTCACTACAATCTTGGCCTGGCCTATCTGAAGCTTGGGGAAAACGACAAGGCTAAGGAGCATTTCGAGACAGGCTTGCTCCTCGACCCAGGGTGCGGGGAATGTGCTCAGAAGTTGGAATCGTTGGAGGATGATTAGGTGTAGCTAGACCCCCGAGGTCTGGAGAACGGCTTTTCAGTCCTGTAGAGACCCCGGAAGTCTGAAATCTGAAGAGGGTGTCAAAGAAAAAACCTCCCGTTCCGCTTGGGAGGTTTTGAGTTCTGGAAATGCCTTGTTTCCCAGCCCTCAGAGGTGAGGGGTTATCTTGGTCAGTAGACTTTTTTTCGACATAGCCCCGACCAGTCGCTCGACCGCCTGGCCGTTTTTGAAGAGGATCAAGGTGGGGATGCTCATCACCCCGAATTGGGTAGCCGTGCGCGGGTTGCTGTCCACGTCGAGCTTAGCTATTTTGAGTTGGTCAGCGTACTCGGCGGCTATCTCTTCCAAGGTGGGGGCGATCATGTGACAAGGGGCACACCAGTTTGCCCAGAAGTCAGTCAACACGGGCAGCGCCGCCTGGATAACCTCCGCCTCGAAGGTCTCATCGGTGACGGTTATGGGTTTACTCATCGTATTTTCCTTTTCCTCACTTGATCTCCACGACGGCGCCTTCGCCTTCTAGCCTGGCCTTGACATCCTCGGCCTGCTCCTTGGGAACGGCTTTCACCACGGGGCCGGGCGCACTGTCTACCAGCTCTTTGGCTTCCTTCAAACCCAGGCTCGTGATCTGGCGTACCACCTTGATGACCTGGATCTTCTTGGGGCCGATCTCCTTCAGGATGACGTCGAATTCGGTCTTCTCCTCCTCCGCCGCGGCAGCCGCAGTCGGAGCCGCAGCTACGGCCACGGGGGCTGCCGCGCTCACCCCCAGCTTTTCCTCCAGAAGCTTGATCAAATCGGAAGCCTCAAGAAGAGTTAACCCCTGAATTTCCTCGGCGATCTTTTCTAGTTTTTCTGCCATTTTGATTTGCCTCCTTTAAATTTGACTAGCTTGTTTTTCTAGTTGTTCGACTCGCGCTTTGAGCACATACAAAACACTGCGGATGCTGCCGGCAATGGCCCTGGTGATCCCGCCAGCCGGCCCCTGGATAGTACCCAAGACCTGGGCCAATAGGATCTCGCGGGGCGGCAACTCGGCCAGAGACGTGACCTCGTCGGCGCTGATTATCCTGTCGCCCAGGAGCCCACCCTTAATGACCAGGATCTTGGATTCCTTGCTGAAGTCCACCAGCACCTTGGCCACAGCGGGCGCCTCCTCGAAGCAGAAACCAATGGCCGTCGGGCCTTCCAAAAGGTCCTCGGGCACAGGTAGCTTCGCCTCTTCCAGGACCAGCTTCATCAGCCTGTTTTTGATCACGTGATATTCGCTCTGAGTCTCCTGCAGCTTTCTGCGCAGTTGGCTCATGTCCGCCATCGTTAACCCTCGATAGTCGGTCAAAATGGCCGCGCTGCTACGCGAGAACAGATCGGTGTACCAGGATACCAGTTGTTCTTTTTTCTCCCTCGATACTGCCAACCTTTCATCACCTCCTTAGTGAAGCTCAAAGTTCAAAGCTCAAAGTTCAAAACTTCGGGAAAAGCAAAAGTCTTTGTGCCGCCGACACAAAGACTCGCAGAAAAGTCATCTTTTCACTGTCTTCGCCTCGGCAGGCCTTCGATTAAGCGCTCCCGCGCACCTGCTGTCTTGGGCTCGTGTATTCAACTACATCAAACCAGAATTTGACCTCCTGGCACAGAATACGCAACATGCGTCACGTTTCACGTCTAAGCTATCTCCAGGGCCAGTGCCTGAGAGGTATCGAGTTTGATGCCCGGCCCCATGGTTGTGGCCAGGGTGATTCTCCTGACATATTGTCCTTTGGCGCCAGGCGGCTTGGCCTTCTTGACCGCCTCAAACAGTGCTGCCATATTGTCCACCAGCTTCCCCGCTGGGAAGCTGACCTTGCCGATGGGCACGTGCAGGTTGGCCGTCTTGTCAATCCTGAACTCCACCCGGCCCAGACGCGCTTCTTTGATGACTCGCGGCAGGTGCTCGTCGGAGACGATGGTGCCAGCCTTGGGGTTGGGCATCAGTCCCCTGGGCCCCAAGATCCTGCCCAGCCTGCCCACCTTGCCCATCATCTGGGGTATGGATATGGCGACGTCGAAGTCCAGCCAGCCGTCCTGGATTTGCTTAACTAAATCGTCGCTGCCTACATAGTCAGCTCCAGCCTCTCGGGCTATCTTCTCCGCCTCGCCTTCAGCAAAGACCAGGATACGCACCTCTTTACCCAGCCCGTGGGGCAAAAGCACCACACTCCGCACCTGTTGATCGGCGTGGCGAGGATTCACGCCCAGGCGCATGTGTACTTCCACCGTGGCATCGAAATTGACGTATGAGGTCTTCTTGGCCAGCTCGATAGCTTCTTCGGGCGAGTAATATCTTGTCCTGTCCACTTGCTTGAGTGCTTCTTGATAATCCTTACTGCGTTTTGACATTTTCCCTCTCTACGAATCTACGAATCTACGAACTTACGAATCTACGAGTATACTAGTCTACGATCTCGATCCCCATGCTGCGAGCCGTGCCCTCGATCTGGCGCTCGGCGCCGGCCAGGTCTATCGCATTGAGGTCCTTCATCTTCAACTCAGCGATGTCTCGCAACTGCCCCCGACTGATGGCGCCCACCATTTGTCGGCGAGGCTCAGCGGAACCTCTCTCTATACCGCAGGCCTTCCTCAACAGATCGGCGGTGGGCGGGGTCTTGGTCACAAAAGTAAAAGACCGATCCTGGTAAACGGTTATCTCGACAGGGATAATGCTGCCTACCTGGCCCGATGTGCGAGCGTTGTATTCCTTGCAAAAGGCCATTATATTAATGCCGTGCTGGCCCAAGGCCGGCCCGACAGGTGGGGCAGGGTTGGCTTTGCCAGCCGGAATCTGTAATTTGATGATCGCTTTAATCTTCTTAGCCATTCATTCTCCTCTTCTGAGCAGAGCGGTCTCCCACGCCGTTCGGCTGAGCTCACGACGAAGCCCGCGAACCGGCAGCATGGAAGCCGCCTCTGCTGGATACGAATCTACGAATCTACATCTTCTCCACTTGCAGGAAATCCAGTTCAACGGGCGTGTCCCGGCCGAAAAAGGCGACCAGTACGCGCACCTTGCTTTTGTCCATATCTATGTCGTCAACGCTGCCCACGAAATCGGTGAAGGGGCCATCTACAATCCTGACTCTTTGTCCTGGGCGGAAGGTCACCTTCATCTTTGGCGCTTCTTCCTCCATGCGCTTCATGATCCTCTGCACTTCCTCAGGACGCAAGGGGGTGGGTTTTTTGCCCATACCGACGAAGCCGGTCACCCCAGGGGTGTTGCGGACTGCGTACCAGGAATCGTCGGTCATGAGCATTTCTACCAGGATGTAGCCAGGAAAGATCTTCTTTTCAGTGATCCGCCGCTGCCCATCCCTTATCTCAATCTCCTCTTCTGTGGGCACGACCACCTGGAATATCTTGTCCTGCATTCCCATGGACTCGATACGTTGTTCCAGGTTAGTTTTCACCTTGTTCTCATAGCCGGAATAGCTGTGGACCACGTACCAGGCTCTTCCGTTTGACTCTGGCTTCTCTTCCTCTTCTTCTTTTCCTTCCACTTCTTCTATCAACTCTTCCATGTTAATCTTGCTTTCGCTGGGAGATACCCGGTTCAGACGGAAGGCAGGCTAAACCATATCCGCCATGGTCCTCTACATGTTTCCGCCTGCCATTAATGTATTTATCTGATTATCAGGCCGAATACCCAGGCGAAGATATAGTCTATGATACCCAAGAGAGCGGCCATAAAAATCGTAAAAGTAACCACGATGAAGGTTAAGCTCGTCACGTCCTGACGGCTAGGCCAACTTACCTTCCTTAACTCTGCTCTGGTTTCCTTAAAGTATCTAACGATGAAGTTATCCTTCTTAACTGATGCTTTGGCCAATATTCTTCTCCTGCTCAGTGATGATCAGTCTAATCGTTCAAGACACCGCCTTAGGAGACGGTGTCTTAAAGAAGAGCAATTACTAGAGGCAGGGGGTATAGGAATCGAACCCATAACCTACGGTTTTGGAGACCGTTGCTCTGCCAATTGAGCTAACCCCCTGGGTACTCGCCAGTTACTTTGTTTCCTTGTGAGGGGTATGAGTTCGACACCGGGGGCAGTATTTCCTCAGTTCCAAACGGCCGGGGTCGTTTCTCCTATTCTTACTGCTGGTGTAATTGCGTTCCTTGCACTCGGTACAGGCAAGAGTGATTGTAAGTCGTATCGCCTTCTTAGCCATTTACATTCCCTTAATCGAGGATTTTGGTGATCACGCCAGAACCAACGGTCCGCCCACCCTCTCTGATAGCAAACCGCGACCCAGGCTCCAACGCCACCGGCTCTATCAACTTCACCTTCAAATTCACGTTGTCCCCAGGCATCACCATCTCCACCCCCGCTGGCAACTCCACCGCCCCCGTTATGTCCAGCGTCCGAATGAAAAACTGCGGCCGATACCCAGCGAAGAACGGCGTGTGCCTCCCCCCCTCGTCCTTCCTCAATACGTACACCTCTCCCGTGAACGCAGTGTGCGGCTCTATCGAACCAGGCTTCGCCAACACCATCCCCCTCTCCACCTCGTCACGATC
Organism: Anaerolineae bacterium; assembly: GCA_034431315.1. Lineage (GTDB taxonomy): Bacteria > Chloroflexota > Anaerolineae > VGOG01 > VGOG01 > JAUWOY01. The sequence goes on from DAOUDK010000011.1 coordinate 50,441, forward strand.
AATACCACGCAACAGACAACCTACGTTGTCCCCAGCCTGCCCATAATCCAATATCTTGTGAAACATCTCCACCCCGGTCACTATTCTCTTTATCACCTCGTCCCTCAACCCTACTATCTCTACCTCCTCACCCACCTTGACCGTACCCCTGTCTATCCTGCCCGTCACTACCGTACCCCGACCCTTGATGCTGAATACGTCCTCCACTGACATCAGAAACGGCTTGTCTATCTCTCGAACCGGCGTGGGGATGTACTCGTCCACTACTCTCAATAGCTCCAAGATGCTCTCGTACTCCGACGCCCCAGGATCGGTGGACTCGCTCTCCAATGCCAGCAACGCGCTCCCTCGCACTATCGGCGTCTCGTCACCAGGGAACCCATACTCGTCCAGCAGCTCCCTCATCTCCAACTCCACCAACTCCAATAGCTCCTCGTCTGGCATCTTGTCTACTTTGTTCAAGAACACCACTATCGCCGGCACCTCTACCTGACG
>DAOUDK010000012.1:0-12200 GCA_034431315.1 Anaerolineae bacterium
ATCTTTTGTTCCTGGGTGTCATAGTCGGACGAACCTCCTCGTCTTTAGTATCTCGACCGCAATTTTATCATGGTTTTGCCTGGATGGAAAGTTTTCTCCGACAGACTGCTAGAAGCGGGGTGAACTAAATGACATTACTTGAGGGCATGGGAAAGATGACAGCCTGGCTCGGCCAAAAGGGACGCAAGAGCTTGATGGCAATGGCCGTCGTCGCCCTGTTTGTGCTCAACCTAAACGGTGCTTTGGCCGCCGGTGACGACAGCATCTGGCTTGGCGATCGGGTGTGGAAGGATGAGGATGGGCTAGGCAATCAGAACGAGGACATCTTCAGTGGCGAACCAGAGCCGGGCTTGGACGGTGTCAAGGTCTATCTCTACGACTTCGAGCCCAGCACATGTGGTGAAGATGGCTTTCTGGAGATGACGACCACCGGACCCGGCACATCCCAGGATCCCGATGACTGGCCCGACGGCATCTATAACTTTGACATGAGCTCGCGTGGGACAGACGACTACTGGGTGTGCATGGACGAGAGCACTCTGCCTCCGACCTCATGTGGTTGGTACTTGACCACGGAGAGCAACCCGCAGAAGGTCACTTATGCTGGCGACGACAACTTCTCCATAGACTTCGGCTACGAACCCCTGGCCTGCCCTGCTGGGCCTGATCCCACCGCCGTTACCCTATCTTCCTTTGTAGCTTCCTCGGCGAGCCGGGGGGCGTCCCTTCCTTGGCCAGGGTTGGCGGTTTTGGCGATGCTGGCTGCAGGTGGTGCCTTCTGGATAAGGCGACAGTGAAGACAGGACAGGATCGGTCGTGACGGGGGGGAAACCAAGAGGTCTGTAAATGAAGCGAATTCTGGTTACTCAAAGTGATAAGGCAGCCACTCACGGGGTGACCAATGTTTTGATGGATCAGGGCTTCGAGGTCGAAAACGTCTACAACACCGCGGAGGCTTTGCAAAAGGTTGCCAGCGAACCCTGGGACCTGGTCATCCTGGACATCAGAACGCCTCAGAAGGATAGTTTGGAGACTTGCCAGTACGTTCGGGAGAACACTACTACCCCTGTAGTTATCCTCGCGGCACAGGGGCGGGACGAGCACATCGTGAAAGGGCTAGACGCCGGAGCTGACGACTATCTCGTCAAGCCCATCAGCGCCAAGGTTTTCCTGGCCCACGTTTATGCCCTCATGAGGCGCGCTGGCCGAATGAGGGAAGGGACCCAAAACGGCGTGTTAAAGTATGGTGACTTGATCATAGACCTCGATCGCTGTCAGGCATCAGTTCAGGGTAAGCCAGTGAAGTTGACTGCCAGTGAATTCCGCCTTTTGAGTTGCTTGGCCAAGAATCCTGGGCGCGTGTTGAGCAGCCACAGCCTGGTGCGGGAGATGCAGGGTTACGATTGCAGCCCCCAGGAGGCTCAGCGGATCATTAAGGTCCACGTCCACAACCTGCGGAAGAAAATGAGGCTTGATTCCAAAAAGCCTCCCCACATCCTGAACGTTCGTGGGTTGGGCTACATGTTTGAGAGGAGAGGTAGCCCGCGGGAGGAAAACGTTAACCGAATCTTAACCTAGTCCTAACCAAATCTTCTCTATTTACTATTGACATGGGCGGGCTAATTTGGTATAATATAATCGCACAAGACAAAGGTTCCTTTTCAATCGCATAAGGTCCGATAAAGGCAAACCCATTGAAAGATGGGGGCGCAAAGTTACGGGTCTAAGTTGGCAAGTGGCGAATCGCCATAAGCTAATAAGATAGCCGGGCTGCCGAAGACAGATTTCACAAAGCGTGCTGTTCGGAAGCAGGTCGGCCAACAGCACGCTTTTTTTGTTCGGCAGAGTGAGAACCTAAAGGAAGGAGATAGACATGGCAGGGACAATGCACTTTGGCGAAGATTTAAGAGTTCAGTACAGATCGGGGGGATACCCGCAAGGAGACAGTTTGGACATTCCGGGGAACGGCCGGGGTGCGAAATCCAGGGTGAAGGTCTTGCGCCTGGTGACGACTCCCGTCGAGGGGTGCGAGCTATTGAGAAAGCTGAGGAGTGATCCTTCGACCAGCGACGTTCCTATCATTATCCTGACACGTTAGAGATTCAGAAGTCCAGCACTTTCAAACGAGAAAATAAGGTCCGATAAAGGCAAACCCATCGAAAGATGGGGGCGCAAAGCTACGGGTCTACGTTAGCAAGTGGCGAATCGCCACAAGCTAATAAGATGGCCGGGCTGCCGAAGATAGATTTCACAAAGCGTGCTGTTCGGAGGCAGGTCGGCCGACAGCACGCTTTTTTTGTTAGCGGGGGGAGATGTCAGGAGGTGTGTGATGGATAAGAGAAGAAGCAAAGCTTTGTTGGCTCTGTTACTGACGATTTCAATCTTTTTGACCACAGCGGTCTACAGCGCGCCGGTGAGTGCGGCCGAGGGATCACCCCTGGCTGATGTACCCTACGTGCCTGATCGGATCGTGGTCAAGTTCAAGGAGGGCCTCGGTTCGGCGCAGGTGGCCCAGTTGCACGCCAGCCAAGGGACCAAGGTAGTTGCCGAAATCCCCCAGATGAGGGTGCAGATTCTGAGCGTTCCCCCTGGCGAGGTCGAGGCCAAGATCGCCGCTTTCAAAGCGGATCCGAGCGTGGAATATGCCGAGCCGGACTACATCTCCCAGCCCACCTACGAACCCAACGATCCCTATTATGGCGACGGCACCCAGTGGGGCCCGCAGAAGATTTCCGCTCCTCAGGCTTGGGATCTCTCCAAAGGCGATTCCAACGTCGTCGTTGCCGTCATAGACTGGGGCGTTGATCTCCAGCATCCAGATTTGCAGGCCAAAATGTGGACGAACGTGGACGAGACTCCGGATAACGGGATTGATGATGATGGTAACGGCTACATTGATGACGTGTATGGCTGGGACTTTGCCAATGACGACAACGATCCCCAGGATGATTACGGGCATGGCAGTCACGTGGGAGGCATAATAGCAGCGGCCACGGACAACGGGGTGGGCATCGCCGGAGTGGCCTTCAACAGCCGCATCATGGCCGTGAAGGTAGGAGATGGCACCACGGGCACGGCGCGGTATAGCGACATCGCTTACAGCCTCATGTATGCCGCCGACAACGGGGCGAAGGTAATCAACCTGAGCCTGGGGGGTTATGCCTACTCCTCGTTCCTGGGGGGCGCGGTGAACTACGCCTGGGATGCGGGCTGCGTGCTGGTTGGCGCAGTCGGCAACAATAATCTCAGCGATCCCTTCTACCCGGCCGCTTACGACAACGTCATCGGGGTATCGGGCACCGACCAGAACGACGCCAAAGCGTCTTGGTCCAACTACGGGGCACAGGTCGCAGTCGCAGCGCCAGGGTCGAGCATCTACAGCACCTACTGGAGCAGCGGCTCCACCTATGCCCACATGAGCGGCACCTCGATGTCGGCCCCCCACGTGGCTGGGCTGGCGGCCCTCCTCTTCTCCCAGGACGGCGGCAGGACCAACGCCACGGTGCGGTCTCTCATTGAGGAGACCGCCGATGATCTGGGCGATGCCGGCTGGGATCAGTACTACGGATATGGGCGGATAAATGCCTACCGGGCCCTGGGCACAGTGTCTGCGGTCATCGAGCCCGCGACAGGGGGCAGCCTGAGCGCTGACAACGGCGACCTCACTCTGGACTTCCCGCCTGGATCCGTGACGAACTCGACGACCGTCACCTATACGCCCAACGCCTCGCCCAACAATCCCATTGGCGATTTGGTATTCGCTAATATGGCTTGCGACCTTGAGGCCACTGATGGCGAGGGAACGCCGGTGACCCAGTTTGATCCGCCCTACACCCTGACCCTCCTCTACCAGGACTCGGATTGGCAGGACGCGGGGATAAACGACGAAAGCACCCTCAACCTTTACCACTGGAACGGCAGTCAGTGGGAGGCCGCCCTGCCGTGCTCTGGCTGTTCCCTGGATACCGTCAACAACACACTGATAGCCGTTTTAGGCCACTTCAGCGAGTTCGGCTTCTTGGGCGAAGAAGCCGAACCCACCAGAGTTTCTGTCTCCTCCTTTGTGGCCCGCTCGGGCGGGGCCGCGCCAGCACCTGATGGAGCCACCGCCTTTGGGTGGCTGGTGCTTATTGGCCTGACGTTGATAGCGTTGGGCTCGAATAGCCCCGCCCGGGCGAGGCTGTGGAAACGGTAGTTGAAGTTGATAGCACGAGAGAGCAAGTGCGACGGGCTTCATAACGAGGCCCGTCGCCTTTGTGTGTATAGGGAGCAGAGAAAGCTTCGATAGCAAAAGGTAAACCCATCACCTCGTCTAACAGGCCATTTCTTATGGCTCCCGGTAAGTTTGCACGGAGAGCGAAACCGATGTATAATAATAGCGCATCGTTGACTGGAGGGGGGGAAGCCGAGTGGGCAGTAAAGGTGTAGAGGGAGAGACGCTGTCGAATCCAGGTGAGGCCAGCGCCTCTCAGTCAACTTGGAAAGCCGCGAAACCTACGGTGAGGGCCAGGTTGAAAGGCGCCGCCAATTGGATTGCGGAGCACGAGCTGTGGTTGCTCGCACTGCCAGTTGGACTTAATTTGATTCAGCTTCGTATACCCTTACAGTACAATGCTCTCAGCCTATCCGTGATTCCGCTAGTCTGGTGTTGCCGGAAAGTGGCTACAGGATCGTGGACACGGCGTACCCCACTAGATTTGCCAATTGTCTTCATCCTGTTGATGACATTGGTAGGTTTTTATCCGTCAGTGGATTCTGGCTTGAGTATGAAGTATGCCTTTAAGGTAATTGTCGAGGTTGCCCTGTTTTATGGTCTGGTAAATAGTATTAATTCGCTTGACCGGTTGCGCGTGGCCCTCTGGGTACTGTTGGTCAGTGGGGTAGTCATGGCTGGGCTGGGCGTACTGAACACGCAGTGGGCAGCATCTAAGTTGTTTGTGTTACCTCGCTTGTATGAGAAATTGCCGCACTTAATCCTGTCACGCCTACAGCCGCTATCAAGTCCAACAGGCTTTCATCCGAATATCGTGGGTGGTACTCTAGCAATGCTGGTTCCCGTGGCTCTGGCGCTGCTTATAGTTGAGTCCTCAGTGGTTGGGCGTCTGCTTTCGGGGCTTGGCATAGCCGTCCTAAGTGGTGTAGCAATCTTAACCCAATCTCGTGGGGCGCTCAGCGCGTTAGGAGTTAGCCTCTTGTTCATGCTCGCCTGGATTCTCTGGCACTACCGGTCCCTACGCTACGCACTAATCCCATTAGGTATAACAATCGCTGCTGCCGTGTACTTCACGAACACGATTCAACTGCTCGAATGGTTGTTGTCTGACGTGTCTATGCCGATGGCAGGGCGTGTTGAACTGTGGCAGCGAGCCCTGTATATTATGCAGGATTTCCCATATACTGGTCTGGGTCCAAGCACCTTCCCCCTTGTCGTGCCAGTTATGTACCCACTATTCCTAATTGGCCCAGATGTCCAACCTGGTCATGCGCACAATCTCTACTTGCAGACCGGTGTTGACCTAGGCTTGTCCGGCTTGATCGCCTTTGTAGCTCTGATCACTACCTGCTTTGTAATGGCTAGCAAGGTGGTTGATCAAGGACAGAACAAAGCTTCCTCGATTGCGTTGGGCTTGCTCGCCGGGTTGCAAGTCTATTTGATCCATGGCTTGACAGATTACGTGGGGGTCAGTACCAAGCCTGGGATTGTAGTCTGGACTATCATCGGCCTCATGGTAGCGCTTTACCGCCAGTGCCATCGGCGAGATTTATCTTGATGACGCGTATAAAGCGACAATGGCTAATAGGAACCGCAATCACTATACTCTCGTTGGCATTAGCTCTGCGGCAAGTGGATGCTCCGAGTATCATTGTGGCTTTCCGAAATGCCCATTATGTCCTAATCGGTCTAGCTTTTGGTCTGGTAATGGCTTCGACGATAAGCACTGTTGTTCGCTGGCAGGTGCTGCTTGGCCATGGGCCCGGGGGCCTAGGACAACTGTTTCGTATCTTTATGATCGCACACGTATTTAACGTGGTATATCCAGCCAAATTGGGAACACTCTTGCGCGCTCACCTGGTAGGTGAGATAAGTGATATAGACAAAGGTTTTGCTATGGGGACCGTGTTGGGTGAGAAGATACTGGATAATACTGTCGGTCTATGTCTAATACTGCTACTGCTTCCTCTCATTCCATCATCACTTTGGCTACGTAGGATAATCACCGCCGGTGCAGCCACGTTGTTACTTGCGGTAATTGCGTTAATGTTTCTCTCTTGGTTTCATGGGCAACTGCTCTCTGGAGTGACCCGGCGCATCAACCTGTTTCAACGTGGCTGGTGGACTAAAACGTTGTTAACCTATCTCGGCCAGGGGCTCGAAGGCTTAGCTGCAGCCAACCGGCGCGAAACCCGTCTATCCGTTCTTCTGTTGACTCTGATCGTGGCGGGGACTAATTGGCTAGTTGCCCAGATTGTCTTGTGGGCCCTGGGGATCCACGTTCCTTGGGTAGTGGCCCCGCTATTGCTCGGAGTGCTTCAGTGGGGAACTGACGTGCCTTCTGCGCCAGGGAGTATTGGTGTCTTTCACTACTTGTGTGTCCTTACCCTCGGTGTATTCGGTGTGGAACCGAGCCTGGCATTCAGCTACGGAGTTATTCTGCATATGCTAATAATGGTGCTGCCGACCTTCATTGGTCTGGCCTGTCTATGGTCGGCCCGGGCATTCATATGGAGTTGGCGACAACAAGAGGGGACAGTTACACTCTTCACGTCCTTTCGGGAAGTGCCATGACGTAGCTGGAAACACCATCCTGGGTTTGGGTACCGCCGTCGGAGCCCGTTTAACTGCTCATTGCCGATCGCTGTGAATATTGCCCTCGTACACGATTTCTTTTGCAATCTCGGTGGTTCAGATGCCGTAGTCCAGGCACTGCACCAACTGTTCCCGGACGCGCCGGTCTTTACTTTGATCGTGTATGACCGGAATCGGGACGCTGATGTTTTGCAGGGTATGGAGTTGCGATTTTCATTCCTGCAGCGCATCCCCTGGGCACGGCGGAGTCACCAGCCATTCCTACCTCTGTTTCCAATAGCTATTGAGCAGTTTGACCTGCGCGACTATGACTTGATCATTAGCAGCAGCCATTCCTGTGCCAAAGGGGTCATCACTCCCCCCGAGACTCTGCACATCTGCTACTGCCATACTCCAATGCGCTATGCCTGGGACATGTACCCCGAGTACACCCGGCAGATGGGGTGGCTGGCTCGTGCAGTCACGGCTCTGGTGATGCACTACGTTCGGCTGTGGGACGTGTTGAGCACCGCGCGAGTGGATCACTTCATCGCCAACTCGCGGTTTGTGGCCCGCCGCATCTGGAAGTACTACCGTCGTGAGGCGACGGTAATCCATCCGCCGGTGGACACAACATACTTTACGCCTGAGGATCGAGATGAGGACTATTACCTGGTGGTGTCCCGTTTGACGGGTTACAAACGGATTGACCTGGCAGTGCTGGCCTTTAACCGCCTGGGGCTTCCCCTACGGATCATCGGTGATGGGCCGGAGCTTCGGCGCTTGCAAGCCCTGGCCGGGCCGAACATCACTTTCCTCGGTTATCAGTCCCGGACAGTGGTTCGAGAACACTTGGCCCGCTGTCGAGCATTGATCTTCCCTGGAGTGGAGGATTTTGGCATCGTCCCGGTCGAAGCCCAGGCGACCGGCCGACCGGTCATCGCCTATGCTGCTGGCGGCGCGCTGGAGACGGTGGTGGATGGCGTCACGGGGCTCTTCTTTCGAGAACAGAGTCCAATTGCTCTGGGTGCAACTGTTGAGCAATTTGAACGAACTGCCTTTGACAAACAGCTTATCCGCGAACACGCCCGCCAATTTGGTGCGGCTCGTTTTGCAGAACAGATGCGGGCGTTCATCGCGGCGAAGGTAAGTGAGGAGCACGGTTATGTTGCCACGGCATAGCTTGGCCGTGAGGCTAAGCCTTCTACTCGGTGATCTTCTCCTGACGTTGGGGGCACTGCTGCTCGCCGATTTCATTCGGTATCGGGTGCCCTTGGGGCAGGAACCGAGTCCGGCGTATGTCACGCCAAGCATCGTTGTGCTCGTCTTGGCCATTTGGGCCTTGGTTTTCTCGGTCTGGGGTGCCTATGATAAACATCACCTCCACGACGCGGGCAAAGAATTCCGAACCATTTTCATGGCAGCCACTTTCTCGCTGTTCACCTTGGCTGCCTTTTTCTATTTTCTCAAGATCCAAAACTTCTCACGTCTTCTGTTTTTGTACTTTTATCTGATAGACGTGGCAGGGATTGCGGCCTTCCGCCTGGCGATGCGACGTCTGTTCACTCGCCTGCGCCTGCCCGGCTATGGCCGCCGTCGCGTCCTCATCGTGGGCATCGGCTCAGGGGGGCGTCAACTCGCAGGTCAGTTGCAGAGTTGGACCGACTACGAGGTTCTGGGGTTTGTGGACGACGAGAGCCGGTCAACACAGACGATGCCCTTCCCCCACCTGGGTACATTGGCCGAATGTCCCGACATAGTGGCCCGGCACGACGTGGACGAGGTATTTATCACCCTCGGTCGCCATCGGGCCAGCCTGGCCAGTCTGATACTGGCCTTGCAGCCCCGTGGGGTGAAGATTCGCTTTGTCCCCGACCTGCTGGACATTCTCACCGTGCACACAGCCATCGAGAACTTGCGGGGCGTCCCGTTTGTCACCGTCCGTGAACCACCCATCTCCGGTCTCAATGCCATCATCAAGCGAACCTTTGACCTGTGTGGCGCTCTCGTCGGCCTTGTGCTGTGTGCCCCGCTGATGGTGATCACTGCACTGCTGATCAAGTTGGACTCTCCCGGCATGGTATTCTTCAGGCAGGAGCGAGCCGGCCAGTACGGGAGACCTTTCTGGTTGTGGAAATTCCGCACGATGGTGGCCGATGCCGAGCAGCAGTTGCCTCAGTTTGTGGACGTCGAGAAACTTGAGCAGCCAGTGTTCAAGCTCCCGAACGATCCACGGGTGACGCGGGTGGGGCGTTGGCTGCGCCGAACCAGCCTGGACGAATTGCCCCAGCTCATAAACGTGCTGCGGGGTGAGATGAGCCTGGTCGGCCCTCGCCCGGAACAGGTGGACCTGGTCAAACGCTACAACTCCTGGCAGGCGCAGCGCCTGCTGGTCAAGCCAGGCATCACCGGCTCGATGCAGGTGAGCGGCCGTGGTGATTTACCCTTCGAAGAACGGCTAAAACTAGAGTTGGTCTATATCGAGAACTATTCCTTGCGGGAAGATATCAAGATTTTGCTAAGAACCATTCCGGCTGTCTTATCCGGTCGAGGGGCCTACTAATGCGAGATCGTATGCGTTGGCTACTCTTGTTTATTGCACTAAGCGCTGTACGTGGCTTACTCTACAGCGCGGTGCTGTTGCCTTGGCACGCACCCGATGAGCCAGAACACTATGAGTATGTTCGTCTGCTATATGAAAAAGGTCGGCTGGTTAGTTGGTCTGATATTTCGCCGGCAGTTGAGCAGGAGGTCATCGCGTCCCTGGATCGCTTCAATTTCTGGGAGACGGGCCGTTACCAGCAACAGGGCTCTACCTTCAGGGAGATATGGGGGCCTGGAGCCCATCAATTGCATCAGCCTCCCTTGGGTTACTTACCGTACCTTGTAGGTCTAATCGTAGCACCAGGTAATATCGCTTTGCAGGTGTATCTGATGCGGCTGATCGCCGTGCTTCTTGGGGTGGTCATCGTTGCTATGAGTTTCTGGGCCGCCTATGAACTCTGGGGACCTGAATCCATTCTTAGTTTGGCCATTCCTGCCTTTGTTGTTTTCTTGCCTACGTTCACGTCACTCAGTGGAACAATCAACAATGATCATTTGGCAGAAGCGGCCGTTTCGGTGGTGTTCGTCCTCTGGCTGGTTTCATTCAAACATGGTCTCTCTTTCCTACGGACGTGCGCACTGATCGTGGTCTCTGTGATCGCGCCGCTGGCCAAGCGAACCGGTTTGCTGCTTGTACCAGTGCACCTGATGGCGGTGATACTCTACCTTCGGCTACATCACCCAAGTATCTTCTCTCGCAAGAAAATTGTCTTCACCTTAGGTGTTGCTCTACTCATGGTGGGTCTAGTGATCGCGCTTGCTATCGGGGGGCTGACTTGGTTGTCAGAATACGCCCCAGACAAAGCAGAATACCTGGTCAAAATCTACCTGTTCTTGCCCTCGGAACAGTTTCCTTTTTCATTAGTGCAGTCCTATTTTAGCGCTGAAGCTTTTGGGCTATATGTCCACTATGCACACTTTCTATTCGTGTCATTCTGGGGGCGGTTTGGGTTGCTAAATATCCATTGGCCTGCGCCTTTATATGGCGTTGCAACCATCATCACCGTGGGAGCGATGACAGGGCTGGTCTTGTTGAGCCTCCGGCCCTTGAAAGGATCTTATCGCCTGCAGGCATGGCAGTCGGCTTCACTTTGGCTATTTGCGTTCAGCATTGCAGTGCTAATAGCCATGATCTATGCCTATCAAATCCGTGGCTGGGACATGACCCCAATGACCTGGCCACAGGCACGCTATCTCTTTGTAGCAATCATTCCGATCGCCATATTATTTGTTCAAGGTTGGTCCGAATTGGTCCCACAGCGTCATCGTACCGCGTGGGTGATCGCTCTGTTAGGCCTTTTGCTATTACTCGACACCTTTAGCATAGTCTTTTTGATTATCCCCTACTTCTATGGATAAAAAGTCGAATGACACGGTGTCCTTCCGCTATCGGATCGCTCTTCTAGGCTTGCTGAGCCTGATGCTTGTGGGCCTGACACGCCTTGATTTCGCGTCTATACGCGCCTCCCTTGGCACGTCTGTGCAAACATCTCCGTTGCCTATTCATGGAGAAGCTTTACCCCATGTTACAACAGCAGTTGCTGTAGTCACTAGCACATCTGCCTCGTCCCATACTCCCTCCATCACGCTATCCCAAGGAGTGACCGTTTATCTCCCCGTTCTCTTTAGGGCTTACGCATCACCAACTCCCACCGCCACGCCGACGTCGACCGATACGCCTACTGCTACGACTACGCCTCTGATCACGGCGACACCGACAGCCACAGCCACACCTACGAGCACGCCAACGGCCACGCCGACAGTCACGGTCACACGGACGAGTACTCCGGTGAACACGCCGACAGCCACTCCAACAGCAACGCGCACACCCGTCCCGCCCTGGGCCATTGACATGGGGTTTCAAGACGCGGACCAAACCTTGCGTGACCTGGCGGCTGGAGCTGGCTTCCACCTGGCGAGGACGGGCATAAGCTGGTCTTCCATCGAGCCTAATGCGCCGGTGAATGGTGTACACACCTACAACTGGCCTGATAGCCTGTTCAACATCTACCGCGCTGACCGGCGGCTGATTCCCTTGGTCGTCATATCGAACAACCCTGGTTGGGCTGTGCCCAGTGGTCAGCGGACCTGTGGTCCCATTAAGTCCTCATGTCTGGACGACTTTGGTGAATTCGTGTACCAACTGGTGTCTCGCTATGCGGATGTGACGCCATATTGGGTCTTCTACAACGAGGAGGATCAGTGGGTTGACCATACGGGTCATTCTGCAGGTGGGTGCTGGGGTGGGCATGGTGATGAGTATGCGCAGATGTTGGCTGTGGCGTGGGATGCGGCTCACAGTGCCAATCTCCATGCCCAGGTGATCTTCGGTGCGCCAGCTTACGAGCCGCTCTGGTCTAGCGGCTGGGACGTGTGGGATTGGTTCTTCTTCCGGGATGCCTTCCGCTACATGCGCGATAACCCGCGGCCGGTGGGGTCGGATTATGTGGACATCATTTCTGCCAACCAGTACACCTTCCGCCGGGAGGAGTGGCAAGGAGCCTTGCCTCAGAACCAGGACATTGTCGCGAAGTTCCAGCAAGCGAAGAGTGATGCCAATTTTGATCCCAACACACGTGGGGCGTATTCCGTTGCTAGATGGCAGTCGGAGTATGAATTGGACAAGCCGATGGCAACCGGTGAAGTCGGCTTGCTGGTCGGCAGTTCCAGTGACGAGGAACTCCAAGCCCGGCACGTGGTGCATGTCAATGTGAGAGGTCTAGCCGCGGACTTGAAGATCATCATCTGGTTCATGCTGAAGGATTCAGCTTATGGTTTGATACGTGCGGACGGGACACTTCGGCCAGCG
>DAOUDK010000013.1:0-4761 GCA_034431315.1 Anaerolineae bacterium
TACCACATATAGTAGCAATTGATTGGAATGCACCTGCATATAGTGGCCAATCGCACTCACCCAAGTCTAACAGATTGCGAGCCCTACTCATCAAATTAGCCTTGACAGAGTACTAGCCTCTCTCTCCAGAATCAAATCCTGACAAACCATACCGTGTAGCACCAACCGCCCTCCAGTTGCGACAGTTGCACTTCCGGTGATCATGCCGTGCAAAGTGAACTCATCAGCGATGTAAACATCACCTTCCAATTTGCCGTATTCGACTTTCATTAATACGCCTCCCCTTTGAAAATCATGGCACACAACGTGACCCACATTGCCGAAGTGCCACCGAAGGCGGCGTTTGGGTGAGCCGGACGAACTGGCAGTGTGGTGTTAGCAATATCACTGAGATGGTGCTTCTGAGACTTGAATCTGATTCCAAATCCCAGCATAGGAGATTATAAAGGTGCGGTCAACAGAAGCAGCATTCTCAGCGTCTACACGGACCCTCACACAATAGGTGCTAGGCGGAAAATCCGTACGGTTACCAGTTGGAAGCTTCGGCGTGAAAAAACGTAGTACCCCAGGCATGGACTGGACTGCGTAGCAGAGGTCAAGACGTCTTGGTATGTCCGGCTCGATGCCCTTTGGGCCGAAATCTGTCTCGTGTGCCCACTTGAGAACGACAGGATTCACAAAATCTGGGTGGCACCTAAATTGGCCGTTTGAATCAGGGATGCTGACTTCGATTAGTCTGCCTCGGCAATTCTTTGCAATTTGGTTGCCATCGTTGCTGACCATAAGGTGACAAAAGAATCCGAGGGCACCTCCCATATCTACAACCGTTCGTGTGTGATAGGTCTCATCGGGATCAAAATAGAGACGCAGCTTTGGTCGCCTAAAGTATCTCCACGCTTTCTCGATCAAATTTAGAGGGTTCAATAACTTTGACAAGCTGATAACCCATTCCATAGAACTCTGCTCCAAAGTAATTGGATCAATTTCGATCCGGTGTAATATTGCATCTAGCATCGGCATAGCGAACTCTGAGTTCGCCTAATGCCTCCCGTCCTCTCACAACCCCAACCTCAACCGCCCTTCTACTTCTCCTCCCGCCTCTTCCTCTCCAGCAGTTTCTCGATCTCCTGTGCCAGGCTCTCCACGTCGGCGAAGCGACGGTAGACGGAAGCAAAGCGCACGTAGGCCACATCGTCCAGCCCCTGCAGCCGCTCCATCACCATCTCCCCGATGACCCGGCTCTCTACTTCCAGCTCCCCCCGACTGTAGAGCTTCCCCCCAATCCCACTAACCAGCTCCTCAATAGCCTCGGTGGAGACGGGCCGCTTGGCGCAAGCCTTGCACACACCGGCCAGGAGCTTGTCCTGGTCGAACTCCTCCCGCCGCCCGTCAGCCTTGACCACCATCAGCCGCATGGGCGCCACCCGCTCATAGGTGGTGAACCGCTGCCCACAAGCCTTACACTCCCGCCGCCGACGGACGCCCTCGCCAGAACTCCGGGTGTCCACGACCTTGGTCTTGGATTTGCCACAATAAGGACACTTCATCTCAGCCCCCTGACGATAACTGATGATTCGGCTTTCACGTGTCGCACCACAACAAGTAGTATTGAAGATTAGAGTATACTACAAGATGTTGTGGAATGAATTGTCAGTAATGATACCACAAAAGGGCTAGATTGGCAAGGGGGAAAGCCCAAAATTCGGCCTGAATCTCAAAATTTTAAGCTTTTGTATAGCTGCTCAAAATAGTTCTCCCCCTTCCCTAGCGAGAAGAGGAAGGGGGAGAAAGGGGGTAAATGGTGCTCGGGTGCGTACGCCTCGATCACCAGATGGGGTATCTGTCCTACCATGTTTGTCACTTCATGTTTCAGGACAACCTGCGAGAGGATAATGGCCAGCGATTCGCGAAGTTCGGTGGCGGGGCTGCCTGTGAGCGTTCGCGCTCCGGCGCGATACGTTGTCTCGGCCACTACCGCCCGACTAGCCCCCAGCCGCCGAATTTGGACGTCTGCCGCGAACCGCTTGGTTAGACGACGTTGCCACCTCGTATGCCTAGACTGAAACCTACTGTGCTACTCTTTTCCCCAGGCAATACTGGCCACGCCCAAGAGCTTCCCGCAATTCGGGCAAGAAAATGCACCGATGCGACTAGCTTCCGTAAGGACGAGGCCCTTTACTCGCCAACAATGGAGGTTCAGATGCGGGATTTCTTCGTCGCAATGCGGGCAAACGGGGTTGTGTTCAACTTCCTTCGGCTTTTCCACTTTGATCACCTCCTCTCAGCAAAGATCTAAGGCAATGTCGTCTAACGCCTGCAAGTGCGAGATTCAGGACCAAGTCTGCTTATCAGGAGACAGCCCAGGCCAAAATATCAACCGGCAGGCACAACTAACCCGTTGCTTATAGGATAGGCCTACAGCACCATTTGATGAGCTGATGAGAGGTTATTGATATTATGCTCAGCGGCGCAGGAAGGCCGGAATGTCTATATCTTCCCTGTCGAAGGTGCGCACCGGGAACTCGATGGCCCGTTTGGCAACGATGGGCTTTCGCTGATCCGTCACGTCGAAGCCGGTGGCGATGACCGTGATCTGGATGCTATCCTTCATGTCAGGATCAATGACGGCCCCGAAGATGATGTTGACATCCGGGTGCGCCGTCTCCTTGATGATCTCCGCCGCCTGATTGACCTCGAAGAGGCTTAGATCGGGGCCACCGGTGATGTTGAACAGGATCCCCCGCGCCCCGTCAATGGTGATATCCAGCAGGGAGCTGGAGATAGCCGCCCGTGCTGCCTCGACGGCGCGGTTGTCGTCGCTGGCCCGGCCTATGGCCATCAGCGCGGCCCCGCCCTCGGCCATGATGGCCCGCACGTCGGCAAAGTCCAGATTGATGAGCCCAGGCACAGTGATCAGCTCCGAGATGCCCTGGATGCCCTGGCGCAAGACGTCATCGGCCGCCCCGAACGCCTGCTGGATAGACGCCTTCTTGTCCACTATCTCCAGCAAGCGGTCGTTGGGGATGACGATGAGGGTGTCCACCTGCTCCTTGAGTTCCTCAATTCCTTCCTCCGCCACCTGCTGACGGCGTCGGCCCTCGAAGCTGAAGGGCCTGGTGACTACGCCAATGGTCAGGGCTCCCACCTCTCTGGCGATTCGGCCAATAGCGGGTGCGGCTCCCGTCCCCGTCCCGCCGCCGATGCCAGCGGTGAGGAAGACCATGTCCGAACCTTTGAGGGCCTCGTAGAGCTCGTCGCTGGACTCCTCCGCTGCCTTGCGGCCGATCTCGGGGTCGCCACCTGAGCCCAGGCCTTTGGTCAGCTTGTCGCCGATGCGGATGCGTTTGGGGGCGTTGGATAGCATCAGGGCCTGGGCATCGGTGTTAACGGCAATGAACTCCACGCCCTTCAGCCCCTCTTCTATCATGCGGTTGACGGCGTTGGAACCACCGCCACCAACACCCACCACCCTGATCTGAGCGAAGTTCTCCACTTCCAGTCTGCTTTCCATCTTTTTCCTCCTTGCAATATTGTGTAGTTTTTGATTAATCTCGATCGTAGGCTAGAGATCAGAAACCAGGTTTTTAGTTGACAAAACACCTTCTCATATTCCAGGAGACCCCAAGAGAACAAGCTGTTTGCTCATACGGGGAAAAACCTGGTTTCTCTACTAATTGGACCTCAACCTGGCAAAAAAGCTCTGAGCCACTGAACGATACGCTGCCAAAGGCCAATCGGCCTCTCACTGGGAACTCGGGTGGCTTCCTCGCGCAACCCCCAGAGCAGCAAGCCAACGCCGGTAGCATAGGCGGGACTAGAGAGCGCATCTACCAAGCCCTGCAAATCGCGAGGTGGGCCAATACGCGTTGGCAACTGCAATATATCACGGCCCAACTCCCTCATCCCCGCCAACTCCGACGACCCCCCGCAGAGGACGACGCCGGCCGGCAACAGACCATCATAGCCGGAACGCTTCACCTCTTGCAGCATGAGGTTGAATATCTCTGCCGCTCGCGCCTCGATGATCTCGGAGAGAAACTGGCGGGAGACAGCCTGCCAGGAGTCCTCCCCGAAGACAGCCACGTCAATGGTCTCATCGGCGGCGACGCCCTCCGAACGAGCGTAGCCATATTTCTCTTTGATCTCCTCGGCCGTATCGAAGGGGGCGCGAAGGCCGACAGCCACGTCGTTGGTCAAATGATTGCCCCCGACGGCCAGCACCGCGGTGTGCCAGACACTGCCCTCAATGAAGATAGCCATGTCCGTGGTGCCGCCGCCGATGTCGGCCAGGACGACGCCCATCTCCCGCTCGTTGTTGGTCAAAACCGCCTCCCCCGAAGCCAAAGGTGCCAGGACGAGTTCGTCTATCTCGATGCCCACCTGGTTGATACACTTGGCCAGGTTGTGGATGGAGGTTGCCGCTCCGGTGATGATGTGGGCCTCCACCTCCAGGCGGAAGCCATGCATACCCAGAGGATCGCGCACCCCGTCTTGCCCGTCTACGATGTAGCCACGGGGTACGATGTGGATGATCTCGCGATTGTAGGGGATGGCAATGGCCAGGGCCGCATCCAGAACGCGGTTAACGTCGTCCTGGGTTATGCTGTGCCCCCTGGAGACAGCCACCACGCCCCGGCTGTTGAAAGAAGAGATGTGTGCCCCAGCCACGCCAACGTGAGCACGTTCGATCTCATGGCCGGAGATGCGTTGCGCCTTCTCCACGGAGGCGGCGATGGCTTCGGTGGTCTCGTTGACGTTGAC
>DAOUDK010000014.1:0-71052 GCA_034431315.1 Anaerolineae bacterium
GTTGGCCTACTTCGCCGACCTGCCCAGTTCCATTACGGCTCTCATGGGCAAGTATTGTGAGTCCCTGGGTGCCGATGTCGCCTGACCTAGTCCAAATCTTTTTCTGAAAAGCTATAGTAAGTTCCCGCCCGAACGTAGGTGGTATCTCCCGCCGTCATCGTATCTGCTGCGTGCTGGATGGTCAACCAGGGGCCATCTTGACCGCCCTGGTAGGTGGGATAACCGCCGTTGTTGGAGTCGCTGGCTCCCGGCTCGTTCGCGGCGACGTAGTACACAGTGCTGGCGGAATCGGCAGTGCCTGCCCAGGTGGCACCCAGTACGATCAGTAGACCAATCATCGCCATCCCCAAGCTGATTCGTCGCATGGTTTCAACCTCCTCTTGCCGCTATCGGGATCACCACTAGCATTCGAAGCTCTAGCAGCGTTCGCCCCAATGGATGGCGACGAGCATGACGTCCACGATGGTGATAATCCCATCGCCATCGAGATCGTAGCGCGAGTCCCAGTTGGGATCGGCGCTGGTCATCCTCCAGTTGGCGGCTACTGTCATGATATCCTCCATGCCTATCCCCGCTGGGGCCACGAAGTCGGGGCAGGTTGGTCGCGTGGCGGGTTCGACCACCTCGAAATTCGCAGTCGTAATCTGCGCCGTTGCCGGGTTTTGAGCGTCCGGGCCATAGGCAAACGGGATCGGCACGACCTCGTCGTTGAGCTTCTCGATCACGATCTGCCACCTGGTCTTGTTGGCCGGGAGTTGGGTGCCCGGCGATTCGCCGATCAGCGTGTTGATCTGGTCGTCGGACAGATTGAGGACGGCGGTATGAATCTCCTCTGCGTAGAAGATGAACCCGCCAGCGTTGTCCACCAGGTAAGCGCCGTGGGTGCGCAGTGCCGTGAGAAACATGCGGGTGATGGGCGTCAACTGGTTTTCGTCAATCGGATCGCCCGAATCGTCCACAATCGCCTGCTTCAGGCGGATGCGCTGGCCCGCAGCCAGGGCGTAAGGATTGGTGTTGTAATAGTCGGTCTCGGTCGTTGATGCCGGATAGAAGTAGTCGGATGATAGTGGTTCATAGGGATCGTTGCTCAGGTTGCGCAGGCCAGGGATGGCGAACGCCAGAGCGTGGGAAATGGCCCCGCTCTCGACGTCCTCGGGCAAGATCAGCCCAGCGAGCAGTGGTGGTCCCGTAGCACGAGCGCTGGAATACATATCAATATTGGCTCCAGAGCCACGCACATCGAAGAAGTCAGCCGCCCCCGCCTCGAGGATCGTGGTTCCCGTCAGCCCACTCCCCTGACTCTGGCATGGCCCGTCGCGAACCGTTGTTGCCTGCCAGAAATCGTACGCCGTGAACGTGTCGGGGTGATAGAGCACCAGATGCCCGTCCGAATTCGTGCCCTGTGGGCTGGCGGGGCGCACCGTGCCGGCTGGGGCGGGAACAGGCACCGGCCCGCCTTCTTGCTCGATTCCAAACTTGGGATGGGGCCACCATAAGTTGCCGTCGTAGTCGCAGATCAGCACGTTCTGCTGCCCCGATCCGGCACGAAATATGGGGATAGTGTACTCGTCGTGGTTCACCCACATCACTGGCCACCAATCCGCCGGCCCAGGTGGATGTAGCGACGTGGTGTCACCCTGCAGCACGCGGTAGGTGACGAGGATCTGTTGGTCGCTATCGGGCAAAACCGCTGCGCCGGCGGCAGTTTGGTTCCAGGCGCTGTCTGTGGCGAACAGTGGTATGGGCAGTGTGAAGTCGCGGGGCAGGGTTGGGCTGCCGGTCAGGTTTGAGGAACCGGCGTTGGCAAAAGTCAGGGTCTCACTGGAGGAATCAGCCCCGAAGCCCATTGCGACCAGCAAACTGGTCACTGCCAGCGCGAGGATAAGCCATTCCTTTGTTTGTCGCATAGTTTCACTCCTCAATCCGTTTTATTCTGAATCCGTTGTAGTCTTTCGGCTACGGCGTAAACTGATCAGCCCCGACGTCCCAGCTACCTTCGCGCAGATCGCCATCAATGTCGCTGTCCACGTCGCTGGTCACGCCAGCCCCGATGGCCCGCGAGCCTGGTGGCAGATGCGGGTCGCCGGGTGCCACCAGGTCGTCGTTGGTGGCGTCGGTGATGTTGCCCCCGGCGGTGAAGGAGGCGTTGCCCCGGTTCCAGATTGGGGCGGTGATCAGGTTGTTCTGAATGAGATGGCCGCTGGCGTTCCAGACCTCGATGGCCCCAGGGTAGTCCCCGCCCAGGATGATGGTGTTGTGCTGCACCTGGGCGTTGTTGGCGTCGCGCAGCTCGATGCCGGCGTCGCCCGGCGTGGACTGGTAGATGAAGTTGTTGCGGATGATGCCCCCCTCGTGGCCATTGCCCAGGCCGAATGCGATGTTGCGGAAGCAGTCGCGGAAGGTGTTGCGCTCGACGATGGTGCCGCTGGCGTTGTTCCACATAAGGATCGCCGGCCCGCTGATGTAGCTGCCGCAGTCAATGTCCACCTCGCAGCCCGAACCGTCGCCCCAGATGTTGTAGAACAGATTGTCGCGAATCACCCAGTCAATGGCCTGGTGGATGTCAACCCCGTCTATGTAGTCGCCTTGCACGCCGCCTGGGGTGTAGCCGATGGAGGAGCAAGCCACGACGCCGTCGGCGATGCCCCCCGGGGTGCCCTTGATGTGCTGGGTGCCGATGTCATACAGGTGGACGTTGTAGATGTGGGGGGCCTGGACCCCCTGCTCGCCCTTGAGGGAGATGGCGTGGTTGCGCATGCCCGTCATGGAGAGGTCGGCGATGGTGACGTTGGCGCCGTACACCATGAAACCCTCGCTGCCTTCGCCGTAGCCCAGGCCCTGGATGAGCACTGCGTCCCGGTTGCCGCTTGCGCTGCGGATGGTGACACTATCGTACACCAACACCGCGTATTCGTCAAGGAGGTACTCGCCGTCGAGCAGCAGGACCTCGGTGCCAGGCTGAGCGCCCTGGATGGCCCCCATCCAGTCGTCCGCGGGACCAACCGTGATCTGGTACTGGCGAGTTCGGTACAACGGAGAGTCAACGTAGGCCGGGCAGAAGTCGGCGGTTGGAGTGCCGTTGGGGGTGGGCGTGACAGTCGGGGTAGGTGTGGCTGTCGGTGTGGTGGTCGCCGTTGCTGTGGCTGTCGGCGTCGGGGTGGGTGTAGGCGTCGTGCAGGTTTCCCCCCAGTGTATCGCTACCAGCATGATGTCCACGATGTCAATCACGCCGTTGCTGTCCAGGTCGTAGGCCAGGTCGTAGTCCTCGTCACCTTCAACGGTGTGCCAGCGGGCGGCGACCAGCATGATGTCCACGATGTCCACGTCGCAGTCGCAGTCCAGGTCGCCGGGGATGCATTCCGTCGCCATGTTCACCACCAAGCGCGGCCGCAGGTTGGCATCGGTGTACTCGCTGGAGCGGAACTGGTGGTGCAGCCAGGGGGCATTGTCGGGCTCCAGGAGCAGGCCGTAGCTCGGGGCCGTCTCAGTAAGCGGAGCGACCTCGTCCACCCAGGCGCGTACGGCTGCGGTCACGTCCCAGCGGTACCAGCCGTCCGGATTGGCCGCCACCGTCACCCGGTCCAGTTCCGTCGCGTCGAAGTCTCCACCGGGGGTCGCCCAGTTCACGCCAGGGCGGGCCGTGGCCCAGGTGACGCCCTCACTGCGACCGTCGCCCCACAGGTCCCACCCGTTGCCCTCGACCCACTCCTCGGTAACGCGATGAGCGACCACGTCGTGCGGCCCGTCGTCGTAGTCGCCGTCGTAAGCGCGCAGCTCCAGCCACGCCTCTTCGATCTGAGCGTCGGCCGGCAGCCAGCCATCGAGCTCGAAGCGCACCAGCAGGCGGAACTCGTCAGCGTCACCCGTCTCGCCCACCTGCAGGTAATCCCAGCCGCCCAGGTTGGCGAAACTGTTGCCGCTCCAGGTGGTGATGGTTGAATCTGTTGTGCCGTCGTAGGAGGGGTCGGGACTTACTCCGTTCTGGAAGGTGAGGGCTTGGGGAATCGGGCCGCTGGGTGTGGTCGTCAGTGTCGGCGTCGGAGTAGCCGTTGCTGTTGAGGTTGGGGTGGGTGTCGCGGTCGTGGCCTGGCCGGTGGCCGTTGGAGTGGGAGTTGAGGTGGGAGTCGCCGTGGGGCCGCCAGCGCCGGGGCGCAGGATCAAACGGTTGCCGGTGCTCGTTACCTGAAAGGCGGGCACAGTCACCAGGCCATCACCATCGGCGATGACCGTGCCGGAGGCCACCAGGCCGTTGTCGCTGACGCGGCGGTTCTCCCAGGCGTAGGCGTCGGCGGGGACAATGGTGAAGGTCTGCAAGCGGTGCGGGGTGACGTCCACCGTTTGGGGCGAGCCATCGGTGGTGCGCAGGCTGATGCGCCACTCGTCGGCGGTGTCAATCGGCGCGCCGTCCCAGTCAAGCCAACTGGCGGACCACTCCAGATTCATGTTGTAAGCCGCGTCAGCACCGGGGGGCGGCACGGGGCTGCTGCTGCTGGCGTAGGTCAGGCCGGGCAAGCTTTCGTCGCGCACGGCGGTCCAGCCGTAAAATGGCCCCGTGTAGTTGTAATCCTCGACGTTCGGCCCCAGGCCGCTGAAGCCAATCCAGGTGTGGTCTGCTGCCACAGTAGCGCCGGAGAAGGCACGCCGGCCCTGGTAGAAGGGCTCGTAGGCCGGCTGGCCCTGGGTGCTCCAGGCGATGGTGTCGTCCAGCGTGCCGTGGGCCAGGGAGATGTGGGCCATGTCGTCGCCGCGCCGGCTCACCAGTTGCTGCTGGTGATTTTGCCAGTCCCAAACGCCTGTGCCATCGTAAGCGGCCAGGTGATCGGCCCAGCCGTTGGGACCCCGGTTTTCGATGGGCAGATTGCTGGCCACTGTGCCCCACTTCGGCTCGGTATCGCTGAGCCACATGTCGGAGGTCTGATAGTTGGTCATGGGCTCGCTGCTATAAGTGGCGGCAAACACGTTGGGGTAGCGCATGCCCATTGCCAGCGCTCCGCTGCCCCCCATGGAGTGGCCGTAGACGTAGATTCGATTGGCGTCCAGTCGGAAGGTGGGATCGCGCAGCGTGTCGTAAACGGTGCGCAGAATGCGCTCCTCGGTGAAGTTGACGATGGGGCCGCTGTTGGCCGTGCCCCCCAGTCGGTAGTCGTAGCTGGCGCTGTGGCCGTAGTACCAGGTCTGGTTGGGGTCGTCGGGGACGAAGTTGACGACGCACCAGTCCCAGGGAGTCACGGTGTCGTTGCTGTAGCGATTGCCCCAGCCTTCCAGGTAGACATTGCCCGGCAAGGAGCCTGGCAGCGAGCCGCCGCAGGCCGCGTCCGACGGCAGGGTCACGCCGTAGTTGAAGGCATATTGTTGAGCTGACCCGCCCTGTGGTACGCCGAAGGTCGGATTGTAGCGGCTGTAGTCCAGGTATTGGGTGAAGACGAAGCCCCGCCCGCCGGTGGCCTGCCACACTTTGACCGGCTGGGGGTCTGCCACTGTCTCGGCGATGGGGCCGGCGGTGTTGCCGGCGTCGAAGTCGGTAACGTTCTCGGTGCCGCCCTCCACGGTGGTGACCGCGTAGTAGAACGTACCGGTCTCGTGGGTCGTCCAGACAAAGAGGCCGGTGGTGTCGCTCAGTGGCGTGCCCAGGTCTTGGATCACGTAGTTGGGCGTGATGGGAGGCTCGCGGCTGAGCTCGCTCCAGAAGGTGCTGGAGCCTTCCCCCAGCGCGCCCCAGGTGTCGGTCAGGCGCGTGGCCTGGGCCAGATTGGCAGCCGTGATCGGGCTGGTGTGGCGGTAAACGTGGTAGAGCTCCCCGCTGAGATCAGCCCGCTCGCTCCAGGTGATGAAGGTCTGGCCGCTGCGGTGGAAGGCGGTGAGGTCGGTGGGTTGGGGGGCAAGCGATTGTGGATTGCGGATTGCGGATTTCGGAATGTTCACCGCCTGGATGGCAAGGTTGCCAACCAGTAGGCTTAGCAAGATCACTGTGGCCAGGAGGGCCACTACCCGGATAGATGCGACTCGCACGATATGTCTTCTCATGACTGTGCTCCTTTCGATCCAGAACTACACGCACCACGCATCACGCTTGACGTTTGACGTGTTGACGTTTGACGGCCTCAGCAGTTATCCCCCCAATGTATCGCCACCAGCATGATGTCTACGATGTCTATTTCGCCGTCATCGTCGAGGTCGTAGAGGGGATCATAGTCGTCATCGCCCACTGAGGTGTGCCAGCGGCTGGCCACCAGCATGATGTCGGTGATGTCCACGTCGCAATCATAGTCGAAGTCGCCCAAAAGCGTAAACTCATCAGCTCCTATGTCTACCACCGCAATCTCGTCCGAATCGCCATCCAGGGGCCGGGGATTGCCGTCAAAGTCAACCTCTGGTGCGTCTTCGTTGGTGCCGGCGTCAATGGCCGGGCTGTCCGAGAGGAGGTGAGCGTCGAAGTCGTCAATGGAAGGGTTGACCAGCCCGGGCGAGACCCCGCAGATGTCGTGGGTGCCTGGGCAGGGGTCGTTCTTCGCGTCGTTGATCACCGAGTAGTCAATGTCGAAAGGATCGTGGGGAAAGCCCCCCGTCCAGGTGAGACAGGTGTTCTCGAAGGGCTGCAGGAAGTCGGTGTGGCCCAGGAAGATGTTATTGTGCATCAGAACCAACTCGCTACCGTCGCAGTTGTTGTCACATTCCGCAGTCACCAGGCAGTCTCCCTCGCTGGTGAGTGTGTTGTTGATGACCGTGGCCTGGTTGCCCGGTCTCAGAAAGAGGGGGAGAGCTGTGCCCAGGGCGCGGCAGTTGTCAACGTTGTAGGTGAAGGGCTGGCCGTCGAAGAAGCCGCAGTTGCCGACGATGATCGAGTTCTCGATGGTGACCGGGCCGCTGGTCTTGATCTGGTTGCCGGCGTTGCCCTCGGCGATGGTGCGACGGATCTCGATGGAAGAGCCCACCTCGCGGACGTAGAGCAGGTCGAGGCCGTCGGAGGTGTTGTGCAGGAAGGCCGAGTCCTCAATGATCCAGTGCCCGCCCGTAGCGCCGGTGCCGACGCCATCACCGTAGCCGCCGGCCGTCTGCGCCCAGCAGCCGGTCGGGTCGCCGCCCGGATAGGTCTCGCCGCAGCCGTTCCATTCCACCGTCCAGCGCCGGAAGGTCATGGTGCCTGAGTCGGAGTCGTTGCCGTCAATGTCGCCGTCCCAGCCGACCCAGCCATTGCCGGCGATGCGCACGTCCTCCACCGTCCAATCGGTCAGGCGGCCAGCATGAACTCCGCCAGCAGCCAGGCCGTGGATGTTGAGGTTCTTCAGGTGGACGTTGGCCGAGTCCTCGGCGTAGAGGCCGGTGGCGGCCCAGGGGCCAAAGGGGTAGGTGTCACGCTCGCAGGCCAGGCCCCCCGTGTGGAATTCCACGCAGTCGGAGTGGTCGGTGATCTCCAGGCAGGCGACCTCGACGTTGCTGGCGTCGGTGAGGTTGAGGATCATGTACGCCCGCTCCGTGCCCCATAGCTCAGGCGGATCGGAGCAGCCGGTGTCCCATCCCTCGCCCAGGATGCGGGTAGGATGCTCCGAATCGGGGCCGCTGGGAATGGGCGGCATGTAGCAGTCCCAGGGATAAGCGGACGCGCAGTTGTCGGCGCCGGGCGCGTCGTAGCCCATCATGTAGCTGCCGGAGCCGATGATCAGGGTGTCGCCGCCGGCGATGCGCGGTGTGCCGTCGGGCGGGAGGGCGCGGAAGGGGTGATCCCAGGCGCAGGGCTGGCCCGTCCCGCTGCCGGGGTACGGCGCGTTCGCCAGACCGGTGCATTGTTCGGGCGACCCTCCATCGGGGCGCACGTACCAGGTGGTCGAGCCCGTCCCCCCGTCCCACCCGGCCAGTCTGGCCGTCATCCACCAGAATGCCTTGCCTTTGCGGAGGCAGTTGAACCCGTGGGAATGGGCACAGGAGCCGGGAAGGTCGCTGCAATCGTCAGGGTGCGCGGCGCACCAAGTGTAACACCAGGAACAACTATCGTTTTCATTGGGGTAGAAAGTGCCATCGGGATCGTAACTTTCGATATCGGCGAAGTCGTAGAGCACCTTGTCGTTGGCGGCGCAGTAGGCACGAATCTGATTGTTGCGCGCGTACAGGTTGCCAGCGACGCCGGTTCCATCGAGGTGCCCGGTCATGTACACGAAGGTGACGTCGGGATAATCCGCCTCCAGTTGGCTCATGGCGGCCAGATAAGTGTTGATCCCCGCCTCCGTGTTGTCGCTGGCGCCACCGCACCACGACCAGACGACCACATTTGTCTCGGGGTGGCTATCCAGGTAGTTTTCGGTGGGAGCCACCCAACTGGTGTCCCCGTTGTGGCCCAGGTCGTCTCCATACTCGTAGATGGACAGCGTGCCGATACCCAGCGCGTCCATGCCGCTGATAGGTTGGCTGCCGTGGGACGTATGGCCGTAGAAAATATCGAGTTGTGCTTCCGCTTGTTCTATCCAGTACTGCGGGACCTGATCTAGGTCTGTCGCGGTGTGGTCAATGATGATGGCCTGCCCTGCCTGGTTGGAAGCATGCGCCTTCAGAGAGGCGGCCACGTCAGCCTGGCCGCTCATCAGCAGAAGGCCGAGACAGGCTAACGCCATACAGCCAGCGGCGAAGAGTTCCCTCACTCTGGGCTTTGACGAAAATAGGTTGTCCATATCTAATCCTCCTCAGGCGTTTGACGTTTCACGGTGTCAACACGTTTCCCCCCAGTGCGCGGCCACCAGCATGATGTCCACAATGTCAATGTCGCCGTCGTCGTTCAGGTCGTAAATCGGGTCGTAGTTGTCATCGCCCACCGAGCTGTGCCAGCGGTTGGCCACCAGCATGATGTCGTTCACGTCCACGTCGCAGTCGCAGTCCAGGTCGCCGGGGAGGTCGCAGGAAGGGGTAGGAGTTACCGTCGGTGTCGGAGTGCTCATTGGTGTGGCCGTAGATGTTGGCGTGCTGGTTGCTGTTGGCGTCGGCGTCGGGAGAAGGGGATCGAGCACCTCAAACCAGTTCTCGGCCACTATGATGTATCCTGCAACATTGGGATGCACGGGGTCAGACATCAATGAGGCCTTGGCCTGACCTGTGGCCGGATCATAGAAATCGTCCCAGTTATCGGTAAACCACAGGTCTACCCCGGTCAAATCACTCTCCAGGCTGTCGTTGTAAACCGACACCCACCACGACGCCAGTTCAGAAATGAGATTCGGAAGGATGGCCGAAACGATGATCTGGGGATGAGAGTCGTCCGGGTTGGTGTGGGCAGTGACCATATCCACGATGGCTTGCACTTCGGCGACGGTGCTCTCGATGGATTGCAACTGGGCCAAATCGTTGCCGCCGACCAGTAGCAAGACATAATCGGGATTGTCTTCCGTCATCCAACCCTGAGTGTGATCGCGGACCTGGTCGGCTCGCCAGCCACCCACCCCGTGATTGATCACCTCGAAACTGCCAGCCCCGTAGGCCACATCGAGCATCACCTGCAGCCGGGCCGGGTAGGTATTCTCTGTCCCCGAGTAGGGAATGCCTTCGGTGATGCTGTCCCCCAGGCAGGATACCACTTGCGTCGGACCGTCCCCTGAGACGGAGACAGTCAGTGCGGCTATCCCGGCCACGAGGAGGATGGTGATGAATAACTTCTTCATGAGACGCCTCCGCAGGTCTCCCCCCAGTGGATGGCGACCAATATGATGTCAACAATGTCAATGTCGCCATCGTCGTCCAGGTCGTAGACCGGATCGTAGTTGTCATCGCCCACCGAGCTGTGCCAGCGGCTGGCCACCAGCATGATGTCGGCGATGTCCACAACGCAGTCGCAGTCCAAGTCATAGCCAGCAACACATTCCCTGAGAGTCCCGGTGTGGGCGAGGGTATAGGAACCGCCGTCGGCATCATCGCGATAGGTCTTGAAGGTAACACCGTTGGCATCCACGTTAATCACGATGAAAGTGCTGCGTGCGCCGGTGTCTCCCCGGCCACGAGCGTGACCAGCGTCCAACTGCCAGACCCCGTCTATTTCAATAGCGCTGTAGTTGTGGGTGTGACCGCAGACGTAGGCGACAACCCTCTCGTCCCTCAGCAGATTCCAGAAGCGATCGCGATTGGTCGGGTATTTGTCCAGGCTGTCCTCCAGGTGGCGGACCCGTCTGTTGTCAGCGTCGGGCTGGGGATAGGCAGGCTCGTGACCGAAAACGAAGACGTGGGTCTTGTCTGTGGCGCTCAAGTCAGCAACCAGCCAGTCGTACAGGTGATCGGGCACATCGCCGTCCCTGGCTGTGTCGCCGCCGGTGTCGCAATACTCGTTCAGCATCACGAAGTGGGCGTTCTGGTAGTCGAAGGAGTAGGTGGTCTCCGGGCAACCCGATGGGCCGGGGTTCACGGAACCGTAATCGCAACTGCGCAGCCAGTCCATGTTAGAGCCGGAATAGGATTCGCTGCCCGCGCCGGGGAGCTCGTGATTGCCGACCCCGGGGTACCAGGTGTAGGTTGCGCCCAGGGTTGAGGTTATGGTCCAGCGCACATCGCTGGTGGGATCTATGTCGCCGGGGCTGACCATGAAAGCGCCCCTGCCCCGGGTGGCGATGGCTTCGCAGGCTCCCCTGAAATACTGGGACGAATCGTACCCCGGCCCAGAGTATCCCCGCATATCAGCAGTGACCACAAAAGTAAATTGGTCATCGTCCCTTTCCTGGCCCCGCAGTTCCAGGTCGAAACTGATGTCGGAGCTGGTCACGGCAATTTGGTGGATTTCCACCGCCAGGACGTTCGGGCCGTCATTGAGCAGGCTGGAATCAACGCCAGCGGCAAAAAACTTCGATTCATCGCCGCCGTAGACGGTCGAGGCGGCGAGGGTTCCATAGTCAATGGCTCCGCCGGGCATGTTGGTCCGAAGAACTTCTGTGCCGTTCAGATAGACGACAGCGCCGTCGTCCCTCAGAACGCGGAGCGTCAAGCCCTCGAAAATCGAAGCGTCCGCTACGTCAAAGCTGTGCCGGAAGTAAGTGGTGACGTGCTTGTTTTCCGCATCGCCTCCGTAACTCACCACCGTCGCTTCGTCGCCGTCGCCGTAGCCCAGTTGCGCCGCACCCGACGCCCACCCTGAAGCGTCGAACTCCGGCTGACGCCAGGCCGTGCCCTGGTCCGAGCCGTCGTCCAGGTATTTCCAGGTTGAGCCGGCGGGGACCAGAACGGTGGAAGTGTCTTGTTCGTAGAAATGGACCGGCTGGTGGGCCCCCTCGCTGATGGTAAAGTAGCCCAGGCCGTCGGCGCCCCCCCGTTCCCCCCAACTTTGGGGGGGCAGGGGGGCGAAGGCAACGGCCTCGCCCTGTGGTTCTGTGGCCAGGGGCACGGTGCAGGCAGTGCCCGAGAAGGCTTCCCAGAGGTTTGTTCCCGTCACCCGGGCCCAGTAATAACCCTGATAGTAAAGCCGAAGGAGCACGCCGTCGCCAGAGCTGTGAACATCGCCTCCTGTGACCTGGGAGGGCAGAGGAATGCTATCCACGAGCTCAAGAGTCACCATGACGCCAGGCGTGTGCGGAGCCGGGTTGCGGAAAACGTGGGCCACCCCCTCGCCTGCACGGTCCTTCGTCACCAGGAAGATGTCGCCGCTCACCGGATCCACCAGCAGCGCTTCGCAATCGAAGACCTCAGGGCCGGGGTACTGCATGGGCAGGGCGTCCACATCGTCCAGGTCTACGGTCACCGGATCCTGGGTGGCGCTGACCGACGGTTCGGCGACGCGGTACACCGTCACCGACGGCCGCTGGCGCGCGTTGTCGCCGATATCGCCGGCATAGACGTAGTCCTGACCCTCCACCGGCCCTGGCCCGATGGCGATGTCTTCCCAATCGGTCGCGCTGGCTCCGAGGAGATCATAGACCCCCAGGTGCCTGCCCTGGATACTCATGGCATAGATGCGGGCCGAGTCGCCTGAGTCGTTGTGCACCCAAAGCACATCGGCGTTCTCGCGGCTGGCGGCCACGCCGGAGATCTCGGTCAGAAGGCTCGATTCCACCGTGCCGAGCTGAGCGGGGGCGATGAACGTGGGGCAGTCGGCCAGGGCAGAGAGGGGGTGGGAGAGGAGCAATGCCATAGCAAAGCTCAAGCAAAGGGAAAAGGTGATCGCTCTCTTCAAGCTCCTTCCTTGCTGCATTTCGTCTCTCTTGATAAAAAAAGTGCTCTCCGGACTGCTCGCTTCCGAAAAGCACGCTGCACCACGGTTCGGCAGCCCGGCTGTCCTATTAGCTGATAACTTCTCGCTGACAGCGATTCCTCATCCGCTAACGTAGACCCGTGACTTTGCGCCCCCACCTTTCGATGGGTTTGCCTTTGTCGGTAGAGGCTAGACTAATCCTATTGTATCATTTATTTGCTGCTTTGTCAATGCCCCGTGCTCAGGAGATCGTGAATCTGGCGTGAATTTGGTCAGGTGGTCACTGCCTCTTCATAGAACCCTCCCGGTCGCAACTCTGCAAACTCCCCCCGCTGATAGAGACACCTCCGCACGTCCACGCACAGGTGGCACTTGCCGGCATAACCCTGGGGCAGCTCCTGGTAACCGTACTCCGCCCTGGCCATCTCGAACAGGCCGAAGGGGCCGGAGCGGACCAGGATGTCTACCAGGGGCGGGAAGCGGCGGTTGCGGAAGTCATCCAGCACCTGGGGCAAGTTGCGCCAGTCGCCCACCGTTAGCCCGCCGCAGAACCACGATATGTAGTTGCCGTAGAGGTCGAAGTGCGAATGGTGAGCGTGGATGATCTCCAGGAAGCAGTTCTGTCCCCGGAAGGCCGCTGCGGGCCGCTTGCGGGTCAGATGTCCCAGGGCGTATCCCGACCGTCCTCCGGAGATGATGCTGTAGCCATCCCAGAGCAGCCTCCCGGCGCGTTCCAGCCCGAACCTCTCCGCGTAGCGCTTGATGGGCGTGGTCTTCTCCATATCGAAATCGAAGAGCTGAACCTGCTCCAGGCAGTGCGTCATGTAGACCATCACCCTCTGCCCGCCGAACACCTCCAGCGCGTTACGGA
Source organism: Anaerolineae bacterium (assembly GCA_034431315.1). Classification (GTDB taxonomy): domain Bacteria; phylum Chloroflexota; class Anaerolineae; order VGOG01; family VGOG01; genus JAUWOY01. The sequence goes on from DAOUDK010000014.1 coordinate 13,020, forward strand.
TAGCCATGAAGGTTCGGGCGGGAGGGATCTTCTCGGCGTGGAAGGGCGAGCAACTGATCAGGATGGCACTGAGCCCCGCTTCTTTGAGGGTGGCGAACTTGTCGGCCACGTCTTCTTCGCGACGGCACCAGCCCGCATTCGTCTCGACATAACAGGGGATGCCCAGTTCCGTTGCTATCCGGACTCCCTCCAGCAACAGGGGGAAGTTCAGGAACGGTTCGCCGCCGGTCAGGTGAATCTGAAAGTGGTGGCGCCAGGCTTGAGTGGCTTGCAGCGCTTCCCGCAGCGTCTGGGGCGACATCCACTCCTTCCAGCGCGGGCCGCAGTTGTACAGGCAGTGCTTGCAGGCGCACTGACACTGGTAGCTCACGATGATGCCCAGGTCGGTGGGGCAAAGCTGGTTTTGGTGCATGACTCAGTCCTGTTAGCAGGGTGGAACAGCGGACTGGCGGGATTCAACGGACTGGGATTAACGGGTCGAGTGGTTCAGACTGAGGAGGAATCCGCAAATCCTGCGAATCCGTGTTCTCTGCCTCCCAGTATACTACAAATGCAGAGATTGTGCCATTCCCACTATCGCCACGACCTGCCAGACAGAGGATTTCAAGTGCTTTTGCCTCATTTCGATAGGCTTGATTTCGGGGGAAAAAGTGATATAATAGTAAAGAGCAGCAGGGGAAGTTGCTCTTCAAGATAGAGGACTGAGGCTCTAGCTAGCGTGGACCGATGGGAGGTTGAGATGACGAAAGAGTTCAGTCTGACGATAGAGCAAGATGAAGAGGGCCAGTGGGTCGCTATTGTGCCCGATCTCCAGGGCTATCGCGTTCAGGCCGAATCTCTTGAGGAATTGCTGAGCAAGTTGAAAGAAGTCCTCGAATCGTACCTGAAACCAGAAGAGGAGTGATAGCTCACTGCGGCTCGTCGGCAGGCAGCGGATTGTTCTAAGCCAACGGCGGTGATTGGAGCTTCGCGATAAGTCTACGCTGTAAGAAGAAACCCACGAAAGATCTCGTGGGTTTTTGTATTGCTGGCCGAACACTCACAGCTTGTAGCCGATCATCCGCAGGAAGTCCTTGCGCCAGGCGATGTCCTCCTCGCCCTCGATGCCCTTGCTCCGAAGTCCATCAATGACCCCCAGGATACCGCGGCCTTGCTCCGTCTCGGCGACGACCACCTCCACGGGGTTGGCCGTGGCGCAGAAAATGCGACAGACCTCGGGTACGTTCTTGATGGCGTTGAGGAAGTTGATGGGATAGGCGTCGCGCATGAGGACGATGAAGGTGTGGCCAGCGGACAGGGCCAGGGCGTTCTTCTTGGCCAGCTCCAGCAGCTCCTCGTCGGTGCCGCTGGCCCGCACCAGGCAAGCTCCCGACGACTCGCAGAAGGCCAGCCCGAACTTAGCTCCCGGCACAGACGTGACCATCACCTCGTGGATATCCTCTACGGTCTTGATGAAGTGAGATTGGCCGAGGATCAGGTTGATTTCCTCAGGCTTTTCGATCTTGACGATCTTGAGTTCCATAGTTGTACCTCCTGTTAGTGTTTGCCACGAATTACACGAACTCGGAAGTGGAGACGGCTTTCACTAATTTATTCTCTTTTCTTCGTGTTAATTCGTGAAATTCGTGGCTGATTCTTAGTCAGGCACTACTTTCCAGAAACCCAACTCCGACCTTCGCCTCTCGATCTCTTCCTCGGGCAGGCGGATGTAGACGCCGTGGCCTTCGACGGCGACGGTGCCGTCGGCCAGGTGTAGCTCTCCTTTGGCCTCAAACGACCGGGATCGCAGTCGGACCAGTTCTCCAATAATGGTCACTTGTTCCCCCAGCGGCACAGGCTTACGGAATTTGAGCTCCAGCTTGGCGGTCACGGCCCAGATGTCGAGGGACGTGACCACGCGCCCGATGGCCTCGTCCAGCAGGGCGGTGATGATCCCACCGTGCACGACGCCAGGGTAGCCCTGGTGCTCCTGGCGGGGTGTGAACTTGACCATCACCCGCCCGCCATCATCGTCATAGAAGAAAGCTTTCAGACCGATGGGGTTCTCCATCCCGCACACGAAACACATGCGGGAATTGGGTTGCTTTTGCATCATTCGCCTCCGCACGATTCCAGTAGTCGCTCCGCCTCATCCAGCGCTGGCTTGTAGCAATGCGGTGGCCCGTCGCACCACGCCCGCTCCCTAGCGATTCGGGCGTGTTTCCGTGCCTCTTCGCGATCCCCTTTCTCCAGCGCCACTTGAGCGAGGAAATTGTGGATGTCCGCCTGCTTCAGCCGGTACTCGCAGCGGTCAGCGATTGTCAGCGCTTCTTGAGCCAGCTTCAACGCTTCCTCCTGCAACCTGGTTGACTCCTCACCCGTTACCTCATCCCCTTGCGCCTGCGCCCACCGCAGCCGCGCCATCTCCAGCAAGATGTCCGGCTCCAACTCCACCAGATCGATGTGCCTACAGCGGGTCAGCGCTTCGGTGAGATGTGTTTCCGCTTGTGGCAGGTGGCTCAGGGCCCGCTCTGCTGCCCCTAGCAGCCATTCGGCCTGGATGCGATCACGTTCATTCTGACGGCTGCACGCAATTTGGTGCGCTTTGCGGGCAGCCTCCACCGCAGCTTTGGCATCACCCATCAGCAGCGCGCGCAGGGCGCGGTAGGCGCATGTGACCCCTGCTGCCTGTTGGAATTGCAATCTTTCAAATGTTTCAAGTGCAATTACCAACTCTCGCTCTGAAGCTTCGAACCTCCCGCAGTAAGCCAGTAGCCAACCGAGTTCACAGCGGTCCTTGGCTTCACCCAGTTGATCTTCCAGCTCGTGGTCGAGCTCAATCGCCTGTTGCTTGTTCTTCTCTGCCGCCGCCAGTTCGCCAAGGAACATCTGTCGATTGCCGAGGTTCCCCAGGCCGATGGCGAGGTTATCCTTGCGTCCTAGTTTCTCTTGGAGTGTGTTCTGCATCTCTAACAACGGTACGGCGCGGCGGGACTGGCCGGAGCGGCTGTAGCTGTTAGCCAGTCCATTCAGTGTCCAGGCTTGGGCGGCCTCATCCCTTAGCCGGGGTGGCTTATCTTCGCCGTCGGGAAAGAGGGTACGCATGAGCTCAATGCGAGTCTGGTACGCGCCAAAACGGTAGTAAAGCGGCTTGCTGAGTCGATCACGGAATAGCCGGACTGCCTCATCATACTGGCCAGCACGGACGGTGTGGTGGTAGAGTTCGATGACCGGGGCCAGGTCGTCCAGGGATTGCACTTTGTCCGGCACGGGGACGGCGGCGAAGTAGTCGCGCAGGCGGGTGTGGGTTCCCTGCTTGTCGGCGAGGCGGTAGTAGGCGTACCCCCGCACGGTGGGGTGCAGGTCGTAGCGCCCTCGCTCCGGGTCGAAGAGCAGTAGGCCTCGGTCAATTAGCTCGTCCAGCGCGGCGTCGAACTGTGCCTCGCTTTTGTAGGTATTGAAGACGGACAGCGCCTCGTAGGTCATGGGGCTGCGAAAGGCGGAGATACGGCTCAGAAGCTCGCGCTTCTTCTTGTCCAGCGCGTTGTAGGCTACCTCCAGGATGTGGTGCTGCTCCTTGCCCTTGAGTTCCGGCAGCACGGGGTATCGGCTCGCTACCCGGATGTCGCCGGGCGTCCGCTTGTCCCGCACGATCAGGCCGGAGAGCAGGCGCAGCGCCAGGGGTAGGTAGCCGTAGGGCTTGCAGGCGGCCTGGATCTCAGCCCGCGTCCCTTTCCTTACCCTCTGGGCGCGGAAGAAGATCACGGCGTCCTCAGGATTGAAGGCGGTCAGGCGGACGCGGTGGCAGCCGGCTAGCCCGTTCAGTTCGCGGGGGAAGAGGCGGCTGGTCAGGAGCATCTTGCTCTTCACCGCCCCCGATGCCAGCCACTGGAGAAAAGTGCCGGCGTTGGGATCGGTGCAGGAGCGGAAGTCGCCTCGCTCATCCTTCTCGAACTCGTCGCTGCGGTAGGCGGCGTCCAGGCGGGCGTAGGCCCTCAGGATGCGCTCCACGCCGTCCAGCACCAGCAGGAAGCGGTGCTGGCACAGCAGGTTGTACAGCGCCTGCATCCTCTCGCGGATGGACGGGATGGCCCTGGGGTCAACCGTACCGCCGCTGGCGTAGGTCAGCGCCTGGTCAAGGAACTTCTGGAAAGTGCTCTCGCGCTCGTAGAAGGACCACCAGAGCACACCTTCGGGCCGCGCTTCCTCGGGCACGGATGCCGTAGGCTCCGCCCGCTCCTCCTCAGCCACGCCCGGTAGGGGCAGGCCCAGCACGTCCCGCTGGAGCCAGGCCCAGGTCAATGCGCTCTTCCCCATCCCGCCGATGGCGACGTAGGCGAACATCGGGCGCGTATCGGTGGTGAACCACTTCGTCAGCTCGCGCCGCTCCCTGGCGCGGCCGGTGAAGTTGCGTTGTAAGGCGTAGGGGTGGGCGAAGTAGGGTTGCGGAGGCAAGGGCAGTACACCCTCGGGACGTGCTGAAGGGCGCTCTTCGACCGTGGCTTGCTCATGCTCCAAGTTGCGGATGGCCTGCACCACCTTCCAGGCCAGGTCAGCAGGCGAGGCGAAGGTGTCGCGGATGCGCTCGGCATTCACTCGGTCGCGGAAGGCTCGCTGCTTCCGCCACTTTGTGTCTGGCTCTCGCAGGTGCATGGGCAGGGCGAAGCCCTCTGGTGCCAGGAACATCAGGCGTGGCTTGCCCGTAGCGATGGCTGCCTCATATTCTCGCTCGGTGTAGGACTGGTCGCTCCCCTCTGGGCAACTGCCATAAAGGTGGCCCACGATGCCCACAAAAACGTCGCACTCGGCCACTTTTGCGCGGCAGAAGTCGTCGGCCTCCCAGTTGCGGGCGCCAAAATCCTCCATCCATACGCAGTGCCAATCGTCCAGGCCTTCAAAGACCTTGTAGGCTGCCTGGCGGTATTCGGCTAAATCTTTGGCTGTTGAACTGAGAAATGCGGTTTTCATTGCTACCTCCTCCTCCGTTGGAGGGCCTAACCCTCCCGCAGCATCGCGCGGAGCTGAACCTCAGCGCTGAAACAGCGAAGCCCTACGGGCTCAAATCCAGCCCCGAAGGGGCTTTGTTCTCTGAGCGCGGGGATTCATTCCCGCGCAGCTTATTCAGGAATCTCCAACACCGCCGCACCGCGCACCTGCCTGTCTTTCAGTCGCTGCAGGACGCGATTCGCCTCGGCCAGGGGGTACACCTCGACCTCGGTGTGGATGGGGATCTGGGCCGCCAGTTGCAGCAGCTCCTCCGCGTCCTGGCGCGCCATGTTGGCCACGCTGCGCAGGGTGCGCTCGCCGTAGATGAGGCTGTACTTCATCTCCGGGATGGGGCTCGTGTGAATGGCGTTGATGGCCACGGTGCCGCCCTTTCGCAGCACTCGCAGCGCCTCCAGCACGATCCAGCCCGCCGGGGCGAAGGTGATGGCGCTATCCAGCAGGCCGGGCGGTTCGTCCCTGGCGCCCCCGACCCAGGCCGCGCCCAGCTCCCGCGCCAACTGCCGATGCTCCTCGCTGCGAGTGAACACAAACACCTCACACCCCCAGTGACGGGCCACCTGGATGGTCACGTGGGCCGAGGCGCCGAAGCCGTACAGCCCCAACCGCTTCCCTGGCTGGATTTCGCTCAGCCGCAGCGACCGGTAGCCGATGACGCCTGCACACAGCAAGGGGGCCGCCTGCAGGTCGGGGAATCCGGGAGGGATGGGGTAGGCAAAGGCGGCGGGGACGACGGTGTACTGGGCGTAGCCCCCGTCGGCGTGGAGTCCGGTGAAGTGAGCCTGGTCGCACAGGTTCTCCAGCCCGCGCTGGCAGAAGTCGCATTGCCCACAACTGGAGTGGAGCCAGGCCACGCCGACGCGGTCCCCCAGGCGGAAGTGGGTCACGTCGGCCCCCAGTTGATCCACCACCCCCACGATCTGGTGGCCGGGGATGATCGGCAGCCTGGGCAGGTGCAGCTCTCCCTCCACGGTGTGCAGGTCGGTGTGGCAGACGCCGCAAGCCCGTACCTTGATCCTGATCTCATCCGGCCCAGGCGTCGGCTCCGGCGCCTCCACCGCCTCCAGTGAGTGCTCCTCAATCGGTCGAGCCTTTCTTAGAATCATGGCCTTCATGGGTGAAACCTCCCTCTGCTGGCGGCGCGCCCTTGGGCGATAAGCTCGCTCAGACCCTGCTGCAGGCTGTAAAAGTTGATGGCCCAGCCGACGCCCAGCACGCGATCGGTTAAGATGCGAGGCTCGTCGGGGTTCCAGTAGGCCTGGCGCAACCGCTCCAGGGTGGGCAAACGGAAATCGTAGGGCAGAAATCCAACAATCTGCCCGTGCCAGGTACGCTCCTCAGGGGGCTTCTGCAGCTCCTGGTAAACAGCCGCAGCGACCAAGCCCATGCCAATCCCCATAATAAATCGCCGAAATCTCTTCATTGCTCACCTCCTTGTATTCAAGCTTGTTGCTTCAAGCCAATTTTATCCCTTATCCCCCGAATAGTCAAGCATCACAGTAATCAGTATCCAATACCCAATATCCAGCTTCCAGCAAGCCGAACGCAAAACGGCGGTTGTAAATCATCCCCTTCGACGAGTTCAGGGCAAGGTTTACAACCGCCGCTTTTTAGGCCGGATGGACAGGTTTGATTCAGCCTCTCAAAATATACTTGATGCCTCGGTAGCCGCCGATGTCCTGGATCTTGGCGAAGATGGCCCGCTTGTTGTCGTCGGCGTGCTCTGGGTTCTGGTCGGCGTCGTTTTTCATCTCGTCCAGCCAGTCCATGACAGCCTGTTTGTTTTCGATCTTCTTGGGCGTGATGTAGTCTTTGGCCTTGTTTACGATCCTATCCGTAGGCATGGCTCGGAAATCGGTCAGCAACCGAGAGCCTCGCTCCTCAATAGACCTGTCTATGCCAGGCAGGAGCAGCTTGCTCACCTGCTGATAAACTACCTCGAAGCCCACGGAGATGTTCTCGCCAGGCGTCGCCCCTTTGACAGTGAAAAGCTTGGTGTGCATGAGCAAAGGATAGCCCAGAACTACTGCCGTCCAGGCCATGAAGCCGAGCTGAATCCGGTCCGTCAGGTAGAGGACGTAAGTGATCAAAGCGGCGATGATCACGTTGACCAGGTAAAGGATCCCTACCTCCAGGGTGGTTATCGCCTCATAGGGCTCCTTGGACTCGGAAATGACATCCAACATAAACAGCACGGCGCTGACCAGCCCTGCTGACAGGCAAAAAAGCGCTATCAAGATCACGGGACACCTCGCATCTTCTCCACCAGCGGCAGGATGGTCATCATCTCCTGCCCCTCGTCGCTGAGGGCGAAGTATTCCTCTCCCTCGGAGGCAAAGATGTCCCTCTTGACCCGCTGGATGCCGGTGATCAGTCCCTTCTCCTGCAACTGGCCGAGTTTGTCAGAGGCAACGTTGGGGCTGATAAGGAGTTGTGCTGCCAGCTTGACAGGCAACGTTGCGCCTGTCAGACTCAGCTCCTTGAGGACTGTGATATCCTCGTCTGAAAGATCCAGCGCTTTGTCGAACAGCTCCTTGGCCTCATCAGACGTCCTGATTCCCATTTTAACCCTCCTCTTTGTCCTACATTTCGCACGCGCTTCTCTGCTTGAAATTCCTATCTGGGTCCACAGGAGTTGAGGCTTTAGCCGGTTCCCTGACCCAAAAACCCGCCTGAAGGCTCCACTCCAACCTCAAAAACATCAGATGTCTTGATTCCCATTTTGTCCTCCTCATTGTCGGCACTTTATCCGGGTTTTCACCATTCTATACCGATTTCGGGATTTTGTCAATAATTACAGGCTTCTTCCTCACCCCTGAGCACTCTGAGAGCTCCCTGTGCCATAGCCAGCATCTCATCCTCGCCGGGGTAGACCATTACTGGAGCAATCCACTCCACGCGCTCTACGATCCAACCCACCAGCATGTCTGAGCGGGCCATCCCCCCCGTCAAGACGATAGCGTCCATGTCGCCCTTGAGCACAGTAGCCATGAGGCCAATCTCTTTGGCAATTTGGTAGGCCATGGCCTCGTAGATCAGCCTGGCGTGCTCATCGCCTTCTTCGATGATGCGCCGTTCCACCTGGCGGGCATCGTTGGTGCCCAGATGGGCTACCAGGCCCCCGCGGCCGGTGATCTTCTTGATCATCTCCTCGTAGGTGTAGCGAGCGTCATCGTGTGGGGGAACCGAGTAGGCCAGGCGCAGCACGTCGCCCACGGGCAGCCCACCGGCTCGCTCCGGGGCGAAGGGCCCCGTGCCGTCCAGGGCCTGGTTGACGTCCACCATTCGCCCCCGCCGGTGGGCGGTGACCGAGATGCCCCCGCCCAGGTGAGCCACCACCAGGTTGACCTCGTTGTAACGCTTGCCCAGCTCCCCGGCTGCCCGCCGCGCGGCCGCCTTGAGATTGAGGGCGTGGGAGAGGCTCCGCCGCTCGATCTCTGGCAGTCCTGAGATGCGGGCAATGTCGTCGAACTCGTCCACACAGACCGGGTCCACGATAAAAGCGGGAATGCCAGCTCGTCGAGCGATCTCGTCGGCGATGATGGCCCCCAGATTGGAAGCGTGCTCCCTTTCTTTGGGATGGCGCAGCTCGTCCAGCATCCTCTCGTTGACCCGATAGGTGCCGCTGGGGATGGGCCTGAGGATGCCCCCTCGCCCCACCACCGCGTCCAGCGAGTCCAGCCGAACCCCTTGCTCATCCAGAAGGGTCAACACAGCGTCACGGCGAAAGGCGTATTGGTCGGCGATGTGGGGAAAGGCGGCGATTTCATCAGCCGAATGGGGAATCGTTTCCACGAAGATGGGATGTTCACCTTTGTAGAGCGCCACCTTGGTGGAGGTGGAGCCGGGGTTAATGATCAGAACGCGATACATTTTGAGCTTTGAGCTTTGAACTTTGAGCTTCACTTGTCACCTATCGAAGTAGATGCTCTTGCCGGTGGCTGAGAGGGGGATGCCCATCACGAAGTCGGCGTCAATGAGACCCATCTCCCTGGCCACCACGCCGGCGCGATACATGATGCGGTTGTCCACGTTGAGCAGGCTGGCCGTCTTCACCGCCGAGCCAAGAGCGATACCCATGTCCAACAGCCGGTAGGCGCACTGGGGACCTTTGAACTCGCCCTCGTGGGTGTTGGGCTTGAGGCACTTCTCGAAGCCGCAGGCCCCGCAGTTGAGGCCCACCGCCCTGGCGTCCTTCAGGCCGATCAGGAGCAGGGCGTCGGAGTCCCGCACGTTAGCCCCGTCGCGGTCGAAGTCCTTCTTGCCCGTCCGCTCCCCGAATTCGTACATCTTCTCGGCCAGAGCCTGGACATCGTCGCCTTCGATGATCTCGGTGACGACGAAATCCTTACCCGCCGCCTTGGGCGCCGTGCGGGCCGAAATGGCCATTAGTTCGGCGACTGTTCTTAATGTGTTCATGATGCTTGTCTCCTTTCAATTCATAGTTGACACTCAATCAATACTCTGCTAAACTAACCTCAGATCAGAAGTCACAGAAAGGGGGTTAGACAACATGACTGAGTTCGCAAACCAGGTGGTGATCGCTTTCTGCGCGTTGCTCGTAATTTGGTACATCGTGGGCTGGCAGATGAATCGCAGGCGCGGGGAGCGCCTGCTGGAGTGGGTTCTTCAGGGTCTGCGGGCCTTTAGCGATCAGATCACGGTCAGTCGGCTGGGCACATCGGGGTTCCAGGTGAACGTGGGAAAGGCGCAGTCCCCGTTCAAAAAGATGGAAGTGACTATCCTTCTGCAACCCAGGGAGATACTTCTGCTCTGGATATTCAATCGCCTGCGGGGAAGGGCAGACCACCTGGTTCTCAAAGGGACTCTGCGGGCCTCACCGCGAGGCGAGGTCGAGGTGATGAAGAAGAGGGGGCGCCTGGCCGGGCGGGTGCTGAAGGGACTCGACGAGGGAGTCTGGGTTCGCCAGGAGACAGGCGGTGGTCTGGTGATGGCCTGCCGAGGCGAGAAAGGCCAGCAGCAAGCGGATGCCATTTCGCACCTGGTGGAGGATCTCAGCTCGCGTTTGCTGAGGTTATCGCTCAGCAAGAAAGCTCCTCATCTTCTGGTGAGCCTTTCGCTGGCTGAGCTGGATGAACAGGCGGCCCTTCTTCTTTTTGCCTCTCTGCAGGAGTTGGCTCAGACTGTTACCTCCCGCGACCACTAAGCTTTGTCTTTCTCTTCACCCTCGCTAACACCTGTACTCGCCAGGCGGCCTGTGGATCGCCTTCTCTTCAGGGCTACCTGGGCGTACCGGGCGTAGGGAGACAGGGGCCAGGCGTCAATGGTCTTGTTGAACTCGCCCACGGCCCGGCTTTCCCTGCCCACCCGCATGTAGGCCACTCCCAGGTTGTAGTGGCAGGCGGATTCGTACTTGGGTTGCAGGTGTTCCCCCCCTTTCTCCAGAACTCCCTCCAGAATGCGGACAGCCTCCTCCAGGGCTCCCACCCGCACCAGCACAGCGCCGTAGCTAATGAGGGCCATGAGACGGACGGGGAAGTCAGGCCCCAATCTTATAGCCAGCCGGTAAACAGACAGGGCCGGCTGGTGGCGTCCCCTGGAAGAGAGCAGATTCCCCAGGTCAATCAACACCCGGCAGCGCATGGCTATCACATAGAGGAGGAGCAAAAAGAGGGCGGGATTCAGGTTGAGGCCAGTCAACAGGGATGCCCCGATGCTCAAGCTGGTGAGAACCAACACCTCCACGGCAAGCTGAAGGGAAGGCCTTTCCTTTCTCAGTATAGGCAGGCCACCGAAGACCAGGATAAACAGCAAAGCTACCAGAATAGTGAGTAAATGTGGGTTCATATCCATCCTTAAAATCAAGCCCCTGCCTCCCCCCTTCATCCCCCCCCCAAAGTTGGGGGGAAAGAGGGGGGGGGCAGGGGCTTCTTCGCTGGAATCGCCCCCCTCAGCCAAACATGGCCTGAGCCGTGCGCTCCAGCATTTCGATGCCCCGCACCTCTGTCTCAAAGAGGGGGACAATGGCCCGCACATCGGGGAAGCTGCGCCAGATTTCCTCCATGTAGCCATCCTGCATGGCGATGCGGTTGAGCACGAAGGCGGGTGCATCTTTCCCCACTGCCTCTTTGTCAATCACCAGGTTCACTATGACGCCGCCCACAGGGATACCGAAGTCGTGGAACCAACCGATGAAGCGTTTGACGACGGCGATGGGCAGCGCCTCTGGCAGAGTAATGAAAAAGAAGGCGGTCTTTTCCTCGTCGGTGAGCAACTCCTTGGCCCGTTCCATCCGCTCGCGGAAGCTGATCAGGTAGTCCATCAGAGGGTCCTTCTCTTTTTTCTTGCTGTAGGATAGGAGCTCCCTCAGCGACTTGGCCTCCTCACGACTCTGCATCATCTTGTTCACCCACATGCCGTACACGCTGGACATACCCAACAGGCGGCGGGCGTTGGCCGTGGGAGCGGTGTCGAAGACGAGGGCCTCGTATTGGTCCTCGAACATGAGGTCAATCATGTTCTCGAACATGGCCGACTCTTCGAAGGCCGGGTTCATGGTGGCCGATTCTACAAACTCGTCGGCCTTGGTCTTGATGTCGGCGTATTTGAGGAACCATTGGATCTTCTGGGTTAGTTCTACCTTTGATTTCTCAATGGTATCTTTGGTGTCAATCTCGTAGGCCAGCAGGTTTGGCGCTCCCTGCACTGGCGTTGGTGCGCCGTAAACGTCCTGGCCGAGCAGGCTGCTGAGGGAGTGCACCGGGTTGGTCGAGGCCAGCAGCGTGCGCTTGCCTTGGTTGGCGATCCACAGCGCGGCCGCGCCGGCCATGACGGTCTTCCCCACGCCTCCCTTGCCGCCGAAGAAGAGGTACTTCATCCGAGGGTGTTCGAGCAGGAATTGGCTGGTCGTTTTCTGGATCATGCCTCACCTCCAAACAGCGCGTCCGCCACCTTGCCGATCATTTCCAGGCCGGTGATGTCCCGATCAAACTCCTGCACGCTGGTCAGCACCTCGTCGCCGAAGGTGTCGCCTATCCTATCAATGTACTTCTCTTGCATCTCGATGCGGTTGCGCAGGTACTCTGGGATGTTCTGCTGGGCCAGTTCTGGCGGGATGATGCGATTTACGATGTAGCCGGAGATGGGTACGTCGTACTTGGCGAACAGTTTCGCCGCCTTGAGCGTATCCAGGATGATCATCTCCTCCGGCGTGATGACGAAGAAAAAGGCGGTCTTCTCGCGGTCGGTGAGGATGCTGGAGGAGGTGTTGATGCGTTCTTTGATGTATAGCAGTTCGGTGAGAATCTGGTCCTCCTCTGTCTCCTTCTTACGCTCCAGCATGGCCGCCACTTGTGCGTATTCCGCCATCTCCTCGCGCAGTGCGGTGATCTTGTCAATCCATTGGTCGTAGACGCTGGCCATGCTCAAATAGTAGAGCGCGTGGCCCAGGGGCACCAGGTCGTAGATGTAGTAGTCGTACTCCTTGCCGACGACGATGTCCACCACGGCGTCGAAGATGGCGCTCTCTTCCATCGCCGGCTCAGCCGCGGCGGCCTGGATGTAGCTCTCGATCTCCTCCGGTATCTCATCCAGGCCATACATGTCGCGGATCTTCTGGCGTATCTCTTCTTGGTACTCGTGGATGTGCCGGTCGGCGTCAATCTCCTGAGCGTAGAGGTTGGGCATGATTTCTACTGCCCCTTTGCCGAAGATGTCCTGCTCGAAGATGTCGGAGAGGGACGCCTGGGGGTCCACCGAGAAGACCAGAACCTTGTAGCCCTGCTTCGCCAGCCAGTAGGCAGTGGCGGCGGAGAAAGTGGTCTTGCCCAATCCGCCCTTGCCGCCATACTCGATGTAGCGGCGGTTGGGGTGCTCACGAAAGATTTGTGCGAGTGACAATGTTGCCTCCTTTATGCCAGTGCATCAGTCAGGTCGCGCTCGCGCAGCATGCGCCGTTTCCAGGTGCTGATCTGTGGCACCACGTAGGGCAGCAGGCGCAGCGAGTAGTAGGGCGGCAGGATGGGGATGCCCAGCAGGTCGCCCATTGTGATGAGGATGAACAGGTGCTCCATGCTGCCACGGGTCTTGAGCGCGAAGCGGGTCATATCGTGGCCGGCCATGCCGTAGAGGAATTCCTTGGCCGAGCGACCCCATCGCTTCAGCGCGCTTTCTTGCTTTTCTTCTTCGCTCATTCTACCTCCATTGGGTTCAGGGGTGTGTCTTAACCTATTCCTTCAATCAAACCAGTCAGGTCGGTCCAGTCGCGCTCGCGCAGCAAACTTCGCTTCCAGCGGTTGATTGTAGGGACGACGTAGGGTAGCAGGCGCAGGGTGTAATAGGGCGGCAGGATGGGCAAGCCGACGAGGTCGCCAAAGGTAATGAGGACGAACAATCGTTCGACCGCCCCGCGCTCACGCTGCATGCCGCGCACCCATTCGAAGATGGTCATGCCGTAGAAGATCTCACCCAGGGCATGGCATACTTGGCCTATCTTGTCCCGTATATCTTCTCGCATGGGCGTTCTTGTCCCACACATTACAACGGACAGAGAAAGGAACGGAGACGGAAGACCGCCTTCCACGAGTGCTATCCGCTTCTTTCCCTGTCCGATGTTTTGTCATTGGCTGGGAGGGTTGGGGGCAACCCTCCCAGCATACATTAGCGCGATTACGCGGCCTAGGCAGTCTTTTTCGCCGGCTTGCCGAGCGCCTTCCAGCCGTCTGCGACGAGGAACAACGCCGCCACTACCAGCACCAGAGCGATGACGCCGACGAGGATAGAGGCGATGGATACCTGAGTCGTCGTGGCGGCTGGTAGTTTCTTGAAGAAGTTGACGTAGGCCAGGTAGAGCAGGGCGGCGATGGTGGTGACGATCATGAAGAACGAGGGGTAGAGTGCCCAGGTGTTCTTTCTACCCTCCGCCTTCAGCCACAGCGAGATCAGCAGCAGGGCCAGGCCAGCCATCAACTGGTTAGCAGCGCCGAAGGCCGCCCAGATGGCCAGCCAGGGGATGATCCAGACGAAGAGCAGCGTCAGGAGCAGGGCCACGATGCTGCCCACGTGGACGTTCTTCATCACTGGCACGGCGTCGCCCACCAGTTCCGCGCTGGCCACGCGCATGAAGCGCACCACCAGTTGCATGATGGTAATCGCCATGATGACCAGGAAGACCGAACCGTAGGCCACGCCGAAGTCCAGGGGGACGCCGATGCGGTTCAGGAAATTAGCCAATCCCCCGGCGAAGATCGCCAGCGCTTTGCCCGCGCCGCCGGCGTCCAGATACCCCTGCCAACCTCCGAGAGCGACGGTGGCAGTCAGGAAGGCGATGACGGCGAACGCCATCTCCATGAACATAGCGCCGCCGCCCACCGGCAGAGCGTCGGTCTCCTTCTCCAATTGTCGCGCCGTGCCGGAGGTGGAGACCAGGCTGTGCCAGCCGGAGATTGCGCCGCAGGCGATGGTGACGAAGAGCATTGGCCACAGTGGGCCGCTGGCGGTGGTGAAGGTGGTGAAGGCTGGGAAGTCGCCCATCCCTGGGTGCCAGATCAGCAAGCCGATCACGCCGCCCACCATCCCCAGCGAGACGATCCAGAAGGAGATGTAGTTGACCGGCTGGGCAAAGGACCAGATGGGAAGCACCGCGCCCAAGTAGCAGAAAATTATCATGAGCAGGGTGCCGAAGACCTGGGCTTGCGTGTTACCCAGTAAGATGGTGGGGGAATCGGGGAGGCCGTAAAGGCCTGAGAAGATGTTGGACATGAAGTCCAGGGTGCTGATCCAGATGCCCACGAAGGTGAGCCCTACGGTGACGACGGTGGTGAGGACGATGTCCTTCTTCCACTTGTAGGTCATCTGGCCAGCCAGGACGCCCATCAGAACCACGGCGATCATGCCGAAGGGCACCTTGGGGTTGACCATCAGCGTCTTCCCCACGGCGTTGCCGAAGGCGCCCATGATCAGCAGCAGGTAGAAGTAGATGAAGATCATGAGGATGTTGCGCGCGCGGGGTGAGATGAGCTTGTAACTCAGTGCGCCCAGCGTGTCCCCATCGCGGCGCACGCCCATGATCATAGCGCCGTAGTCCTGCACCCAACCGATGAAGAAGGTGCCCAGGATGATCCAGATCAGCGCCGGCAGCCAGCCCCACTGCACGGCGATGATAGGGCCGGTCAGGGGAGCCAGGGCAGCGACGGACTT
The DNA here is from genome assembly GCA_034431315.1 of Anaerolineae bacterium. GTDB lineage: Bacteria > Chloroflexota > Anaerolineae > VGOG01 > VGOG01 > JAUWOY01. The sequence goes on from DAOUDK010000014.1 coordinate 28,161, forward strand.
GAACTGGTAGCCGAAGAGCACGTTGCGGCTGGCCGGAGTGAAGTCCACGCCGTCCATGTACATCTTGGCTGGCGTCGCCTTCTTCGGGTCGGGCTGGACGATGTCCCGGTCAATGCGCCGGGCATACCAGCCATAACCGATGCCGATGCCCAGGGCACCCAGGATCAGAACGAAAATCGAATTCATCTTTTTTGCCTCCTGTTTTTGGTGAGAATGGGTGTTCAACCCCGACGGTTGAACGATGACTTAACCTCTGCAAACCATTTGAAAAAGTTACTCGTCGCCCTCGACCACCCCCTTTCCTCATACTCACTCGTCTTCCCCCGGATAACAGATGCAGGTCAATAATAAGTGGGGGAAGCAACGGCTTTTACGTTAGCTAACCACTTACATTCACTTCACGGGGAGGCACCTTAGTTGTTAATGAATGCCGATAATTATATCGCCAAAATCAGCAGAAGTCAAATCACATTATCAGAAGTCGGTTCGAACTAACGCTCGGACGCAAGCGTACGTCTTGCCAAAGCGCCAACCACGTTTATTATAACACCGAGTCTGTCCTGAAGTTGCATTTAATTCAAGCATGGGTTATAATGGTATGCGTGGAGCAATGTTTCCTTTGCCAGGAGGCGGACAGTGAAGGTAGCCAGGGAGAACGACCTGGTGTTCTTGATGGGCAAAGATAGGAAGAGCTTTATCGTGCGCCTGGAGCCGGGCGCCGAGTTGCACACTCACAGGGGGGTGATAAGGCACGATGATCTCATCGGTCAACCGTTGGGCCGAGAAGTGCAGTCCCACCTGGGCTATCCCTTTCTCGTCCTGGAGCCCTCTATCCATGATCTGATCCTGGACCTCAAGCGCACTACCCAGATCATGTATCCCAAGGACATCGGCTACCTCCTGCTGAAGATGAACGTGGGGCCTGGCAGCAGGGTGGTGGAGGCCGGCGCCGGCAGCGGCGGCCTCACCCTGGCCCTGGCCCGGGCGGTGATGCCCACGGGCCGGGTCTACTCCTACGAGGTGAGGCCCGACGTGTTGAATCTGGCCACCAAAAACCTGGAGAAGCTGGGCCTGCTCCCCTTTGTGGAGCTGAAGGAGCGGGATATCGAGGAAGGGTTCGACGAGGTGGACGTTGACGCTCTTTTTCTCGACCTGCGCAACCCCTGGGAGTATCTGGCCCAGGCCCACGCGGCTCTCAAGGGCGGCGGTTTCTTTGGCGCCACCTTGCCTACCACCAACCAGGTGGTGCGGCTGATCAGGGCCCTGCCGGAGTACGGCTTCTCCGCTGTCGAGGTCGAGGAGCTGCTGCTGCGTCCCTACAAGGCCGTCCCAGCTCGCCTGCGGCCTATGGATCGGATGGTGGCCCACACGGGCTATCTCATTTTTGCTCGCAGGATAGAACGGGAAACTGACACTTTGGCTGCCCCTGAAGAGGGCAGCTTGTCAAGAAGCGATTGATCAAGAGAAGGAGGAGAGCGAAACAGAATGGGTAAGGTCAGACGGTTGGTGCTGGATGTTTTGAAGCCCCTTGAGCCCACTATCATTGAGCTGGCGCAGCAGTTGAGCGCGCTCTCAGGGGTGGAGGCGGTCAACATCAGCATCTACGAGATTGACCGCAAGGTGGAGAATGCCAAGATCACTATCGAGGGAAGCGATCTCTCTTACGAGAGCGTAGAACGGGTGATCGAGGAGAACGGCGGCACGGTGCACTCCATTGACGAGGTGGTGGCGGGCAAGATGATCATCGAGGATGCGGAGACACTGCAAGATTAAGAGACCATAGATGGGATTTTTTGCTCGCAAACTGCACGAGCTCAAGGAATACAACGACATCGCCAGCATAAGTGAGATCGCCCGGCGCTACTTCGCCATGAACGCCTTCGACGGGGTACTGACCATCATCGGCGTCCTGATGGGTAACTACGCCGCCCACGTGCGCGACGCCAAGGTCGTCATCGTCACGGGCTTTTCTACCTGTATGGCCATGGGGATTTCGGGTCTGTGGGGGGCTTACATGACGGAGTCCGCCGAGCGGAAGAGGGACCTGAGCGATCTGGAGAACCACACCTTGACGGATCTCAGTAATACCAAGATCGGTCGGGCCTCGCGGGTAGCGGTGGTCGTGGTGGCCCTGGTAGACGGGCTGGCCCCGTTCCTCTCCGCGCTGGTGGTGCTCCTCCCCTTTTTCTTCAGTGGCCTGCTGGGCGACATCGCCCTAAGTTACTATGCCTCCCTGGGCATGGCCCTGGTGGTACTTTTTGCGCTGGGAGCTTTTTTGGGGAAGGTGTCCAAGGAGAACCTGATCATCTCAGGGTTGAAGATGATAGGGGCGGGGCTGGTTTCCATCTTGTTGAGCTACTTCTTGGGTGCTGAATAAATAACACTGGGAGGGGAAGATGCCGTTTCCACCGCGCAGACCCAGGCCCAGGGCTATGCCTAGGCCCCGTCAGATGTTGGCGAGGGCCAATCGTCTGTTTGATCAGGGCAAATTCGCCAAGGCAACTCCCATCTTTGAGCGATTGGCCGAAGGTGCTGCCGAGCGGGGGATGTTGAACCGAGCTGGTGACCTTTACTTGCAATCGGCGCGCTGTCATCTGGAAATGGGGAAAGCCACCGTAGCCGTTGAGCGAGGGAAACACGCTCTGCGCCTCTTTGGCCGGGCGGGCCTGTTTGGCAAGATTGAGAGGCTCATGCCCAGGATGGTGGAGGCTTTGCAGGAAAAGGGCTACCAGGCCGAGGCGGGAGCTCTACGGCAAGAAGTGGAGGCGCGTCTGGCTGAGGTTCCGCCTGAGCGACGGCAGCCGCCTGGAGCACGCCCCGCTGCATGGCCCTCTACTGCCAGGCCTGTCCTGAGCGTAGTCGAAGGGCCGCCGATGGCCCGCCGGGAATTGCCTGCCAAGTGTCCGGCCTGCGGCGCGCCTGTCAAGCCCGACGACGTAACCTGGCTCGACCCGCAGACCGCCGAGTGCCCGTATTGTGGCTCGGTTCTGAAAGCCACTTGAGGCTAGGCGGAGACACAAATCGTAGAAGCTTTCCTCTCCCCTATCGTTCGTATGAAAGGCAACGAGCAACGAGTCAACGAGGTAACGAATGACTCGTTCACTTGTTACTCATTCCTCATTATTATTCCCCAGCTTACCGTTCAGCCACTCCAACAAACATTCAAACACCTGCCCCTGCTCAGGCTCGTTGTGGATTTCGTGATAAAATCCATCCCAGATTCTCAGAGTGCAGCGATGACCCACCTGGGCGGCGAATTCGCGGCTGGCTTGCGCAGACGTCAGGCGGTCTGCGCTGCCGTGCATCAGCAGCAAAGGCAGCGGGAACTTGGCGGCGTGCTCCAGGGCCCACAAACCGGCCTCGAGCATGTCAATTCCCAAACGAGCTGTCACGCGATCGTGGACCAACGGGTCATCGTTGTAGGCCCGCACAACTTCGGGGTCGCGCGAAAGGTCCTGGCGGTCTATCTCGTTGGACATGGACAAGGCGGGCCACAGGCCACGCATGATTTTGCCGAGGGGTATTTTCCAGGCTGGAGGCTCGAAAGCAGTTCGCAGCAGAGGCCCAGTGGCGACCACCCCGGCCAGTCGCGGACGGCGGTGCAGGGCGTACTCGATCACCAGGTTGCCGCCCAGGCTGTGGCCGTACAGGAAACGTGGGCGGTCGGGGTAACGCTCTGCCGCCTCTTCCAAAAGGTGCGAGATGTCTTCCAGCAGAGCTTCGTAGCTGGGTGTGTGGCCGCGCTGCCCTTCGGATTTGCCGTGGCCGCGCAGGTCAAAGGCCAGCAGGGCGTAGCCGGCCTGGTTCAAAAAGGCGGCCAGGTGCGCGTAGCGCCCACTGTGCTCTCCCAACCCGTGCACCAGGCAAACCGCCGCCTTGGGTTCGGTTTCCGGCTGCCAACCCTGGGCATAAAGCCGCAGCCCGTCTTCCGTTTGCCATTCGAATTCAAAGTGTTGCATATTGCACCTCCTAAAAGTGTGATACTTACCGTGCTGCAGACCGGCCAGCTACCCAACCAGTAGAAAACGCGGCCTGCAGGTTGTAGCCGCCGGTGTCGGCGTCTACGTCCAGCACCTCGCCGGCGAAATAGAGGCCCTCCACCAGGCGCGAAGCCATGGTGCGCGGGTCAATCTCTCGCGTGTCCACTCCGCCGGCGGTGATGATGGCCTCGGTGAAAGGACGATGCCCCGTCACCTCCAGGCGAAAATCCTTCAGCCACATCCGCAGCCGCTGGCGCTCCTGGGCCGTGATCTGGTGCGCCATTTTGTCCGGGGGGATGCCCGTCAGGTCTATGCAAACCGGGATCAGCTTGCTGGGGAGCAGCCTCTTGAGAATCGTGTGAAAGTGCTGCTTGCCGTGGGCATCCAGGTCGCGGCGAAGGCGCGCGTCTAGCTTGCGCTCGTCGAGAGCGGGTTTGAGGTCAACGGAAAGGATCACCTTCTGGCCCAGGTGCAGCGCGTCTACCACCTGCCTGCTCAGGGAGAGGATGATCGGCCCGGAGAGGCCAAAATGGGTAAAGAGCATCTCGCCAAAGGCTTCGGCCTGCTTCTTGCCATTGACCCACACCCGGACGGTCACGTTGCGCAGGCTCAGCCCTTGCAGCCTGGGGGCCACGTCGCCCGCCGTCTCCAGGGGAACCAGCGCGGGTCGAATGGGCACGATGGTGTGCCCCACCGCTTGGGCCAGCCGATACCCGTCCCCCGTTGAGCCGGTGGCGGGGTAAGACGCCCCGCCTGTGGCGACGATGACGGCATCGGCGCGATAGAAACCAGGTTTTTGGGGAAAAACCTGGTTTCTGAGCACCTGCACCCCGACCACCCGTCCCCCCTCGACCAGCAACCGCTCCACCGGCGAGCGGGTTCGCAGGGTCACGCCCTGTTTTCCAATCCGCCACACCAGCGCATCCACCACGTCCTGAGCTTGGCCGCTGGATGGGAAGACCCGTCCCCCGCGCTCGGTCACGGTACGGACTCCCAGTTCCTCGAAGAAAGCTACCAGGTCAGAGTTGAAAAACCGGGAAAAAGCCTGGCGAAGGAAACGCCCGTCGGGTCCGAAGTGCGCGATAAACTCGGATACTGGAGCGACGTTGGTCAGGTTGCAGCGTCCCTTGCCGGCAATGCGCAGCTTGCGCCCCGGGCGATCCATCTTTTCCAGAAGCAGCGTTTCAGCCCCCATCTCGGCGGCCTGCCCTGCGGCCATCAAACCGGCTGCTCCTGCTCCGACCACAATCACCTGACGACCTGTCATGTAGCCCCTACTCCCGCTTATAGGCCACCTGGCCGTCCACCAGCACCAATTCGGTCACGGTGCGGTAGTCGAAGGGGTGTCCGCTAAAGACGACGAGGTCGGCGTCCTTGCCTGCCTCCAGGCTGCCCACCCGGTCGGCCACGCCGATGATCTCGGCAGGGTTGATGGTGATGGCCTTCAACGCCTCTTGTTCTGGCATCCCCTCGCGCGTGGCCAGGGCGGCGTTGATGGTCAGGTATTTGACCGCCGACATCTCGTCGGTCTGAATGGCCACTTTGATGCCCGCTTTGGCCATCAGGCCGGGGTTTCTGGGTGTCATGTCCTTCAGCTCGTACTTGACGCGAGAGAACAGAATCGGGCCAGCGGTGACCGGAATCCCCTTGTCGGCCAGTATGTCGGCGATTTTGTAGCCCTCGGTGGCGTGCTCCAGCGTCAGGTCCAGGTCGAACTCTTCGGCGATGCGGATGGCGGTGAGCATGTCGTCGGCGCGGTGGGCGTGGATGCGGGCCTTCATCTCGCGGCGCAGCACTTTGCCCAACGCTTCCAGTTTGAGATCGCGCTCCGGCTGCTTGGGCTCTTCTGCATCCTCATCCTCCGCCTCGACTTTGGCCTGATACTCAGCCAGGTCGGCTTCGTAGCGGCGCCATTTTTCCAGATAGTTCTGGGCGTCCACCAACGCGGCGCGCAAGGTGGCCGCATTTCCCATCCGCGTGGACGGCGCTTTCTTTTGCTCGCCGTAGACTCGCTTGGGATTCTCGCCCAGGGCCATTTTCATGCCCGCCGGCTCCAGCAGCACCATCTGCTCTACGCTGGGCTTGGGCACTGTCTTGATACAGACCCACTGCCCGCCGATGAGATTGCCGCTGCCGGGACCGGTGAGCACCGTCGTCACGCCAGCAGCTACCAGTTCCTTGAACGCCTGGTCTTCGGGATGCACCGCGTCCAGCGCGCGCAGGTGCGGCGTGATGGGATCGGTCATCTCGTTGCCGTCGGAATACTCCCAGCCAATGCCATCGGGGAATAGCCCCACGTGACAGTGGGCGTCAATCAGGCCCGGCATCACCACCTTGCCTGTGGCGTCGTACACTTCAGCATCCTCTGGGATCTCGACCTCTTCTCCCACAGCGACGATGCGCCCGTCCTCGACCAGCACCGTACCGCGTTCCAGCGTGCCTTGGGTGATGGTCATCACCTTGCCATTGGTTATGGCGATCATTTGATCATTCTCCTTATTTTTGATTTGCCTGCGGCGACTTGTCCGCAGGCAGCTTGAATTTGATCCACATAATGGGCAGCATCAGCAGCGTGGCCACCAGTGGGGCGTAGAACGGTACTTGTGGCGCGAACCGCTCCCATAACACTGCTCCGATGTACGGCGCTGGCAGCGAGATCAGGCCAATGCTGGTGCTGAACAGTCCAAAGGCCGTGCCGCGCAGATGAAGGGGCACCACCTTGGAGATCAGCGCATTGTAGGCGGGGCCGATCAGCGCCTCGCCAACGCCGAAGAGAGCCCACACCACCGCGAACCCGGCAAAGACGCGGCTTTGCAGAAACACGGCTATCGCCACAGCCATGAGGAAAAAGCCAGCCACGATCCCCACTCTTTCCCCCTTCTTGTCCGACAGCCAGCCCGATGGCGCCAGGAGCAACATGGTGACCAGCCCGTGAATGGACGACAGCCAACTGATCTCCACGTTCGAGAGGCCCATCAAGTTCTGCATGTACAGCGGCAGGAGTTGAAACGCCATGCTGAAGGTCACGTCGCGTACTCCATCGGAGATGAAGATCCAGGTGACGACGCCTCCCGCCAGCACCAGCCCGCCCATCGCCACCAGGCTGGCTCTCAGGTTCGCCAGGGAGGGCTTTTCCCGGGGTTCGCTTTCCCCGCGATGTGCGTTTCGGGCCATGAGCAGCCGGATGCCGGTGGCTGTAGCATACAGTGCGCCGGCAGCTATGAACATGCTCCTGAAGCCCAGGTATTGTGACAGGTAGCCGCCGATGGGCGGGCCGACGATGCCCACGATCATGAACAGGCTCTGAGACAGTCCGTACACCCGGCCACGGGTGGCCTCGGTGGATTCCTCAGCGATGAAGGCCATGAAGCTGGGCGCGACGAACGAACGCGCCATGGCACCTGTTACCGTTGCCATGAGCAGCCACTCCCACGAAGGGGCGAAAACATACACGAAGTAACCAAGCACCCCAGCCAGGCTGCCGATGGCGACGGCTTGCAACCGCCCGATCGAGTCCGATATCCATCCGCCCAGGATCTGAAAAGCCAGTGGCGCGATGGCCCCCAGGGTGAAGAACAACCCGACCTGCCCCACGTCTGCGCCCAACTCTTGCAAGTACAGCGGCAGCAGCGGCCCGTGCATGTGCCCGGCGATGTTTGCCAGGATCATCGTGCCCATAAACAGCAGCAACGGGCGCGTTAGTAGCGGTGTTCTCTTTGCTTCCATGAATCCTTCCGGGCGCGGATAGTAGACCCCTTGGCCTATCTCTATGCCACTGCCTGGTAGATAACTGGCCGGTAACTTGGCTCTGGAATAGGTTTGCCCTCAGCATGGGCTGCCTCAAGCCAGGCATCCTTGGCAACCCTAACTTGCCTGAGCGCCTCCTCGAGCGTGTTGCCGAAGGTGGAGCAAGCTTCCAGGTCGGGGATGTCCGCGATGTATCCGCCGTCTTCTTCGCTGTAAAAGATGTTGATGTGATAGTCTTTCATTCTTCCGTAATGCTGACCTTCTCTATCACGTCGCCCACGGCGATGGACTGAACTACGTCCATCCCCTTGATGACGTGACCGAAGGCCGTGTACCCTTCGTCCAGGAAAGGCGTCGGGGCCAGGGTGATATAGAACTGGCTGCCGCTGGAGGCGCGGGTAGGGTTCACCTGGTCTGCTTTGCGGGCCATGGCGATGGCACCCTCGATGTGGGGCAACTGGATCTCCGCCGGCACGGTGTAGCCAGGGCCACCGCCCCCGGTGCCCATCGGGTCGCCTCCCTGGATGACAAAGCCAGGCTCCACGCGGTGGAACGTCAGGTTGTCATAAAAGCCCTGTCTCGCCAGGAAGACGAAGTTGTTGACGGTGAGCGGGGCGGCGCTGGCATCGAGTTGGACGACGATGTCGCCTTTGGCCGTGGAGATGGTGGCGACGTAGCTCTTGCTGGAGTCAATCTGCATCTCCGGCGGCTTGCTGTACACGTCGGCGCGGTCGGCTGGATTGGCCGGCATGGCCGGTTCGGTCGGCGTGGGTAGCTTGGTCGGTGTGGGCGGTTCGGTCGGCGCGCAGCTAACAACCACTGCACTCAGTAAGAGGACCGCAGCGATAGCATGACTCCACCGCCAGTTCTTGTTGGTTCGTTTGTTCTTCTTGATCATAATTCTCCTTTCGTTTCAATCTGCGCAGCGGATGGAAAACTGATAAGCGGATAGCCGCTGCTCTCTCATCCGCTTACCCACTTCTATCTGTTGCCTCTCAACCAAAGTAGCAACGTCAAATAGGCTCCAAAGATGGTTGTCAACAACTGCAAGAACGGGGATATGAGTATCATCAGAACCAGCCAGCCTATGAAGCTTATCTTCGGATCATAGAGGATGAATGGATGCCCAAAATTCTGGAAGTCGGCGCTGGGGTTGAAGATCATGGGAATGGTCCTTCCCCAGATGAGACTCATCACAACGAAGGTGAAGGCTGCGGTAACGATGGCCTGGACGAAAACTCTCCCGAAAACGCCCTTTACATTTGTTGTAGCCATGGTTGCTCTCTTGGCGATGTGCCATCCAACGAAGAATCCGAACAGTATGCAGGCCAGCGGAACGCCCATCCCCATCCCAACACACAGTAAATCAACGATGACGAAAATCGCAAAAGCAGTTCTTGTGTTCAGTCTGAGAATTCTATCCATTGTCCTCCTCCTATCTCGGCGTAAACCGACAATCATTCGACGCAGATTGACGCTGATCTGCGCTGATGCCGCTTCGCTTACAGTTATCTGCGAAAATCTGCGTGTATCTGCGTCCAGAGTCTTTGACTGGTTTGTGAGAATTCTGGGCTTCAAGGAGTTCAACGCTGGCTGGCCAATCCGCCCGCAATCTCTCCCCCATCAATCACGAAATACTGGCCAGTGATGAAGCTGGCGTCGTCTGAGGCCAGGAAGGCGAAGAGGGCGGCCACGTCCTCTGGTCGGCCTAGCCTGCCCAGGGGAACTTTGGCCTCGAAGGCGCGCCGCATTTCCACGGTGTATTCCGCTTCTTGCATCGGCGTCAGAATGAAACCCGGACACACGGCGTTGACGCGCACCGTGGGGGCCAGTTCCAGGGCCATGGAGCGCGTCAGCTCAATCACCCCCGCCTTGGAGGCATTGTAGTCGGCGTAGTAGGGATAGCCCATCAAGCCGTTGGTGGAGCCCATGTTCAGGATGACGCCGCTACGTACATGTGATGAAGCGGCGCCATCTCCGGCCAGCATGCGCCGCGCTGCTTGCTGCGCCACAAAGAACACGCCGTCGAGATTGACCGCCATTACTTGGCGCCACTCCTGGGGGGAGATGTCCACAAAGCGGTGCCGGATGCTGATGCCAGCGTTGTTGATCAGCACGTCCAGTCCCCCCAGCAAACTGTCCAGTTCTTCAAAGGCTCGTGCTACATCGTCGGGATCCGAAACGTCGGCGTTGATGGTGCCGCTCAAAGACGGCAGTTCGCGTTCGAGGCGACGGAGCGCCGCCTCGTCGCGATCCAGCACCACGACGCGCGAACCCTCCTCCAGGAAACGTGCCGCCGTGGCCGCGCCGATGCTGCCTGCTCCGCCAGTGATGAGCACTCGTTTGTCTTTCAGACCACGCATCAGTTCCTCCCTACCCGGCCAGCCCCAGGTATCGAATGTGGAATACCGCCACCGCCAGCGCCACGTGCACGTTCAGCGATAAGCCCTTGCCCCATAAGGGGATGAAGACGACGTCGTCACACAGAGCAAGCGTGGCGCGGGTGACACTGTGATCCTCGTGGCCGATGACCAGGCAGGTCTTGGCAGGCCAATCGGTCTCGTAGTATGGGCGGGCTCCCTCAGTGATTTCCAGCGCGAAGACGCGATAGCCCTGGTCTTTGAACTCTGCGATGGCTTTACTGGCCTCTTTCTCGTAGCGCCAGCGTACACTTCTGTGTTTGCTGCGTCCTACCTTGACGATGGTCGGATTGGGCGGCGTGGGCGTGATGCCGGTCAAGATCAGCTCCTCAATCCGCGCCGCGTCGGCGATGCGGAAAATGGAGCCAACATTGACCGGGTATTCCACGTTTTCGAGAACCACAACGATATCGTGCTGGATCGGATGTTGCCGCCTGAAGTCGCGATGGAATCGTTTAAGAGGCGTGCCGTGAAGTGCTCTCATGTCTCTCCGTCCGAAATTATGATATGAGCTCCAAGGCCCGTCCTCGGGCCGCCAAGACCGCGCCCGGGGACGGGCGCTAGAGCCTTATATCAGAACCTCAGTCTCTCCATCATCCTGCCAGCCCGCCGCCGTCCACCACCAGGGCTGTGCCAGTGACGAAGGACGCGGCGTCACTGGCCAGATAAAGCGCGGCCTGGGCGATGTCCTCCGGCCTGCCGATGCGTTGCAATGGCCGTTCTGCCGCTTCCGCTAGAAAACGCTCGTCCGATTCGCCAAGCTGCCGCGCTTCATGCCGCAGCATGGGCGTGTCGGTATCGCCGGGGCAGATGCAGTTGACGCGGATGTTCTGCTCGCCGTGATCAAGGGCCATGGCCTTGGTCAGCAGAACCACCGCCCCTTTCGAGGCGCAGTACGCCGCCGCCTTGCGCCCACCGACCAGCCCCCAGCCCGAGGCGGTGTTGATGATCACCCCGCCGCCGGCCTGGGCCATAATGGGAATGGCGTACTTGCTGAGCAAGAAAATCGCCTTGACGTTGACTGCCATCACCCGATCCCACTCCTCCTCGCTCGTCTCCAGCACAGAGGCCCGCCGGATGATGCCGGCGTTGTTGAAGAGGATGTCGAGGCCGCCCAATTGCTCCACGGTCTGCTGCACGGCCCGCTGGCAATCGGCCGCCTGGCTCACGTCGCAGCGCACAAAGATGGCCTGCCCGCCTTCGTCCACGATCATTTGAGCGACGGCCTGTCCGCCGGCCTCGTCTAAATCGACAATGGAGATTGCCGCGCCCTCGCGGGCGAAGAGCAACGCCGTCGCCCGCCCGATGCCCGACGCACCGCCGGTGATGAGCGCTCGTTTGCCCGTTAAACTCCCCATTGTTTTTCCCTTCGGCAATCAACACTCTGTCAAGCATAGCAACAATGCTGTTAGCGAGAATCCGTCTTTCATCAGTTTATCTTTGACCATCTCTTGAATCTCTTGCCTTGAAACCCACTTGAACTCTTTCACCTCGTTTCTATCAAAATCGCCCGTCTTTCGTTTGGACTGGCAACGCACGATGTGAAACACTTTGTTTGAAATGCCATTCATCGGGTAATAGGTGTAGGTCAGCTCGTGATTGGCTGTTTCATACCCTGACTCTTCCCACACCTCTCGCGCCGCAGCCTCTAAAACTGACTCGCCATTTTCCAAAACACCCGCAGGGATTTCCCACTCGATAGTGTCTGTAGTGTAGCGGTAAACGTGTACCAACAGAATCTGGCTCTGCGCATTCTCGACCAAAACGGCCACCGCTTCTTTCTCAAAATCCAGGAGGTGGTGCCTTTTTATAATCCGGCCATCTGGAAACTGCACCTCGTCTACGTACAGATTGACCCAAGGATTCTCATAGATTACCGTTCGCGATAGCCTTTTGGGTCTCTTGAGACCAATCACTTCATTCGACATCAGCCAGGGCCTTTCTCGCCGCTTCGAGGGTGAAGCTCACGTCCTCGTCGGTGTGGGCCAGCGACACGATAGAGTGGAGGGCGGCAGAGGGCGTCATGTATACTCCATGCTCGAAGAGGGCCAAGGCGAATCTCTGGTACCTGGCGCGGTCAACGTGGGCGCAGAACTGGCGGTAGTTGCGGATGGCCGGTTGATCGGTGAACATGATTTGCAGCATCGGTCCCACGTTTTGCACAATGGCCTTCGCGCCCGTTTCCTCAAACAGATCGCGTAGCCCCTGGCAGAGCTTCTCGCCGATGCGCCACGTGTGACGCAGAGCTGCGCCGTCGTCGCGGAGCAGCTCCCGCAGGCTGGCCCTCGCCGCGTACAGCCCGACGCGCGAGGCGTTCTGCGTGCCGTAGTGCAGCACCCCACCCCACTCCAGCGCCTCCATGATGTCGGCCCGGCCGACGAAGCCGGCCACCGGCAGCCCAGCCCCCATCGCCTTGCCGAAGGTCGAGATGTCGGGCCTGATTCCGTAGTGCTCCTGACAGCCGCCGGCCGCGATGCGGAAGCCGGTCACGGTTTCGTCGAGGATGAGCAAGATGCCGTTGTCGTGGGTCAGATCACGCAGCCCGTGCAGATAGCCCGGTTCCGGCGGGATGACGCCCATGTTGCCCATTATGCCCTCGGTGATGACGGCGGCGATCTGTCCCCGGTGGGTGTCAATGGCTCGCTCTACCGCTGGCAGATCGTTCCAGGGCACGACGATGGTGTCCTCCAACGCGCGCCGGTTCAGGCCCGAACTGTCGGCGATCTTGATGGGATCGTGACGATGGCCCAGCGAAACCAGGGGGTGCGGGTGAGTGTTGACCAAAAAGTCGTCATACCAGCCGTGATAGTGCCCCTCGAATTTGATGAACTTTGGCTTGCCGGTGTAGCCCCTCGCCAGCCGGATGGCCGCCATAGCCGCCTCGGTGCCGGTGTTGGCGAAACGTACCCGCTCCGCGCTGGGCACCAGTTGCTGGATCAGCTCCGCCACCTCGACCTCAATCTCCGTGGCGGCTGCAAAGAGCGTCCCGCTGGCCACCGCCTCGCTCACCGCCTCCACGATGCGCGGGTGGGCGTGGCCCAGTGGCAGCGCGCCGTAGGCCATCATCCAGTCCACGTAGCGATTGCCGTCCACGTCGTAGATGTGGGAGCCCTCACCTCGTTGGATGAAGAGGGGGTAATCCCCATAGTTGGCCGGCCCTCGCGAGGGAGAGCTGCCACCCTCGATCATCACTTGCAGGGCGCGGTCGAAGAGGGCTTTTGATTTGCCAGTTGTGTAGTTCATACAAAAGTCTCCTGGGAATTAAAGTGTTCTTTCGGAGCTCCTGTGGTCAGGACGCCGGAGTCCCCAACTTGTTGGGGGTGTGGCGCAACGAACCCGAACGAGTTCGGGACTCCAGAAACCCGTCAAAGGTGAACTCCGTATCGCTCAGCATACTCCCGGAAACGGGCGATCAATTCTTTGGCTCGTTCTTCTGACTCGTCGGGCGTCAGACGGTCACAGTCGTAGCCCAGTTCGGTGCGCAGCACGTTGGCCGATTCGGGGCAGAAGATCACCGTGCCGTCGGCCTCAATGCGTTCGATGCCGTCAAAGCGATGCGAGCGCTCGTTGATGGCGACGGCTTCGGCCAAAGTGATCCCTTCTATGAGCGCTGGCCGCACGTTGCCGCTGCCGACGACGACGGGATAGCCGCCCGGCAATCCGTTGGGCGCAGGCGCGTGCAACAGGGCCTCGCTGTCAGAGAGGAATGCCCGGATCAGTCGCACGGTGCAGCCGGCGGTGAGGAAATGACTGGCTGGGCCAGGCGGCAGAGGATAGGGAGCCAGCAGCAACTCGTCGGCGCGGATGGCTTCCGTCACATCCTGTCCTTCGTGCTCGACGCGCAGGAAATAGGGAGGTATCTTGCTTGTTGGTCCGCCAAAAACCGCTGCGTTCAGGGCGTGGTGAGCCACCAGCAGCACGCGCACCGCGTCGAGGGACGCGTCCAGTCGTTCGGCGGCCAGCAGGCGCACCTTTGACACAATCTCGTCAACATTGCCCACCCCACAGGTCGGCGCCAGGTCGAGGCGGCCCAGGACGCAGTTGACCACGTCGGGATAGGGGGCCGTGAGCGTCACCCCAGGATAAGCGGCATCGCGCAGAGCCTCCATCAGTTTCAGGGTCAGCGTCAGATGGACAGGCAGCCACACACCGAACCCCGCGCCTTTGATGACGGCGGCCTGTTCGGGGGGCAGGAGGTCCGGCAGCCACCAGGTCTGCATGGTCGCCGTGCTCAAGATGATGTCGGGCGCCTCTCTGTGCACGATTTCGGCGACGGCATCTTTGTCGTTGAGATCAAGGGGCACAAAGCTGATGTCGGGCGCGTATCCCTGGGCCATCGCCCCCAGCCGCGTCAGGTTGCAGCGGGCTATGCCGCGCGCTGCGTTTCGGCTGCCCACGATAATTCGCCCCAGCCCATCCTCTCGCGCCAGCAGCTCCAGTACGACGCTGCCCAGCCCTCCGAGGCCAATGAGCATGATGGTTGGGTTTGTTTTCATGGTCAGCTCCTTGACCATCTACTTCTGCATCACAAACCATACGCGCCCACTATTTGGCCTGGGTTCGCTCATTTCTTCCAGATTCTCCCAGCAGGCAAGTTCCTGGAAGTCCACTTCCTGCGAGCACTGCCTGATTTCCTCCAGGGTGTATCCGCGTTCCTTATGCTCCTCGTCCATCCGAATCCACCTGTCCCCTTCCTTCGCGAATCCCGATATTCTCGTGGTAGCTATGTTTTTCTCGAAGTCGTAGCTTGGGAACTGGATTTCAAACATCTCAAGGCTATTCTGCTGGACATAACAAGGGTCTCGTTGCCAGTTAACGGCCAGGCCATAGATGGTGTTCATGTCAAAAATGAACAGCCCTGCTTTCTTCAGCGCTCGATACACGCCTGCAAAGGTCTTTTGTATGCCCTCCAACTCCAGGAGGTAATTCAGGCTATCAAACCAGCAGGTCACCAGGTCGAATCTCTCTTCAAAGGGCAGGGATCGCATGTCTTGAAGGAGAAACTCAACCTTTACGTTCTCCCGTTCAGCCCGCTCTCTGGCAAACTGCAGCATCTGGGGAGACCGGTCAACACCCGTCACCCGAAGGCCTTTCTTCGCCATCGCCACAGCGAACGTCCCCTCGCCACAAGCTATGTCCAAGATCGTCTGTGGCCCGGCATCGAATCGGGCGAGCACAGGGGGCAGTAGCTCTACCATTCTCCCGCTGTATTGAGGGTATGGCCCTTTGGCGTAGAAATATGCGAACCTGTCAAAGATACTCATTTGTTAGTGTGCTCCGTCTGAATCACTGATGGGGCCCTTTCAGTATGATCACTCCCCTTGCCGCAGCGGATAGAAATCGGATAATCGGATAACTGCTGCCCCATCTGCTTATCCGCTGCCTATCCGTTGCCTCCACCCCAATCTCCTCACCCGTCAACCCATACAACTCATACACCAGCGCGTCAATCTCTCCACGGGAGCTATCCCATCAATAGATACCCCAGCTCTTCCATTCGGCGATTCTCGGCTGGCGTTAGCTCGCGGATGTTGCTCCAGGTGACAAGGTTCAGCATTCCCTCGCTCAACTCACAGAACTCCTGTTTGCTCAACTTGCGCCGCTTGCCGCCGTCATCGTCGTAGAACTCAAGGTAGTCTTCGTAGTCCTCTTCCCAGTAGGATAGGTCGTGGCTCATTCTTCTCCCTCCACAATTGCGATTTTCTCTCTCACTACCCCATACAACTCGTACACCAGCGCGTCAATCTCCACGTCGGTGCTTTGGATCACGAAGCAAGCGAAAAGCCACGAAAAGCACGAAACGCTTTCGCGCCTTTCTCCCCCTTTCGAGTCATTCGTGGTCCAAACCTTCTGCCGCTCCAATCTCCTCCGCCGCCAACCCATACAACTTGTACACCAGCGCGTCAATCTCGCGCTCGCTGGCGTCAACTTACCCAGCCTTTCTGCAGCGCATGTTTCCAAGAGTAAAGCATGGCGTGGTAAATCGCTGTATACACTCTGCCATATAGATCACCATACAAATCATCTTCAAGTGTGTATTGATGGGCGGTGAGATTCCGAGCCCAGTAGGCCATCAGAAAGACTCTTATGATATGCCCCTGTATCACTTGGTCAAGGAGTGGATCGGTATAGACATCGGTGATATTCCAGATGAACTCGCTTGGTTTCGTTGGAGTTGGGGGTTGCTTCTTATCTCGTTCTTTCCAGAACTCGCTACACCATTCCTTGAACACTGTGTTGATCAGACTACCGAACGTGTCCATCCGACCAATGGGGTTGGGCAGCTTCTTGCCAATCTCTCGAATCAAACACTCCAAGCCGGTCGTGAGATTCTTCATCCCAATATAGAGCGATGTCCTATGGAACACTCTCGGATTGTTCACGGCCTCATCTGTATCGAACATCGTATAGGGGATGATAAACAGCCCGTTCGCCTCAATGAACTTCAAAAGCCCATCAATCTCTGTAGTGGAAATGTTGAGGTCGGGAAACTCCTTGTTGTAGTCATTCATCAACCGCTTGAACGTATCTCGAGCATAGTCTAGTACTTGTACTGCTCTGTCCAAGTGACGGAATTCTCGTTTGATCCAGAATGTACTACGTTTGCCTAGTTCCTCGGCAATCTCATCAAATGATTGACCTGTTACGCCAGCGATAAACCTCGCCAGGAACACAACATCCTTCTCTAGTTCGCCTGCAAGTTTCATGCGTTCAGCGCGTTGGTAATCGCTGCGCAAATTCAACAGATGGACTAGGAACGTGTAAAGCTCATCCTCTGTAAGACCATGTTTATTGCTCACGAATCTTGCGTGGGAGGATAGGCGGTCCAGGTATTCTTGATACTGTTTGACATCTAGCGTCCTGACGCTGTGCCGTTCCCAAAGTCGTGCAAAGGTTCTTCCACGCTCTCGATCATACATTGTGGTGTAGAAAGATAAAGCGTCAAAGAAGTGAGCATGCCCGCGAAAATCTCTGAGTATTTCCAACTTGCGTGCTGTGGGAAGCAGATACTTTTGCTTGAATTCATCAGGAAGATTATCGATCAAAAAGCGGTTTTTGTAGAGATCGGGGTATTTCTGAATCTCGTACAATTGATGAACTTGCCAGCAAGAATAGTAGGGAGTCGCAGTTGATTCAGCTATATCATAGTCATCGTGATGTTCAACCATTACTCGGGATGAGTCCCACGGTCGGTAATTGTCTGGGTCCGGTCGAACAAGATACGGATTCCGCCCAAACTCGCGGTCGAACGAATCCACCAATTCTTCATCTGTGAGTTGGGCATAGCTTTCTGGAAGAACAAGAGGAGTGTCACTAAGTCGATCTATCTCCGGCCATTCATGGGGGTATGGCATGTCCATTGACCGGTGCCGCCATTTATGCATACGTTTAACGTACTCTCCAGGCACCACAACTCTTGCCACTGGAAACATGATACCGTTTTCTTCATAGTATTCCAACTCGTTCTCACTAACCTTTACATTCAGTTCTTGACAATACCGAATGAAGTGGCGAAGTTCTAGATAGCGAGTACCGTAACTCATTGGTTCTCCTCCACTACTCTGATCTCCTCCTCCGTCAACCCATACAACTCATACACCAGCGCATCAATCTCCGCATCAAGCCGCTCAATGCGGCGGGCCAGGTCGTAGCGGCGGTCCTCTTTCAGCGCCTCGGCCTGGGCGTGCTCCTTTTGCAGCCGCAGCATCTCTTCCACCAGCGCCACCATCCTGTCATGCCGCGCCACGTCCGCCGGGGCGTCGAAGTTGATGGGGCGGATGGGGAGCATTTCAAGATATTGCCGGTTACAGGAATAGAACCCACCCCGAAACGGCGTACTGATGCGACGGAGATAGAAGGTCAGAAGCTTGCTATTGAGCAGGGCAGTGATGTACAGATACGCATCTCGGCCCTCAGTTCGAAGTGTGACACCGCCGACATCCACGTTGTCCAGATAGTATTCGCCATCCTCGTCGTAGAAGGCTTGAATATTACGTACAAGACGGGGAACGCAAATCTTGGGTTTCTCCTGAATACCAAGATTCTGCGTTCTACCAAATC
The DNA here is from genome assembly GCA_034431315.1 of Anaerolineae bacterium. Lineage (GTDB taxonomy): Bacteria > Chloroflexota > Anaerolineae > VGOG01 > VGOG01 > JAUWOY01. The sequence goes on from DAOUDK010000014.1 coordinate 46,369, forward strand.
TGTACCATCGCTGATCTTTGAAACGACCTCGTTCCCGGTTCTCTAATACAGTTTTGTTTCTGAGAAGGTAGGCAAGAGTTAATGGCGCCATATCTGCCAACTGCTGTTCTGCGATTAGTTCAGCCTGAGAATCGGTCACAATGTAGGGAAATAGAATATATTGCTGCTTTGGCGGAATGCGATATCTCTTCACATCTACGCCACTGACGAGTGAATGAATGAACGTACCCTCAAGTACCACGGTTTCGTCGAGGGACTTGGAGTACAGTCGGCGTTTGCCCTCCCCGGTCTCGCCACGATCTTCCAGATGATAGACCGCATCGGCGCTGGTTTGCAGACCTACAAAGATTCTTTCAGCCACTTCCTTCAGCTTTGGGAATGTGTTCAGCTTCTCCATTAACTCATAGGCCGGGCCAGCCGATAAGACCCAGGGCTCATCAGTCAGCCGCTCGGTCCTGATTTCCGCCCACTCAATGTCTTCTTCTTCCAAATGCCCCACTTCTTTCACTTCCTCCATGTCTCTCACTTCACCATACCAGAAAGTCTCTGCACCTTCTTTCTGTAGGAACAACAGACAGGTATACGTGGTGGCTCCCTCGAAAACCTGACCGTGTTTGAAGTTCACGAAGCGGATCACAGCCTTGTGATCTGTCAGGAGCTTGCGGAGCTTTTTCCCGTAGGTTGCTGTTGTGAACTTATTGGGCAGGATGAAACCCATCACCCCGCCGGGACGCAACAACTCCAGTGCCCGCTCCACGAACAGCACATAGATGTCGTAGCTGCCGCCTGCTGCCTGGTAGTGGTCGCCGTACCAGCGGGCGTCATCTTTGGGCAAGGTCTGGATGCGGATGTACGGCGGATTGCCCACAATCACGTCAAACCCACCCCGTTCCATGATTTTGGGAAACTGTTCCTCCCAGTCGAAGGGGTGCTTGTCGCGCCAGTTGGAACCGAAGGCGGTTTTCAATTCTCCGGGCGTACCACTGATCAGGGAATTGCCCTGGCGGATGTTTTCCAGCCTGGGCAACTCACCGCGCTGGTTCACGGCCTTGAGCAACAGGTTCAGGCGGGCGATCTCTACTGCCTGGGCGTCCAGGTCCACTCCGTACAGGTTGCCGGTCAGGATCTCCATGCGGCGGGCGAAGTCGTGTATGTCCCCGGCCGCGCTGGCGGCGTTCTGCCCGCGCACTCCGGCCAGGTAGCGATCCAGCACGTCAAAGGCCTCGATGAGGAACGAACCGGAGCCGCAGGCCATGTCCAGCACTTTCACCTGGCGAGCCTGCTCGTAGTCCTGCTCCTCCAGCAAACGGCCCAACGTCTGCCCCACGATGTAGCGCACCACGAACTGCGGCGTGTAATAGATGCCCTGGGCCTTGCGTCTGGCCCGCTTGTCAACGACCTGCTTGCCCTCCGGGTCCTGCGCCCGGTGTCCCAGGTATTGCTCGTAGATGCCTCCCAGCACGTCGGCGTCAATGGCGTTGAAATCGTACAGGCCGTAGCCGCCCGGCAGCTCGTACAGCCCCTCGATGATCCGCTCGAAGGGGGTTGGCTCACTGGTCAGTTCCTCGCAGAAGTGGGGGGCGAAGAGGCGGGTGTCGTAGATGTCATCGAACTCTCGGAAGAGGGTGTTGAGCGCCTGCACCAGGTCCTTCTTGCGTCCCTGGTCGCGCCACTGGCGCAGCATCGGCTGCAAGCGGTAGGGCTCTATCTCGCGGTCCTCACAGGTGCGGATGAAGATCAGCCGGTCGAGGATGCGCTGCACGGCCTGGTCAATCTGCTCGATGGACCGCTGAGGGTTGTAGGGGCGCAGATGGCGGAAGAGCTCGCGCCGCCACTCGGTCAGGTCGGCGAACAGCAGGCGGCTGACCGGCGTCTTCTTGACCTTTTTGCCCACGGCCTCGGCTGCCCGGTCGAGCGCCCCCTCCTCCATCGCCGAACGCGACAGCAACCACAGGTCGTCAAAGCGATCCAGATACTCGTTCCAATAGAGGTCCTTGAAGATGGCGCGGACTGGATGGGTCTCCTGCCACTCGGCGTTGAAGACCTTGAGCCCCTCAAAGTCGCTGAGGACGGCCCAGGTGACGCCTTTGAGCCAGGCGTAGTTGATGGCCTGCCGCGCCCAGCGGGGGTCTTCCAGGTCAGCCGGGATTTTCTTGGTCTCCAGGAAGAAGCGAGGGATGCTGCCCAGGCGGAAGGCAAAATCCACGAAGCCGCGCGATACCCTTTCCTCGGGGCTGACCTCGCGGGTGTTCTCGATGTTCCAGCCCAGAGCGCGGAAAAGGGGCAGAATGAACTCCTGCCGGGTGGCGGGTTCATTGTACCGCTTGCGGTTGCGGGCGCTCAGCCTGGCGAATCGCTCCACCAGCCCTTCGACCTCGATTTTGGCGTCAGCGTAGGACACGGCCACTATGCTTCTCCCTTCTCGTATCAGGCAAACAACATCTTCCTCAACTCTCTCAGCCTATCCACCCCCTTCACCTCGTGGGCGAAAAGGGGGAGGGTGATGATTTCCATCGTCTGTCCGTATTCGTCGGCCAGCAGGTTGATGTACGGGGTTTGCATTTCCTTTCTGATATGGTGGAATTCGCAGTCGGGGTTCTTGATGACGTTGTTTATGATCAGGTAGTGGATGGGAAGGCCGTATCTCTCGAATTCCCCGACCAGTCTCCTGGCCTGATACACCCCCAGGGCCTCAGGGATGGTGACCAGGATGAACTCCGTGTTGTCTGGATTCCTCACAAAATCCGTCACCTCTTGGGCCAGGGCTTTCCAGCTATCTATCAGCTCGAGGAAGGGGACCTTCTTCAACTTGAAGGTATCGCGGACCTCGAAGTAGAACTTGGGGGCCAGGCGCAGGTGCTTCAGGAATTTGTGCGGCAGGTCCAGCAGGCGCAAGGTGTCGCCCGCCGGAGCTGTGTCCCAAACGATGAGGTCATAGCGCCCATCCTTGACCCGCTCCAGTATGTAGTCCAGCATGAACTCTTCCTGGATTCCCGGTGCTATGGCGACGTAATCTATGATCTCGTCGTATTCCATGTCTATCAGGGAAGAGGCGGCCTCGTACACCTCTGGCCCAAATTTCTCCTTCCACCTCTTCATCACCTCGTCGGGAGAGATCTCAAGCGCGTAGAGGTTTTCCATGCCCTTCACCGGCTTTTCCGTCGCCCCTACCTCCATCTCGAAGATGTCCGACAGGGAGGGGGTGAGGTCGCTGGAGATGATCAGGGTCTTCCTGCCCGCCGAGGCGTAGTGGAGGGCGGTGGTGGCAGAGCAGGTTGTCTTGCCCACTCCTCCTTTTCCTCCGAACATGAGGACGCGCTTGTTGGTGTGATCCAGTTCTGAAAGAGACATCTGACTTCGCTAACTCCTCTCTTTGGCTTCGGGCCTGATTTTACCACATGTTGCCCTAAATCGCAACAATGTCTTCGCCTTGCCCAGTAGCCCAAAATGTGATACAATCACTGTGGGGGAGAACTATGGAAAAGCTAATCTTCATGGGCACGCCGGATTTCGCGGTGCCCGTTTTGAAGGCCCTGATCGGACGATACGAGATCGTGGGAGTGGTCACCCAGCCCGACCGACGGGCGAGACGGGGCCGCAAGTTGGAGGCATCGCCCGTGAAGGTTGTGGCCCTGGCCCACGACTTGCCAGTGCTGCAGCCGCCCAGCCTGCGTCGGCCTGACGCCGTGGCCGAACTTAGAGCCTTGGCGCCCGACGTGATCGTGGTGGCCGCTTACGGCCAGATACTCCCAGCCGAAGTGCTGGCCATCCCACCCAGGGGTTGCCTCAACGTCCACGCTTCGCTCCTGCCCAGGTGCCGGGGCGCGGCCCCGGTCTCGGCCGCCATCCTGGCCGGTGACGAGGAGACAGGAGTCACTATCATGCTCATGGATGAGGGGATGGATACCGGCCCGATTTTGTCCCAAGCCACCTGTCCCATATCTCCCCAGGATACGAGGGAATCGCTGAGAGCCAGGCTAGCTCAGTTGGGGGCTGATCTGATGATGGACACTTTGCCCCGCTGGCTGGCAGGTGAGATTGAGCCTCAGCCTCAGGATCATGACCAGGCCACCTACTGCTGCCTCATCGCCAAGGAGGATGGCCTGATAGATTGGTCCCAACCGGCCATCGAGATCTGCCGTAGTTGCCGGGCCTATTGCTCCTGGCCGGGCATCTATACGTATTGGCGAGGCAAGCTGCTCAAGGTGCTCAGCGCCGATGCGCTGCCCCAGTGGGCGGGCGAGGGGGAGCCAGGGCGGGTGATGGCTCTGGATGAGGGCCTAGCCGTTGCCACCGGGAAGGGAGCCCTGCTTCTGGGCGAGGTGCAGTTGGCGGGCAAAAGGGCCTTGAGTGCCGAGGACTTCTCCAGAGGGCAGAGGGATTTTGTGGGTTCGGTGCTGGAGCGGGGAGGTTAGCAGAAGATGTCAGCAATTGCGCACATTTGGGAAACGAAGGGCTCAAAAACCTGGTTTCTGGCCGCAGTGATCTTGGCCTCGATGGTCGCGATAGGTTGTGTTCTGGCCCTGTCCAGTCCAACGGTGGGGGGAAGTGGATCCGAACGGAGCGGGGTCTTTGAGATCGAGTCCCCTGTCTCCTCTTCCGAGCAGTATGATCCCAGAAGCAAAAGCAAACTCTCCGCGAGGTATCCAGTCACACGGGCAGATAAAACCGAGGATGGAAGCAGGCTCATCTTTCCCCTGGTGCTCGTGGGGGAAGCTGATCTGATCGAAGAGGAGAAAATCTTTCTGCCGCTGTTTACCAAACCCAGAGCGCTCTGCGCCAACCGCGTCGTCAGGACCGGCGACAAGCTCACTTTCAACGGTCGAGAGATTCGGTTGATAGGCATGAACGTGGCCTACATCCTCGAAGAGTGGTTCCCGGAGAGCGAATGGGAGGAAATACTCTCCTTCTTGTCTCGTTCTGGAAATACCATCCGCATCCCCGTTTTTCCCAAGCATGCGCGGGATGGCGGGCTCGATCGAGTGGAACGGTTGATCCGCCTGGGCGGCGAGTACGACCTGAAGTTCATCATCGTCCTCGAGGGCTACATGGCGGCCGACTATCCTATCAAGAGCGAGGCCTGGTTTGATTCGGGATACAGGGATGAGTACATGGATCATCTGACAAGCGTGGTTACCAGGCTCAGGGATTTTCCCCAGGTGGCGCTGTGGCAGTTGATGGGAGAGCCCAGTTGTGCTCCTGAGGGAGGGAAGCGGTCTTGCTACAACTCGCTGGTCGAATGGGCCAGGGTGGCCTCTGAGGAGATAAAGAGGCTCGACCCCTGCCGGCCCGTGGCCGTGGGGATGATCTCGGTTGGTGGGCCTCAGCCTCAGGGGGAGGAAGCCTGGCGCAAGATGCACACTTTCCCCTCAATTGATGCTGTGACGGTTCATGTGTGGACCAACGTCTGGGATGAGCGGGAGCTGAGGATTGCCGACGAATTGAACCTGCCCGTGCTCTACACCGAGGTCTACCATCGTGCGTACAAGAAGAATGGTCGCCTTATCCGCCCAGGAATCTTGGAGGAAAGGTCGCCCATTATCGAGGAGTACATGCAGCGATCCTTCGAGGCGGGAGTGGACGGCATAATCCTCTGGCAGTACATCCACCAGGGCTACTGCGGGGAGTTGGATTACAATCAGAGCGACCCCGTTTGGAAGGTGCTTCGGTCTTTCTCAATTGAACAGTGACCGTCTTTTGGAGCGTGTTGATCTATGAGAGTACTCGTCGTTGGACTCGACGGTGCGACCTTTGATTTGATTCGCCCCTGGGCGGCCGCGGGTCACCTGCCTGCTCTGGCTCGCCTGATGCAGCAGGGGATTCACGGCGAACTCAGGTCCACCATGCCGCCAGTCACCTCCCCCGCCTGGCCCTCGTTCATGACGGGCATGAACCCAGGCAAGCACGGGGTGTTCGACTTCATCCGCAGCCGCCGTGGCGATAGCCCCGGCGGTTTCGACATGGTTAACGCTTCCCACATCGCCGCCAGGCCCCTTTGGCAGCTTCTGTCGGAGGCGGGGCGGCGGGTGGGGGTGGTCGGTGTGCCCGTGACCTATCCGCCCCGCCCCGTCAACGGCTTCATGATCTCAGGCATCTTGTCTCCCAGACACGCGGAGATTGCCTATCCTCCCGGTTTGCTGAGGCGTTACGAGGATGAGTTAGGCCCCTATCGCATCAGCCCTGCTGTGCAATACGCTGATGGGGACGAGGAGGCGTTCGTGGCCGACCTGCTGGCGCTGATGGAGCAGCGGGCCCGCTACGCGCTGCGCCTGATGCGGGACTACGAATGGGACTTCTTCATGGTGCACTTCGTGGCCCTCGATGCCGCCCAGCACGCCCTCTGGAAGTTCGTTGACCCCACCCACCCTCGCTATGACCCGCACTCGGAAGTGGAAACGGCGGCGGGGCAGCGCTACGGCGATTCGCTGCGGACGCTCTATCAGAAGGCGGATGCCATCCTGGCCCGGCTGTGGGAGCAGACAGGCCCGGACGATGTGCTGCTGGTGATGTCGGATCACGGCTTCGGGCCGCTGCACGGCACGGTGAATCTCAACAACTTCCTGCTGCAGCGAGGGTTTCTGTGCCTGAAGCGGGACGTGGCGACCCGCCTGCGTTACGCGCTCTTTCGCCACGGCATCACGCCCAGCGCGGCCTACGCTCTGCTGGTGAAGCTGGGCCTGCAGGACGTGGTGGTCAAGGTCAGCAAGCGGGCGCGCAATGCCATCGTGGGGCGCTTCCTGTCCTTTTCCGCCGTGGATTGGTCGCGCACGCAGGCTTACGCCATGGGGCACGTGGGCCAGGTCTTCATCAACCTGCGCGGCCGCGACCCACACGGCTGCGTGCCGCCCGAGGAGTACGAAGCGGTGCGCCAGCGGGTCGCCGACGCGCTGCGGGAGCTTGAGCATCCACAATTCGGCCGTCCGTTGGTGGATGAGATCATCTTCAAGGAGCAGGTGTACCAGGGGCCGTACGCCGAGCGGGGGGCCGACTTGTTGCCGGTCATGGACGGTTTTCGCTACATCGCCTTCCCACTGTTCGCCAGCAATGCGCAGCTCGTGACCCCACAGGTGCGGGGGGATTCCGGCTGTCACCGGCTGCATGGCATCCTGTTGGCCGACGGGCCGGCGGTGCGGCAGGGGATAGAGCTGGACGGCGCGCGGATCATTGATTTGGCCCCGACGATTCTCTACCGCATGGGGCTGCCTGTGCCTGGCGATATGGATGGCTGCGTGCTGACGGAGATGTTCGAGCCGGCCTTCGTCCGCGCTACCCCCCTGCAACAGACAGAGGCCGAGGCGGGGGAGCCGACGGCGGATCGTCGCCCGGAGCACGAATTGCTGCCGGAGGAACGGGCGGAGATCGAGGCCCGCCTGCGCAGCCTGGGCTACCTTGAGTGAGGGGGCGCATTTCAGTTCTGGGGCAGATTTAGGGAAACGGACGGTGTGTCATTGCGAGGAGCGGTTTTTGCGACGAAGCAATCCCCAGCCTGGTGGGAGATTGCTTCGCCTTCGGCTCGCAATGACAACAAAAGCCTACTTGTCCCCAAATTAAAATGCACCAGCGAGGGGGCGGAGTTGACGGAAAGGATGCAAGTTGCCGTGGCTGAAGGCACGACATTGGCCTCAACCTGGCGCGGGCTTTGGCGCTGGCTGCGACCCCTCTTCGGACTAGGGTTGCTGGCCTTTCTGCTCTGGCGGGTGGACTGGCAGGAGTTGACACGCATCGTGAGCCAGGCCAGCGTGGGGTACGTCGGGGTGGCGCTGCTCATCGAACTGTTCAACGTGATGCCACGGGGCTTGCGTTGGCGCGCGCTGCTAGTTACCCAGGGGACGCGGGAGCCTTTCCTGCGCCTTCTTGCCATTTACCTGGTGGGCAGCTTCTTCAACAATTTCCTGCCCAGTAACGTGGGCGGCGACAGCGTGCGCATGCTGCGCCTGGGCCAACTCACCGGCCGCGGGGCGGACGCTGCCTCCTCCGTGCTGGTAGAGCGGCTGTGCGGGTTGTTGGCCGTGCTGTTGATGGGGGTGGCGGCGGTGCTGAGCAACTGGCAGTTGGCGTCGGCAGGGAGGATCGGCTTCCTCGTGCTGGGGACGTTCGTCGTCTTCGTCCTGGGGATGCTGTTGCTGTCCAACCTGCGGCGGGTGCGCTCCTGGGCCGATCGCTTGACCGTTCCGTGGTTGGCCACTCTGATCGGCAAGCTAGGCAAGCTGTACGACTCGATCTACGCTTTTCGCAGCCACAGGCGCGTGCTGCTGGTGGTGCTGGCTTTCTCGTTACTCTTTCGGTTGGGGAGCGTGTTCAGTCTGTACGTGCAATCGTTGGCCTTGCACGTGCCCATCTCCTTCATCTGGCTGATGATGGCCTTCTCCCTCATCGCCGTGGCGAACTCGCTGCCGCTCTCGCTGAACGCCATCGGCATCCAGGAGGGGGCCTACGTCTTCTTCTTCGGCTTGGCAGGGATCGCTGCCCCGCAGGCGCTGGCGCTGGCGCTGCTGTCACGGGGTTTGAGGCTGGTGGTCAGCCTGGTGGGTGGGGTGATCTATTTGCTGGGAAAGTGAGGGATTGGAGGTTGGAGGTTGGAAGTTGGAAGTTGGAGGATGTCACGCACCGTTTGGGTGGCGTTTTTCTCAGAAATATTTACCGACAGCGCGAAGCAATCCTGGTGCTGCTGGCCTATGGTTTGCTGACGGTGGTGATGACTTGGCCGCTCGTCGCTCGACTGGGGACGCACCTGCCAGGAATCGGGAATGACCTGTGGACTCATCAGTGGACTTTCTGGTGGGTGAAACAATCGCTCTTGGAAGGGCATAGCCCATTTTATACCGATCTTCTGTTCCACCCTCAGGGTGTGTCGCTGGCCTATCATAACATTGCCTGGCTCAACATCGCTGCCTGGTTGCCTTTGCAGGCGGTTGTGGGGGGATTGGCTGCCTATAGCTTGGTTTTCATCGCCTTCCTCGCTCTGAATGGCTTCACGATGTACTTGCTGGCCCGCGAATTGACGGGCTCGCCGCCAGCGGCCTTCATCGGCGGGTTAGTCTACGGTTTCTGGCCCTATACTTTGTCTCATTACGACCACCCGAACATGGTCGTTGTGTGCTGGCTCCCCCTGGTGCTTCTTTACCTGCACCGCACTCTGGAGGGAGGACGGAGGCGCGATGCGTTGCTGGCGGGCCTCTTCCTGGCCCTGACGGGATTGACTCGCTGGCAGCTACTGATCATGGGAGGGGTGGTCGTCGGTTTGTATGTGCTCTATCGCTTGTTGAGCAAGAGGTCCTGTCGGACCCGGCGTACTCTGGGGTTGCTGATGCTGACGGGGCTTGTTGCAGGAACACTGCTGGTCCCCCTGGCGCTCCCCATGGTTAGCGCTCAGTTAACCCGGGCCTATCCGGATGACATCTTCATTGACGAGCAGGACTGGGGGCAGACCGATGTGTTGGCCTACGTGCTGCCCAGCCGCTACCATCCCCTGTGGGGTGATGCGGCCTTCCGGCTTTACCAGAACTTCATCGTCAACAAGGTCTACGTCGCTTTTCTTGGATACACGACCATTGCTCTGGCGGTCGCTGGCGCTGCCAAGGACTGGCGGCGGGCTCGTTTCTGGGTGTTGGCGGCAGTGGTGTACGTCGCCCTGGCCCTTGGCCCCCAGCTTCGGGTCAATGGCCAGCTCTACCCCCAGGCGCCAATGCCCTACCGGTTGATAGGCGATCTGTTCTTCGTTCGCATCCTGCGCAAACCAGACCGCTTCAACGTATTCCTGGCGCTCCCGGTGGGGATGTTGGTGTCACTGGGTATGGCGGCTTTGCTGCGTCCTGAGCTTGCCGAAGGGCTGCGCCGATGGCCTTTCCACCGCAAGTCGGCCGTAGCGGTAGCCCTGGTAGGCATAGCAGGAGTGTTGATTCTCGGTGAATATTGCCCTGTCCCCTACACCACTGTGCCTGCCGTTACCCCTGCTTGGTACAGCCAACTGGCTCTGGAACCCGGCCGTTTCGCCGTGCTGGATCTACCGATGCAGATTCAGACCGTTGACAAACGATACATGTTCTACCAGATCACTCACGGCAAACCGCTGGTCGAGGGCCGTGTTGCCCGTCTGCCCCGGGAGGCTTTCGCTTTCGTGGATAGCGTTCCTGTGCTGCAGGAGCTACGCCAGGTCAACGTCATGGATCCAGATTTGATGGACGTATCCCATCAATTGCGTCTCCTGGCCGAAGCCGACGTTCGCTACATCATCTTCCACAAGAAATTCATCGCCCCGGAGCAACTGGCTGCCTGCCAGGACTGGCTGACCTTTGAGCCGTGTCACGAGGATACAGATTTGATCGTCTACCGCACCGATCCGCGTCTGGGGCGCGATTTCGTCCTGGATTATGATCTGACCGATGGAATCGGCCTCATCCAAGCCACCTTCACGCCGACCAGTACGACTCAGGACGGTCTGGTCCAGGTGGATGCCCGTTGGGGAAGTGTGACTGCTCCTGACCAGAATTTCGACATTTGTCTGAGCCTGACCAGCATCGCTGGCGAGGTAGCCCAATCGCGCTGCGAAACGCTCTCCCCGACTTGGCCCACGTCCCGATGGGACGCAGATGAGGTGGTGCGCAGTGCCTATGCCCTCCAGGTGAACCCTTTCTTGGAGGCAGGGACTTATACCTTGACCCTGACTTTAGCTGATGGTTACGGCAGAGCGGTGGGGAATCCGGCTTCCCTGGGCTCGCTACGGGTAGAGGCATTGCCTCGCGTTTTCGTCACGCCACAACCGACGCATCCGTTGCAGGTGGTCTGGGGAGATGTGATCCTTCTACGCGGATATGACCTGCAATTATCCGTCGAGTTGCTGGAGTTGACCCTCTATTGGCAAGCTCAGCGGAGAATGGGCAGTTCATACAAGGTCTTTGTGCACCTCGTTGACGCGGCAACGGGAGATATCGTCGGCCAGGATGATGCCGTGCCTCGCCGCTGGGCGTATCCTACCAACTGGTGGGAGCGCGGTGAGGTGGTCGAGGATACGATCCCTCTGTCGCTAAATGGAGTGCCCCCAGGGCGATACCGTCTGGTGCTTGGCTTGTATGACCAGGGTACGGGGGAGCGACTGCCAGCCTACTCTGCCGAAGGCGAACGGTATCCTGACGATGTTGTCCCCCTGACCACAGTGCAGCATTGAAATGAGGAATGTTGATGAGTAATGAGGTAATGGGTAACAAGCCAGCCAGGATTTGCACCGTGAATGTACTAAGTCTCAGTAGATCCAATTTTGCTTGGCTTGGATTGCCAGATCCAAGCCAAGGGCGGGGATTTGGCAATCCTCTTGGAGCGTTTTTGGATCCACTGAGTCTATCGAAATCAATCCCTCTTACCTGGTAACGATGTCTTGCGCAAGCAACATCTCCATTTGACAAGTGGTTTTGTTTATGCTAAAATCACGAGCCCCAAAATGACGGATACACGCCCGCCTCACGTTCTGTGGGGCAGGCGTTGTCATAATAAAGTTGACAGAATGAAAAGGAGTGGACTATTATGGTCACGAGATACGCCGCCGCAGTAGACCAGGGAACCACCGGAACCAGGTTCATGATCTTCGACCAAACGGGCCAGCCGGTCTCTGTGGCCTATGAAGAACACCAGCAGATCTACCCCCAGCCCGGTTGGGTGGAGCACGACCCGCTGGAGATCTGGGCGAAGACCCAGAAGGTGATCAGGGGTGCTATGGAGAAGGGCGGGGTCAAGGCCGAGGAGATCGCAGGCATCGGGGTCACCAACCAGCGGGAGACCACCATCGTCTGGGATCCCAAGACTGGCCAGCCCTACTACAACGCCATCGTCTGGCAGTGCACCCGCACCCGCGACATCTGCCAGCAACTCATTGACGACGGCTTCGAGCCCTACGTCAAGGAGAACACCGGCCTGGTCAGCGCCACCTACTTCTCCGGGCCCAAGATCAAGTGGATCCTGGACAATGTCGAGGGCGTGAGGGAGAAGGCTGAAAAGGGCGAGGCTCTCTTTGGCAACATTGACACCTGGTGCTTATGGTGGCTGACCGGCGGCCCCGACGGCGGCACGCACGTCACCGATTACACCAACGCCGCGCGCACCATGCTCATGAACCTCAAGACCCTGGACTGGGACCAGGAGATGCTCGACTATCTGGGCATCCCGCGCCAGATGCTGCCGGGAATCAGACCATCCAGCGACAGGGAATTCTATGGCTTGACCCCCCAGGGCGGGCCGGTGGGCGGGGAGGCGCCCGTGTGCGGCGACCTGGGCGACCAGCAAGCCGCGCTGGTGGGCCAGACCTGCTACGGCGTGGGCGAGGCCAAGAACACCTACGGCACCGGCTGCTTCATGCTGCTGAACACCGGCCGCGAGATCGTCTCCTCGCCCAGCGGGCTGCTGACCACCGTGGCCTATGGCGTGGAGGAGGGCCAGGCCACCTACGCTCTGGAGGGCTCCATCGCCATCACCGGCGCGGCTATTCAGTGGCTGCGGGACAACCTGAAGATAATCGAGAACGCAGCGGAGACGGAGCGGATTGCTGAGGAGGTCGGGGACGCTGGCGGCATCTACTTCGTGCCCGCTTTCTCTGGGCTTTTCGCTCCCTATTGGGACATGTACGCTCGTGGCGTCATCGTCGGCCTGACCCGCTATGTCCGCCGGGAGCACCTGGTGCACGCCACTCTGGAGTCTATCTGCTACCAGACCAAGGACGTCCTGGAGGCCATGCGGAAGGACTCCGGCGTCGAGCTCACCGCCCTCAAAGTGGATGGTGGGGCGGTGAAGAACAACTACCTGATGCAACTGCAGGCCGACATCCTGGGCGTAGAGGTGATTCGCCCTACCGTTGATGAGACCACGGCCCTGGGCGCCGCCTACGCCGCAGGGCTGGCCACCGGCTTCTGGGGGAGCCTGGAGGACCTGCGGGCCAACTGGGGCATTGATCGTGTCTTCAAACCCCGGTGGGACGAAGCCCGGCGGGAGGAAGCTTACGCCGGTTGGAAGCGAGCCGTGGAGCGGGCCCGGGGCTGGGTGCAGTAACTGGCTTGACATGTCAGATTTCATCCGCAAAGACGGCCAATGTGATTGGTCTCGGCCTGAGCACAGTTGAACGGCCTGCTACCTCAGCGATGACGAACCGCTACGCAAGCCTCCTTTTCCCTGTTTGACATTTCCTCAAAACGGGTGTATAATAACCACGCCTTTAATTTTTCCTCTTGATTAATTAATTCCTGATACGCAACACGCAATACGTTCACGCTGCGTTTTCCGTTATCTTCCCGGCGCTAACAACATGTCCCAACAAACCTCGGAGCATACCCGGTGGTCATCAGACAAACCCTCATCGGCAGTAGCCCCAGTACGGTTAAATCGCACAATCTGAGCACTGTCCTTCTCGCACTCCTCCGACACGAGCACATCTCCCGAGTCCGCCTCGCTGAAATGACTGGCCTCTCCACGACTACCATCACCAACCTGGTGAACGAGTTCTTGGAGCAGGGCGTTGTTGTTGAAGAGGGGACGGAGAAGCCAGGGCGTCGGCGAAGGGTCGGTCGGCCCCGCACGTTGCTGCGATTGGTGCCGGACGCCCGGTGTGCTGTTGGTATTCACATTGGCGTTGGCAGCGTTCGCGTGGGAGTGGCCGACTTGCGCGCTCACCTCCTGAGTCGTCGTTCACTGGCTCACCCCTTGGAAAGGACACCTGAAGAGGTACTGACAGAAGTAGTCGCGTTGGTCAACGAGGCCATTACCCAGAGTGGTGTTAATCCCGAGGACGTGGTTGGGGTAGGGGTGGGTGCTTCTGGCTTGGTCAACCCGCAGACTGGGGTCAACGTAGTGGCGCCCAACTTGGGCTGGCGCGATGTGCCGATGCGGGATTGGTTTACCGAACACCTGGGGCTACCGGTTTGCGTAGACAATAACGTCCGTGCGATGGCTTTGGGTGAGGCTCTGTTTGGTGCAGGGCAAAACGTTCTTGTGTTGGCCTTTGTCTATGCTCGCATCGGCGTGGGTTCAGGTCTAGTGGTAGATGGTCAGCTCTACCGTGGCAGCGGTGCCGGTGCAGGAGAGATCGGTCATACGACCATCGTCCCCGACGGTGGGGAACTGTGTCGCTGCGGCAACACCGGCTGCCTGGAGACCCTGGTATCGGAGCCCGCCATCGTGCGCATGGCACAGGAATTGGCCGAGCAGGACCGGCAGGGCATCCTGGCGACCCACCTGCAACATACAGAGGGGACGACTATCGAACGAATCTTCGCTGCAGCCCGCGCCGGCGACACGGCCACTCGCACCATGCTCGAAGAACGAGCTCGCTACATGGGGATTGCCCTGGCAAACCTGATCAACATCCTCAATCCGGAACTGATCGTGCTGGGAGGGATCTTCGCTCAGGCTCCGGACCTGCTCATGCCAGCTATCGAAGCAACGATGCGCCAGCGGGCCTTCGCTAATCTAGGCGAACGAGTGCAGTTGCAGACGGCCAGCTTTGGCCGAGAGGCCGGTGTGATTGGGGCTGCTGCCCTGGCTTTGAACGCTTTCTTCTACCAGCAGGAATGATGTGATGGGATCAACTGACGTAACTCTGGGCCTGGTCCCTCTGGCCCGACCTACCTTCGATCTAGCTCTGGCAACTCAAATCACGGCCCAGGTACGCTCTCGCTTGGAGGAGGCCGGCTATTCGCTTACCGGGCGGGAAACGCTAGTCAGCAGTCTGGAGGAGGCTGAGAAAGTCGCTCAAGAATTAGCAGAAAACCCGCCCGATTTGCTGCTCGTCTTCCAGGCCACCTTTGCCGACAGCACGATGGTAATGAGCCTGGCACAGGCGGTGGACGCGCCGCTTCTTCTGTGGGCAGTGCCAGAGGAGCGCACGGGCGGTCGCCTGCGCTTGAACTCGTTGTGTGGCATCAACCTGGCCGCCCATGCGCTAACGCGGGCCGGATATCGTTACGACTACGTCTACGCTGCCCCAGATGATCTCATCGCACTGGGACAGGTGCACGCATTGGCCCAGGCTGGGCGCGCCCGACGTCTCCTGCGCAGGGCGCGGGTGGGGGTGGTAGGTGAACCGCCGACTGGCCTTGACACGTGCCGCTATGACGATCACGCTCTGGAGCGCCGCCTGGGCCTGGAACTTGTCCAGGTGGACCTGGGAGAGGTTTTCCGAAGAGCGCGCACGGCTGGGCCAGAGGAAATCGAAGCCGTCTGGCAGCGATTGATCTCGCAGTTGGACGGTCTACAGGAGTTGGATCAGGCTGCCCTGCGCGGAACGTTGGCGACCTATTTGACGCTGCGCCAGTTGGCAGAGCAGGAGAATCTGGACGGCCTGGCGGTACGCTGTTGGCCTGAATTCTTCACTGAGCTAGGATGTGCTGCCTGTGGCGCCATGTCCATGCTCAGCGACGAGTTGACCCCTTGCAGTTGCGAAGCGGACGTTAACGGCACCATCACGCAGCTCATCCTCCAGTGGCTCAGCGGCGAACCGGCTTTTGGCACCGATCTGGTGTCCGTGGACGTGGATGAGGATGCGGTTGTGTTATGGCATTGCGGGCTGTCTCCCCTTTCTATGGCCGATCCGTCCGCACGCCCCCGGGGTACGATTCACTCCAACCGCAAGCTGCCGCTGTTGATGGAGTTCCCGCTCAAACCAGGTCGGGTCACCGTGGCACGACTGAGCGAAGCCAGTGGCAGCTATCGGTTGGTGGTTGGGAGTGGCGAGATGTTGCGAGCGCCGAAAAGCTTCACTGGCACATCGGGAGTGCTGCGCTTTGACCGGCCTGCTGCTGAGGTGCTCGACGTCATTTTGCGAGAGGGGTTGGAGCATCACCTCTCATTCACCTATGGAGACTACGTGCCAGCCTTGCTGGCCCTGGCCAGGATCCTGGAATTACCAGTTTTGCGCTTATGAGAGCGCGGGAAAGGAGGAATGCATATCTAATCTGTGATCTTCTAGAGTCAATGTAGAGCGAAGTCCGAAGTGTAACAAAATCAAAACATAGGAGGAGATACAATGAAAACGAGAACCCTTCGACCGCGCTCAGTTGGACGTAGATTTCAGTTGCCCAGGGTTGGGCCAAGGCAATCCGATTCCGGCCGAGTGGCACCAGCCCCCGGTCGAGGTTACCCAGCGGCAGGCCCAGCGCAAAGAAGCGATTCGCGAACTCCAGGGTTTACTACGCGCCCAGCGATGCTACGCAGCCCCAGAGGTACTGGCCGCGCTTGGGGAACGTGCCCTTGGCGAACTGGTTGCCACCTGGCCTACCGCCTCGTCAGTCGGATCTTCGATCCTGTGCGCAAGCCAGAGGCGACCGCTCACAGCCAACCCTTCGACAGGCTCAGGACACCGCGCGGAAACGCTGGATGATGCCACGGCGCTGTGGCAGGGGCTCTCCCTGACTCCCCAGCCTGTTGGGGAGCTATTCGTCGACGCCATCTTCATGGAGCGGCATTTCGGCCGCCCGCGTTGGAACACTCGGCTCAGCTCGGAAGGGGAGGTTACTCTCTATCGCTTCTGGCTCGCCGAAGGGGTTCTCTACATAGAGGGAAGAGGCGGAGCGCACAGAGAAGCCCCGCTTGGCGATGTCGGGCATATCCCTTGGCAGCCCGAGGCTCTCGCCACCCGCCGAGCCTATCTCGAACGCTGGCTGAAGCGACAACTGCTGGTGCGGCTGGCGAACAGCCTGGCCGTGGCTAGCCTTTTGCCAGGCGGCCACGTGGCCACCTGCTATCTGCAGTTCCTGACGGAAGTTGATTGGCGGCTGGCGGTGCTGGCCCCAGCGCTGGCGCAAGCCAATGGAAAAGAAGTGATAGATCGTGTTGTTGCATTGGAGGCCATTCGCGGCAGCGATGGCCTTCTGCGAGCCTGGTGCCAAAGTGCCCGCCTGGGCACAACGAACTAATGGTAATACCCAATACCCAATTTAGGAGGTCATCGTAGTGAGTACTAAAAACACCGCATGTCCACGGAAAATGAACGCCTGGGAAAAGAACCTACTAGCAGTCTGTCGGAGAAATAGGTGTAAATGCAGGCAAAGCTGCCAATAGAAGAGAGAATTGTCAATCTGGCAAGGTTTTCGAGTTCTCATCTCGTGCTGATGCCGAAAAAGTGGGCTCAATAAGAGCATTTCGCAGTTCAATCACTGCTCTTTCTGGCTCAGGGAGTCTGCCAATCCGTCGGACAAACTATTTGTGATTCTGTGCTCATGTCGAACTCCCTGTAGGCACGCTGAAGCCTCTTTCGTTGGCGTTAGCTGGCTGCCAGCAACACATGCAAACGCTTCAGGTTGAAGGCCAGGCATACCAGACACCACTCGCCCGCGGCCGCCACCAATCCTCGTAACGAAAATTGGCGGAAGCCCAAGATTTCTTTGATGATGCCAATGACCGGTTCCACAGTGCACTTGCGTAAGCCGTAGATAGCTTTGCCAATCTCGGTCTGGAGTTTGTAAGCCATCTTGACCGTGGGACTGGAATCTTCCGGCGGGGGTGCATGCAGTTCAGCAAAATAGCCTTTCCAACTTCGGTGATGCGGTTCGCGTCCGGTGGCGATGTACGGGTCAATGCCCCGCGTTTCACAGGCAGTGATGTTGTCCGCACTAAAGTAACCATTATCCAGCGCCGCCGCGCCAGGCTTGCCCAACTCCGCAGGAATCGCATCCAGGGTTGGCTCCATCTCAGCGTAGTCGTTGGGGTGGTTGGAGAGCGTGTTGGCCACAATCAGAAGACTGTCCTGATCCACGGCAGCTTGCGTATTGTAATGTTGGTCGAAGCCTTTATTGTTGCTGTTCTTCATAATGCGCGACTCGGGGTCGGTAAAGTTGTACTGGTCCTTGTCGCGTGGCCCCGGAGTGGGAGGTTGTGGGGCACGCCCGCGGGGCTTGCGGCCCGTCTGCTGGGCTTTTTCTTCCCGCGCACGCATTTTGGCTTTATACTCAGCTCGTTCGGCCTCATAGCGTTCTTGTACACGAACTTCCAAGACGGCCTTGGCCTCGGCCAGGTTCGCCAGCCGGTTCTTGCGGAAGGTAATTTCATCTTCGATCACCAGACCTTCTGGCAATTCGACCTGGTCGGCTTGCTCGCCGAGCGCCAGCAATTCTCCCACTTCCTGGCGGAGTTGGGCTTCCAGTTCGAGCAGGCGCTTGTAGCTCACCGCTTTGCTCTTGGAAGCGTCGGCGTGGATTTTCGACCCGTCCAGGCTGATATTGCCCAACTTGAGCACGCCCGCAGTATGCGCCAACAGCAAGACTTGGACAAACAACTCTTGAATTTCTGGCAGAAAGGTTTTCCGAAAGTTGGCAATGGTATCGTGGTCGAGGTGCAGGTTGCCCGCAATATAGCGAAAGGGGATCGACTCATAGGTGGCTTTTTCGATCTTCCGCGAACTGAACACCCCGGTGGCATAGCCGTAGAACAGCAAGCCCAACGGAATTTCCGGCGCATACGCCTTGCCGCCGCGAGCCCCATATTGAACGTAGATGCAACTCAAGTCAAGGCGGGCAATTACATCTACGACGAAGCGGGCCAGATGGTCGGGCGGCAGACATTCCCGCAGGCTAACGACGAGATCAAGGGCCGCTTCGTAGTCAACGATGATGAATCTTTTGTTCCTGGGTGTCATAGTCGGACGAACCTCCTCGTCTTTAGTATCTCGACCGCAATTTTATCATGGTTTTGCCTGGATGGAAAGTTTTCTCCGACAGACTGCTAGACATCTCGTAGAGCAGGGAAACGCGTTGCACTAATCAGTGCGGTGGCTATAGTGTTGGGCGGGCTCATCGGGTCCGCTCAAACGAAAGGAGAGAAACATGTCAGAGAGTGTGTACAAGGTGATCGAGCTGGTTGGTACCAGCACTGAGTCGTGGGAGAAGGCTGCGGCGGCGGCCGTGGAGACGGCGGCGAAGAGCTTGCGTGATCTTCGCATCGCCGAGGTGGTCGAGCTGGACATGCAGCTCGAGGACGGAGAGGTTCGCGCCTACCGGGCGAAGGTGAAAGTCTCCTTCAAGTACCAGGTTGACGACTGAGCCGAATCCCATGCGAGCCGGGCGGCTTCCCTGCGGAGGTCGCCCGATTTCATTACTAATAGCTGAATGAGGAGAGATGTATCCCATGGAAGTGAGGGATGCCACCGCAGGCCTGGCCCAGTCTATCACCCGGGCTAGCAGCAAGCAAACCTATTACACGGCCCGCCTTATGGTGGATAAGGACCTGGTGAGCGACTTCGACCGGGCTTACGCCTATTTCCGCTGGGCAGACGATATTATAGACGTTTCGTCTCAGTCGGATGACGAGCGTACCTCCTTCATCAGACGACAGAGGGAGTTGATTGACCGCCTATACAGGAACGAACGACCGGACGACCTGACGCCGGAGGAGGAAATTGCTGCCAACCTCATCAGCCACGACAAGGGAGAGAACAGTGGGCTTCAGTCCTTCATTCGCAATATGTTCGCCATCATTGAGTTCGATGCTTACCGCAAAGGCCGACTCATCAGCCAGCAGGAGTTGACGTGGTACTCGAACTGCCTGGGCAAGGCTGTCACTGATGGCCTCCAGTATTTCATCGGCAATGGTCATCCCTATCCAGCTTCCGACAGTCGTTTGCTGGCAGCCATTGCCGCTCACATTGCTCACCTGCTCCGCGACATGTTGCTGGACACGGCCGATGGGTTCATCAACATCCCCCGTGAATACCTGGAAGCGCACGGCATCAGCCCGGAGGATGTAGACAGCCCCCCTTTCCGAGCCTGGGTGCGGGAGCGGGTGGAACAGGCGCGGCAGTACTTCCGCGAGGGCAAGCGCTACTTGGACGAACTGGACGTTTTACGTTGTAAAATGGCGGGTTATTGGTATTGCCTACGTTTTGAAGGCGTCTTGGATACCATAGAGCGCGACGGCTACATCCTGCGCGCTGTGTACAACGAACGGCGCAAACTCCCCACCCTGCTCAGGATCGTCTGGTTGGGCGTCTCTGTCACCCTCCGGCACATCGCCCGTCGAGGCCCGCGTGATTCTTGAAGTAACACGTTGTCCAAGTTAAATGGATGTGACGTTGATTTGCTTCTCACAAACCGGCAACACTCACTGACCTCAGGCCTCAGGCGGCCCGTTTACGACCCCGTGGGAAAATACTACGGCGTGTTTCTCTTCGCCGCTATCGGTGTCACGTTGGTTTTCCCCAAACCCACTGTCTACAATGCTGTGCTTGTTGGTGTCGTTGGATTCATCGTCGCATCGGTGGCAAGCCGTGCTGTGTTCCTCCTCAGTCGTTGGAGGGAAGCTATCCCTCATTGATGATGAGGTGATACACGCCAGATTATCCGGAGGTAAGTTGATGTTCCGCTTCAAACGATTGACTCTGATCATCCTCGTTTTGCTGGCCGTTGCCTCTGTGCGCCCGGCAACGGCTGATAACAGTCTACCCATTCCCCAGGGGGAGATTCCAGAAAGCGTCCTCACCGCTCGCCTGGCCTGTGATCCAGACGGGGTGCAAGAGAGCGGCGCAGTGTACCGCTTATGCATGCCGATTTTTCCCCCCTGGAACGGCGATTTGGTGGTGTTTGCTCACGGCTACGTTTCGCCCACCGAACCAATCGGCATCCCCGAAGAACAGATGACCCTGCCGGGTGGCATAACGCTGGCCAGCATAGCCAATTCCCTGGGCTACGCCTTTGCCACCACCAGCTACAGTGTCAACGGCCTGGCAGTGATTGAGGGAGTCGCTGACCTGGTGGACCTGGTGGACGTCTTCACCGCCCAGAAAGGCGCGCCCGACAAAGTCTACCTGATCGGCGGTTCGGAAGGAGGGCTGATCACCACCCTGGCCGTGGAGCAACACGCGGATGTTTTCGACGGTGGGCTGGCGATGTGTGGGCCGTATGGCGATTTCGGCCGTCAAATCAACTACTTCGGCGACTTCCGCGTGGTGTTTGACCACCTCTTCCCTGGCCTGATGCCCGACAGCCCCATTGACATCCCCGACTGGCTGCTGGAAGAGTGGGATACATACTACTATGAAACGACCATCAAACCGGAGATCGAAGACCCGGCCAACGCCAGCCTGGTTGACCAGCTTTTGAGCGTCACCGATGCCGCCTATGACGTCGAAGACGCCAGCACCAAGGAGGCCACCATTCAGAGCCTTCTCTGGTACAACGCCTTCTCTACCAACGATGGCATGGACAAGCTGGGCGGCCAACCTTTCGATAACCAGAATCGGGTCTACGCTGGCTCCGACGACGACGCCCAGCTCAATCAGGGAGTGCAGCGTTTCAGCGCGGACCAGGCCGCCCTCGACGAGATTTCCGCCAACTATCAGACCACCGGCCACCTCAGCGTGCCCCTGATCACTCTGCACACCACTGGCGACCCACTGGTCCCCTACTGGCACACCACCCTCTATCGCGGCAAAGCCATCGCCGCCGACAACATCGCCCTCCACGAACACTTTGAAGTTGACCGCTATGGCCATTGCAACTTCACAGTCACCGAGGTGCTCAACGTCGTATACCGTCTGGTAGACATGGTAAACAACCTGCCCCCGTACCAGCCGGTGCGCCGCTCGTTTTTGCCGTTGATTATGAATGCACCGTGATCTGGTGGAAACGAGGCCTAAGTGGGAAAGCCACCTGCGTTAGCCGTGCAGGTGGCTTTTTGGGTATTGCCAAAGGAGCCGAAATCTGGTATACTATGCTGGCAACCAAAACAAACATGGAGGTTAGAGACATGAACATGAGCAAGAGTGAAATCCTCATCGTTGGGATAGCATTGCTCTCCTTTGCCATCGGCGTCTATTATTACCCTCAGATGCCGGAACAGATGGCCTCGCATTGGAACGCTAAGGGACAGGTGGATGACTATCTTTCGAGATTCTGGGGGTTGTTCTTGCTGCCTGTTACCCTTGTTGGAATGGCTTTGCTTTTCATTGCCATTCCCAGAATAGATCCCTTACGGGAGAACATTGAGAAGTTCAGAAAGTATTACGATGGATTCGTGATTCTGGTTATGATTTTCATGATTTTCGTCTACTTCCAAACGATTCTGTGGAATGTTGGGATCAAACTAAGCCCTAATGTATTTCTTCCCATCGCTGCGGGGATCATGTTTATCGGGGCCGGTATCCTTGTCGAGAATACGAAACGAAACTGGTTTATTGGAATCAGGACTCCCTGGACGTTGAGTAGTGACAAGGTGTGGGACAAAACCCATAGAATGGGTGGGAAGCTGTTCAAGATCGCTGGAATAATTTCCATCGTTGGGATACTCTTCCAGAGCTATGCTGTCTACTTCGTCCTCGTTCCAGCGATTCTAGTTGCTGTTTATACGGTCGTTTATTCCTATTTTGAATACAAGAAGGAGAAGTATCCATCGTAGTTCTTAAATGAGTTCAACAAAAGGAGCTGCTGTGCGTTACCGTACCCCGCGTGATAGCAAAGGCGTGCTCGTTGTATGAATACTCATCGCTTCGATCCGGTAGATCTGGAACAGATGCGGCTGCTGGGCCGCCTTTCCCCCGGTGGGCGCATCCGAGTGATGCTCGATGCACGCGAGTTGGTGGTGGGGTTGATCCGCGGCCGCCTGCGTCGGCAGTACCCCGATCTCTCACCCCGAGAGCTCAACCTGAAAATATTGGAGGAGTTAGCGCGTGCGGAACGAACATCTCCCGGACCTTAGTCTTTTCCTTGACATCTTGCAGACGCTGGAGGCCAGTGGAGCCTCTCGCAATCTGGTGCGCTCGCCCTGAGGATGTGATTGTCGGCAAACTGATGGCCTGGGGCGAGGGGCGGTCGCGGAAACACGAGACGGACATCTACGAGATGATGGTTTTCCACTACCTGGGCGCCGATTCGGCATTGATCGTCAAACTTGACGAGGCTTACGTAGACGCCCAGGCCAGAACGCTTGGTGAAGACGTGGCCGAACTTTGGGAGGCGGTGAAGGCAGCCGCCTGCCAGGAGGCAGAACGCAGAGCGGCAGAATAACAAGCCCGCTTTCGTCCTCATTCAGCCAGCCGCCGAAGACAGAAGCCACCTGCGTTAACCACTCAGGTGGCTTTTTGCTATTGTCAAAGAAACTGAAATCTGGTATACTCAATAGAGTGAGATTGATGCCAAAAACGCTGAAGCGATCCAAAACAGAACCCGCTAGTCGGCACGACATCACTCAGGGAAGCCTGGGGCGCAACATCTGGCATCTGGCATGGCCCATCACCCTGAGCCAGCTCTTGTTTATGGTACCGGGACTCTACGACGCGGTCTGGTTGGGCAAGCTCGGCCCTGGGGCGCAGGCCGCTGCCGGACTGGCGACGTCGGTGCGCATCACGATGATCAGCGTGCTGATGGCGCTGAGCATCAGCAGTGGCGCGGTGGTCGCCCGCTACGTTGGGGCCAAGGATCAGGAGAACGCGAATCTGGCAGTGTTGCAGGCCGTTATCCTGATGATCGTGGCCTCCGGCACCTTGGGCCTGATCGGCGTGATCTTCACCGAGCCACTAATGCGGCTCGCGGGAGCCGATGCCGACGTTCTGCCTCTGGCTGTGCGCTACGCGCGCATCCTCTTCGCCGGGTTGATCGCGATGGAGATGGTGCCCAGCGTCGGCGGGATGCTGAATGCCGCAGGCGCGCCGCAAGTCCGCCTGGGAATGATGTTGTGGAGCACAGTGGCAATGCTCGTCGCGGAACCGCTGCTGGTGAACTGGCTCGGGTTGGAGGGGGCGGTGCTGGCTTTGGTCGGCTCTAACACCGTCGGCATGTTCTGGGGATTGGGCGTGCTAATTGCCGGCCGCGCGTCGGTGCGCATAGACGTACGCAATCTGCGGCTGGATTTCCCGATGATGGGGCGGATTCTGCGGGTTGCCCTGCCCGCCATCATTCAACGCGGCACGCCTAACCTGGCGATGTCGCTGCTGATGCGCCTCATCTCCTCGTATGGTGCGACGACGCTGGCCGCGTGGGTGGTGGTCCGGCGGATCTTTAGCTTCGCGCAGGTTCCCAGCCTGGGCCTATCGGGCGTCGCGTCGGCGATGGTGGGGCAGAACCTCGGCGCGGGTAAATCGCAGCGCGCCGAGCGAGCCGTCAGCCTCATTGCCCGCACTGTGGCGGGGATCATGGTCGTTGTGTTGGGATGTCTGGCGCTTTTCGCACCGCAGGCGATGGCGCTGTTCAGCGACGACGCGGAGAGCGTGTCCACCGGCGTCCACATCATCCGCGTGCTCAGTCTGGGGTATCTGGCTTTTGCCATCAACTTTGTGTTTGACACGGCCCAGTGCGGGGCCGGGGATACGGTGTCACCAATGGCCATCAACCTCGTTGCGCTTTGGCTGGCCCAGATTCCGCTGGCGTACCTGCTCTCCCGCCCGTTCGGTCTCGGCGCCGACGGCATCTGGCTCGCTCTGGTCATCGGCTGGTTCGTGCAAGCGGTCTTGATGATATGGCGCTATCGTCAAGGGCGTTGGAAGCGGAAGCAAATATGAGGTGGTTGTAGACATTCCACTTTTTGTGAGCGCTCGCGGTAGGCAAACCCGCAGGGGGCTTTTTGGTGTTGCCAAAGGGGGCGAAGTCTGGTATACTATACCTGTAGCCAAATACTCTGGGTTCGCTCATTTTTTCAGACAAATCGAGATTGAATAAACTGAGCGGCGTTGATTTACATAAAGCACGGAAATGATAGCTAACTTGGTTGGGGCATACCGTCTCCGAC
>DAOUDK010000015.1:0-6839 GCA_034431315.1 Anaerolineae bacterium
AAGTTGTTTACCCCAACATGTAGGGTATGACCATTGCTAGGAAGTTACTTGGGGCTCTACAGTACGACGTTTGTCGCCATACCTATTATGTGCTTTCGTCCCGAACGGGAATTGCTGCATTAGTGTTAGTTCCGAATGTAATGAGTTCCCCTCTGCGCCATGATCCTCCAATCGGAGCCAGAACCAACTCAGTCAGTCGCTCGCTGATTTCCAGCTTCTCTGTAAGATTACTCGAGGCGTAGAAACGCCGAATACCATCGTGTACTTCAGGGTCGTTCAATTTAAGCCATTCAAGAGCGTCCTTCTCTCCAAGATACAGCATACAGCGAACGCGGAAGTAGGTCTGAACAAGCCAGTAGATATTTGTAGCAAGTAGGAATTCACATAGAAGCGGATCATCGGTAAATCGGCCTTTCACTTTGTCCAAGACATGCTGCTGGCAGAACCGATTCCAGGAAATCTCGTGTTCCGTTAGATTACTAGGCGCCTGCTTCCATCGCTCGCTGAGAGAGGCAAGCCCCTGACTCAACGTTCCTGTCTTGTCATACAGAATCTCAGCTTCAATGAGCGCGTTGTCAATGTCTGTAAGAGGTTTGCTGCGCCGAAGATCATCAAGGGATCTGAGGTTTAGATCCACAGGTATGTCGCCAACATAGAAATGAATGCTCTCGACATCAGGCGGGCGTTCCTTCACAAACACGAAGAGGTCGAAATCCCCCCCTGGCGCCAAATCCGTTTGGCCACGGCTCCCGTAGCGAACTATGCCAACCACTCTTGGATTGCTCTCAAGCCGAGCAACGAGATCTTCCAGATTCTGAAACATTGGATTTTCACCACTTAACTATGTGTTCCACGCGCAATGGCAGATAACACCTCTTTGCTAGTTACTCACGACATTCAGTCGTGGGATTAGAGGTGAACTCTCTCTTTCGATCCAGCCACTCGGCTATCTCCGGCTGCAGGTCTGCTTCCCGCTGGGCCAGGAAATTGCCAACGGCGGCCCAATCGGGCTCAAGTTTGTAGATGTAGTGGTTTTTCTCGACCTCTTGCATTTCTATGGCCGCCAGCCGGGGCTTGACCAGATGGTTGATCAAGAGGTCGAGGCCCTTGTCTTCCTGAGAGTGGGCCGGATCGAAGTGTAGCCAGCGATGAGGCGACAAGAGGTTGCGCTGCCGTAGATACAACAGGCATAGTTGTAAGTTAGCAGCCTCCAACAGTCCCCCCAGCCTGACGAGCTGCTCACTGAGTTCGGCCAGCCGCGCCTCAGAGCGGGCAATTTTGGCCTTGCGTCGCGCCACTTCTCTTTCCAGGAGGTCTGTGGCAAACAGACGGTCAATGATGCCCAGGCCCGCCAATAGTATCTTATCGCTTGTCCTCACGGCCTTCAACTTTCAGCAAAATCTCGTCCCCTACCTTTGCTCCCAGCGTTTGGGACGCGCTACCGCCGGACACGGCGATCTCCAGGCGATCTGAACTGCCGACGAGGGCCAGGAGCTTCCCCGTCGCTACCTCAGCGTAGTTACTCGCTATGCCCCGGATGCTCTGTCCTTTGATCTCGATCACGCCCTCTATCAGCAGGGAATGATCCGCCAAGTCCGTGGCCATGATGCTGGTGATCAAATTGCCGAAACGGTCAACGTGGATGACTTGGCCGACGACGGTTCCGTCGGAGCGAACCTGAGGCCGGGGCAGGGGGAAGGCGATGATCTCCGTCAGGGGATCGCCCAGCTCGGTCAGCGGGACGCCTCGCGCCAGATGGGCGGCGGCGGGAGCGAAGATGTCGCGCCCGTGGAAGGTGCGGCTGACCGGGGAGAGGTGATAGCTAGGGTTGGTGAGGTGCACTATCTGTTCCACTTTTTTCTCGCCAGCGACCACGTAGCTCAGCACGCCATTGTCGGGGGCCACGAAAGTGGCCTGGGGCGTCCGCAAGGCGATGGCCCGCCGTTCGCTGCCCACCCCTGGATCAACAACCACCACGTGGATGGTGTCCTGGGGGAAGTAGGGGTAAGCAGCGTAGAGGGTATAAGCTGCTCCGTGCACATCCTGGGGCGGGACGTTGTGGGAGATGTCTACTATGGTGGCGGTGGGAGCGATGCCCAGGATAACCCCCTTCATCGTCCCCACGTAGCCGTCCGCCAGCCCGAAATCGGTGGTTAAGGTGATGATGCTCACCGTTTCTTTCCTCCACCCTAATTGTACTCCAGAGAGAGATTCTCGTCAAGGCCGTTTGACAATCGAACCAGTGTTCTATATAATACAATAGGTTTCAGGAGGGTTTCTCTTTTCAGATAAACTGCGCGGCAACTTCATTGGAGGTGATGAGCGGTGGAGGAAGTACAGAGCTACGAGGCCAGGGACATCCAGGTTCTGGAGGGTTTGGAGGCAGTGCGCCGTCGCCCCGGCATGTACATCGGCAGCACCGATGTGCGGGGCTTGCATCATCTGGTCTACGAGGTGGTGGACAATTCGATTGACGAGGCGTTGGCCGGGGTCTGCGACCGGATCGAGATCAGCATACATCTGGACGGCAGCGTGACCGTGGTGGACAATGGTCGAGGCATCCCTGTGGAGATCCATGAGCAGACGGGGAAGTCGGCCCTGGAAGTGGTGCACACCATCCTGCACTCCGGGGCCAAGTTCGGCGGCGGGGGTTATAAAGTGGCCTCAGGTCTACACGGGGTGGGCGTCTCGGCGGTCAATGCCCTCTCGGAGTGGCTGGAGGTGGAGGTCAAGCGAGACGGCAAGCTCTACACTCAGCGTTATGAGCGGGGTGTGCCTGTTACTCCTGTGAAGGCGATTGGCAAGGCCAAGGGGACGGGAACCAAAACCACCTTCCTGCCGGATAGCGAAATACTGCAGACCTTTGATTACAAGTTCGACACCCTGGTGCAGCGCTTTCGGGAGATGGCCTTTCTCACCCGTGGCCTGACTATCCATTTTCTCGACGAACGCGATGAACGGGAGATGTCCTTTTACTTCGAGGGGGGCATCACCTCCTTCGTCCGTTACCTCAACAAGAACCGCACCATCCTGCACGCTCCG
This sequence comes from Anaerolineae bacterium, assembly GCA_034431315.1. GTDB lineage: Bacteria > Chloroflexota > Anaerolineae > VGOG01 > VGOG01 > JAUWOY01. The sequence goes on from DAOUDK010000015.1 coordinate 3,043, forward strand.
ATCCATGCGGAGAAGCGAGTGGACAGCGCTCTGGTCGAAGCAGCCATCCAGTACACCGATGGCTATTCCGAATCGGTCTATGCCTTCGCCAACAACATCAACACTGTTGATGGGGGTACCCATCTCACGGGCTTCCGCTCGGCTCTCACCCGCACCCTCAACGATTACGCTCGCAGGAACAGTTTGCTCAAGGACAACGAGCCCAACTTCACTGGCGAGGACACCCGCGAGGGACTGACGGCCATCCTCAGCGTCAAGCTGACCGACCCCCAGTTCGAGAGCCAGACCAAAGCCAAGCTGGGCAACGCCGAGATCAAGGGACAGGTGGAGTCTGTGCTCTCTGAGGCCCTTTCCAGGTTCTTGGAGGAGAACCCACGTTCGGCCAAGGCCATCATCGAAAAGTGCTTGACCGCCTCTCGCGCCCGTGTGGCAGCTCGTCACGCTCGCGATCTGGTCATCCGCCGCAGTGCTTTGGAGAGCAGCACCTTGCCGGGCAAGTTAGCCGATTGCTCCGAGCGCGATCCGGCCAAGTGTGAGATCTACATCGTGGAGGGCGACTCGGCCGGTGGAAGTGCAAAGCAGGGACGAGACCGGCATTTCCAGGCTATTCTTCCCTTAAGAGGCAAGATCCTCAACACCGAGCGAGCTCGTCTGGACAGGATCCTCAAGAACAAGGAAATCCAGGCTCTCATATCGGCCTTGGGCGCGGGGATAGGTGACCAGTTCGATTTGAGCGGGCTGCGTTATCATCGCGTAATCGTTATGACGGACGCTGATGTGGATGGAGCTCACATAAGGACCCTGCTCCTCACCTTCCTCTTCCGCTACATGGAACCCCTTATCGAGAATGGCCATCTATTCATCGCTCAGCCTCCCCTCTATCGAATCGAGAGCAAGCGAAAGGTGTACTATGTCTATACCGAGGCGGAGAGAGAGCGCCTGCTGAAGAAACTCGGTGACTCCAAGGTGAGCCTCCAGCGATACAAGGGCCTGGGGGAGATGAACCCGGACCAGCTCTGGGAGACGACCATGGACCCGGAGAAGAGGACGCTTTTGCAGGTGGTCATTGAGGACGCCGCCGCCGCCGATCGCACCTTTGACATGCTCATGGGTTCCAGCGTCCCCCCGCGCAAACGCTTTGTCCAGACCCACGCCAAGGAAGTGAGGAATCTGGATGTGTAGCCCCTGCCACGATGGTCTGATGAAAGTGGGAAAGGATGCGCAATCCAGCAGGAGTTGAGTGTCGCTTCTACTACGAGGACTATTACCGGGGGCGGGAGCAGCAGGAGTGCCGCCTCATCGCCCGCAACCGGGCTTCGGAGCGTTGGACTCCGAAGCTATGCCGTACCTGCCCGGTGCCCCGCATCTTGCAGGCCAATGCCTGTCCCAACATGATCCTGGAGGCCCGAGTGGGGCGGCGCTTCGGCCTGTTGCGCCGCGTGCAGGTCGAAGCCTTCTGCACGCTGCAAATGAGCGAGGTGGCCGATCCCATGGTGGGGTGCGGTGAGTGTCATCGGCACAGGCCAGGCGCGGCCATCCTGGGCCTGGATGAAAGCTAGGGGTGTCCAAATGCTGTCGGATCAAGAAAGCAGCTCTAATTTCGGAGCAGCTTTCTACATATGTCCACGAAGCTCAATCTTCAGCCTGACAGCGCCTTTGCAGAATTCACATCAATTTCACGCTAAATTCATTGACAACCGAGCAAAATGTGTTATATTATAATGGATGCTGGTCTAGCAGCTTTTTCCGCCGCCTTGCTGCTCATTTGGGATGTGTTGCATAGTTATATCACGGTTCCAGGGGTATTGTGCGCCCCAGTGTCAACTTAAGAGAACGGTCCAGACCTCGGAGGTTTTCAAACGCGATTTCGCCAGCAAACCGATTAGATAATCAAAGCAACTTTGCCAACAGGTCTTAAGTTGACCAACGATTGGACGACGGACTGGCGACTTCTGCGAAAGCCGCTTGTCGTTTCTACTTCGAACATCCCATTTCAGGGTATTTGCCTTTTGTAAAAATCCATAGTATAATCACTTTAATCACGATTCTTTCCCTTATGTACGCTATCCATCCCCAAATTCTACAGGATAGTCACGCGACTTGTTGGGGACAGTGATGCTCGGTACTTGGACTGGCACTTTGGCGGCGGGGATATGCACCCAAAAAGTTGGACTCGGTGGTATTGTGAGAAATTGACCTCCTCAGGTAAATGTGCGACAATAACAGCAGAGAAGAGGAGGTTAAAATGGCTAAACGGTACTCACCTAAGTTCAAGTTCCACATGGTCTTGGAGGTGCTAACGGGCGATAAGACTAACGCCCAGGTGGCCAAAGCGTATGGAGTCCATCCCAACTCCGTCGGCACATGGAAGCAGACCTTCCTGGAAAAAGGGCCAGAGATCTTTGCCCGGGACGGGACGGTAGCCCAGTACGAGCGGCGCATTGCTGGCTTGGAGAGATTGATAGGCCAGAAGGAGGTCGAGATCGCCCTTTTAAAAAACTTCTTGGGACGGACGGAATGACCACGGAGCAGAAAGTGGCCCTGGTGGAGGACGTCTGGGAAACCTATGGCCTGAAACCAGCGCTGGCGGCGGTGGAGTTGCCAAAATCGACGTGGTATTACCACCGTAACCACGAGGTATCGTACGAGGAGAAGTATGCCTACTTGCTCCCCGACCTGAAGGCTATCGCCCGTGAACACTCAGCGTACGGGTATCGCCGCGTCACGGTGGAACTGCGGGAGGCTTACGGTCACGTCGTGAATCACAAAGTCGTGCAGCGGCTCCATCAACTCTACGAGTTGCGCTTGTTACGGAGCACCCGGGCACCGAAGCCAAGTGGCATCCGGCAGGTCATCCTCGCCGCCGGCGGACGGGTCAATTTGGTCGCCCAACTGGAGCAAATCGGGTTGTTCGAGACCGCCTACACCGATTTCACCGAACTTCTGTTCGCTGATGGCACCCAGAAGGCCTACCTGATCCCGATCATTGGCCATGTCTGCAAGATGGCCTACGGCTGGGCCGTCGGTGAGAGTGCCAATACCATTCTGGCGCTCGAGGCCTGGGAGCGGGCCGAGGAGACCTTTCAGGAGCTCGACATCCCGTACGCTGGGATGATCATCCACCACGACCAGGATGCGGTCTTTACCAGCTACGATTGGACAGGACAGTTGCTCCTGAAAGACGGTGTACAGGTCTCCTATGCCTTGGGAGGAGCCAAGGACAACCCTGAGATGGAATCCTTTAACGGTCGATTCAAAGAAGAAAACCATTCATTGTTCCTGGACGCCCAAAGCTTGATGGAATTGAGGGCGGTCGTGGATGAGCGGATGGAGTATTACAACATAGAACGACGACACTCCTCCATTGGCTACCTGTCGCCTCTGACGTACATCGAACGTGTGCGTTCGGGCCTGGCAGAAGAAGTTCACGACGAATCCGAGGAAGCATCGCACCAAGGCTGATTGTTGACCTGAGCGGCCGAGGTGATTTGCCTTATCCCACTCGCTGATGTATACTGGGTTCTGACCCCAGAGGGAAGGCTAGAGGGATTAGTCACCCAACTGGTTCGCCTCGCCTTTCGGTGCCAATGAACGCTCCGCCCTTGAGATGGTGCTTGAGTTGGTCGAGAGTATCACAATAAACACAGGTCAGATCGGTACAACTTTTGGGGTGCACCTCAAAAGCGCCGGAGAAGTAGTCAATGAACCCCATGACCTTGTATGCCTTGCGCTTGCCACTGGTCTTGACGGTCGGCTGTCGCCCTCGGCGAGCCCAGGTGTAGCTGAGGGATCCCCAT
>DAOUDK010000016.1:0-18124 GCA_034431315.1 Anaerolineae bacterium
ACCCCCACCAAGACTCCCAAGCCGCCAGCCACGGCCACGGCTATCCCCACCACGCCGCCCACAGCCACCCCCACCGTGCCGCCGCCCACGGCCACTCCCCAACCGACCGCCACCCTCACCCCCATCAGCGTCCAGCTCGCTACGGCCACCAGTACCCCCCTGCCCCTGCCGACGCCGACGCCGGTGCCGATGGAGACGCCAACATCCATGCCGACACCCATACCGACGTCGTCAGCCGGGGTTTGTCCCCTCACGGGCCAGGGGGTGAGCGACGTTGCGGTTCTGGAGCGACGGCCCCTGGCGGTGAAGATCTCTAACTTCCCCCCAGTAGTGCGCCCCCAGGCTGGCCTGATCTACGCCGACGTCGTCTTCGAGCATTTGTCCGAGGCCGGACTGACGCGCCTGACCGCCGTTTTCCTGAGTAAGGACGTGGAAAAGGTGGGCTCCATCCGCAGTGCGCGCTTGCTCGACCTGGAGATACCGGCCATGTTCAAGGCCATGTTCGCCTACTCCGGGGCCAGCGGCGGGGTGAAGCAGAAGATCATGGAATCGGACTTCTTCGATAGGGTCATATCCCCCGACTTTGGCGACTCTGGCTTTGCCCGTATCCCCAGCGAGGGCAAAGCCTACGAGCACACCCTGTTCAGCGACACCCAGAGCCTGTGGGAGATCGCCGAGGAGAGGGGCTTGAACCAGCGCCAGGACCTTTCGGGATGGGCCTTCTCTGAGGAGCCGCCGGAGGGAGGCAGCCCGGCCACGAGCATCGAGTTCCTCTACACGCCCAAATACGCCTCGGCTGAGTACCGATACGACCCAGGACGCCAGGCGTACTTGCGTTCTGTCTTAGGGGAGCCCCATCGTGACGAGCTGACCGGTGAGCAAATCGTCGCCAGGAACGTGGTGGCGATCTACGCCAATCACCTGGATACGGACATCGTCGAGGACAGCACCGGGCCTCGTATCTACTATTCCATTGAGATTCAGATATGGGGAGAGGGCCGGGCCATAGTCTTCCGCGATGGCCAGGCCTTCGAGGGCAGATGGGTCAGGCCGCAGCGCTCTGATCTGATTCGCTTCGTGGACGACGTGGGCAATCCCATCCCGCTGAAGCCGGGCAACACCTGGATCCAAGTGGCGCCCTTCGGCTTCGAGATCGAGGTAGAGTGATGAAGTTCAAAGTTCAAAGCTCAAAGTCCAAAGCTCAACAAGGTCCAAAGTTCGGCAAGGTCTCCTGACCGCAGCCGTCTCTGGGCTCGGTCAGAGACCTTCGCCCAACAGAGAAGATAAATTAGTGAAATTCGTGTAATTCGTGGCAAAAGTGAGGAGTGATATGGTAGTCACCAGGAAAATAGGACTGAAGACCAAGGGGGATTGTCACATCATTGATATAACGAGGCAGGTGGCCCAGGAGGTCGCCGATTCGGGCCTGAAGGATGGGACGGTCACCGTGTTCGTGACTGGCTCGACAGGAGGGGTCACCACAGTGGAGTACGAGTCGGGCTTGATTTCCGATCTCCGGGACCTCTTCGACCGCCTTGCTCCCTCCAACATCTCCTACCAGCACAACCTGCGCTGGGGCGACGGCAACGGACACGCCCACGTGAGGGCTTCGCTCGTGGGCCCCTCCTTGACCGTGCCCTTCGTGGACCAAAAGCTCACCCTGGGCACCTGGCAGCAGATCATCTTCATTGACTTCGACAACCGCCCTCGTTCACGGGAGCTGGTTCTGCAATTGATGGGGGAGTGAGTCACGGAGAGTAACGAGTAACGAGGCAACGGGTAACGAGTCAATGAGGGAGAATTGGAGGTTGGAGGTTGGAGATTGGAAGTTGGATTTCCAACCTCCAACTTCTAATTTCCAACCTCCAGTCTCTACTCCAGAGCTACCAGACTGCGCTTGAGTATCCGCAGGGCCCGCTCCGGGTCAATGCGGCCATAAAGCCCACCGACGATGGAGACCATGTAGGCCGCGTCTAGAAGCACCTCTCCCTGGGGCCGCAGGAGCCAACTTTCGTCCTCGTTGTACTGCGTGCCGGCGGCCATGAGCTTCAGGTCACGCCCGAAATCGCCGCCATCGGCTGCCGCCTTGCACTTGTGATAGATGGCGCCGCCGATTAACAGCGTGGTGCAGGGCTGGTTGAAGAAATTGACCCCGTACTGCAAAAAGTAAGTGTCGGTCTCTTTGACGTAGCCCAGGTTGCGCCCCGTGGTAGCGGCCATGATCTCTTTGGCCAGGAAGGACCGCACGGCGTTCTCCTCGTCGCTGGTGGGCAGGGCGTGAGGGTTGGCCGTCAGCCAGCTCAGGTAGCGATCTAGATCAAAATCCAGACGGGCGCTCAGCCGCCCCGTGGTGAGCTTGTCGAACCACCGCACAAAACCCCCAAACTCATCGTCGCCCGGACGAAAATCGGGATACTCCTGAAGCAGGAACTCTTCCAGGTCGCGCTTCATAGCCCCGCTCTGGAACCGCTCCAACTCTTTCACGTTCTCGGCATCGTAGGCCAGGCCGTATTTGCCCTCGACTCGGCGATAGGCCAGCGGCGTGTTGGGCGTCTTGAGGATGGTGCGTTTCACCTTGCGCCGTGGATCGTCGCCGGGATACGCATAGAGCGGGTTATCGCTGACGTTGGAGTAAAAGTCGGTCGTCGCCCCGCCGATGTCCAGGGCCATGATGTTGCCCAAGCCTGGCTCATCGCCGTACCCCTTGGCCAGCAGGTTGATGCCACGGAAGGCCGCGCGCGGCGTGGGGATGAACGGCGCGCTCATGTACTCCTCCACCACGTCGAAGCCCTTGCCCCGAATGATGATCGTCTGGAACACCTCGCGGATGGCCTCGTTGACCACCTCAATACGAAAGGTGTTGACCTCCGGCATGACATTGGGCGTGAGGCGGATGTCCACCCCCTCGGCCTGGTAGATGCGTTCGATCTCGTGGCGGATGTCCTGGTTGCCGGCATAGATCACCGGCACGCCGTAGCGGGCGTAGGTAGCAGCTCTGGAGAACCTGGCCAGCAAGCGAGCGTTGTGCAACTGTGTCTCGGCATCCCCGCCGAAATCCACCCCGCCGGCCTGGAGGATGATCTCCGGCTGGTCTTGCTCGTAGATAGCCAGGGCCTGCTCCTCGGCGAGCATCCCCTGGTAGCTGTTCAGCAGCTTGGCCCCGGCGGTGAGGGCCGCCAGGTCGGCGGCAAAGCCACTCTCCTCTTTGACCAGGGCCACAGTGACCATTTTGAGCCCCCCTTTGGCGCTGGAGCAGGGCAGCCTGATGTCGAACCTGGCCATCTCCCGCGCCAGCGGCTCCCAGTCGCCCCGCTGCTCGCACTCCTCTTTGACGCCCAGCCCATCGGCCAGGGAGAGGCGCAGGTCTTCGACGATGGTGGGCACGTATTGCATGGCGAATTCCTCCGTCGCCGTGTCAAAGACGCCGATCTTACTAAAGGTGCTGCCGAAGTCCACCACCAGCACCCTTTTGCCCTCCAGGTCTGCCTCACTGCGGATGCCCATCTGCCGCCGCGCCTGGGCCACCACGTCCTCGTCCATCGCCTCAGCCGTTTCGGTTATGTACAGATCTTCGTCGGCCTGGTTGATGTTCTTGTCGAAGAACCACGGGCTGCGCTCGCGAACCAAATCCACCCGCTCGACCTCGTCCAGCACCTTGACCCCGTCGAACTCGTCAATCACACAGCCGCCGTCCACGATCTTGGTGCGGCATTTCCCCACCATCTCGTAGCGCTTGTCCAGCACGGTGATCTGGGGAGCCTGGTACAGCCCCACCTGCAGGGCCAGGTCCAGCGTGTCGGCGCTGATCATGCCGCATTGCCCGGTGAGATAGTTGGCCTCATCCACGAAGCTGAGCAGCATCGCTTCGTAGTTGCGCCTCCACTGGCGGGGATGATCGCGCTTGCACGCCTCCTCCGGCGAAATGGCCCACTCGAAAAAGTTATCCAGCGTGACCGGCCCCTCGTAGCCGCCCAGCAGCGCCAGGTGCAGGATGTTGTACATCGCCCCCCACTTGAGCATCTTTTTGCGGGCCATCAGCCTGGGGTCGGCCCAAATGTCGGGGCGATCACCTATGTAGAAATCCTCGAACACCTGCTTGACGATGTCGCAACTCTCAATGACATCCTGTGCTTTGGCCTCGTGGTGGGCTTCGGAGAAGCTGACCACGTGGACGATGTCGGGCTCCATGTACATCTGCCAGTAGGTGGAGATGGCCAGGTGGCCTTTAGCCTTGTCCAGGTTGGGCGGAAAACTGGACAGGCCGCCGCGCGTCTCTTTGATGATGTGGAAGTTAAAATGGCGGGTCAGTGGCTCGATCAGTTCGTAGGCCGCCTGGAACTTGGCCAGGTCGTTGAGCCCTGAGGCGCCGGGCGGCAGGTCGTACATCATCTGCATCACGTAGTGCTTGACGCCCATCTTGAGCGCCACCACGCCAGCCACGACGTGATCGGTCACCAGCAGGTCGTCGGTGCTGTTGCGCAGTTGCCACTGATGCGGATCGTTGATCTCGACGGCTTTGTCGCGGGCTGCCCACCAGCGCATCACCTCGAAGTGCTCGTCAAAGCTATCGCGGATGGAGATGGGGCCGCGTCCATCCAGCTTGTTGTAAAAGAAAATCGGCACCGCCGGGAAGGGCATGCGGAACTCGCCCTCGAAGAGCTTGGCCAGCTCGACCAACTCGTCGGTGCCAGAATAAATGCGCGTCATGGGGTAGTTACCCCGCTGCGTGGCCTCCTTGAGCCGCCGCAGGTCTTCTTTGCTGCGAATGGGCACGCCGCCCTGCCCTTTGAGATATTTGTCGGGATCTTCTTCGCCACGCACAAACTTGGCCAGGTACTCCTGGGCCGGCTGATCGGGGGCCAGCGAGACGATCTCCAGACATTCGGCTTCGGCCATCTTCTCGACGGCCTTCACCGTCGGCTCAATGCTGTCGGCGGCGACGCCGATGTGAGCGCGGATGATGGGCCGGTTCTCCAGCTCGCGCACCTGGCGGACCCGCTGCAGCAGCGTGTCGGCCCATTTCACCTCTTCCTCTGTCGCAGTGACAGCCCTGCCCTGGGCGAACGCTTCCAGTTCTTCCATGGTGATAAAGTCGTCCACAACCAGGCCAAAGAAACCCTGAAAGGCGTCAATGTCGCCGTAGTTTTCGGCGATTTCGTCCAGGTCGAAGTGGCGATCCTCCGGGGATGAGAACTTGTCCTCCTGCACCGGCAGGCCGGTCATGGCCCGCACCAGGTTGGCCGCTGGCCGCAGCCCGCCAAAGGCGTAGCGAATGCCGCTCTCTCGCGGCAGCAGGCGGTGCTTGGCCGCCTTTTCGATGAACTCGGCGATGAGCTTGTCCACGTGCAGGTCGCCCAGCCGCATGGAGATGGCCACCAATTCAGGCCGCGATTCGCGGATCTTGTTGATCACGTCCTCGATGGGCACGGCTGGCCCCAGTTTGACGGCCATGTGGCCCTCGCCGCGATCCTCCATCCACTCGGCAAAAGTCTCCACCCCCAACGAGTGGACGCAATCGCCGATGGAACCGGCCAGCACGCGGCGCTTTTTGGTCGGTGTTTCCGTTTCAGTACTCATGGTACTCCTCCTTTTTTGGAGATTGGATGTTGGAAGTTGGAAGTTGGAAGTTGGATGCTGGATTGTCAGACCTTCCAACCTCTAATTTCTAACCTCTAACAGGACCTCTGCACGATGGGGGCAAAATTGGCGGACTGAAATCTACTCCAGGGCCACCCTGAGCTGGATGAGGCGGCCGTCGGGGCCTTGGACTCGCCGCTCATTGAAGCGTGCGCACATCTCTTCGGCACCCTTTCGATGACGAGCATAGCGATAGGCACTCAGCACTACCACCAGCCGGTCATGATAGCGGATCACCCGCCCCCGCTTGCGATAGAGGAGCTTCTCGGCGGTCTTCAGGTCATGATGGGCCCAGGCAGGGCCGAAATAATGCTCCCGGACGAAGTAGTGGAGGTTGACCAGCAACAGTTGCAAGTCGAGCATGATCTGGTCCTTCTCCATGTCCCGCTGGTACATGGGGCGGGTCAAGTCCACAGCGTTCGCCGCTTTCCGACGCTCTTCCAGCCGTTGCCACAACTCCTGGCGGTGGGTCAGCAAGGGTTCCATCCGAGCCCGGATCTTGTCCAACTCCTTCTCGCATTTCTGGGGGAGGTCATCCAGTTCTGCTTTCGCCTTTTCCCAACGCTGACGGGCTCGCTTCACCGCCCGTCCTTCCTCCAGGCGTTGCTGGTAGTCGGCCTTCAACTCCGAGACCCTCTGTTTCAGTTCGCTTTCTCGGTCCTGGTACTTCGCTTCCACGTCCTGGAGTCGTTCCAGGAGGTCTACCAGGTGGTTCTGGTTGGTGCTCAGTTGCCGCTCCGTCACCGCCACTTTCTCCAGCAGTTTAGCCTGCTTGCGGATGGCGGTGCGGTTAGGGATGGCCCGACGCCGATAGCCGTAGTTGGCGTTGCCGTTGGCGCCCTGCACGAACTCCTGAATGCGGTCTTCCTGCCTCACCCAGCGGCCTCGGTAGAGGAGGTGGGCTTCCGCCGTCTTGAGCTCTTTCCGAGGAGCGTTGGTGCTCAGCATGGCTTGCAACTCGGTGCTTCCTTTCTGGCGCACCAGGATGAAACGGCGTTGGTCGGCCTTGTCTACTCCCTTCTTGGTGGCCGCCCAGCGAGCATCGGCTACCTGAAGTTCTGGAGCACCGAAGGCATCCTGCCACTCCCCCAGCAGTTCAAAGTCGTCCAGGCCGTGGTACTGGTTGGCCTTGAGGAGGGTCAGGAAGTAGCGTTCGGCTTCCGTGTAGACCAGGGCCAGGGGTAGGCTGTTCCCTTCGCGGTCGAAGATATTGAGCCAGATAGCCCGACCGCCGATCCTCTCCAACACCTGCTCCAGTTGGGGCAGCAGGTGCACCAGGGAAGCGTCCCCAGGCAGGTCCAGGCCCAGCAAGAAGTGGCCCTCAGGACCGTTGACCAGCAGTTGCTTGGTGCAAGCAGCGATGCGGCCCAGCATGGTCACCTTCCCCTTCGGTTGGGGATAGCTGCTCCAGAGGATCTTGACGTGGAAGTCAGTGTAGATGGCCAACGACTTCACCTCGGCGTACCAGAGGGCCAGGTAGCGGCGACAAAGGGCTTCGGCCAAGGGGAGTCCTACCCGCAACTGGGTCAACTCTCCCAGGAACTGGTCGAGGGGCCCCGCTTTGTAGTTGATGCCGTAGAGCGCCTTCAGCCCCTGCCCCTGGTAGTTGATCAGATCATAGGGCCGTCTCACCCCTTCCAGCAGGGGCAGGAAGAGGAGATACCCCACCTTGCGCCAGACCGTCCGAGGGCGGCTGGAGAGGATGCGCAGGCCGGTCGTTGCCTCCTGGCTGAGCCCATCGTCCTTGGCTTGCGCCAACACCTGGAGAATGGTTTGCCGGATGCCCGTCTCCTGGGCGGCGGCTTCCAGGACGATGGCCCCCGCGTTGTCCAGTTCCTCACTGATGCTGGGGCGACGCCCTCGGGGGCTGCTCAAGTCTTCCGCTTGCAGCAGTTCATTGATGCGCCGCACCGAGAACTGGACTTTGAACTTGCGCCAGACCTCTTTCTGCAAGTCCCCGGCGGAGAGATAGGAGTCGGCCCGCTTGCGGTCGAAGAGGAAGGCCTTGATTTCGGGCGTGGCCTTCCTGGCCTGGCCGCCTCGTCGGTCCACCAGGGCTCGCCAATCCCGTCCGCCCTTCTGATAGCGAGAGCGCAATTGGGGGAAGTAGCTCTTCTCGATCTTGAGCCCCAGTTCGGCCGTCACCTGGGCCAGAGGCTCGCCTTTCTCTACCCGCAGAATCAGTTGTTCCTTCCGCTGAGCCTTCTCGGTCTGGGTGGGGGTGTACTCCATCTCCCCTGAGGGGAGGGCAGGAGCAGATGAAGAAGGCAACAGGTTGAGCCACTGCATCAGCTCTTGCCAGAAGAGGAGCAGGAGGGTCAATTGGTAGAAGCGGAGGAGCAACCAACGGCGATAGCCAGCCGCTAAGTGGGGGAGCGAAGGGACGTTGCCCAGGAGGAGCCAGAAGGTGAGGAGAGCAAGGGTCGTCTCCTCCAGGTGAGGATAGCGCTGAGCCAAGGCCCGCCAGCAGAAAAGCAGGCCCAGCCACAACAGAGTGCGGGAAAGGGAGAATGCCTTCAGCTTTCTCAGCAGGCCCAGCCATCGCCTCTGCCAAAGAGGGCGCCGGCGGACGGGACCAGCCTCCAGGCAGGGAGGCGGTTCCACCCACCAGCCTTCGTAGAAGTCGGAAGGGAGCGCGAGAAAAGGGTGACAGAGCAGGGTGCTGACCCAAAGCAAAGTCAGGAACAAGCCACCACGTTTGCCAGTTAACGGAGCCATGAGTCACCTCCTCCTGTAGATGAGTGAACGCAGGGAGGGTATTATGCCCCAAAATTATCATCTGAGCAATTTTGGTGGCCTGGCTCGACTTCGCCCCCTCTCCTCTCCTGGAAAGGCTGGCAGAAGCGCCGAAGCCAAGGACTTATGGGGTTGGTAAAGTGCTGGTTGCTGCTCTGGCGGCCTCTACGACCTGTAGTTTTTATCCGCCAATTTCATGCACTTCGCGCAGAGGTCCTGTTTAACTTCCAGAAATGTTATTAACGCCTCCAAACTCCCCAATCCATATTTCTGCGGGATGCGAGCCTCGCTGGCGTCCCGGTCCAGGTAATCTTTGCCCAACTGCGCGCCGGCCCAGGCGATCACCTCATCCATGGTGGGTGTCTCCACGCCGGCCAGCCTGGCGATGGCCCGGCTGACGGCCAGGCCAAAGGGCACGTCCTCGGCCAGGTAGCGGGCGTGAAAATCGGGGACGAATTGCCCCGGCGAGACCTCGCGCACGGGGGCCTTGAGGCCGGCGTAGGCCCGATTGGTGACGAAGGCCCTCCGCAAACTGGACGGATCGGCGATGGCGTCGCCGTAAGAGCGCAGCAGCCATGCCTTTAGCGGGCGCACGGCGGAAAGGTCCAGCGTGGGCTCCAGCCGGGTGCGGATGGCTTGCACGTCGTCGCTCAGGCCGGCCAGCGTTTGCGCACCCTCCTCGCTGAGGCCCTGGTAGAACAGGGGAACATCATCAGTGCCGAAGGGCCTGCCGTCCCAACCGGCAAAGAGACCGTACATGATGCCCGGATGGATGAGTTGTCCCGTGTTGGCCAGGGTCAGAGCGAGCATGTTAGCCGCCACGCCGATGGAGAGGCCCAACATTCGCTCCAAAAGCGACGCGATTTGCTCAACCTTTGCTGCTGGCCGGGTGGCGACGTCCACGACGTTCTTGACGCCCAGGACGTGGACGACCTGGCCGTACTCACGGATGCGGCAGGCCCAGGGCAGCGTTTGCAGGCCAAAGAGTCCCACGTCGTCCCGATTGTGTTCGGCCAGGATTTGCGCGGCGCAATAGTCAAAGCCGCCCCGCGCGGGCATGGCTCCCACCCACGCGCCCTCGTCCAGGAAGGGGATGATCTGGCGCAGGGTGCTCTCGTGGGCAAAGGCGGGCAGCACCAACACGACCACGTCTGAGCCAGGTATCACTTCGGTAGGATCAGTGCTGATCCGGCGAGGCTGGGCCTGGGCTTGCACCGCGCCGGTGACCTCGAGGCCGCCGTGGGCGGCGACTCCGGCGCGAAGCCGCTCGGCTTCGTCGGCGAAGGGCGCGTAAATGTCCACAGGACATCCCAGATTGTGGGCGGCGATGGGCACCAGGGTTTGCGCGCCGTTCCCACCGCCGCAGACGGTGATTTTGTGTACCTCCATTGTCTCCATGCAGTTTTCGCTGGGGTTCATCCAGTGATCAATACCCAATCGCTGTGGCCGGGGTCGGGGCCGTCACTCCTCCATGCAGTTTACCCGTTTGCAGCCCCCTCATGATAGCCACGGGCAAAGCGAAATTGCCGTCAGGTAGCAGCACAACCTGGTGGCCTCGCCTCTCAAGCTCCTTCACAACTTTCGGGGACATCCGCGGGTCGACGAATAGCTCTCTTACCAGTTTCCCCTCTGGCACCTTGGGGTCACTACCCTCTATGTGAATTCTGGGGGCAGCAATGGCCTCCTGGATGCCCATTCCAAAGTCTAGCACGTTCACCAGCACCTGAACCACCGAAGTGATCACCCGCCTTCCACCAGGCGCGCCGATGGTGATCAGAGGTTGGCCATCCTTGAAGACGAGAGTCAGTGAGTCGTGGCTTGACGGTCTTTTCCAGGGGCCAATGGAGTTGCTGGTGCCCGGTTCGGGGTTGAACAGGTTGGTGTAGTTGCGCAGGATGATACCAGTGCTGCCCGACATGACATAGGCCCCGAAGCCGCCTCCCAAAGTCTGGACCATGCTGACCATATTGCCCTCTTTGTCCATGGTGCAGAGGTGGGTTGTGTTCCTCCCCTCTCCCCTGGGACCTGGTGGTCTGGCTGCTTCCGGCGCCTGGCCATCTCCTTGATACTTCCAGGGGTTTCCCGGCCTGATCTCATCAGGTACTCTCTCCAGGTTGAGATACTTGCGCATCTCGTCGGCGTATTCCTTCGAGATCAGCCCTTCGATAGGCACATCTTCAAATTCTGGGTCTCCCATGTATTGGAAGCGATCCACCCATGCCCTACGGAAACACTCGGCAACGAGGTGCAACAATTGGGGGCTGTTGTGTCCCAGGGCGGTCAGGTCAAAGCCTTCGAGGAGATTCAGCGTCTGAAGCACCTGGATACCGCCAAATACCTCTGGCATGCAGACCAGCTTGTAGCCGCGATAGCTGCCGACCAGGCCATCGTCGTAGGTTCTGGGTTGGTAATCTGCATAGTCCTCCAGGGTGACGATCGAGCCGTGGGGTTGAGTATCGGCGATGATAGCTTTGGCGATGTCACCTCGGTAGAAAGCATCGGCGCCACCCTGAGCGATCTTTCGCAGGGTCTCTGCCAACTCTTTCTGCACGATTACTGTGGGCCTGTTATAGCCGCTCGCCGGGCGAGGTGGATAGCCACCAGGCAGCAGCAATTTGTCAATAGGGGGATATTGCTGCAGGAGTTTCATGTCATTGCCAATCATCAAGGCATAATAGCTATTGACCTCGTAGCCCTCTTCGCAGATCTTTATCGCCGGGGCGGTGACTTCCTCCAGGCTCATAGTGCCAAACTTTTCCAGGATTTGGCACAGCCCCGCTACCTGGCCTGGGACCCCCAAGGACCGATACCCCATCCACCCGACGTTGTTTCTGGTGCCGCGCCAACCAAAACTGGGGTGCGGCTCTACCCCTGGAGGTAACAAGTCGGGTACGAACATATCTTCTGTAGCTGCCCTGGGGAGGCGGCCCTCGAACTCGATGGCGACGACCCGGTCTTCATCAGCCAGGTAGATCAGCGCTGCTCCCCCACCGCCCAGACTGCTCATTGCTGGCTCACAGGTGGCCGCAGCAAAGGAGGTCGTCACTGCCGCATCGAAGGCATTGCCACCCCTTTCTAAGATCTCCCTGCCTGCTTCGGCAGCCTCGGCGCTTTCAGCGACGACCACACCGTTTTCGGCTATGACTTCCTCTTTCTCTTGGACCAATACGCTACGTAGTGACATTATCATTACTCCTGGGAAGAATCTCTTTTCTCACATAAGGCGAGGCCATAGCTGTCATCAAGGCCGGATATTTCAAGGCGAATTCCAGTTTGTCACCAACCTTGACGGGCCTGGCTGTCACATCGAGCACCAGGTGATCGCTGCTGGCCCCAATGATTCTCATCCCCGGATCTCTGGGACATAGCCCTTCGATCCTGACATCCTGGGTTCCCACGGCTAAAATGGCCTGACATCGAAGAGCTTGATCCTCACGGATAGGATGCTCTTCGAGAACGCTATGGGCGCTCTCCCGCATCTTGTTGTTATTAGGCAGTGCGGGTTTCCATTTGACCTCAATCACTTCGGCTGTCAAGGTGAAGGCATCTTGGCTTGTGTAAGAGAAGGGACGCCCATCCGCAGGATCAGAGCCCAGGAGTATCCCCTCGCCGATCCTTAATTGGTTTATCCTGGCTGGCAATCTGCCCTGCTCGACCATCCGAAGGTGAATCGAGCTTCCCCCGGAGATGACTGCCAATTCTCTCCCGATGGCTTCCTCGACCCGGACAGCAAGTTGCACCAGCAATTGAGTGTCCTTTAGAAAAGGGAAAATCCCGCTCAGGCAGCCGATGTTGCTACCAAGCCCTAGCAGTCGAATGCTCTCCAGGCTCTCTATTTCCAGCGCTACTCCCTCCACGTCCTCTGGTAAGAGACCCTCGCGGCGATCCCCCACATCCACCATTAGAATGACTCGGTGAAGCTTACCCAGAGCGCGGGCTTCCTGCGCCAAAGAGGCCACCACTTCCAACTCAGAGTTGAGACTGACATCAGCCAGCTTGACCGCCTCGGCCGCCTCGCTGAGCGCTGGTGAGCGCAGGAGCAACATTTCTACTTTGATGCCAGCCTCTTTCATCCGCCTGAGGTTGCTGAGCCGGGAATCGGCCAGCCCTCCAATACCGCTGGCGAGGATGGCTCTTGCTACCTCTGGCATCCCACAGCAGCCCTTGGTCACGCCTATAACCGTAATGCCATGAGCAGCACACAGGTTAGTAATAGTTCTGGCATTTTCGGTTATCTTTTCAAGGTTGATCTTGACACGCACGATTTTTCTCTACCTGCTTCCCTACCTTCACCGAACGACGTGCTCCGACCAGGGCAGATCTCTAGGGGCTATCGGCGCCGAAGGCGGGGATCCAGGGCATCCCGCAACCCATCACCCAACAGATTGACCCCCAACACCACGATACTGATGGCGATGCCGGGGAAGGTAGCCATCCACCAGGCAGTTCGCATGAACTCCCGCCCGTCAGACAGCATGCCTCCCCACGTCGGCACCAAGCTCTGAACGCCAACCCCCAGGAAATTAAGGGACGCCTGCGAGATGATCACTGTGCCCATTCTGAGGCTGGAAATGATCATAATAGGGGCCAGGATATTAGGAAGTATATGGCGCAAGATAATCCGTGGGTCACTGGCGCCCATGGCCCGAGCTGCCAACACATAGTCCCTCTCGCGTATGGAGAGGACATCTGCTCTAACAACGCGACTGTAAACCGTCCAACTGGTCAAAGACAAAGCGAGGATGAGATTGACCAACCCTGGCCCCAAGGCAGCCGCAACGCCGATAGACAGCAGCAGGCCCGGGAAAGCCAGCCATATATCAACGAGGCGCATCACGACGTTATCCAGGGCCCCTCGATAGAACCCAGCCACGGCGCCAATCAGACTTCCCACTGAGGCGGACAAAAGGATCGTGCATACCCCTACTACCAATGAGATGCGCGCGCCAACCATGAGACGGCTGAGAATGTCGCGCCCCAGATTGTCGTTTCCCAGAGGAAATTCCCAGCTTGCCTTCTCCATCCCAAGTCCAACGGGTGGCGCCAATCTGCGCTTCAAATCCTGCAAGTCAGGATCGTGGGGAACGAGAATCGGCGATAGAAGGGCTATGAGCAAAAAGAGGGCAAAGATCAGGGCGCCAAGCGTAGCTATCTTACTCAGCAGGAAAGTACGTACTATCCTCTTTAGCTCGCTTTGCTGAGGTGCCAGCAGTTCTCGGTCCCGTAGTAATGGTGTTGTAAGCGATGCAGCCACTGTCCACCACTCCTTTTAGATATGGCTGATGCGAGGGTCTACCCGCACGTAGATGATGTCTGTCAAAACGTTTATGGTAACGCGGATCAAAGCGAAGAAAAGCACGACCCCTTGCACCAGAACAAAATCACGGTTGTAGATAGCTTGAATGACTAGCCGCCCCATGCCAGGCCAGGCAAAGATCGTTTCCGTAATGACAGCTCCACCCAGTAGTCCCCCCATCCGCAAGCCAATGAGAGTTAACACAGGCATAAGGGCATTGCGCAGCACATGGCGTGCGATCACTAGCCGCTCGTGCAAACCCTTGGCGCGGGCAACGACCACATAGTCCTGGCCCATGACTTCTAACACACTGGACCGAACAAAGCGTGTGGTAAATGTGGCTGTGCCGATTCCTAGGGTGAGAACGGGCAATATTAGATGAGCCAAAGTATTCTTCAGAGCGGGGATATTCCAGGTTAGCAGGGAATCAACGAGGAGGAAACCGGTTATTCTTTGAGGGTGTACTCCATAATCAATTCTGCCAAAGCCGGGGATCCATCCCAGGTTAGCGGCCACGAGCATGATCAACAGGATGCCGATCCAGAAAGTCGGCAGGGAGACGCCCAGGGTAGCCCCAGTCATAACTATATAATCAATGAACGTGTTGCGTTTCAGCGCCGAGAGGAGCCCAATAGGCAAGGCGATAGCTGTAGAAAGGATGAAACTGGCCAGTGTCAACTCGATGGTGGCCGGCAGCCGCTCCAGAATCAATCCCAGGACCGGCTGTTTAAAGCGAATAGACTGGCCGAAATCGCCTCGCACTACCTTGGACACATAGTTCACGTATTGCACCGGCAAGGGGAGATCGAGCCCTAGCGCATGCCGCATCGCCTGCCTCTGCTCCGCACTGGCGCCAGTACCCTCGAGCATGAGCTGGACCGGATCACCGGGGATCACATGCATGATGGTAAAGACAATAACCGACACACCGAAGAGCACAGGAATGATCATGACGAGCCGTCTTAGTATATATTGCATGTCTTATTCTCTGCCTCATTGTATCTTTAAGGTTGTCTCACATCTTCTTATGAGACGCTGGGATGAGAAAGATGGGTATAGCGCCGCCCCCAAGGGGGCGGCGCTAAAACGTGCTGGGATTTGTGATGCGGTTCCGACAGGTTAGTCTGTAACCCAGGCCTCATCCAGGATGATCAGCGCATCCGAGCGAGGCACCCAGCCCTGGACCCGATCTCTCTGGCCAAAGATCGAGACGGGGTTGTAGAGGAAGAGCCACGGGGCCTCTTCGACGATGATCTTTACTGCCGTGGCGTAATACTCCTTCCGATTCTCTGGATCCACATCCCTGGAGCCTGCTACGATAGCTGCATCTACCTCGGCATTAGCATAGCCACTGTAGTAACAACCGCGCGCAAGATCACCAAAGCCGGTTTCTCCCTCGGGACCCAGCAGATTGCAACTGTAGCGGTCGGAATAGAATTGTTTGGACAGTATGCCGTCGGCATCCGCCTCCGAGTTACCCCAGGAACCCAAGTAAGTCTGAGTGAAACCTGGCTCGTACAGGGCGGTGAAGGCAGCGCCTTCGGTGAGAACGACGTTGACCTTGATCCCCAGCGCACTGAGCTGGCCGACCAGAACCTCGGCCAGCTCCTTGGAAGAAGGCCTCGCGTCGATCTTCATCTCGAAACCATCGGGATAGCCAGCTTCGGCCAGCAGACTCTTGGCCTTGTCGGGATCGTAGCTGTAGACCGGCGTTGCAATGTAGCCGAATGCCTCTGGCAACAGCGGGTTGTCAAGCCTTCTGGCCAAGCCGTTCAGCACGTTCTCGATGATGGACTCGACGTCAATGGCATAGTTCATGGCCTGTCGTACCCGCACATCGTCGAAGGGTTCCTCGTTCACGTTCATCGCGAGGAAGTAGGCACGGGTGCCAGGCACCGTCACGACCTCAACACCTTCTGGCGCCTGGTCAACGTACTCGGGTGGCACGTCATCGATGATATCAACGTCGCCTGTCTCCAGAGCGGCTATACGGGTCGCGTCCTCTGGGATAGGCGAGAAGATGACCGTCTTGATCTTGGGTGAGCCGCCCCAATAGTCGCGGTTGGCTTCAAACACTACCCGCTCATCTTTGACCCACTCCACGAACGTGAAGGGGCCGGTGCCGACGGGGTTACTGGCAACCCCTTCCGCCCCGACTTCGTTGAAGTACTCTTCATCGGTCATGTGCCAGAGGACGATTCTGGTCATAAAGGCCGCGTAGGGGTCAATGGTGATGATGTCCACGGTGTAGTCATCTACGACCTCGACCCTGTCCACGTACTTTCGCGTACTGAACTGCGAGTCATCTTCGACCAGCCGACCGAGAGTGAACTTGACGTCGTTGGCTTTGAAGTCGTTCCCATTGTGGAACTTTACTCCCTGGCGTAGGTGGAAGCGCCAGGTGAGTTCGTCGGGGTTCTCGTAGGAAGTGGCCAGCCAGGGAACGATCTGCATGTTGTTGTCTCTATGGAAGAGACTGTCAAACATCAAGCGTAGGACATTCTGTGTCGTATTGTCCTTGAGGTACTTGGGGTCAAGAGTATTGGGGTCTCCCCCTTGCGCGACAATGATCTGGCCCGTCGGTTCAGGGGCCGTAAGCCCCGCAGCCTCCTCGGCGCCGGGGACGAGTAACTTCCAACCAGGATGGATCAGGCTGGGGTTATCAATGTAGGCGAAGCTGGGATCCCCCGCGTATTTGGCGTTGGTGGCGCTGACGATAGTCTTATAGGCCGGGCCGCTGCCCAGGTACTTCTCCGCCAGGGTCCAGAGGTTGTCGCCTAGCTTGACCGTGTAGGTCATCTCCTGCTGGGCTGGTGGAGCGGCACTGGCCACGCTCAGCCCCAGGGGCAGCAGCATGGCGAGTGTTAGAACCAGATTCAGGCCAACTCGTTGGCACAGCGTCTTCTTAGACATTTCTTACCTCCTTAGTTTTTGTTTTGAGTCTTGAGACTAACGCGAAAACCCGATATTTCTGTGCGATAGGCATCCCTCCTTATTCAGTACGCTAACCCTCTCGGTGAGTCCCAGCGCGCGTTTCCACAACTGAAGAGCAACTTCGGGCACCCAAGGTTCTAAGAATTCACCCCGAGGTTGATATTGAGGCAGTTTCCATTGCTGTAGTGAGTAGTATATCCGCACTTTGCAAAAAGGTCAAATGACCGCATGAATCAGAGCACAAATTCGTCATACTGCCCCTGGCAGGGCAGCCCGTGACAGAAAAGCATCGTCCGCTGCACGGGCAAAAAGATACTCGTCGAGTTAGTAGCAGAATCCTTGCCGGCCACCGCGTGGCGACAGATGGGAGTATCGTGGCTGGCCATCAATCGTTGGGCAAAGGGCACGTCAATCTGGCCGAAAGCAGCGTTCAATTCACGGGTCACTCTTTCGTAGCGGCGGAACGAGTTGCCTCTCTTCGGCGGCGGATTGGCGTTCACGAAGCAATCCCGCAGTTCGGGGCTGACAAAGTGGTTGGTGCTCACCAGGGTGCCATCGTGGGTCTCGAACAACCCGTAGTTGCGGTGGCCGATCTCGAAGACGGCCAGGCGGCCCTGGGCGTCGGCCAGGATGAGGTTGTTTCGCCCCTGGCGAGGCACGGAGCGCAGGTAATCCAGCGCCGAAGACACGCTGTCGTGCGCTTCCAGAATGTGCATCATCAGCGAATAGTCGGGCAGGCCAGGGCCGAGGTCAGTGGAGCAGACGTGGGTATCGGCGACGGCCAGCCCTGCCTGGTTGATCCCGGCACAGAAAACGCCCGGGCTGCCGGCGCTGCCACTACAGACGTAGCGATAACCGGCCTCGGGCGTGGCGTGGATCACGATTTGTAGAGGCAACCGCTCCAGGCGATTATCTCGGTTCTTGACCAGGATGGGCTGTCCACCGGCAGGGGCCGACCCCGTGGCGGCCCAGGTGGTACAGCCCTCAGTACCCGGAGGCTTGTGGTGAGCGTCGCTTCGCCTACTGTCGAACCACTTGCGGGTCACCAAATAGTCGAGCAGGTAGGTCACCAGGTCGTAGCGCAGCAACGTGTCGAACTCGAACTCCAGCGCCTCGGCCTGCCCCCGGATCATGGCCAACAGCGGGGCGTCAATGTCTTGAAGCAACTCGCGGGTCTCTCGCAGCAGGGCCTCGAAGCGCGCGTCGGGACCATATTGCTCGATCTGGCTAAAGCGTGCTTCGATGGCCTCGGCGATTAGCGGACGCAATCCCCTGACCTGAAATCCGTGTTGCTGTCCCATCTGATAATGAGACCCGTTTACGCTGATGGTCGTTGCTGGCAAATCATCCTCCTTTGGTTTCGACAACGGGCGGTCTTTGCCCGCCTCGACCCAAGCAGCCTATAACTTGCATTCCGCACTTTGTTGAAAGGGTTATCAGGGCGAGGCCAATGTGGCATTCATAAACCCTGCTGCTGACGTCGCCCCGTCGATGTGGTGGAGCCCAACGAAGGTCAATGGA
>DAOUDK010000017.1:0-11121 GCA_034431315.1 Anaerolineae bacterium
CGGGCCGAACGGCGATCAGATTGACTCCATTGCTACATTTAGTACAACTTCCAACAAACCATACTACTGGTAGTAGTTAACTGGACTTCGTGTAGATGTGTCGAAGACAGGCTTAGCAAGATGTTATGCGCATTGTGTACTGAATTATGAGCGAGCACAAAATGATCGAAGTTGAGGGTTTCCTCGGAGGGACACTTGATGAGGTTGTCCCCACACTTCCTGGATCAGTTGTTCAACTTGTGGTGGGCGGCACAATTCGTCCAGAAGGGACACCTTGGGGCGAGTTCTTTCGATTTGCCCGTGTAGTGAGCGTCACGCGATTGGAGCGTGATCCCGCTCGGTCGTGTCCTCGGTGCGAGACAGAATCGCCTTGCTTCTCCTTGAGATTGACCTGGGAGTCCGGTTTTCAGTCAGACGACGGCGAGGTCGCTTGCGAAAACTGCGTAGACGGCATCGTGACCAAAGGCAGCGAACTGATTGCGTTTGGTTCGGATTCTTGGGGCGATGACGAGGTGAAGTTGAGCACATCCTATGAACTTTGATGCGGCGCATAACAAGACGGTTGCACCAGACGGCTTACGCCATGCTCCAGCCGCTGGTGAACCGCGTCGATCGCCTGACGACTAGATTAAGCAGTCAATGTTAGCGAATAAAAAAGGAGGCAAAGAAATGATATTCGACAAGATCAAGACCCTTGCGCAGGTGATTGGCTTTGCAACCATTGCGTTCTTGGCCCTGAATGGTGGGCTGGCCATGCTTAACGGTGACCTGGCGTGGGGCGCCACCCTGAGCGGGATCATTGCGCCTGCTTCTGCCCAAGCCCCACAGGGCGCGCCGATGCTGGCCGTGGACAGCACGACCACGCCGCCGTACATCAACTACCAGGGCAACTTGAGGGATGCGGAAGGCAACCTCCTGAGCGGCCATTACACTATGACCTTCCGTATATACGACGATCTGGCTGCCCCTGTTGGAGCTGAGCTGTGGTCCGAAGACCATATCAGCGTGACCGTCCGCAGCGGCCACTTTAGCGTGTTGTTGGGGAATACAGAACCTATCTCACCGACGTTGTTCACGGATCCTGATCGCTTTATCGGCGTGACTGTGGATCCCTACGACGAGATGGTGCCGAGGCAGCGCTTTGCCAGTGTTCCATATGCCATCACTGCCGACCATGTGTCCTCTCTTAACGCCCCAGACGATGATCCCCAGGATGCCGTGTTTGTGGATAATGATGGCAATGTCGGCATCGGCACGACGTCTCCAAGATCAGTCTTGCATGTCGCAGGCAGCATATACCCTGATGCAGAAACTATGCTGTTTCGTGGGAACAACTCTTTGGGCACGCCTTCCGGTGACGGCTTTAGGCTACGATACGACGCTGATTTCTTTGGAACCTATCAGGATGCACTTGTGATTGAGAAGACGGATGGCAACCAAGATGACCCTGATGGCGGTGTTGCTTTCGTTAACACAGGTGCAGACGGCGTTGAACAGGCTGCAATGGTCATAAGAGGGGGGGGCAACGTCGGCATCGGGAACTGGAGTCCAAGTGAAAAACTTGAAGTCGCCGGAGACGGTAAGTTCACCGGGGGAGACATCAGCGTCTGGTACGGGGACAAAGCTATTACCATTCGACAGGACGGAAACAATTCGTACATCTCTAACAAAGAGAACTTTGTCGATAACGGCGCTGCTTCAAATGGATGGCTCATTCTGAATGGATCAAATGGTGTGATACTCCAGTATGGAGATAGTGGCTCGTCTGGTGTGGACGGACTGACTCTCGACTCTTCGGGCAACGTCGGCGTCGGCATCGGCGGGGAAGCACCAATATTGATCAAAAGGTTCAGGAATAGGGGCAATGACGCCGACTTCTCTACAGAAGTGTCTGCAAACGACTACCATTGCGTGGCAACCGGGTGGTCAACTCACTATGACTTTAAAGAGGACGGCTCGGGCGTAAACATGGTTTGGACGTATGTCTCGGGTTCATGGTGGCGTGCCAGAGTCCAATTCCACAGCGGGTCGGGCAGTAATGAGAACCCCGATGTAGACATCGTCTGCTTCAGGAAAGAAATCGCGGAGTGGGGAGGACCAGGATCACGTACTATGAATGACCCGGACTAAAGTCCTGTGGCACGCGCCCTATATGCTGGATCTGTGACGCCAAGAGGGACCCCGTATGTCTATGCCAAGATGCATCGTGTCAAAGAGGGGGGTATTGTCCCATGAAACATAAGACAACTCGCAAGGCTTTGGCCATCATTGTCGTGCTTGTGCTGGCTCTCTCTGCCACCACTTGGGCCGGCGAATTGGGCGATCGTATTTTCGATATGTCCGATCCGGCGGGAAACGTCACCATCACGGAGCCAGGGGGCAGTGCTGTGGGCGGGTTCGCCGAGGACACCAGCGGGCGAAGCCTAGAATCCGCCAGCAGGCCACCATCCAATCTGGCGCGCCAGGACTATCAAAACGTATATGACCGGGCTCAGGCGCTATTGGACATCGGAGCAGATTTCCGGGCGACCGAAATTCAGATACAACCGCCGCCCGACTGCTGGGAACGTCCGGAGACCTGTGAATACGGGTCGGTGATTGAGGATACATTGGAGAACTATCGAAACTATAACGGCGGCGAACTGTTTTACAGGTTCTGCGCCAATTACGACGAGGTTGACGAGCAGGGCTACTGCCCTGGGGCCGACCAGTCACAATGGCCTAACCCGAATGCAGACATTCGCAGCCAGTTGATCCGCGCCCGAGAGCTATTTGCCTTTCTCTCCCTCGCCGAGCCGGTGGACACTGACATCGATGTAGATGGACAGGATATCAATGTGCGGGTGATTGGTCGAGAAGGGGTCCTGGAAGCCACGCGCGAAATTGCCAACATACACCTGATCTTCGGTAACGAATTCCTGGTTGACGCGCTGGATTACCGATTCAGCGGTGATGCTGTGAACGCAGACCTCATCCTGGCGCAAGAGATCGCCCAGTTGGAACAAGCTCTGCAACAGTTCACCATGGCGGTTGACGTGCTGGCCCACGCCTTCAACGCCGACTTCGGCGGACCCAGCGGAGCGTACATCGGCGACTATTTCACCAACCGCGAATTTGAGCTATTTGGCATTACCAGCGAGCGCATGGTGATGGCCATCGGCGAGATCGCCAACCGTCATCGCCAACTGGGGAGGGAGGATGAGGCATTGGCGATCTACGCTCAAGCCTTCACTGAGCAATACGTTCAGGCGCTGGCCTTGGCCTACAAAGCAGCGGAACGCGACGCCAATTTCCTCAATAACGGTGGGTGGGAGATGATGACCAACCTGAGCCAGCTAGGGGCGCAGGCGCAGGCAATTCACGACGGCATCAACCCGTTTGGCTTCAAGGATGATTACGTGCCGCTTCAGACCTACGATGACCTGCGTGCCCTCATGTATGGCGAGGGCGGTTTCTACACGGATGCAGATCGTGACGAACAAGAAGCGCGGGATGCCCAGCGCGAGTTCGATCACAATGCCACAAACTTGAATACGGAACTGCAACACCTACGCGTGACGTATGGCGGTCAACTGTTTGATTTGTGTGGTGCGGAAGGCCAGAGTGATGATTATCAATCCTGCGGGTGTGACAGAGATGAAGAAGGCGAACTCGTCAATCCAGACTGCGATGGCGGTTTGATGGAACAAAACTACCTGGCTATGGCAACCGCAGCAGACCGCATCGTGTTAGTCTACCAGAGACTGCAGAACGTACCGGAGCAAATCCGGATCGAGGAAGAACGCGCAGGGAGGGTCATCGAGATCACACTCGAAGGTGCAGAGGTGCTGGCAGCAATCGAGTATGCCAGGGGTATCCTCAACTCTTATCGAGTCACTGAGGCTCAAGTGGATTCGAGCACAGGTGAATGGTATGTCGGCG
This sequence comes from Anaerolineae bacterium, assembly GCA_034431315.1. GTDB lineage: Bacteria > Chloroflexota > Anaerolineae > VGOG01 > VGOG01 > JAUWOY01. The sequence goes on from DAOUDK010000017.1 coordinate 3,922, forward strand.
CTGATGTTCGAACAACAGTATCTTTCTCGATTGGCTGGCCACCAACGACGTGGGGAGGAAAAGTAGAAAGCAGCCATTCAGTGTTCGGTGGCTATCGCCACTCATGGTCGAATACAACATCAATGACCACGGTATGGGATCCGGCCCAGGAAGAACTTGGCCGGCTGAACGGCCTGCGGGACGTGCAACAGGCGGCAACCCAGGCCCAGATCGTGGGGGCCAACAGCGAAGCCGCCATCCGCAACTTGCTGCTGCAACAGGCTGAACTGATGATTGAAATGGACATCGCCATCGGCGAGTACAACCGCCTGGCGGCCGAGCACAACCATCTCGTGGAGACATATCGCTGGCGGCTCAACTTGCGTGCAAAGGCGCAACAGAATGTGCGTGACAGCTACCTCAACAACCCAGCCTATCGCATCCTGCGTGACACGCTGACCGTCGAAGCCGCACGTAGCCATGGCGAGGCGGCCCAGTTTGCTTACCTGACGGCTAAGGCCCTGGAATACGAGTTCTTGGCCCCTCCGCCTTTCATCAACAACATCTTCAAGGCCCGCACAGCAGACGATATTGACAACTTCCTAATCGACCTGACCCAGTTGTACTTGGCGTTAGGTGGTGGGACGGGTGCTCGCAACCGCTACCCCTACCGCATTTCGATTGCCCAGGACTTGCTAGGGCTTTCTGACGAGAACCTTGACCCTGATAACAGCATGACACCAACCGAACGAGCGCAGTTGCGCTACCAATTGTTCCAGGAGTTTCTGCAGCAGCATGTTATCTCAGACACGCTCAAGTTCCCTTTCACGACTTCACTACTGGTGCAGAAAGAGGGCGGGATAAGCATCTTCAGCCCCAACATCTGGAACAACCGCATCGCGGGCGTAGGGCTGCCAGTGGGCGTGCCAGGCACGCAGGGTTTGTTCATAAATATCCTGACGTGGCAACTTGTCGACGCGGGCACGCCGGAAGTCATACTGACGCATGGCGGCCACGCTTCATACCGGACGGCTGACAGGGAGATTGTCGAATATACCCCTGGTAACGCCAGGCTGTCTGGGTATGTCGTGCCACCCGTATTCGAGAACAAGACGAGAACAGCAGTAATTCTTTCCAGTGTGAACGACAATGGCCTGGGCACTCCCAGTAGCGCGCTTTTCAACCTGAGCGTGGCGGCTTCCAGTTGGACCTTGCGCATAGATCCAGGTTCGCCCTTCAACGCCGAGTTGGACATCACCCAGATCGAGGACATCGAGATCCTCATGGACACGACGGGTATTGCAGTACCCGGTCGTGCGAAGGAAGCCCAGATGGATGCGCTCAGGTTGCAGGCGGAGTTTGATCGGTAGTGGTGAATGAATATAACAGCGAATTTCGGGATGAAACGAATAGATGCCGGTGAGTCATTGGTCGTTGGTCCTTCGTCCTTCGTCGCTTGTCCTGAGCAAGGCCGAAGGCTCTACCATATCCTCCTGCCCGCGATTCTCCTCATCATCATCGCCGCATTCCTTCTGCTCCCGTGCAGTGTCGCCTTCGCCGACGGCGACACGGACAAGTCCGGGGTCTCCCCACAGGTCATCTCGCTGCCTTCGGGCCCTGGCTCAATCGAGGGCCTTGGGGAGTCCTTCGAGCCAGACCTGAGCACGGGCACAGGCAGCTACTCGGTCAAGTTCACGGTCGCACCAGGCGTGGCGGGCTTTCAGCCCGATCTGGCGCTGATCTACAACGGCGGCAACGCCAACGGCCCCTGGGGTATGGGCTGGCGGTTGAACGTGCCCCACATCCAGCGCCTGACCGACGAGGGCCTGCCCAGCTACGTGGACAGCGCCGACCGCTTTATCTACAGCAACGGCGAGAAGCTGGTGCCCCTCGACAACGGCGACTACCGTTTCGAGAACGAGGGCTCGTTCATGCGCTTCCGCCGGCTGGCCGGCGGCGGTTGGGAGGCGCACACGCCCGACGGCACGCGCCACGTCTTTGGCGAGACCGCAGACGCGCGGGTGACCAATGGCTTCGGCATCTTCCGCTGGCGCCTGGAGCGACAGGTGGACACCCACGGCAACGAGATCCAGTATTTCTACATTCAGGACAGCGGCTACACCTACCTGCGCGAGATCCGCTACAACTTCAGCAGCGACGGGCGCTATAACGCCGTGGTCTTCAACTACGAGCCGCGCCCCGATTTCTTCACCGACCGCCGCAGCCGCGCGCCAATCTCCGTCGCCTTGCGGTGTACCGACGCCCAGGTATGGGCGCTGGGCCGGCTGGTGCGCGCCTATCACTTCGGCTACGTCGCCGAGGGTTCCACCGGTATGCACTCGCTGTTGGAAACCGTCACGCAGATCGGCGACGATGGCATCAGCGAGTTGCCGCCCTTCACCTTCACCTACACCGAGTTTGACCCCTCGGCCTATGCGGTGGTGTCGATGGAGAACCCGCCACCCATCGGGCTCACCAGTCCCGATGCCGATCTGGTGGATATCAACGCCGACGGGCTGCCCGACGTGGTGTACACGCCGTCAGGCGGCCACCGCTTCTACCTCAACCGAGGTGAGGGGCGCTGGCAGGCGACGCCCGAGTATCCGGTGCAGTCGCCGGTTGACCGTCTCTCCAGCCCGAGCGCGCGGATGGCCGACATGGATGGCAACGGGCAGGTGGACTTTCTAATCAAGGCCGGGAGCACGTCTGGGGCGCCGTTTTACTACTACGACGGACAGCCCGGGCGCTATTGGGAGCAAGATGATCGGGTGGACTACAACCTCACCCCGCACTTTGGCGTGAACGACCCCAACCTGCGGCTGTTTGACGCTAACAACGACAAGCGCGTGGACTTCATGCTCACCACCGACAGCCGCTACTACATCTGGCTGGCCCACGAGGACGACACGTGGAGCGAAACGGCGGACTACGTGGCGCCGGCGCTGGCGGTGGGCACGCCGCTGGTGTTCTCCAACCCGCGGGTGAAGCTGGGCGACATGACGGGCGACCGGCTGCAGGACCTGGTCTTTGTGCGCGACGGCCTGGTGGTCTACTTCCCGTACAGCGGCAACGGCGACTACGGCGAGGGCGTGATCATGTGGGGAGCGCCGACGGGGATCGGCAGCCTGGACACGAGGATCCAGTTGGGTGACCTCAACAACGACGGGCTGGACGACCTGGTGTTGCCGGGGCATCGCACGGTGGCCTACTGGCTGAATCGCGGCGATAACAGCTTTGCACCGGAGGTGGTACTGACCGGCACGCCCGCCTATCTGGGCGGAACGGCGGTGCGATTGGCGGACATGGATGGGGATGGGGCTAGCGAATTGCTGTTCAGCCGCTACCCGGCGCCGGCTGACGAGGTTATGCAGTACGTGGACTTCTCCACCGGCATGCAGCCCCTGCTGTTGCGCAGCGTAGACAACGGGCTGGGGCGCACCATCACCATTGACTACAAGCCGTCAACGGACTACTACGTGGCCGATTGGGACGCCGGCACACCCTGGGAGACCACGCTTCCCTTCCCGGTGCAGGTCGTGAGCCGTGTCACCGTCCACGACGCCAACAGCGGCGATGATTACGTCATCGACTACACGTACCGAGACGGCTACTACGACGGCACGCAGAAGGAGTTCCGGGGCTTTGAGCGCGCGGAGATGATCGCGCACGGCGACGAGACGGCGGCCACTACCGTCACGCGCTATGTGTATGACACCGGCGCGGAAGAGGAGAGCCGCAAGGGGCTGCTGCTGGAGGCGACGGTGCTGGGCGAGGGTGGGCAATGTGACGTCTCTGGAGGCGTCCAGACCACCGAGGTTTCGCTTGTGAACCTGGCCGGCAGGATCGCATCGGAGCTGGCCCCCTCCCCCGGCCCCTCCCCGCCCCCCCTCAATCCCCCCCAACTCTGGGGGGGAAGTGGGGGAGGGGAGCCCAGTCCCCCCCTCTCCCAGAGCGACGTCCTGAGCACTTCGTCCCTGGGACGCAGTACCAGGGGCTTGTCGAAGGGTTGGGAGAGGGGGGCCAGGGGGGTGAGGGCCGCTCCTGAAACCTCGGAGGTCTTTGGGGAGTGCTACCGCCGTGACGTCAACCAACTAACCACGCGCGAGCTCTACAACGGCGGCGAGGGACGGCGGGTGGCGTACTCCTTCATCACCCAGACCGACACCTACGTCCACGAAAACCAGCCCCCGCCGGTGCAGTTGCGCCAGGCCTTCGACCGCGACGAGTACGGCAACCTGATACAGGCGTTCACCTACGGCCAGGTATGCGGCGGTGATGTCACCTGCGGCGATGACGAGATCCTGACCTACACCGAGTACGCGCGTAACCTGGACGCCTGGATCGTGAACGCGCCGGCGCGCGTGCGGCAGACCGACGCCGAGGGCAACTTCGTCAGCGAGGCCCGCCTGTACTACGATGGCGAAGCCTACGTTGGCCTGCCGCTGGGGGAGGTGACGCGCGGCGACCTGTCGCGCCAGGAGGAGAGCCTGGGGCCGCTGGGCGATGACCGCTTCATCCCCACCCAGCGCCAGGCCTTCGACAGCTACGGCAATGTGGTGGGTATCATGGATGCCAACGGCAACCTTACCACGGTCGAGTACGATGTGTTGGTGCACACCTTCCCGGTAGTCGAGCGGCTTCACCTGGGGGATGGGCAGTCGCTCTCATATGCAGCGTCGTACCGCGTTGGTTTCGGGCAGGTCACCGGCGCCACCGATTATAACGGCCACGTATTGACCTACGCCTACGACACCTTTGGACGCCTGGCCAAGATCGTGCTGCCTGGGGACACGCTGGCGCTGCCCACGCAACAGTTCACCTACACGCTGGGCAGCCCGCGCAGTTCCATCACCACTGCCCAGCGCGAGCGTTCCGGATCAGCGGACGTGCTATTGAGCGTGAGTTATTTCGATGGGCTGGGCCGCAAGCTACAGACGCGCAGCGAGGCCGAAGACGGACAGGTGGTGGTGGACGAGGTCACCACCTTCAATGCCCGGCAGGGCGCGCGTGATCAATTCCTGCCATATTTCGATGATACCTTCGACTATACGCCGCCTGACACGGCTCTGCCCCACACCACCCAACACTACGACCCACTGGGGCGTATCGTGCGCACGGTCAACCCCGATGGCTCGTTCACCTCGGTCACACACCGTCCGCTGGTCCAGGTGCAGTACGACGAAGAGGACAACACGCCGGCCTCGCCTCATTTCGACACGCCCAAGACCCTCACCCACGACGGCCTGGAGCGGCTGGTCGGCGTGCGGGAGGTCAACATCGTCGATGACGCGGTCGAGACCTATGACACCGGCTATGTCTACGACCCCTTGGGCAACCTGATCCAGATCACGGATGCTCAGGGCAATGTCAAGACCATGCAGTACGACGCCCTCTCGCGCAAAGTCTACATGGATGATCCAGATCGGGGTGAGATGTTCTACAAGTACGACGATGTCGGAAACCTGATCCGGACGCGCGATGCCAAGGGCCAGGTCATTCACTACACCTACGATGTCGCTAGCCGCCTGCTCTCCGAACGCTGGGAGATGAACGACGGCAGTGCCGACGTCTACAACGCCATCTACCACTATGACGCGGACCTCTCGCCGCAGCACCCAGACGCTCGCAACACGTTGGGCCAGGTTACCTGGATCGAGGATCAGGCGGGCGCCGTCTACTTCTCTTACGATCCTCGGGGCAGCATCACCGGGCGCATCCGGCGCTTTGCCGACGAGGGTCTGGAATTCGTCACGCGTATGGCCTATGACGCCATGGACCGTCTGGTCGCAGTGACCTACCCCGACGGTAGCACTGTTAGCTACGAGTACAACGCCCAGGGGCTGCTGGAGCGCATTCCAGGCTTTGTGGACGACATGGATTACACCGCATCGGGGCAGCGGGCGTCTATCGCCTATACCAATGGGGTTGTCACCGGCTACGACTATGACGAGCGCCTGCGGTTGCAGCATCTGCAGAGCACGGGTGGTCAGACCGCACTCCAGGATCTGGCCTATGCCTTCGATGGTGCCAGCAACATCGTCTCCATCACCGACACCCGTCCCGACCGCGGCGCCGCCAACGACCAGACCCAGACCTTCGGCTACGACAGCCTCTACCGCCTGACCGGCGCGGCCGGAACCTACGGCCAGATCGACTACGTCTACGACAGCATCGGCAACATGATCCGCAAGACCAGCACCGCCGCCGAGCCATGCCTCAATCTGGGAGAGATGCGTTATGGTGAAAACGGGGCCGGGCCGCACGCTCTGACTTCCGCGGCGGGCGTCACCTATGAATATGATGCCAACGGCAACCTCGTTCGCAAGGGCGAAACGACCTACACTTGGGATCCGCTTGACCGGCTGATTTCGGTGGTGGATGGCGACACGACCTCCACCTACGTCTACGATTCCGGCGGGCAGCGCACGCATCAGACCGTCCAACGCGGTGAGGTGATGACGACTACCCTCTACGCGGGACGTTATTGTGATCTGCAGGGAGATGAGTTGGTGCAGTTCATCTTCGATGACCAAAAGCGGATGGCCCGTATGACCACCCCCTTCGACTCGGTCCGGCTGCTACATGGCTTCAGTAGTGATGTTCCTTTGGGCGAGGACGCTAACCAAGGCACTTCAGCCGAGACGCGATGGTACCTATCCGATCATCTTGGGGGCACCAGCCTGCTGCTAGACACAACTGGCCAGGTGGTCTCCGAAGTGGCTTACTACCCTTATGGCCTGACGCGTTACGAAACGAATGAAGGGAGGGTCCGGTATCGGTTCACAGGCAAGGAGCTGGATGCGAGTGGGCTGTACTATTACGGGGCGCGATTTTACGACCAAGTTGTGGGTCACTTCATCTCAGTCGACCCGCTGTGGCTGCACAACCCTGAACGTGGGCTGGACCACCCACAATCATTCAACGTCTACGCTTACGCCGGCAACAATCCGTTGATCTACGTCGATCCAACTGGCCTGGATACTGAGACTTTTGATAAGACTGGAGATCTGACATCAAAGGTTGGTGACACTCTGGGAGTGTTGGAAGAAGCGCTCGGTGATTGGGCTGGCGATGCACTAAGGTCGCTGAACAGGATCATGCCTTAGAGCGTGTTTTAAAAGTCCTAATTGTGCCGCAAATCTGGGCCATGGCCCCACAAAACGGGCATTTACGGCTATTTTGTGGCTATAAATCCCCACAAATGGCCGCTGATCGACCCTT
>DAOUDK010000018.1:0-30889 GCA_034431315.1 Anaerolineae bacterium
AGGCGATAACCAGCAGGAAAGAGATGCTATTCAGATGTAAAAGAGCTACTTATGTTAAAAAAAAGCCCCAAGTGCACTTAGCAGAGATCTGTCTACTATTCTCCGATACACTCTGTACCGTTGTATGCCACTCACTCCACGTCAGCAAGACATCCTGCAGCGAATGGGACTCGCAGGAGCCACCCAACTAGAAACAATCGGGTTGACTACCGGTGGTGCGTTGGGAGGTCAGCTTATCTTACCCCCGCTCTGCTCCCCAGAGCAAGCTTTCTAGCACCGGTAGACATCGGTGCTGTTCCACCCTGTCAACAGTGAGAGGCAGGGGCTAAAAAACCGCATAGCGAGCCGAATCAGCGGGTTTCGCTTGCGCCGAGCCTGCTCTGGGAAAGGCTGTAGCCAACCTGGGGCTCAACAAGCAGCTGCAGTAGGCTCGATTACCGCTAATTTGTCATTTGTAAGGTGCGAAAAACAAGCTTAGAGGAATGGATTTTATTCCGTAAGGACGCACATCGCCAGCATCAGGCGATGAATAACGAGTAACAAACGCCTCACTTGATGGGGCAAGGGGAATAGGAATCGGAAGATGAATAATCATTACAGACTCGAAGTAAAAGACGGTGTTCTGGACACGATGACCGGCTTCCTGCGAGGGTTGCTGGAAAAGGGGATCGTTGATGCCTTGCTGGTGCCCCGGCGCACGCCAGCCGGCGATAACGTCGTCCAGACCCTGATCACCGATCCAGCCAGGCTGGAGAACGTTGATCCCATTGCGCCGGTGCTGCCAGTGAACTCTGCCAAGCTGGTGTCGGACCTGACGGCCACCGGAGCAGTGGGCCGGCTGGGGGCGGTGCTGCGCTCTTGCGAGGTCAGAGCTCTGATCGAGTTGGTCAAGCTTCAGCAGGCCAGCCTGGATGACGTGGTCCTCATCGGGGTGGATTGCCTGGGCACCTACGAGATGAACGACTATGCTGACCTGGCAGCGAGTAGCAACGGCGATCTGTCTGTCAATCTGCTGGCGCAGGCCAAAGACGGCCACCTCGCGCCGCACGAGGGCCATCAGTTCCGGGTGGCCTGCCAGATGTGCGAGTATCCTGTTCCCCAGGGCGTTGACCTGGCCCTGGGCCTGATTGGGCTGGATACGGACAGCGAGATATTGATCACTGCCAGCGATGAACTGGCCGAGCAGTTGGAGCTAAGTAAAGAGGAAGTAGAGGCTGGCTTCCCCCCCAGAGTTGGGGGGGACCGAGGGAGGGCAGTGGACGCTCTGGTGGCGGAACGTACGGCCGAGCGCGACCGCCGCTTCGCCGAGTTTCGCCAGCACGTGGTGGACATGCCCAGCCTGTTGGCCGAGTTCTCGCGCTGCATTCGCTGCCACAACTGCATGGTGGCCTGTCCCTTATGCTACTGCAAGGAGTGCATCTTCCGCACGGCCACCTTCGACCACGCATCCGCCCAGTACTTCCGATGGGCCATGCGCAAAGGCTCCATCCGCATGCCCACCGACACCTTGATCTTCCAGTTGACGCGGCTCAATCACATGGCCACGTCTTGCGTCGGATGCGGGATGTGCGAGAGCGCGTGCCCCAACGACTTGCCCGTGGCTACCATCTTCCGCGCGGTGGGAGAGAAGGTGCAGGCCCTGTTCGACTACGTGCCTGGCCGGAGCCTGGAAGAGGAGTTGCCGGTAGCGACTTTCCGCGAAGACGAGTTAACCGGCCTGGGAGAAAGATAAATGAAGCTCAAAGCTCAAAGCTCAAAGCTCAAAAGTCAAACTTCCAATTTCCAACCTCCAACCTCCAACCTCCAACTTCCAACCTCCAACCTCCAACCTCCAACCTCCAACTTCGCTCTGGAGGTGCAGAGGCGGAGCGGCGAGAACGTGTTCCGCTGCTATTATTGCCAGAAGTGCACGGTTGGCTGTCCCACCGCCTATGTAATGGACTACCAGCCGGCCCAGGTGTTGAAGATGATCCAACTGGGCATGAGGGAGCCCGTGCTCAAGAGCTCGGCTCCCTGGCTGTGCGTGGGCTGTGAGGCCTGCGGCACTCGCTGTCCCAATGGGATCCGCCTGGCTCCAGTGATGGATACTCTCAAGTACATGGCCCTGGAGGCGGGCTACACTCCGCCGGAAGCCAAGGTCTACGCCCTGCATCGTTCTTTCGTGGACAGCATCAAGATCTTCGGGCGGGTGCACGAGACCACCATGTTGGCCGAATACGTGTTGAGGAGCAGAGACATCTTCTCCATTCTTCTCTCCAGTTACGATGTGGCGGCCACTCTGCTGCTCAAGCGCAAGCTACCGATTCTGCCAGAAAGGGTCAAAGATATGGGTCAAGTGAAAGAGCTTTACAGAAGAGCAGGGCGGTAGGAAGCTCAAAGCTCAAAGCTCAAAAAGGAGACTACCGTGAAGTACTCATACTACCCTGGCTGTACGGCGAGCACCACGGCTGTGGAATACGGCCTCTCCACCGAGGCGGTGTGTGAGGCGCTGGACGTGGAACTCATCGAGTTGCCGGATTGGAACTGCTGTGGGGCGTCCTCGGCGCACGCCCTGAACCACGAACTGGCCACCGCTTTGCCGGGGCGCAACGTGGCCATCGCCCAGGCCGCTGGCCTGGACATGGCTATCCCTTGCCCAGCTTGCTATCAGCGCTGTCTGACCGCCGACAAGCGATTCCAAGAGGACGAGACCTGGCGGGCAGAGATGGAAGAACTGCTGGGCTTCGAGTACACGGGCCAGGCGCGGTCCCGGGCCTTGCTGGAGATCTTTGGCTGCGACCTCGACTTGGAAGACATCGCCGCCCAGGTCAAGAAACCCCTGGAGGGCCTGAAGCCGGTCAGCTACTACGGATGCGTGCTCGTCCGCCCGCCGGAGCTGACGGGCTGGGACGATCCTGAGCATCCGGTGATCATGGACCGTCTGCTGGAGGCGATGGGGGCCGAGCCGGTGTCGTGGTCGTACATAGTGGACTGCTGCGGAGCCAGTCTGAGCCTGAATCGCAGCGAAGTGGTGGTGGTGCTGGTGAACAAACTGGTGCAGGCAGCCGAGGAGGCGGGAGCCAACTGCATCGTCACGGCCTGTGGGATGTGCCAGATCAATCTGGACACCCGCCAGAAAGGCCACAAGATGCCGTGTTTCTATTTTACGGAACTGTTAGGCCTGGCTCTCAATTTGCCGGCTACCAATAGCTGGTTCAAGCGACATGCCATAGATCCCCGGCCTCTCCTTCGCTCGGTGGGGCTGGCTTAGCTGGAGGTTGGAAGTTGGAGGTTAGAAGTTGGATTTCCAACCTCCAATCTCCAATATCCAATATCCAATATCCAATCTCTAATCCCCAAAAGGATCGCCATGCTGAGGACACGAAAATTCGTAGAACAATATGATCTGCTGGGATGCATTCAGTGCGGGCGATGTGCGGCAGGTTGTCCTCTTGCATTGACCTCACCTCTCAACGTCAGGCGCATCATCTACGAATTCCTGGTGCGCGACAAGCTGGACGTCAAGCAGATGCCTGAGATCTGGGACTGCACTACCTGCACCACCTGCACCTTGCGCTGTCCCAAGGGGCTGGACCCCGCTATGATCCTGGTCGGCATGAGGCGCGTGTTGACTGAGGGAGGCCGCGTCAAGCCCACCGTCCGCGATGCGCTGGAGAGCACTTTCAAGTTCGGCAACCCCTGGGGGCGGGGCAAGGCCAAACGGTCGGATTGGGCGCAGGATTTGAACGTGAAAAATCTGACTGAGGGCGATGAGGCGGAGATAGTCTATTTTGTGGGCTGCACCCCGGCCTACGACGACCGGGTTCAGGCGGTGGCCCAGGCGATGGTCAAGGTGTTCGAGAAGGCAGGGGTTGACTTCGGGACACTGGGGAACGAGGAGATTTGCTGCGGGAGTGAGATGCGCAGGCTGGGAGAGGAGGGGCTGTTCGAGTTTCTGGTGGAGGACAACCTGGAGATCTTCAAGCAGCACGACATAAAGCGGATGGTGACTACCTCTCCCCATTGCTACAACAGCTTTAAGAACGAGTACGAGGGTCTGGATTTCGAGATTCAGCACTACACCCAGTTCCTGGCCGATTTGATCGAACGCGGGGAGCTTGTTTTCTCAGGAGAGGTGAACAAGGTGGTCACCTATCAGGATCCGTGCTTCCTGGGGAAGCAGAACGGGGTGTACGACGAGCCGCGAGCGATACTGAGGAGCATCCCCGGCCTGCAATTCGTGGATTTTGATCGGTCGAGGGAGCGGAGCGTGTGCTGCGAGGGAGGAGGGGGGAGGATGTGGGTGGAGGCCAGCAGCGGCGGAGAGCGGCTGGCGGAAACCCGCGTCAAGGACGCCCTCGATCTTGGCGCGGAGGTCATCGCCACGGCCTGCCCCTTCTGCATGTTGACCCTGGAAGACGCCGTCAAGACCACGGGGGCGGAGGGGGCGATTGAGGTACTGGACATAATAGAGCTGGTGGCTCAGGCGATATGACGAAGCTCAAAGCTCAAAGCTCAAAGCCCAAGGGGAAAAATTAGTGAAACTCGTGTAATTCGTGGCAAAGAAGGAGGAGGAAAATGGACATTGTCGTTTGTGTGAAGCACGTGCCCGACACGACGGAAGCGGAGATCGCCATCCGCGATGACGGAAGGGGCATCAAGAAGGAGGGTCTGGTATTCGACATCAGCGAGGCGGATAACTACGCCGTCGAGGAGGCCCTGCTTCTCAAGGAGGAGTTCGATGGCGCGATAACGGTGCTGACCGTTGGGCCAGAAGGGGCTGACGAGACGCTGCGCATGTGCCTGGCCAAGGGGGTGGACAAAGCGGTGCGGCTGACCGATGAAGCGTTTGAGGGTTCCGACGGCTTTGTCACCGCTCGCATCCTGGCCGAAGCCATCAAGGACATGGACTACGACCTGGTGCTGACCGGCGTTCAGGCCGACGACGATGGGTCTGCTCAGGTGGGCGTCACCCTGGCCGAGATGCTGGGTATTCCCCACGCCGCGCTGGTGGTAAGCACCGAGGCGGAAGAGGCTCGGTCGGAGACCTTCGCCTATCGGATGAGGGTGCACCGCGAACTGGAGGGGGGGCTGCACGAGGTGCTGGAGATCGAACTGCCGGTCCTGCTCACCATCCAGACGGGCATCAACGAGCCGCGCTACGCCTCCATTTTCGGCATCAGGAAGGCCATGAAGAAGCAGATCGAGGTGCTGGACCTGGATGACCTCGATCTGGCGGAGGAGGCAGTTGGTGAGGCCGGGTCCAGGACAAGCCTGGTCAAGCTGTTCATTCCTGTGGTGACGGCCCAGGCAACGATCCTGGAGGGCTCTCCAGAAGAGGTATCCAGCGAGTTGGCCACCATTCTCAAAAACGAGGGGGTTGTCTAATGGGTGAGATATTCGTTTTAGCAGAGCACAGGCGGGGCGAGCTGAGGGATGTCACCCTTGAGATGCTGGGCAAAGGGCAGCAGTTGACTGCGGCCATGGGCGCACCCCTGGCGGCTGTGCTCCTGGGTCACAACGTTGACGGCTTCGCCACGGAGTTGGCCAAGCACGCCAACCAGGTTCTGGTCGTCGAGGACGAGCAGCTGGAGCACTTCAACTCCGCAGCCTATCAGCAGGTGCTGGCCCATTTGATCACCGAGCGCCAGCCGGGCCTGGTATTGATCGGGCAAAGTGCCCAGGGCATGGATCTGGCCCCCAGCCTGGCGACCCAACTGGACTTGCCTTTGGTCACCGACTGCACGGGGCTGGAGTTCGAGGACGGGCAACTGTTCGCCGTGTGCGAGATGTACGGGGGCAAGGTGAGCGCCAGGGTCGCCTTTCGCCAGGCCGACACCTACATGGTTACTGCGCGGCAGGCCGCTTTCCCCTTCGAGGAGGGCGAGCCCCTGGGCGGCGAGGTCATCGCCGTGGACTCGCCGCTGACCGAGGAGATCAAGCTCAGAAAGTTCATCGAATACGTGGAAGCCGCGGTGGGCGACGTGGACATAACCCAGGCCGATGTGGTGGTGGCCGTGGGGCGGGGTATCAAGGAAGGGGACAACATGGCCCTGGTCGAGAAGCTGGCCGAGGCTCTGGGTGGGGTGGTGGCTGGTTCCCGCCCCGTGGTTGACGCCGGCTGGCTGCCGCCCGATCGCCAGGTGGGCCAATCGGGCAAGACGGTGAAGCCGAGGCTCTTCGTGGCGGTGGGTATCAGCGGAGCCTCCCAGCACGTGGTCGGCATGCGGGCCTCAGACATCATCGTGGCCATCAACAAAGACCCCGACGCGCCCATTTTCAAGGTGGCCCACTACGGCATCGTGGATGACCTCTTCAAAGTAGTGCCGGCGTTGACAGCACAACTGGGTGGAAGTTAGAAATTAGAAATTAGGATTGGACGATGGGATCACGGGTTGGGGTGTACGTATGCCATTGCGGGATCAATATCGCGGCCACGGTGGATGTGGAGGCAGTGACTGTCTTTGCCCAAGCTCTGCCCAGCGTGGTGGTGGCCAGGGACTATACCTACATGTGTTCCGATCCTGGCCAGGAGCTCATCAAGAGCGACATCAGGGAGCACGAGCTGACCCACGTGGTGGTGGCTGCCTGCTCACCCACGATGCACGAGCCGACCTTTCGGGGGGTGGTTCAAGAGGCAGGGATCAATCCCTACTGCTATGAGATGGCCAACATCAGGGAGCAGTGTTCTTGGGTACACAAGGAGAGGGCGCGGGCCACCGAGAAGGCAAAGCAGCTCGTGGCCTCTGCGGTGGCCAAGGCCGCTCTGCTGCAGCCGCTGGAGGAGCGGGAGGTGGGTGTCACCCCGGCAGCGTTGGTCATCGGCGGGGGGATAGCCGGTATCGCAGCCGCTCTGGACATCGCCAACGCGGGCTTCAAGGTCTACCTGGTGGAGAAGGAGCCGACCATCGGCGGACGGATGGCCCAGCTCAACAGGACTTTTCCCACCCTGGAGAGCTGCCTGGAGCTGTTGGGCCCCAGGATGCGGGCGGTGGCGGAGCACCCCAACATTGAGCTTCTGACCTCTTCGGGAGTGGTGGACATTGAGGGCTACATCGGCAACTTCCAGGTCAAGGTCAGGCGCGGGCCCAGGGAGGAGATCATCAAGTTTGATGTCGGCTCGATTGTGGTGGCCATCGGCTACGATCATTTCGATGCCCGCCTCAAGCCTGAGCTGGGTTACAGCCAATACCCCAACGTCATCACCGCCCCCGAATTCGAGCGCCTATCGAGGGAGTTAGGCAACGGAGCAGGCCCGACCACCCGACCACCTGACCATCCGACTATCCGACCAAAAGACGTGGTGTTCATCCAGTGCGTTGGTTCGCGGGATCAGAGCGTGGGCAACGAGTACTGTTCGCGGGTGTGCTGCATGTACACCGCCAAGCAGGCTCATCTAGTTAAGGAGAAACTGCCCAAGTCCAACGTGACGGTGTTCTACATGGATGTGCGGGCCTTTGGCAAAGGGTTTGAGGAGTTTTATGACCGGGTGATGAAAGAGGGAGTGCGGTATCGTCGGGGCAGCGTGTCGGAGATCTACAGGCGCGGTGACAGGGTGGTGGTGCGGGCCGAGGACACCCTGCTAGGCGAGCCGATGGAGATGGAGGCGGACCTGGTGGTTCTGGCCACGGGAATTGTCCCCCGCTTCGGTGCCCAGGGAATCGCCGAACTGCTGAAGCTGCCCCGCTCCCCCGATGGTTTCTTCGCCGAGGCTCATTCCAAGCTGCGGCCGGTGGACACCGTCAACGATGGCATCTACCTGGCGGGTTGCTGCCAGGGTCCCAAGGACATCCCCGATACCATCGCCCAGGCCAAGGCCGCGGCCTCGTCGGCCATGATCCCTCTGTCGCGGGGCAGGGTGAAGGTCGAATCTGTCACCGGTGTGGTCGAGGTGGAGGTGTGTGCTGGCTGCGGCATCTGCGAGAGCTTTTGCGTTTATGGAGCGCTGGCCCTCGATGTCAGGAAGGGGATCATGGGCGTGAACCAGGTGCTGTGCAAGGGGTGTGGAGCCTGCGCGGCGGCCTGTCCCTCCGGCACGATGACCCTCAGCCATTTCACCCACGACCAGATCATGGCCCAGATCGAGGCGATGTTGGAGTAGAAGGCAATTAGAACACAGATTTGCACAGATGAACACAGATGAAAAGGAAAAAATCTGCGAAAATCTGTGTTAATCTGTGTCCCACAAAGAGGAAATGCACGCTATAGTCTGTATCAAACAGGTGCCAGATACCACGGAGGTGAAGATCAATCCCGAGACGGGGACTTTGATCCGCGAGGGCGTGCCCAGCATCATCAACCCCTTCGACACCTATGCCATTGAGGAAGCGCTTCTCTTGCGGGAGAAGTTCGGCGGCCGGGTGACAGTGGTCTCCATGGGGCCGCCCCAGGCCGAAGATGCCCTGCGCGAGGCGCTAGCCACAGGAGCAGACGAGGCCATCCTGCTCTCCGACCGTGCCTTCGCCGGAGCCGATACCCTGGCCACGGCTTATACCCTGGCCGAAGCCATCAGGCGAATCGGCGACTACGACCTCGTCATCTGCGGGCGGCAGGCCATTGACGGCGATACCGGTCAGGTGGGGCCGGGCATCGCCAACCGCCTGGGAATCCCCCAGCTTACCTATGTCTCCAGGATCAGGCAGGTTGATTTCGAGAACAAGACCATCACCGTCGAGAGGTTGGTGGAGGAGGGGTGCGAAGTCGTCGCCAGCGCCCTGCCGGCGGTCATCACGGTGAACAAGGACATCAACCAGCCGCGCTATCCCGATTTCAAGGGCGTTATCCGCTCGCGGGGGGTGGACATTCCGCTGTGGGATGCGGGTGTGCTGGAGGGAGCCGACCCGGCCCAATTCGGCCTGGACGGTTCGCCCACCAGGGTGATGCGCGTCTTCACCCCCCCGTCTCGCCAGGAGGAGGCCGAGATCATCGGGGCTGACACCGTCGAGGAGGCGGCGGCCTTGCTGGCTGAGAAGCTGTTGGCAGAGGAAGTGATTTGTTAGAGATCAACCGCGATGAATGTACCGGCTGCGGGCTTTGCATAGACGTCTGCCCCTTTGGGTCTCTGAGCCTGGACGATGAAGACATCGCCGTGGTGGATGAGACCTGCACGGCCTGTGGTGCTTGCCTGCCCGAATGCCCGGTCGAGGCCCTCAGCCTGCCGGAGAGGGAGGTCGAAGAGGTTGATCTGAGTGCCTACCGGGGGGTCTGGTTCTGGGTGGAGCAGTTTCGGGGCCAGGCATCTTCTATTTCCTGGGAGATGGCGGGCAAGGGCCGGGAGCTGGCCGATGAGCTGGGCACCACCCTCACCGCCTGTGTGCTGGGCCAGGATGTGGAGCACATCGCTCAGGAGGCCATCCGCTACGGCGCTGATCGGGTCTTCCTGGTGGACGATCCCACGCTGGGCGTTTACCGAACCGATCCCTACGCCGCTGTGCTGGTGGACCTGGTTCGGAAGCACCAGCCGGAGGTCTTCATCCTGGGGGCTTCCACCCGCGGGCGGGACCTGGCTGGGTCGGTGGCTACCAAGCTGCGCACGGGTTTGACGGCCGACTGCACCGAGCTTGCCATTGATCCTGAGACGCGCCTCCTGCGTCAGACCCGTCCCGCTTTCGGCGGCAACATCATGGCCACCATCATCTGTCCCCACCATCGCCCCCAGATGGCCACCGTCCGCCACCGGGTCTTCGAGATGCCGGAGATGGACGCCAGCCGCGAGGGCCAGATCGTCCGCGAGAGGTCTGTCATGGACGAGGACGAGATCGCCAGCAAGGTGGTGGATTTCATCACCCAGGAGGGCGAGGTGAATCTGGCTGACGCTCAGGTCATCGTGGCCGGCGGGCGGGGGGTGGGAGGGGCTGAGGGTTTCGCTCCCATTTTCGAGTTGGCGAAGGTCTTGGGTGGGGCGGTGGGCTCCTCGCGCTCCGTTGTTGATGCCGGCTGGATTCCCTACGCCCATCAGGTGGGCCAGACCGGTCGCACCGTGCGCCCCGACCTGTACATTGCCTGCGGGATCTCAGGCGCCATCCAGCACCTGGCGGGGATGAAGACTTCGGGTTGCATCGTAGCCATCAACACAGACCCTGAGGCGCCCATCTTCCAGGTTGCTCATTACGGCATCGTGGGCGACCTCTTCGAGGTAGTGCCCGCCCTGGCCGAGCAGTTCAGGCGGAGGTTGCATAAGTAGTCCGAAGAAAAGGAGTAACGCATGGCTCGTTTACACGAACATCAGGGAAAAGCGCTCCTCGAGGCGCACAAAATCCCCGTGCCCCGTGGCGGGGTGGCCTCGTCCCCCGATGAAGCGCGGCGCATCGCGGCGGAGATCGGTGGTGAGGTGATGGTCAAGGCCCAGGCCTGGACCACCGGCCGGGCGGGGATGGGCGGCATCAAGCGGGCGACCACCCCCGACGAGGCGGCGGCCGCAGCCAGTGGGATGCTGGGCATGAGGGTCAAGGGCTTCACTGTGGACCAGGTGCTGGTCGAAGAGCGGCTGGACATCGCCCGCGAGTTCTACGTTGGCGTCATCGTGGACGACCGCGCCCAGGCCCCGCTGGTGCTGTTCTCCAGCGTGGGCGGCACCGGCATCGAGGAGATCGCCGCCGAGCACCCGGAGGCGGTGGCCCAGACCCACGTAGACATCGAGTCAGGACTGATGGCCTACCAGGCTCGCAACCTGGTTCGCCGGGCGGGGCTATCGGGCAGACTGCAACGCGACATCGGCGGAATCATCGCCAGGCTGTACAACGTGGCCCGCACCTATGAGGCCCGCGCCGCTGAGATCAACCCACTGGTGCAAACCACAGACGGCAAATTGTACGCTGCCGACTGCCGCATCACCGTGGATGACTACGCGGTCTTCCGCCACCCTGATCTGGGAATCACCTTTGCCCGCGAGCTAGACCGTCCGCCTACCGAGTTGGAACGGGTTGCCTATGACGTGGAGGCCAACGACTATCGGGGCACGTTCTACTTCATTCAGATGGCGGAGGGCTTCGAGAAGGGCCAGGGGTACGTCGGCTTCCACGGGGCGGGGGGCGGTGGCTCGATGATGAGTATGGACGCCGTGCTCAACCAGGGCTTCAAGCTGGCTACCTACGTGGACACCAGCGGCAATCCCCCGGCCAGCAAGGTCTATCGCGCGGCGCGGATCATCCTCTCGGTCGGCCCGATTGATGGGTACTTCGGCTCCGGATCGGGGGTGGCCAGTCAGGAGCAGTTCCACTCGGCGCGCGGGCTGGTCAAGGCTTTCCTGGAGGAGCAGATTGACGTCCCGGTCGTCATTCGCCTGGGCGGCAACGCCGAGGACAAGGCGGTCGAGATCCTGGAGCGGCTCAACGGCCGCGTGCCCGCGCCGGTGGAGGGCTACAAGAAGGACGATTCGCCCGACTTCTGCGCCGAACGGCTGCGGGCGCTCATTGAGGAGGGGAAGCTGATCGAGGTAGCACCGCCAGCACCGCGTCCCGAACCGAAGAAGCCCTACACCTTCGAGACCGTCACCGGTGGAGTGGTCACCTTCGACCACGCCGTGTGCCGCACCTGTGAGAGCAAAATCTGCGTCCAGGAGTGTGCGCGGCAGATACTCAAGCTGGAGGACGGCGTGCCGGTGCTCAACATCACCCCTGAGGAGGCCAAGAAAGGCCGCTGTGTGGAGTGCCTGGCCTGTGAGGTGGAGTGCTTCTTCCAGGGAGCGGGCGGCGGGCACGTGGATCTGCCGATTCCGGGGTTGGAGGAGTATCGGCAAAGTACGGGATAAAAAAGAGCGACAACAGCCGGGGGCGCCTGTTTCGAGGCCTCTGGGCCCTCGGCCTCGGGTGGCCAGCCGCAAGGGCTGGCCAGCATTCCCCCGGAGTTACGCTGTCACTCCTCAATCATATTGTACCACTGTTGGAACAATCTGTCAAGCAGTAGATCTTTGCCAACCGGGAGGAATCCATGTCCATCTTGATTGACCAAACCAAACGTGTGCTGGTGCAGGGCATCACCGGGCGGGAGGGGATGGTCCGCGCCAGGCTAATGAAGGAATACGGCACCAACGTCGTGGCTGGAGTGACGCCGGGCAAGGGCGGCCAGGAGGTGTTGGACGTGCCAGTGTTCGACACCGTCGAGGAGGCCTGGGAGGAGGTCGGCCCCTTCGACATCAGTGTGCTGTTCATTCCCGCGCCGCTGGTCAAGGGCGCGGCGCTGGAGGCCATTGACGCCGGCGTCAAGCTGCTGGTCATCGTCCCCGACCGCGTGCCCATTTACGACGTGCTGGCCATCTCCAAGCGCGCCAAGCAAAAGGGTGCCAGGTTCGTCGGCCCCAACACCCTGGGCGTGCTCAGCCCCGACAAGGGCGTGCTGGGCATGATGGGCGGCCGAGCGGTGTCGGCCCGCGAGTGGTTCTTCCAGGGGCCGGTGGGCATCACCTCACGCAGTGGCGGCATCACCTCCTCGATGGCCTACTACCTGGCCAAGGAGGGCATCGGGGCGACGACGCTGGTGCACGTCGGCGGGGATGCGGTGGTGGGCCTGCCCCATCCTGAGGTGGTCAGGCTGTTCGAGCAGGACCCCGATACCAAGGCGGTGGTCATGTTCGGCGAAATCGGCACCTCGCAGGAGGAGCAGGTGGCCGATCTGATTGAGGCCGGCGAGTTCACCAAGCCGCTCATCGCCTTCATCGGCGGGAAGGCGGCCAAGTCTGGCACGCGCTTCTCCCACGCTGGGGCCATCGTCGAGGGCGGGCGCGGCACCCACGAGGGCAAGGTCAAGCGCCTGCGCCAGGTGGGGGTTACGGTGGTGGACTCCTTCGGCGATCTGCCCCAGGCCACGAAGCGGGTTCTCAAAGAGGGGAATTGGGAATTAGAAATTAGAAATTAGAAATTGGAGATTGGAGATTGGAGGTTGGAAATCCAACTTCCAACTTCCAACTTCCAATATGGGGAGGGGAAATGTCTGAGGACGTCTGGAAAACTGCTATCACCAAGATCGAACCGAACAAGGTGGCCGTGCGTGGCCGCCGTATTGACGAGTTGATGGGGCAGGTGCCCTTCAGCCAGGTGGTCTACCTGGTGCTGCGGGGCGAGCTGCCGTCCGAGGCCCACGGTAAGATGATGGACGCCATCCTGGTGTCCAGCGTGGACCACGGGGCGACGCCGCCCTCGGCGCTGGCGGCCCGCACGGTGGCCTCCGGCGGCGCGCCGCTGACCACGGCGGTGGCGGCTGGCATCATGGCCATCAACCGCTATCACGGCGGGGCCATCGAGGGCTGCATGCGCGTGCTGCTGGATCTGGTGGCCTACCAGCACGACCAGGAGTTGGACGCGGCCACGGCTGCTCGCCAGAAGATGGCTGAGTTCCGCGCCCAGAAGATCCGCGTGCCTGGCTACGGCCACCGTTACCATACCGACGATCCGCGTACCAGGAAGCTGTTCGCCATCGCCGAGGAGGTGGGGCTGGCCGGCGAGTACCTGGAGATGGCCCATGCCCTGCGGGCGGCGATCAAGGACAGCCTGGGCAGAGACCTGCCGATGAACGTGGACGGGGCCATCGCCACTGTGCTGTGCGAGATGGGCTTCCCGCCGGAGATGGGCAACGGCCTGTTCGCCATCGCGCGGGTGGCCGGGTTGGTGGCCCACGTCACCGAGGAGCAGACCCGCGAGCGCCCCATGCGCCGCATCCATCCCACAGCGCATGAGTACGATGGGCCGTTGGACGTTGGAAGTTAGAGGTTGGAAGATGGAAGTTGGATTTCCAATCTCCAACCTCCAATCTCCAACCTCCAAAATAAGGAGGCGACAATGCGAGAGAAGTTGCTAGAACTGATCCCTGAGTTCGATCTGATTCAAGACGCTGACTTGCGCGAAAAGTGTCTCAAGACCTGGGAAGCGGCAATGGAAGAAGGCGGCTGGACGCCGGACGACCTGACCCGGATGCCCTTCACCTTGCTCATCAACCCCTGCCCGGCTTCCTACATTGACCACATCCGCGCGGTGACGCTGAGCGCGGTCCGGGTCGCCGAGGTCTTCGCACAAGTTTATGGCGACCGGGTACCGGTGAACATGGACCTGCTCGTCGCGGGCGGACTGCTGCACGACGTCGGCAAGTTGCTGGAGTACGAGAACCGCGCTGACGGGGTGACGGTGCAGACCTACGCCGGGAAACTCCTGCGCCATCCCTTCACCGGCCTGGAGCTGGCAGCCCGCTGTGGCCTGCCAGTTGAGGTGCAGCACATCATCGCCGCCCACGCTGGCGAGGGGGACAAAGTGAAGCGCACCACCGAGGCGACGCTGGTCAATCACGCCGACTTCATGAGTTTCCACAGCATCCAGCGTATGGTGGAGAAGAGAGAACTAGTGGCAAAAATAGGATAAGTCACGGAATACGCAATACGAAATACGTACTGCGTATTGCGTATTCCGTAATCTCCGATTGGGGGTAGAGCATAGTCATGGCAGGGAAAACCATCATTGAGAAGATCATTCAGGCCCACAGCCGGGAGCCGGTCGAGCCGGGCAAGATCGTTTGGATGGATTTGGACGTGCGCACCGCCCGCGACTTCGCCGGGGCCAACGTGGTGCAGAACTACCGCCAGCACTACGGCGACGCGCCGCTGGACGACGTGAGCAAGACCTTCTTCACCTTCGACTGCGTTGTGCCGGCCAAAAACATCCCCTACGCCAACAACCAGCACATCTGTCGGCTTTGGGCGCGCGAGAAGGGGATCAAGGTCTACGACGTGAACGCGGGCATCGGGTCGCACGTGGCCATCGAGGAGGGGCTGGCCGTGCCGGGTTGCACCTTCGTGGGCACCGACAGCCACCTCAATATCCTGGGCGCGGTGGGGGCCTTCGGCCAGGGGATGGGCGACCAGGACATCGCCTTCGCCTTCAAGACGGGCAAGACCTGGTTCGAGGTGCCGCCCACGATGAGAGTCATCGTCGAGGGTGAGGTCAGCTATCCGTGCACGGCGCGAGATCTGACCCTGGCTGTGCTGGGCCAATTGGGTTCCAGCGGCGCGCTGGGCCGGGCGGTGGAATTCTACGGCCCGGCCATTGATGCCCTGGACCTGTCCGGGCGGATCACCCTGGCCAGCCAGTTGACTGAGATGGGAGGCATCATCGGCTTCATCCCGCCCACGACGGGCGCAGTGTACGCCGACCCCGATGCTGAGTACGTCGAGACCGTGGTGGTGGACATCACCGACCTGGAACCGCTCATCGCCTGCCCGCCCAACCCGGCCAACGTCAAGCCGGTGCGCGAGGCGGCTGGGACGCGGGTGGACTCGGTGTTCCTGGGCTCATGCACCAACGGCCGTTTCGAGGACTTCGCTGCCGTGGCCGAGGTTGTGAAGGGCCAGCGCATCCAGCCGTGGGTGATGGCCTCGGTCGTGCCCGCCACCCGCCAGGTGTACCAGCGGATGCTGCGCGCGGGGCTGATCGAGACCCTGTTCGATGCCGGGTGCATCATCAGCAACCCCGGCTGCGGCGGCTGCGCTTCGGGCCAGATCGGGATGACCGGCCGGGGGCAGGTGCAGGTCAGCACCAGCAACCGCAACTTCCCCGGCAAGCAGGGCGCGGGCGATACCTACCTGGCCAGCCCGGTGACAGCAGCCTGGGCCGCACTCAGAGGCGAGATCACGGTGCCGGAGGCGTAAGCGTATCGGTTTCAGGTTGCGAGTTCCAGGTTTCAAGTTCTGTAACCAACCAGAAGATGTGGGTTCGTAGTGGTGACTTCAGTCACTCTTTCTGCCCCACAAACGACTAAAGTCGTCACTACGAACAAAAACGCCAATGTCCAGCGGGTAGAAATGGAGAGATTGAGCATGAAAGCCACACAGATCAAAGGCCGCATCTGGGTGCTGACCGACCCGGACGGCAAACTGTACGACGACATTGACACCGACATGATCTTCCACAACAGCCACCTGCACATCACCGACGTGGTGGAGATGGGCCAGTACGCGCTGGGCAACCTGGGGGGCTGGGAGGATTTCGCTGAGAAGGCCCAGCCGGGTGATATCATCCTGGCGGGGAAGAACTTCGGCGCGGGGTCGTCCCGGCAGCAGGCGGTGGATTGCTTCCGCGCCCTGGGCATCGGCGCCATCGTGGCCGAGAGCTTTGGCGCGATCTACAAGCGCAACGCCATCAACAGCGGCTTTCCCATCGTCTCACTGCCTGGGCTCACCGAGCAGGCTGGCGAATTCAAGACCGGTGTTGAGTTGGAAGTTGACTTCGAGACGGGCGAGGTGGTGCTGAACGGCGGGAAGACCTTTCAGGCGCAGCCGTTCTCGCAGGTGCAGATGGACATTTTCCAGGCGGGCAACCTGTTCGCCTACGGTAAGTCACTGGGAGGGTGAGAAGCAGATGCACGAGAATCCGATTGACCCTGCCTTCTTTGACCTGGAGATCTACGCCATCTACCGGGCCATTTGGGAAAACTGGGGCGACGAGGCCTGGAAGGTGGTCTGGCGGGCGGGGGAAGTGCTGTTCGACGAGGTGCACGAGCGGCTGGAGTTGGATACCACCACGCCGCTGGCGGCCATGGAGGGGCTGGCGGAGTACCTGGTAGGCGTGGGCTACTTCGCCGACCTGGAGGTGCGGCAGACGGCGGAGGACGAGTTGGAGTACGAGATGGTCGAACCCGTCATCCTGCCCGGCGCCGAGCGGATCATCGCCGAAGGGGGCGTGCCGGCGCATATCTCCACCGCGCTGATGTTCGCCGGCCTGCGCAAGCTCTTCGGCCTGCGGGCGGAGATGATCGGCGATCCGGTGTTCACCCCCGACGGGCGGGCGATTGAACGCTGGAAACTGATGGCGGAAAACCTCGCTAAGGAGTAGAAAATGGGACATACTTTCGTGGAAAAAGTGCTGGCTCGCAAGGCGGGGCTGGACAGCGTTGTGCCAGGGCAGATCGTCACCGTTCGGCCTGACAAGCTCCTGACGCACGACAACACGGCGGCCATCTCCAAGAAGTTCCGCCAGATCGGCGTCGAGCGGTTGGCCGATCCCGACATCAGCGTCATCGTGCTGGACCACGTGACGCCGGCAGCTAACGAGACCTACGCCATCAATCACCAAATCATCCGCGAGTTCGTCGCCGAACAGGGCATCTCGTCCTTCTACGACATTGGCGAGGGCATCTGCCACCAGGTGTTGCCGGAACAAGGGCACGCCTGGCCTGGCGCGGTCATCGTCGGCAGCGACTCGCACACGCCGACTTACGGAGCGTTCGGGGCTTTTGCCGCCGGCATCGGGCGCACAGAGGCGGCAGCGGTGATGGCCACCGGCCAGATCTGGCTGCGCGTGCCGGAGAGCCTGCGGATCGTCATCAATGGCACGCTGCCGGAGCTGGTGTCGGCCAAAGACGTGATCCTCCACATCATCGGCGACCTGCGCGCCGACGGGGCCAACTACTGCTCGGTGGAGTTTGCCGGTGAGACCGTCCGGGGGATGAGCATCGCTAGCCGCATGGTGCTGACCAACATGGCCGCCGAGATGGGGGCCAAGAACGGGGTCGTCGAACCGGACGAGGCGACGCGCGCCTGGCTCCAGGGACGGGTTGAGCACAATTATAAAGAGGTTCACGCCGACCCGGACGCGACCTACGAGCGGGTCGTTGAATACGACGTGAGCGAACTCGCCCCGCAGGTGGCCAAGCCGCACACGGTGGACAACGTGGTTCCGGTCACCGAGGTAGCTGGCACGCCGATCAACCAGGCCCTGGTGGGTACCTGCACCAACGGTCGCCTGGAAGACCTGGCGGCGGCGGCCGAGATCCTGCGCGGCAAGCACATCGCCCCCAGCGTGCGGCTGCTGGTGCTGCCCGTCTCGCGGGAGGTGCTGCTGGCCGCCATCGAGCGGGGCATCGTCAGTGACCTGGTGGCCGCCGGAGCGACACTGCTCAACCCTGGTTGTGGGCCTTGCCTGGGCGCGCACGAGGGCTGCATGGCCCCCGGCGAGATGACCATCTCGACGGCCAACCGCAACTTCAAGGGTCGGATGGGATCCAAGGAGGCGTTCATCTACCTGGCCAGCCCGGCCACGGTGGCCGCTTCGGCGCTCACCGGTGTCATCACCGATCCACTGGCTCAAGCTGGCCGTTGACCGGCGATACACCAACGAAAGCTTACGGGATAGACTGGAGCAAAGCATCCTCGTTAGAGCTGCCAGCACGTCGGAGAGGACAACGGTGGGGTTGATCCGGATAGAACACGCGGACTCGGTTCAGGAAAAAGGGATTCAGGCAGCGGATGCCGTGGTCTGGAGCCTGGGCCAGAAGTACGAGCGGGGAGACGATGAACTGTACAACATCATCAAGGACAAGATCATCGTCGAAGAGGTTTTGAGGGAACAGAAAAACGGGCTCACCCTGGGGGCCGATTCTCACCGTTCACGCCCGTAGGCAGGCCCTTGCGGCCACGACGGAGTATCACGTGCTTACACACGAGCAGCCCGATCCAGGACTTACGAGTCCCGCTTTCCAACTATATTATACAAGATAATCCTCTATTTGTCAAGGAGAAAAGCTATGGAGACAAAGATCACCGGCCGCGTGTGGAAGTACGGTGACGACGTCAACACCGACGTCATCTTCCCCGGCAAGTACACCTACAGCATCTCCGATCCCAGGGAGATGGCCAAGCACGCGCTGGAAGACCTGGATCCGACCTTTGTGGCCCACGTGCAGCCCGGCGACATCATCGTCGCTGGCAAGAACTGGGGCTGTGGTAGTTCCCGCGAGCAGGCGGTGACCTGCCTCAAAGAGGCCGGCGTGGGGGCGATTGTAGCCCGCAGCTTCGCCCGCATCTACTTCCGCAACTGCATCAACGCCGGGCTGCCCATTGTCACCTGCGAGGCTGTGGAGGCGGTGGAGGCGGGCGACGAGGTCACGATTGACTTCGCCGCCGGCCTCGTCACCACCCCACGGGGCGAGTATGCCTTCCCTCCGCTATCGCCTTCGGTGATGGAAATCTTGGAGGATGGCGGATTGATCCCCCACGTGCGGAAGCAGTTGGGGATTGAAGAATAAAAAGGAGGAGTGAAATGGCAAAGTACAGAATAGCCTGGATGCCGGGCGACGGCATCGGGGTGGACGTGATGGACGCGGCCAAGATCGTGCTGGATGCCATCGCGCTGGACGCGGAGTACATCCCCGCCGACATCGGGTGGGAGTTCTGGTGCGCCGAGGGCGAGCCGCTGCCGCAGCACACGATTGACACTCTCAAAACCTGCGACTGCGCGTTGTTCGCCGCTATCACCTCCAAGCCCAAGGAGGAGGCCGAGGCGGAGTTGATCCCCGAGTTGCAGGGCCAGGGGCTCACTTACCGCAGCCCCATCGTGCGCATGCGCCAACTGTTCAACCTGTACGTCAACCTGCGTCCCTGCAAGGCTTTCAAGGGGAATCCCTTGAACTACCGCGACGATCTGAACCTGGTGGTCTTCCGTGAGAATACCCAGGGACTCTACGCCGGCGTGGAGTTTCATCCTTTGCCAGAGGAGGTGCGGGAGGCTCTGGAGGCGCACAGTTCCCGGATGGCCGCTTTCGAGGGCGTATCTTCGGACGATATTGCCCTGTCATGCCGCATCTTCACCCGCCAGGGTTGCCAGCGTATCGTCCGCCAGGCCTTCGAATACGCCAGGCAGCACGGCTACCCCACGGTCACTCTGGTGGAGAAGGCCAACGTCATCCGCGAGACCAGTGGGCTGATGGTGCGCGAGGCGCGGAAGATCGCTGTGGAGTACCCCGGCATCGAGCTGTGGGAGACCAACGTGGACGCCATGGCCATGTGGCTGGTCAAGAACCCCCAGGACTACGGGGTGATCGTATCCAGCAACATGTTTGGCGACATCGTCTCCGACCTGGCGGCGCAGTTGGTGGGTGGGCTGGGATTCGCCGCCAGCGGGAACATCGGCGACGACTTCGCCATCTTCGAGCCGACCCACGGCTCAGCGCCCAAATACGCCGGGCAGTACAAGGTCAACCCCACAGCCATGCTCCTGGCGGTCAAGTTGATGCTGGACTGGCTGGGGGAGACCGAAACGGCGCGGGCCCTGGAGCAGGCCATCGCCGATACGATTGCCGAGGGGAAAGTGCGCACCTACGACCTGGGCGGCAGCAACACCACCCTGGAGGTCGCCGAGGCCGTGGCTGCCAGGCTGTAGGAGCACATCAGTTGCTCCCCGCCAGCAAAGTATCGCCTCCGTGACACCTCTCGCGGGGGCGCTTTGATTGCCGCTGAGCGTTCCTACAGGGACAATCGCCGGCGACGGCCCGCAGGTCAGAGCGATTGAAACATACACCAGTGCTAACCAGGGACTTTGCAGTCTTTTTTGGACTGTTGCCCCAGTGGGGCAATTACCACCTAGAAAGCTCAGTAAGAGCCCATTCTTGGGTGCCCAGTGGGGGAAGAGTACGTAAATGGCCCTGTTTTGTCTCTGTTTGTGGGGCGCTGAGATTCTAGATCGGTAAAGTTCTGCTTCGTGCAAAGTCCCTGCCAACCGCACTGGTGTATTTGTCTGATGATGAACTGCTGCGCAAGCCCCGCGACCACTGCGGTTTGACAAGGGGGTGTATAAGGTTTATAATTGTTACAAACCTTGTGATTCTCCAGGGAGGGATTTGCTATGGAGCAGAGCATCGGCGCCACCGATCTGCGGCAGCGGTTGACCGACGTCCTACAGGCGGTGCGAGAGCGGGGTGAAACTTACATCGTCGAGACCTTCGGTCGGCCCCAGGCGGCTATCATCAATCTGGACGAATATCGGCGAATCCAGCGTTTTCGGCGAGAGCGGGAAGCGTTCTTCGAGTGGCTGGAGGCCACGGCCGCCCGCAACGCCGAGCGCAACGTGGGCCTGAGCGATGAGGAAGTGCTGGCCATCATCGAGCAGACCCGCGAAGAAGTCGCCGCTGCTGGGGGATAGGCCATGCTGCGCGTAGTCATTGACACCAGTTCATTGGTCAGTTACGTGCTGACTCAGGGCGAACTGATGAGCCGGATCGTGGCGCACTGGCGAGACGGCACTTTTACTTTGCTCTCTTCTCCGGCCACGCGAGCCGAACTGGCCGACGTGTTGGCCCGGCCGGCTATCCGACAGTTGGCCACGGCTCCGCTGGACGAGCTGGTGCGGGGACTGGAACGCTTCTCGGAGCACGTGCCAGGGGTTCTGGAACTGTCCGGTGCTTGCCGGGATCCAAAGGCTTGTGGTGAGCGTAGCCGAACCAATGACAAGTTTCTGGCCTGCGCGGTGGAGGGAGGGGCTCATTACCTGGTTAGCAGCGACTATGACCTGCTGGACATGCGCCGCTACCGGGACGTGGCTATCGTCAATCCGGGCCAGTTCCTG
The DNA here is from genome assembly GCA_034431315.1 of Anaerolineae bacterium. Taxonomy (GTDB): domain Bacteria; phylum Chloroflexota; class Anaerolineae; order VGOG01; family VGOG01; genus JAUWOY01. The sequence continues at coordinate 21,297 of DAOUDK010000018.1, forward strand.
CTGGCGCTGGAGTTGTACCCGATGGAGGCGAGAGCGTTGGCGGCCCGCTTCGGCCACGACGTGCTGGCGGACATCCAGGTCACTGTGCCTGTGGAGCCGGAGACAGCGGCGCGGGTGGCGGAGGCGCTGACAATCTCTAGCCCCTAGCTGCCTGAGGGGAGATAGTACACATGTCTGATGACTTTGAAGGACGTGAACAACTTGAAAATGCTTACCAACGCGCCGCCCCGGACTCCTTTGGCCTGTACCTCGGCGCGGGTGTCAACCTTCACCCAGAAGGGAAGGATACTCCCAAGAAGCACTTTAATACGTACTGCTGGCGCCAGCTTCTTGAAGCGCTCTACAAGAAGAACAAGGAGAGGCTAACCGACTCCTTTGCAGACCTGTGGGACAGGTACAAAAATGATTGGCTGGGCCTGGCTTCGGAGCTGGTCGGGCCGCTGGGCGTCGAGACATTTGTCGAACAGATGGATGACATTATCCACGATGACATCCCCCGCAAGGACAGCTATGGCCGCCTCAGCAAACGCCTGCTGGATCAGGCCCCCACACTCCGCGCGGCGATCTGCTTCTCGGCCAAAATCCGCCAGTGCACCGAGACCTCGTGGACCTTTGAGCGCAACCCCAAAATCGGGACGGTGATCACCTTCAACTATGATTTCTTCTTTGGCGCGGGTTGGACGCGCTACCAGGCCTTTGATAAGTACTGGAAGGTTCAGACGCCCTTTAGCGAGGGTAGACCAGACCCAGAGCAGCGGACGATCAACTACATCCATGGGTATGTCCCCTACAAATTCAGCAAAAAGAAGGCCCTTGTCCTGACTCAAGCAAGCTACGACGACGCCTACGCCCCCGACGGATTCGCCTCCCGTACGCTGCGGGAGGCGATAAACGGGTACAACCTCATCTTTCTGGGCACATCGCTCTCTGACAAACCGCTGTGCAAGATGCTGAAAAAGTACAGGGGCCAGCGGCAGCACTTTGCCATCGTCAAGTCAGATGCCGAGGCAGTCGAGCGGGTGAACCAGTTGGGTATCTGTCCGGTCGTAGTGCGGAGCTATGGCGAAATCGCTGTGGCTCTTGAGGAAATCTACTGCGCGGCACTTGACACTGCAGAGTGTCAGAGGGTGGGGCTGGCCAACCCGAAATTCTATTGGAAACGACTTGGGGCTGGCCCAGTGAAATCACGCCAAAAGAAACAGGAATGAGGGAACTGGGGGAGGGCTCTACCTCTAGCTGCTCTGACGGGAGGGGAGCGGGCTGAGGTGGACTTGACGAATTCCCTGGAGAGCGTTAGCGGCCCGCTTCGGCCACGACGTGCTGGCGGACATCCAGGCCACTGTGCCCCCGAAGCCGGAGACAGCGGCGCGGGTGGCGGAGGCGCTGACAGTATTGAGCGAAGGTTAGTAGTATGAAACGCCAAAAAGTCCGAAGTCCTGGATCGGTGCGGCCTGGTGGTTTGCTTGCACCAGGCGATCCTGAGACTTCGGACTTTGTATTTGGAACTTTGAACTGTCGAACAGCCCTGCGCTTGAGCTTATTGAATAAGTGTGGTACAATTAAAACGAAGTCCGGCTGCACTACCCTGTGGCGAGGGGACGATGATGAAACGAAAGAGTGTTCTGTGGGATGGCATTGAGCAGATGGAAGCGGAGATGGATCGCCTCTTCGACGAGGTGATCCCCCCCCGGCGTTGGCTCCCCTTGCGCTACGTCAGAACCTGGCGACCGCCTACCGACGTCTACGAGACCGACGATTCCGTGGTGGTCCAGGTGGAAATAGCGGGTATGGAGGAAGGCGATGCCGTGTTCACTTCCAAGTTCACCATATCGCTATCCGGCCGCAATTTGACCATCACCGGGGTGAGGCGCGATCCATTGTCCGAGGCCCAGGGCTTGGCTCTGAGCTATCAACAGATGGAGATTCGCTACGGAGAGTTCGAGACCGAGGCCTATCTTCCGTGGGCCATCGTCGAGGAGGAGATCGAAGCCACTTACGAGGATGGCTTCCTGAGAGTGGTCTTGCCCAAGGCCAAAGCCCAAAAGCTGCCTGTGGTCGAGACCCGTGAGACGGAGTGAGTTTTTAATGGTGAATCTAAAACAACTATGGGAATTGATACGACGGAGGATTGCCATGCCTCCGTCGGAAGAACATAAGCAGCCCTTCGACCCTTCGGCTACGCTCAGGACAGGCAGGCTCAGGACAGAGCCTGAAAGTGAGGAGCAGGGAAGCGATTCCCCGACCGATGTGGCCCCCCAAACGGCCCTCGTGCCCTCGACACAAGAGGACAAGGTGCTTGAAGGCAAGGGAATGGCGAATGAGGGCCTGGCGGACATCCCCAGTGAGTTGGCCATCCTGCCCCTGCGAAGTGTGGTCGTCTATCCTTTGACCGCTTTGCCCCTGACGGTGGGACGACCACGCTCCATCCGCCTGATAGATGATGCCGTTTTGGGCAAGCGCGTGATCGGCCTGGTGGCGGCCAAGGATCAAGAGCAAGACGACTCTGGGCCTGATGACGTCTACCAGGTGGGCACGGCAGCCCTGGTGCACCGCCTGCGCAAGGCCCCCGACGGCACTGTTATCCTCCTGGTGCAGGGATTGGAACGGATCAAGATCCGCGAGTTCACCCAAACGGAGCCTTACCTGACAGCCAGGGTGGAGGTCGCCCCCGATTTTGTCGAGGATACGGTGGAGGTGGAGGCTCTGATGCGCAACATCGTCGAGCTCTTCCGCCGCCTGGTCGCTCTGGTGCCCCACATACCCGATGAGCTGATCATGTTGGCCCTGCACGTTGATGACCCGCGCCAGTTGGCGTACGCCATCGCCACCTACATGCGCATGGACCTCGACGATGCCCAGGAGATCCTGGAGATTGACGAGGTCACGGAGAAGCTCCGCAAGCTCACGATCATCCTCAATCGGGAGCTGGAAGTGCTGGAGCTGGGCAAGAAGATCCAGGCCGAGGCCCAGACCGAGATGACCAAGGTGCAGCGGGAATACTTCTTACGCGAGCAGTTGAAGGCCATCAAAAAGGAGCTGGGCGAGGAAGACGAGCAGACCATGGAGGCCGAGGAGCTCCGCCAAAAGATCGAAGAGGCTGGCATGCCTGAGGAGGCGGAGAAGGAGGCCAGGCGCGAGCTGGATCGCCTGTCCAAGCTGCCCACCGCTGCGGCGGAATACTCGGTGATCCGCACCTACCTCGACTGGTTGGTGAACCTCCCCTGGAGCAAGAGCACCGAAGATAACCTGGACATCGCCCGCGCCCGCCGGGTGCTGGACGAGGATCACTACGACCTGGATGACATCAAAGAGCGCATCATGGAGTACCTGGCGGTGCGCAAGCTGCGCCTGGAGCGAAAGAATGATGAGGGGGAAGAAGAGAAAGAGCCGGTGGATTATATCCGCAGCGAGCGCGAAGGGGTGATCCTGTGCTTCATCGGGCCGCCGGGCACGGGCAAGACCTCGCTGGGGCGGTCCATCGCCCGCGCGCTGGGCCGCAAGTTCGTGCGCCAATCGCTGGGCGGCGTGCGCGACGAAGCGGAGATCCGCGGCCACCGTCGCACCTACATCGGCGCCCTGCCAGGCCGCATCATCCAGGCCCTGCGGCGCGTGGAGTCCAAGAACCCCATCTTCATGTTGGACGAGATTGACAAGGTGGGCCAGGATTGGCGCGGCGACCCCTCTTCGGCTCTGCTGGAGGTGCTAGATCCAGAACAGAACCGCGACTTCCGCGACCACTACCTGGACGTGCCTTTCGATCTCTCCCAGGTGATGTTCATCACCACGGGCAACATCCTGGACACCATCCCTCCCCCCCTGCGCGACCGCATGGAGATCCTCAGACTCTCTGGCTACACCGAGGAGGAGAAGATCAAGATCGCCCAGCAGTACCTGATCCCACGCCAGATCAGGGAGAACAGCCTGCGTCCAGAAGAGATAGAGTTCAACAAGGGGGCCATCCGCAAAGTCATTCGCGATTACACCCGCGAGGCAGGGGTGCGCAACCTGGAGCGGGAGCTGGGCAGCATCTGCCGAAAGGTGGCGACCAAAGTGGCCGAAGGGCTGAGTCCTGAGCCTGTCGAAGGGCTGAGTCCTGAGGTCCCTCCTGATGGTTCGACAGGCTCACCACAGCGGCCTGACGAAGGGCCTGTCGAAGGGCCGCGTCCTGAGCCTGCCGAAGGGCCTGTCGAAGGGCCGCGTCCTGAGCCTGCCGAAGGGCTGCGTCCTGAGGTCGCTTCGCTTACAGCCGAAGGGCAGGAGGGCGTCAAAACGCTGATCACCGAGGAAAAGGCAGCCGAATTTCTGGGCAAGCCCAAGTACTTCTTCGAGGCAGCGGAGCGGACGGAAATCCCCGGCGTGGCCACAGCGGTGGCCTGGACACCTACCGGCGGCGACATCCTCTTCATCGAGGCCACCAAGATGCCGGGCGGTAAGGGCTTCACCCTCACCGGGCAACTTGGCGACGTGATGAAGGAATCGGCCCAGGCGGCCCTCAGCTACGTGCGCTCCAAGGCCGAGGAACTGGGGATTGATGTGGACTTCTTCGAGAAGAACGACATTCACCTCCACGTGCCCGCTGGTTCCATTCCCAAGGATGGCCCATCGGCCGGGGTGACCATGGCCACGGCCCTCGCCTCTTTGCTCCTGGACAAGCCGGTGCGGGCCGACGTGGGCATGACGGGCGAGATCACCCTGCGGGGGCAGGTGCTGCCAGTGGGGGGCATCAAAGAGAAGATACTCGCCGCCCACCGGGTTGGCCTGAAGACAGTGATCTTGCCCCAGCGCAACGAGCCAGACCTGGACGACGTGCCAGAGGAGGTCAAAAAGGAGATGACGTTCATCCTGGCCGATAAGGTGGATCAGGTCTTCACCGCCGCCCTGGCCGACAGGAGAGAGTCGGAAACCTCATGAACAAGCTCTGAGGACAAGGGAAGGCGAGAAAGGATTTTTACATGAATGGTGACAGAAGTAAAGAAAAGCATCAATGGAGGCGGATGGATATCCATATCCACACCCCCGCCTCCGCCGACTATCAACAGTCGGGCGTTTCGTATTTGGATATTCTGCAGGAGGCTGATAGGAAGGGTCTGGAGATCATCGCCTTCACCGATCACAACACCGTGGCTGGCTACGCGCGGATGTTGGAGGAAATAGAGGATCTGGAAATGCTGGAGCGGCTGGAGCGCCTCCGCTCTCAGGAGAAGAAAAGGCTTCAGGAGTATCACCGCCTGCGGGAGAAGATGTTGGTGCTGCCCGGCTTCGAGTTGACGGCGACCCTGGGCTTTCACATTTTAGGCATCTTCTCGGAGGAGACCACCATCCGGGAGCTGGAGCACATCCTCCTGCACCTCAACGTTCCCGCCGACAAGCTGGACGATGGTTCCACCGAAGTGGGAGCTACGGCCGATGTATTGACGGTCTACCGGGTGATTGATGAGGCTGGCGGTATTGTCATCGGGGCTCACGCCAACTCGACTCACGGCGTGGCCATGCGGCACTACGGCTTCGGCGGCCAGACCAAGATCGCCTACACCCAGGACAGGCACCTTCATGCCCTGGAGGTGACGGACCTGGAGAGCAGGGGGCGGCGCACCACCTCGGCCTTCTTCAGCGGCTCCAAGCCGGAATACCCTCGCCGCATGCGCTGCATCCAGGGCTCCGACGCCCACCGCTTGACTCTCGATCCCAAGGACAAGAAGTCCCTGGGCATCGGCGACCGGGTCACCGAAGCGCTGCTGCCAGAGCTCAGTTTCGAGGCCCTGCGGGAAGTCTTCCTGGGCGACGATTTCCCCCTCACCCGGCCCTATCGGTATGAGCACGCTCCCTTCGATTACGTCCGAGCGGCGCGGGAGCAGGGAGCCAGCATCGTCCAGGCCTTCCACGAGAGGATGACCCGCCGTGGCGGGCGCCTCTACGCCGTCATCGCCGACGTGGTGGCCTTCGCCAACGCCAACGGCGGCACCATTTACGTGGGCGTCAGCTCCAATCCCAAGACGCCGCCAACGGGCATTGACAACCCCAAAGAGGCCATCGCCATCCTCAGAGCCGAGATCGAACGCAAGATCACCCCGCCCCTGGAGGTGACCATTGACGTTCAGCAGACCGAGGGTAAGAAGGTTGTGCGCCTGGCTGTGCCCCGGGGCGACGATCCTCCCTATGCTATTGATGGCAGCAAGATCTACGTCCGCCAGGAGACCGAGACCAACCTGGCCGTGCGTGATGAGATCGTGCAGTTGGTGAAGCGGGCCCTTCGGCAAGACTCAGAACAAGCATTGCAGCCAGCGCCGCCCCCGAAGGAGGAAATGCCTGCCAAGGAAGAAGCCGCAGTAGAGGAAAGGCCATCCGTGGTAGAGCCACCCAAGACAGGGGTGGAGATCGCGGAAACGGTGGAGCGAAAGGGCACCCTCTATCACACCATGAAGGATTTGCGCAACGGCAACGAGGTTCGCAACGTAAGCCGCTCCTCGGCCCGGCGGCTGTGGCAATACGCCATCACCCAAAAGGAGCAGCACCCCGTCCAGGTGGATCAGGTGAACTGGCGAGGCAACATCGGCCTGTGGAAGAAAAAGCAGCGGGCGGGCAAGGTGCGCTACGACTTTGTCCAGCGGGACGCCGAGGGCCAGTTGCACGTCTACTACGGCGTGACGGAGGACGGCATCCACGGGCCGTGGAGGGAGTTTTTGGAGGAAAAGGAGTAACGAGGAGGCATGGATATGGAATTGGCAGACAGAGAGAGCAACGTGCTTCAGGAATTCAAGGATGCTGTAGCAGAAGGATTGTCCCATACTGTTAAGCTGATCAAAATCTTCGGCTCCAGGGCCAGGGGGAATGCCGAGGAGTGGTCTGATCTCGATGTGCTGATCGTCGTCGAAGGGGATTCCACTTCTATCGAGGAAAAGATACGTGAGATCCGCTATGAGACCGTATGGCGGTATAACTTCCATCCCTTGATCTCCTTGCTGCTGCTAAGTGAAGAGGAGTATGCCAATCTGTCTCGCCTACAAACGGGGCTCTGGCGAAACATCGAACGAGAAGGAGTGACTTTATGGCAGGCGCTCTAAGGGAAGAGGTGCTGACCAGATACCGTGATGCCTTGCTGGCCCGCTTTCCCGACCAACTGCAGCGATTGATCCTCTTTGGCTCCCAGGCCAGGGGGGACGCCACAGCAGGGTCGGACATTGACGTAATGGTAGTGGTGAGCTGGGGAGAAGAACGTCTGCCCGGTGGTTTCTATGCCGCTCCCTTCAGCGACCCCCGCTGGCAGGCCATCGTTGATACGGCCAGTGACATCTCCCTGGAATATGGGGTCTACATCTCGTCTCTGGTTATCAGCGAGCGCAGGTTCCACGAATGGTCTCCGCTGATCACCCGGGTGAAAGAAGAGGGAGTAGAGATTTGGAGGAGAAACTAGAACTGATCCAGGTCTGGCTATCCCAGAAGGAGCAGCACCCCGTCCAGGTGGACAAAGTGACCTGGCGTGGCGACATCGGCCTCTGGAAAAAGAAGCGGCGAGCGGGCAAAGTGCGCTACGACTTCGTCCAGCGGGACGCCGTAGGCCAGTTGCACGTCTACTACGGCGTGACGGAGGGCGGCATCCACGGGCCGTGGCGGGAGTTTTGGGAGGGGGAGTAGGGGACTGGAGGAACGGACATTTCCACATATAAGCAACTATGTGGAAAAACTTCTACATAGTAATTGTTGGGCGCATTGCCAGCGGCATGACTATCAATGAGAAGCGAATCTACGGATGAGAGGAGGGGACCTATGCCAAGCTCAACTGTGATCAGCCTTGCAATTCTCAAAGCCAACTGGGACCTACTGAGGAAAGACTACCTCGAGAACTTCGTTCCTATCATTGCTGAAAGCATCCGGCTGTCGAAGACAGACTTCGTGTCACTCCCCGACTTGCAGAATGATCTTAGAACCAGGTTTGGCCTCAGACTTCCACAAAACGCCATCAAGTCGATCCTACGCCGCGTGAGGAAACGAGGATACATACAATTGCAGCACGGAACATATTTGAAAAAACCTAAGAGGCTGGCGCAACTCAACTTCCAGACTGTGCAACGTGAGGTAATCAGAAAACAGGAGGCCTTGATTAGCCGTCTCCTAGCTTTCTGCTCCGAGAAGTTCGATATTTCATGGGAACTAGATGAAGCCGAAAACGCTCTGCTCTCGTACTTGGAGGAGAATCAAACCATCGTGCTGAGTGCAACAAGCTACGGCACAGTTATTCCGCCCCAAGGACATACCTCCAGGAGCGCGAAATATGTAGTTGGAGCATTCGTTAGGCACTTACAGGAAACAGACGATGCCTGCTTCGAATACCTGGAGACCGTTGTTGTAGGCAATATGCTCGCCAATGCGATCTTTCTAACAGAGCCAGGTCGTACTCAAAAGAAATTCCATAATACTATGGTCTACTTTGACACAACCTTCCTGATATCAGCCTTAGGTTATGAAGGGGAGTTTCGCCAAGCCCCCTGCACAGAGCTTCTCGAACTCCTGTATACTGCTGGGGCCAACCTTCTATGCTTCAAGCACACGGTTGACGAAATCAGGGGGATTTTGAATGCTGGTGCTACCATAGCAGCTTATGGCCGCACGAGAGATGTGCATGGCCGTGCCATTGAGCACTTCTTGGCAAGAGGTTATACGCCTTCTGACATCGAGTTGCTGTCGGCTACTTTGGAAAGGGATTTGAGATCTCTGCGCATTAGTGTGACCGGCAAGCCATCCTATGTACACAAGTATGTGATTGATGAACAGGCGCTTTCCGACCTACTTGACAGTCAGATGGCATACCGCAATCCACTTGCGCTGCAACGCGACGTGGATTCGGTATCAGCAGTTATGCGGCTTCGAGAAGGAGGAGAGTTCTACGAAATAGAAGACTGCCGGGCTTTGTTTGTGACTACGAATGTGGATTTGGTATGTTTATCCAGGGATTTCTTTCACGGAGAGCACCCGTACGGGGAGGTTCCGCCATGCACGACCGACTACACCCTAGCCAACCTACTGTGGCTAAAGACTCCTGTACAGGCTCCAGACTTACCGAGAAAAAGGATCATTGCAGACTACTACGCCGCGATGCAACCTGACGAACGCCTCTGGAGACGATACCTCGACGAAATCGACAAACTGGAGCAATCCGGTGCTGTCACTGCCGAAGACTACTATCTACTCAGGCATTCATTGGAGGCCAAATTCGCACTCATGGACTTGACATTGGGGGAGGAAGAAGCTTTCACTGAAGGGACAGTTCCGGAAATCATAGAAGTCACGAAGTCCAGGATTCGGGCAGGATTGGAGGCAGAATTAGCAGAAGAAAGAACGCTTCGGGCCAGTGCTGAGAAGAGCGCTGCCCAAGTACAAGTGAAAGAACAGCAGAGGATTGCAGATATCAGAGCACGTGCCGAGAGATACGCCGCGACCGCTGCGAAGATCCTTGAATACGGCACAGTGATTATTGTGCTCCTAGCAGTCTGTCGGAGAAATAGGTGTAAATGCAGGCAAAGCTGCCAATAGAAGAGAGAATTGTCAATCTGGCAAGGTTTTCGAGTTCTCATCTCGTGCTGATGCCGAAAAAGTGG
>DAOUDK010000019.1:0-2059 GCA_034431315.1 Anaerolineae bacterium
CCTCTTGCGTTTTTTTTCGTGGTTGTTTGTGTTTGTTGGCTCACTATTATCACCTCACGTTTTTCCAAATCTTACTCTGGTAGTGTGTAAATGTCAAAATGTCTGTAGATTTAACACGCTTGCAGCGATAGAAGAGGATGCGTGGCTTGCCCGTCTCCCGCCAGGAGCGGCAGGCAAGAGCAAACTCCTCCTCTGTGCCGGAAAGGAAGGACTTGCCCGTCTCCGGGTCTTTTCTCCCCGGCGGCGTGTCGAAGCGAGCCCAGAGGACGCCGATGAAAATGTCCCATTTCTCCACCGGAAGCTGGTCTAATATGACATCTTCTGGGCGTCCCAGGTCGGGCACAACATCGCGCCAGTCCAAAAGCTCCAGCGTCAGCCCATGTTCGGCGAAGGCTGCACTTAGGTCTCGCACAATTAGACCCAACCTGTCTCGTTCAGCAGCCACGTCGCGTGGCGTGGCGACGAAGACATGCAATGAGTAGTCCGATCTCATGATTCAGCCTCTCGATATTGGAGCCTCAAAAGAGGAACCAAGCACTCAACCAACGACAACCCCTCGTGCAGGATCGCCCCGGTCTGACCTGGCATGGGCCATAACCAGCGGCCTTTGACGGCGCAGCCGCCGCCTGGATCAGGCCACACGTAGTCGCGCAAGGTGGCGGCCTGCTCTTCATCCAGTTCAAAATCAGCCTTGTATCGCCCGCCGCCGAACAACTCTTTTAACCGTTTGCCTGCCCGCGTCTTGCCCAGCGACCAGAAGCGGTCGGTGTAGTTGGGGCCACGGTAGATGTAGCCGTGGTCGCTCGTTATCCATATCTCGCGCCCACCGGCACCCCCCAGCACGGTGGTCATGGCCTGCCAGGTACGCTGCCAGGCCTCCAGGGGTTCCAGGATGGTCTTGGCCCCCTTCTTACCGCCTTCCATCAACGGGTCGGGGATGCCGATCCACAGCAGGCCACCCTCTCGCCGGGGCAGTTCTTCAGCTACACGGGTCTCATCCGCAGCGTAGGCCGCCGGGAAACCATTGATCTCCCGGCCCCCCAAAGCTTTGGCTGAGCTCACTCCAAAGTGACGCTGACAGAAGGTGGTCGTCTCGGCAGGCAAGGTGGAGAAGGTGTAGCCCATCTCGACCTGATGCCCTTCCCGCCGCAGCCGCTCCCACAGGAAGCAGCCCTCCCGCACCGACAGGCCGTCGAAGATCACCACTAACCTCCCGCCGGCCAAGTCTTCGGACAGTGGCGGGCGAGCCGCTATCCCCTCAGCCAGGGCTTGGTATGCTGCCCCCGACGTTTGCAGCACGGCGAACTCCAACTCAGCCAGGGCATCCTCTCGCTGGCAGAAGGCTCGCTCGAAGGCTTCGCTGTCATCGGTGTCCCACCACTCGCCCGTCCACAGGGCACACATCCGCTGCCAGAGGATGTCCAGCGCTTGGCCGTGGATCAGAGCATCTACGTCTGCCAGGGTGAAACCTTTAGTCTCCACGTTTAGCCTCCCCCTCCAATCGTGCCTTCTCCGTATCCAGGTCATCGAAGCCTTTCAAGAACTCCAGGACCTCTTCGGGAGACAGCATGTCGGGCAGCTTCAAAACCAGTTCAGCCCGCACCTGGCGTGGTCCTTTGGCTTTCACCAGATCGGCCAGAGCGGCCAACTCCTTGGCCAGGTTGGCCGCCGCCGTCGGCCCGGCGTATTCCCACACCAGGGTGAGCTTGGCCTCTTTATAAAACTGTGTGGTATCTTGTTCCCGCTCCACGTTCAAAGCTAGCGTGGAGACGTTGCGGCCCTCCCAATCCACTGGCTGAGTTTCAGGCGCTTTGACCTCGTCAACACTCACCCCGACGCCAACTCTTTCCCCGGCCTCGTCTCTTTCGCCCCAAAGCGGAATCTGGGGTTCGTGCTCTTTCTCTTCGGGAGCTTCCCTCTCCGGCGGCCGGGCCGGAGCGTACTTAGCCTATATTTCGCACCTTAACAACTGAAAAGTTGGACTAGACAGGGTCGGAGGTGACAAAATGCTCCTTCTGTGGTAGACTTTCATGACTGTGCCAAATACCTGTCCTGTGGT
>DAOUDK010000020.1:0-18809 GCA_034431315.1 Anaerolineae bacterium
CAGTTGGTAAGGTGCTGCAAAGCTTCCTGGTATCTGTGCATTATGTCAAAAAGAGCCGCGTGTCACCGAGGCTTCCGGGCGTCTGGTGACAGGTCATACTGTCGAAGACAGGCTAAGCGCTCAATTCTCTCGGGACTGGGTCTCTACGTGCTGATCGCGATCGCCGGCTACTTTATGCAAACGGCCACCCACTTTTACATCCTGGCCTTCGCGGTGGGGATGGTGCAGGGCGGTACGCAGGCGCTCAGCCGTTCCCTCTATGCTGCGATGGTTCCCAAGAGCCAGTCCGCCGAGTTCTTCGGCTTCTTCAGCACCAGTTCCAAGTTCGCCGGCATCGCCGGCCCGCTGCTGTTCGGCGTGGTCAGCCAGATAGCCGGGGGGAGCCGCCTGAGCATCGTGTCGCTGATCGTCTTCTTCGTCGTGGGAGGTCTGCTCCTGACCAGAGTAGACGTGAAAGAAGGGATCCGCGTCGCAAGGGCCGAGGACGCTCTGGTCAGCTAAGACCCGACAGGTTTCCGAATGAAACCTATCAGGTCTGAGGGGGTAGTTAAAATGGATTTCAGCCCGTTCGACTTGCTTTGGATCTTCATCATCATTTCCACTCTAATTCCTGTCCTGCAGAAGCGGCTCCTGGATGCCAAGCGGCAGCGCGTGATGCGACAATTGGAGAAAAAACGCGACTCGCGCCTCATCACCCTCATCCACCGCCAGGAGGTCATCAGCTTCCTGGGAATAGGCTTCCGTCGCTACATTGACATCGAGGACTCGGAAGCGCTGCTCAGGGCCATTCGCCTGACTCCTGAGGACATGCCGATTGACATCATCCTGCACACGCCCGGCGGGTTGGTTCTGGCCGCCGAGCAGATCGCCCAGGCCCTCATCCGCCACCAGGCTCCGATCACCGTCTTCATTCCCCACTATGCCATGTCGGGCGGAACCCTCATCGCCCTGGCCGCCGATGAGATCGTGATGGACGAGAACGCCGTCCTGGGGCCTGTTGATCCCCAACTGGGTCGCTACCCGGCCAGTTCAATCCTCGCGGTGACCCAAATCAAGGACGTCAACGAGACCGACGACGAAACCTTGATCCTGGCCGACATGGCCAGGAAGGCTGTCTCCCAGGTCAAACAGACCGTGGTAGAGATCCTGATGGGCAACGAGATGGAGGAAGAGAAAGCAAAGGAGATCGCCGAGGCCCTCAGCGCTGGCCAATGGACCCACGACTACCCCATCAGCGCGGCGGAAGCGGAGAAACTGGGCCTGCCCATTAGTCTGGATCTGCCAGACGAGGTGTGCCAGTTGATGCAGCTCTACCGCCAGGCTGGCCAGCGCCGTCCGTCAGTCCAGTACATCCCCGTGCCCTACCGGCGGGAGGATAAACCACCATCAGAAGGAAAATAGCTACCTGCCATCTAGTCGGGCGGAATGAATGTTTAACGATTGGACATCACTATGTGGGAAACTCTGTCTCACCCATGGCGAGTGTGCGTTGAACAAGCGTGGGAAGCATATTGTTCAGGTTCCGTACCCATCGGTGCCGTGATTACCAATGAAACTGGAGAAATCCTATCTGTAGGTCGAAATCGAATTTTTGACAAAGCACCTGAGAGCGAGAAGCAGATCTCTGGTGTGCCACTTGCCCACGCCGAACTAAATGCACTTCTCGCTCTAGATTATGCTGAGGTTGACCCTCATTTGTGCATACTCTACTCGATTGTCGAGCCCTGCCCATTGTGCATAGGCGCTATATGCATGGCTGGTATCAAGAATGTGCATTACGCAGCACGTGACGCGTGGTCAGGGAGCACAAATCTACTTGAAGCAACACCTTACCTTCGATCGAAGAGCATAAAAGCTGTAGGCCCACAAGATAGTGAATTTGAAATGGTTATTCATATGATGCAGGTGGATTGTCACCTTCGAAGGGCTCACCCAAGGATTGAGAGAGTCCTTGAAGCCTGGGAAAAGGATCCTGAAGCTATACGTAAGGGTAGAATGCTCTTCCAAGCTGGGGAGCTTCCACGTATGCGAGAGGAAGACTTTTCGGCTGCAGAAGCTCTTTCACGAATTCATGAGTTGATGTTGCAGTGCTAGGTTATCTTGAGATGGTGTTGAACCCAGGCTGCTTAGCTTGAGGCGTTATGGAACAGACCACTGGAGATTACACCACCGATGAACTGATCTGCGTCTGCATCGCCCGCCAGATCGAGGACGGCGAGGCGGTAGCCCAGGGCATTGCCACGCCGTTAGTGGCCGCTGGCTACATCCTGGCCAGGCTGACCCACGCTCCCAGCATCACCTTCACCTCAGCCATCGGCAACGCCGTCTGCGATGACTGGCGACCGCTCTCCCTATCCCGCATCGAGGAGGCCTGGCTGGGACAAGCCCGCCGGCTGCTGAGCTTCGCCGAGATCAGTTGCGAGCTACTGCCCACCCTGCAGCCCAAAGAGTTCTTCCGATCAGCCCAGATGGACGCCTACGGAAACTTCAACAACGTGGTCATCGGCGATTACTACCAGCCGCGCCTGCGGCTGCCCGGCTGCGGCGGCATAGCCGATGTGACCAATTTCTCAAGGCGAATCTACCTCTACGTGCCCCGCCACGAGCGGCGAGTCTTCGTGGAGCAGTTGGACTTCCGCAGCGGAGTCGGGCACCTGGCCGGAGAGAGCCAGGAAGAGCGCCGGGAGCGGGGCATCACCAGTCCTGGCCCCCGCTACCTGGTGAGCGACCTGGGCCAGTTTGATTTCGCCCATCGTCAGCTGCGCCTGGTATCCTGCCACCCTGGCGTGACGGTCCAGGAAGTCCAGGCCAGGACCGGTTTCCCCCTGGAGATAGCCTCCGACCTCGCAGAAACCGTGCCTCCCACCGAGGAGGAGGTACGGCTCCTGCGAGAGGAGATTGATCCTTTGGGTGTGCGCAAGCTGGAGTGCCTCACTGGCCAGGTGCGTCGGCTGGCCCTGCGGGAGATCATTGAGCGAGAGAAAATAACAATGCTAAACATTTCGGCACCGGCGCCGAACAAAAACAAGGAGGTTTCACCATGACACCGAAGTCAACTTTGGACGGCCAGGTGACCACGAATTGGGATGAGCGCTTCGCCGAGCGAACTCAGCAGATGATGAGCTCGTTCATCCGGGAGATACTGAAGCTGGCCTTACAGCCGGACATCATCTCCTTCGCCGGGGGGATGCCCGCCTCCGAGCTATTCCTGCTCAGAGAGTTCGAAGAAGCCTGTCGCTACGTCCTGACCCACGATGGGGCGCGGGCTCTTCAGTACGGCACCACCGAGGGCTACCCACCTCTCAGGCAGTACCTGGTAGAGAAGGTGCAGAAGTACGGCGTGCCCGCCGAGCAGGAAAACATCCTTATAACCAACGGCTCCCAACAGGCCCTCGACCTGATCGGCAAGATGTTCATCAACCCCGGCGACGTCATCCTCACCGAGGGGCCAACGTACCTGGGAGCAATACAGTCCCTTAGAGCCTACCAGGCCCGCTTCGTGACCGTCCCTCTCGACGAGGATGGGATTCAAACGGACAAACTCGAAGAGGTCTTGGAACATCACCCCGTTAAGTTCATCTACGTCCTGCCCAATTTCCACAACCCGGCCGGGGTGACGATGACCCTGGAGCGGCGGCTAAGGCTGGTGGAACTAGCCGCCAAGTACGGCGTCTTCATCGTGGAAGATGACCCCTATGGCGAGCTGCGCTTCGAGGGCGAGGACGTCGCCCCCCTCGTGGTCTTGCACAAGGAGAACGTCCTCTACCTGAGCACCTTCTCCAAAACCCTTGCCCCCGGCATCCGCCTGGGCTGGATCGTTGCTCCCAGCAAGATCATCGCCAAGCTCGTTCAGCTCAAGCAGGGATCAGACCTGCACACCAGCACCTTCATCCAGATGGTGGCCCACGACATCTGCCGGCGGGACATCCTCCGCAACCACGTGAAGACGATCCGGGAGGTCTACAGGGAACGCCGGGACGCGATGCTGGCAGCCATGGAGAAGCACTTCCCGCCGGGTATCACCTGGATCCGCCCCCAGGGTGGTCTCTTCCTGTGGGTGCAATTGCCGGAACACGTTAATGCCTCAGAGCTCCTGAACGTAGCCCGGCAGGAAAAAGTGGCCTTCGTGCCTGGCCGAGCCTTCTACCCTGATGAGGGCGGCAAAAGCACCATGCGGCTGACCTTTGCCAGTGCCACCCCGGAGAAGATCGAGGAGGGGATCGAGAGACTGGGGCGAGCGTTGGTGAGAGAGTTTGGCTAGTTTTTTACCTTGATGGCCGAAGGTCAAACAACGGGGGCATCAGCATGAGCAAAAGCCACATAGTCGAGGCGACATTACGGGTTCGCTACGCCGAGACTGACGCCATGGGCATCGTCCACCACACCAATTACATCGTCTGGTTCGAGGTGGGGCGCGGCGAATACATGCGCCAGCAGGGTGGCGACTACGCCCACCTGGAAGCCCACGGCTATTATCTGCCCGTCATCGAAGTGCAGGCCCGCTACCTGGCCCCCACCCGCTACGGGGACCTGGTCACAGTCAGAACCTGGGTCGAGGAAGCACGGAGCCGCCAGGTGACCTTCGCCTACGAAGTCGTCATGGCCGAGACGGGCCAACTGCTGGCCACGGGGCGGACGAAGCACTTCTGCGTGGACGAAGAGGGAGCGATCAAAACAATCCCCCAGGCAATGAGGGAGATGCTAGAGTTTCGAGTTTCGAGTTTCGGAGTTTCGAGTTGATCCTGAGGAGGAGCTAACGGTTGGTCATTGGTCATTGGATATTGGTCATTGGAATACTTCTACTTCCAGGCTACTTCACCCTGCATCTCCCTCTCTGGGGAAAAACGAACCAGGCCAAAACGGCTTTTGGGCAGCGATTGTTCCTCTCCTTGCTCATAAGCGTTCTCATCTCTGGCCCGATCGGCCTGGTGTTGGCCCAGGCGGGCGTTTTCTCCCTGGGCGGCCTCCTGTTAGCCCTGTCCGCCTACTCAGTTTTTTGCCTGGCTCTCATCGCCGCCAGATCCAATTTTGCTCGGCCTGGATCCCTTCGGCCAGGCTCAGGACAAGCGCCAGATCGTTCGACTGAGGCTCACGAACGTCCAGGCCAAAGGCGGGGAAGGCAACCGCAGGTTGCACGCAATCCCCTCAGAGCGATTTTGGATTCACTGAGACCTCCCTCCATTCGATTCGGCTGGAAAGACGCCATAGTCATCTTCCTGCTCTGCCTGTCGCTATTGCTCTACGCCAGGCCCGCCGAGTACATTCTGGGCTGGTTAGACGCAGGCTGGTATGTGAACACAGGCGTTCACATCGCCAAAACTGGCTCACTCACCGGTGAGAGCCAGATCTTCTCATCGCTGCCCCCAGCGGCCAAGCCCCTGTTCTACAGCTCCTTTGCCTCGCTAAAGAAGCTGTTCCCCTATTTTCCAGATACGGAATCGAGGGGAATCTACCTCTGGTCGTTTGCCCTGGCCGATCCAGACCGGGGCGAGTTGACGGCCTATCACCCGCCTCTCTTCTCGGTCTGGATAGCCATCTTCTACGCCCTGGGGGGATTAAGATTTGGCCTGTACGCCACGCCCTTCTTCGGAGCTCTGAGCGTGCTCGGCCTATATTTCGCCGGAAAGGCCATGTTCGGCAGAAAAGTAGGTTTGCTGGCGGCTGTCCTCCTGGCCGTCAGCTTCACCCAGATATACTTCTCGCGAGTGCCCTACTCGGAGATTTTGAGCCAGTTCCTGCTCTTCAGCGGGATCTACGCCTTAACAACTTACATCGTGGAGCACAAGCCGTTGTACGCTGCCATCGCAGCGCTCTCTTTCGGCCAGGCTATCCTGAGTCGGATCGAAGGTCTCATCGTTGTCTTGCCCCTGGTCATGTTCTTCGGATGCTGGATGATTATAAAGAGAAGCCTGCCGAAGGATTTCCGCTTTTTCGCCATCCCGTTTGGGCTTCTCCTCGTAGATGGAGCCGTATTAACCCTGACGGCCAGTCGGCCTTATGTAGAGTTGAATTCCTACGGTTTATGGGTCAAGATTCGGCCACTTCTCAGCCAGTGGCCGGCCTGGCTGGCCGTATCAGTTATCTCACTGGGCGGATTGCTTGTTCTGATCAGCGAATCGGTGAAGCGGCGAATCAGCGAAGGGCCTCAGTTGATAGCGACGCTCCTCGCCTTGGCGACACTCCTCCTGGCCATATACGCTTACTTCATCCCGAAGGATGGAACTTTTGCCCAGGTGGGGCAGTTTATGTCGCCCCTGGGTCTCTGGTTGGGAATCTTCGGCCTGGTGGAGTTGATTAGGCGAGGTGTCAATGAGAAGACGGCCTTTTTCCTGGCCCTCGTTTTGATTCACGGTCTCGCCAGTATCTCTGTGCTGGCCATATCCACCACGCGTTCCTACGTCTACCCCATCAGAAGGCAGGTGCCTATGGTGATCCCTTCCCTCATCCTGTTGGCCAGCTACGCGATATTGATTTGGAACAAGGATGGAAAACTACTGAGAGTCGCCCAACTGGTGGCCATAGCCATCCTGCTGGCCAGTTTCCTGGCTTTGGCTATGCCTTACGTGAACCATAGAGAGGTGGCAAACACCATTGCCTTCAGCGAAAAACTGGCTAGCCACTTCGGCGAGCAGGACGTGGTAGTCTTCGAGGAGACGTGGTTTCAAGACTCCCGTGTGGGCCACTTTGCGGCGCCTCTTTGGGCCATCTACGACAAGGACACGCTGTTGATGTCCACGGCCAACACAGAGGATGCCGCGTTTTCGACGGCTGTAGCCCAGTGGCTGGATGATGGGAAGGGAGTCTATTTCGTAAGCCAGTCGGATCTCCCTCCCCTCTCCCTCAAAGGCTATGAGCTGCTGCCCATAGCCGAGGAAAGGTGGCTCTACTCGACTATCACAGCCAAATTGGTTTTCCCTCCTGAGATCAAGGAGTTTGAGATACCATTCTACATCTATCAAATAGCGGAAGGAGAATTCCTATGACTAGACTGACTATCAAGCGGATCACCGCTACACTCACCAGGTTGCTGTATTTAGTAGTGGCCTCTGTTCTTTTGGTGGCTCTTCTGACTACCCTTGAGCGTGGACTCCCGCTTGCTCTTAGTAGCGGGCTGAACTCCTCATCCCAGGCTGACGACCTTCATTACACTGACGGGGGCACTTGGACAACCTACAACACGTCCGATGGATTGGCATCTGATTCCGTCCTGTCCATCGCCATGGACGCAGAGGGGAACAAATGGTTTGGTACTAACCGGGGGGTCAGCGTGTTCGACGGAGAGAACTGGACGACCTATGGTACTTCCGATGGATTGGTGGAAAAACATGTCAATGCCATCGCCATAGATGAGGAGGGTAACAAGTGGTTTGGCACCCAAGGCGGGGTGAGCAAGCTCGATGACGGCGGCACCCCCCACAACAAGAGCGACGATATGTGGACCACCTATGGTTATTCGAATGGACTGCCGTTCAGAGTTATCTCTGCCGTCGCCGTAGACCAAGAGGGGAACATTTGGTTCGGCACTCAGTCGGTCGGTTTTCCCGACAGCGATGGGTACGGGGTATGCAAATTCTATGGAGGGTACTGTACGAACTACCTGCCCAATAGCGCTATCAACGCCATCTCCGTAGACAACTCCGGCAACGTATGGGTTGGCACCTATTGGGATGGGGTCTACAAGTTCGATGGTGCTACCTGGACGAACTATCGTGCAGGCTCAGGGTTGGCGAGTAATCACGTTCTGTCCATCGCCATAGACAATGCCGATGTGAAGTGGTTCGGAGGGTGTACTGATGGAAGTGAGTGGTGTCCCGACTTCGGCTGCCTCGTTGCTGTGGCGAGCCGGTTCGATGTCGGCTGGGCAACGTATAGCCTCCCCGCAGGCAGGAGAGTCAAAGCTATCGCCATAGATTGGGGAGGGAACAAGTGGTTCGGCACCAGTGATGCTGGGGTGAGTATGTTCAATGGGGCTACCTGGACGCTCTATGATACCTCAACCGTACCAGAGTTGCAGAGTAACCAAATCACCTCCCTGGCCGTAGACAACGAGGGGAACATCTGGGTCGGCACCTATGGTGGTGGGGTAAGCAAGTACACCTTTCCCACCCCCCCGGTCACGTCCACTCCAACGGCAACGCCGACTGTTACACCCACTCCCACTGCCACAGCGACAGCAACGTCCACTGCCACAGGCACACCGGGACCAACTCCCACGCCGACACAGACTGGCACGCCGACACCAACCGGCACCATAACCTCGACACCCACAAACACGCCCACAGCTACTCCAAGCGACACACCCACCGCTACGCCCACCGTCACGGACACTCCGACTGCTACCGCCACTCCAACCGCTACGGCTACTTCACAACCGGGAGTCTTCTTGCCCTACATTATGAAGCATGGATTGCCCGTGCCTACACCTACTTGGACGCCGACGAGAACGCCCACGCCTACAAGGCAGCCCTGCGGCTGGGACGACCCAGACGATAATGAGCCTGGCAACGACTTTTGGAAAGACTCCGCTGTTCTCTACGGGTCAGGGCTCTTCGTAGATCGGACCTTCTGGTCCGTCACCCAACCGGCAGGCGAAAAGGGCAACGATCCCGATTGGTTCAAGTGGCAGGTAAGCCGGACCGGCACTCACTGGTTATGGACACAGGACCTGGACCCCGATAGCCTCAGCATCTGGCTATTGGTCTGTCGAGCCACCGGAGACCCAAACTACCCACTGGCATGTGAGGGGGGGCAGTCCTACGGGCCAGGGGAACTCGGGGTTGAGCTGGAACAAGGTCAAACGTACTACGTTCAAGTCAGCAACCTCCCCCCTTCAGAGGTAGGCTGCTACAACCTCTGGCTACAACCATGAGGCAACCAGTGATCAGTGAACGGTGCAGTTAAGATCCGGAGTAGAGGCTTTAGCAGTTAAGATCCGGAGTAGAGGCTTTAGCCGGGGTCTTCCGTCTGAAGGCTCTACTCCGACCACGTCACTCAAGCAGGCAAACATCAGATGAGGCCAAATTCCCAGAGAATCATCTTAGCGGTACTGATTTCCATCACCTTCGCCTACTCGTTTTTTAACTTCTTCTTCAATCTGGAGGCGGAGAGCTTCTACTATGACGAGGTCGTCTACTCCGTGTCTGGCCTGGAATATCTGCAAGGGGATTTCACCAGTAATTGGGTACACCCCTTCCTCGGAAAGTACCTCATGGGGCTTTCCCTGCGCCTGTTGGGCAAATCGGATTTCAGCGCTCGATTGCCCTCCGCGCTGTTCGGTTTCCTCACAGGGATCGTCATATATTTCTTCGCCAAAGAGATAACCAACCGCTGGTGTGGTTTGGCAGCGGTCTGTCTCTGGTCTACCTCCCCCATCGTGCTCTGGGTCTCCCGGCGGGCGATTCTAGATGCGCCCTTTGTCTTCTTCTTCACCCTGAGCTGGTACCTGTTCTGGCGATTCTTCCAGACGAAGAGCACAGGCCACGCCTTGCTGGGTGGCATCACACTAGGTCTGGCCGCGGCCACCAAGATCGTCGGAGTGGTGCTGGTTCCTATCCTGTTCTTGTACCTGGCGTTCCCAGGTATCAGAGACAAGGGCTTCCTAAGGCCAGCGGTGTTAAGTAAGCTAATACTGGCCCTGTCCATCGCCGCGTTGCTTTTCCTCTTGATCTACGCGCCTGTCCTCGATCGTTTGGGCTCCATTTTTGGAGTCATGAGCAAGCACTGGCAGTGGGAACAAAGCACCGGACATCGAGAAGTGGTCAACGGGGTGATCTACGATAAACAGCCGTGGTGGACGTATCTTTACTGGTACTGGCGAGGCTATCCCCCTTACTTACTGAACTACACTCCAAGCGTGCTCATCCTGCTGGGGCTGGCCATGGCCTTCGCTCTCCTCCGAGGAGATGACATTGACGTGTTCCTCCTCCTCTCGTTCCTCCTGCCCTTCTGTTATCTAGCCTTTTATCTGAGCTTCAAGATGTTTAGATACGCGGACATTTTAGAACCCCCTTTAGCGATATTGGCAGCCTCGTTCATATCCGCAGCCGGTTCGTTTCTCGCCAGGCGGAAGAAGAGAAATTACGCCTACGGGGCAGCGATCATTCCCCTCGCCGCCGTGCTCATCCTGGCCATGACCCACAGCACCTGGGACATCCAGGCCCAAGAAGAAAACAGATACAAGGCCACTGCCCATCATCTCTCGTCCAGGATAAAAGAGGAGGAAACCATCTTTGTTTGGGGATATACTAACGTAATGAGCTGGTACATGGGCGAGGGAAATGAGATAGTGGGGGGCTTCAATTCGAGCGGCTTCAATGGGGATTACACGAAGGCGGATTACATCGTGGTAGACCCGCTGATGGTGTCAAAATGGCCGGACGATCCGCTGAGGGCATATCTGGAAGACAACGAGGCAGTCTACACCGAGGACACTGTGGGAGGGTTTGAGTTATACACCAGGTGTCTGGCTGAGAATCAATGATGCACGAGCGTTCCGAGCAATCTGTCCCAGCCGAAGTGTACGACGAGGAAACGGTTTTGAGCTTCGTCGGCGATGGTCAATACCAGGATTTTATCGCCAGCAAAGGAGACAGGCTGCCGCCCAGGATGACCAGGGCCCTGCGGCTGATGAACCTGAGGCCGGGGATGCGGGTGCTGGACATGGGGTGTGGTCGGGGGGAGATTGTGCTCCATGCCGCCAGGCGAGGGGCGGAGGTGGTGGGGATAGACTACTCAGCGGACTGCCTGAGGCTGACCGGGCGAACCCTGGAAGTCGCCTCTCAAAGAGATCGAGACCGGGTGGCCCTCGGGCAGGCCGACGCAACGGCACTCCCTTTTGGGGACGAGGTCTTCGAAAGGGTGCTCATGCTGGACCTCGTCGAGCACCTGCACGATTGGCAACTGAGCCGCGCCCTGCGAGAAGCCTATCGAGTACTGAGACCCCAGGGGTATCTGGTACTCCACACCCTCCCCAACCGTTGGGCGCTCCAATATGGCTACCCCCTATTGCGACTTCTTTCACGGCGGCTCCCCAGCACGCCGCGCTCGGACGTCGAACGAAGCGTTCACATCAACGAACAAGACCCCTTCAGCTTGAAACGAGCTTTAGACGAGGCTGGCTTCGCCTTCGAAATTTGGCTAGAAAACCTGACCTTAGATCAAGCCACCTGGCAGGATGAAAAGAGGTTTACCGATGTCCGCAGGGAAGCATATCCTCTCCTGCGACATCCTTTGGTGAGAGCAATCGTTTCCCTGTTGATGCACACCCCGCTGAAACTCATCATCGCCAACGACATCTACGCCATCGCCTGGCGAGCCAACGGAGAGAAGCCATCAATCTTGAAGAGCCGCTGGCATTCCTCCTGGCTGGAGAAAGCTATTTGCATGACCAGGTGACGGCCCCCTGCGCCATACGCCATGCCAAGAAGCACGGACTGCCCATCGCCACCGACTGTCCGCCCAAGCCCGAAGACGTGGCCGCGCTGTTCTCTTGACAAACAGTTCCGACTGGGTTATACTACTAACGTCAAAGCCAGGCACCACACAGGCACATATCCGCGATCGTTTCCGAGAAGGCTCGAAGCCGAAAGGAGGTGGACTAAAACCGATTCAGCACAGGCCATCAGCGTTCAGTCTCGAAGTTCATCACAAAAGGAGGGAGAAAAATGGAAAAGCCCTGGCTCAAATTCTACGAGCCGCACGTCCCGGAGCACATTGATTATCCAGAAACCGTCATGCCCGCTGCCCTGGAGGCGACAGCGCGCAAGTACCCCGACCACACGGCGCTCATCTTCAACAACGCCAAAATCGCCTTCCGCGAGTACAACGAAGCCGTGGATCGTTTCGCCGCCGCGTTGCAAGGGCTGGGCGTCAAAAAGGGCGACCGCGTGGCCATCCACCTGCTCAACTGCCCCCAGTTCCCCATCGCCTACTACGCCGTCTTGCGCATCGGCGGCATCGTGGTGCCCTGTAACCCCGTCTACACGGCCCGCGAAATGAGACACCAGCTCAAGGATTCTGGCGCTGAGGTCATGGTCACCCTCAGCCTGATGTACCCCATCATCAAGCAGATCCGCGCGGAGACCGAACTGCGCCACGTCATCGTGGCCAACATCAAGACCTACTTGCCGCCGCTCCTCAGGGTACTTTTCACCCTGCTCAAGGAGAAAAAAGGCGGCCACCGCGTGGACATCTCCGGCGACGCCAACACCTACTGGTTCACCGACCTGCTGGCCCAGGCACCGGCCAAGCCCCAACCCGTGGAACTCACCTGGGACGATACGGCGGTGCTGATGTACACCGGCGGCACCACCGGCGTCTCCAAAGGCGCGCAGTTGACCCACCAGAACATCCTGGCCAATGCTTACCAGTGCAAGGTCTGGATCAACGCCGGAGAAGCCGAAGACATCTCCTTGACCGCGCTGCCGCTGTATCACAGCTTCGCCATGACCACCTGCATGAACATGGATACGCTCGTTGGTGCGGCCATGCTCCTCATCCCCAACCCGCGCGACCTGGAAGACGTGCTCAAGAACATCACCAAGCACAAACCGACTTTCTATCCTGGCGTGCCGGCCATGTACGTCGCCATCAACAACTACCCCGATCTGAGCAAGTACGACGTCGGCTCCATCAAGGCCTGCGTCAGCGGCGCGGCCGGGCTGCCAGTGGAGGTGCAGAAGCGCTTCCAGGAGCTCACCGGCGCCCGGCTGGCGGAGGGCTATGGCCTCAGCGAGGCCTCGCCGGTGACCCATGCCAATCCCGTCTTTGGCGATAACCGCGTCGGCACCATCGGTGTGCCCTGGCCCGATACCGAAGTCAAGATCGTGGATATCGAGACTGGCGAGCAGGTGCTGGGCGTCGGCGAGGCAGGGGAACTGTGCATCCGTGGCCCGCAAGTCATGACGGGCTACTGGAACATGCCCGAGGAGACGGCCAATACCTTAAGGGAGGGGTGGCTTTACACCGGGGACATCGCCGTCATGGACGAAGACGGCTATTTCAAGATCGTGGACCGCAAGAAGGACATGATCCTGGGCGCTGGCGGGTTCAATATCTACCCCCGCGAGATCGAGGACGTGCTCTACGAGCACCCCAAGGTGTTGGAGGTAGCTGCCGCTGGCATCCCAGTGGAAGGCAAAGGCGAGCGGGTCAAAGCCTACGTCGTCCTGAAAGAGGGCGAGACGGCTACCGAAGAGGAGATCATCGCCTTCTGCCGGGAGAACCTGGCCCCCTACAAAGTGCCCAAGTTCGTGGAATTCCGCACCGACTTGCCCAAGACCATGGTGGGCAAGATCCTGCGGCGGGTGCTGGTCGAGGAAGATAAGAAGAAGATGGGGCAGTAAGACGTGATGCGTGAAACGTGAAACGTGGCACGTAAAGAAAAAAGAAGCGGAGCCGTGCATTGCGGCTCCGCTTCTTTTTTGGCTGTATTTGGCTGCCGGGATACCTGCCAACTCAGGCCAGCATAGCTTGCAGCTCGGCGCCCTCGAGGGTCTCTTCCTCAATAAGGCGCTGAGCGAGAGCTATCAGCTTGTTCCGATAGGTGGTCAGGGTCTCCCTGGCCCGGCTGTGGGCTTCGTCAATGAAACGCCGCACCTCGCGATCAATCTCCTGCGCCGTCGCTTCACCGTAATCGCGCTGCTCGGAAATCTCCCGACCCAGGAATACTAGCTCTTGCTTCTTGCCAAAAGTCATCGGCCCCAGCTCCTCACTCATCCCGTACTCACAGACCATCTTCCGGGCCAATTTAGTGACCTGTTCCAGGTCACTTGCAGCTCCCGTGGTCACGTCGTCGAACATCAGCTCTTCCGCTGCCCGCCCCCCCAAAAGACCGGCCAACTTGTCCCTGAACTTGGCTCGGTGCTTGAGGTAGCGGTCTTCCTCAGGCAAGGGCATAGTGTAGCCCAAAGCCATTCCCCGCGCGACGATGGAGACCTTGTGCACAGGATCGCAGTGGGGCAGCTTACTCATCACCGTGGCGTGTCCAGCCTCGTGATAGGCGATGATCTCCTTCTCCTCGTCGCTGATGATCCTGCTCTTGCGCTCCGGCCCAGCGACTACCCGCTCTATGGCTTCCCCAAACTCCTCCATGCCAATGACTTTCTTGTCCCTCCGCGCTGCCAGTATGGCTGCTTCGTTCACCATATTCTCTATGTCGGCCCCCACGAAGCCAGGGGTCCGCCTGGCGAGTATCTCCAAGTCTATGTCGTCAGCCAAGGGTTTGCCCCGCACGTGCACATCCAAGATACCCTTGCGTCCCTTTATATCGGGTATGTCCAACACCACCCGCCGGTCGAAGCGGCCTGGGCGGAGGAGGGCAGGGTCGAGAATATCGGGGCGGTTGGTGGCTGCCAGAACGATCACATTGGTATCGGTGTCGAAGCCATCCATCTCCACCAGGATCTGGTTCAGGGTTTGCTCTCGCTCGTCGTGGCTGCCTCCCAGGCCGGCTCCGCGGTGCCTGCCTACGGCGTCTATCTCGTCAATGAAGATAATGCAAGGGCTGTGGCGCTTGGCCTGGTCAAAAAGGTCACGCGCCCGGCTCGCTCCCACACCCACGAACATCTCCACAAACTCTGACCCTGATATGTTGAAGAAGGGCACTCCTGCCTCACCTGATACCGCCTTGGCCATGAGGGTTTTGCCCGTGCCCGGCGCGCCCACCAGGAGCACGCCTTTGGGGATACGTGCCCCCAGGGCAATGAACTTCTCCGGCTCCTTGAGGAACTCCACCACCTCGTACAACTCCTCCTTGGCCTCCTCTACACCGGCCACGTCCTCGAAAGTGACCGTCGGCTGGTCGCCGGTGAACATGCGAGCCCGACTCTTGCCGAAGGAGAGAGCCTGATTGTTGGCGCCCTGAGCCTGGCGCAAAAAGAAGTAAAAGATGACCATAAAAAGGATAGCGGGCAAGATACCACTAAGCAAAGGCAGCCAACTGGCCCAACCACTGGGCTGCTGGTACTCGATTGTAATCGCCGCTATTTCCTCCTCGCTAACGCCCAGATTGCGCAACACCTCGACGACATCTACACCGTCCCCCATGCGGGAAACCGCCGGCTCCCTTCTATCCTTGAACTCCACCTCCAGAGTAGAGTAGTCTCCTGTGACGGTGATCTGCTCTATCATGCCCGCCTTGGCCTCAGCGGCTACCTGACTAATGGGCGTCTCCTTAACCTTCTCCGACTGCGAAGAGAAATTGAAAAACAGAAACGCCGCTGTCACCATGATGATTAAATAGACAAAGATATTTCTAAACCTTCCCCCAGACACTTTCTTCCTCCATCCAGTGATCAACTATTAGCCTTCGTCCCTCTCGCTCTGTACCTGTAGACGACTGCAAAGAAAGTCACTCTCGATTTGTTATATTATACCAGAGATTGGCTAAATGTGCCAATTGAGAACACCGCTGCGCAGGATTTACGGATTCTTCCTCAGTCCAAGTCACCTGATCCGATAATCCTGCCAATCCGCGTCCTATTGAGCGGGAATCACTCGTAATTCCTTTACTAAGACGCTATCCTGCAGCACCGTCGCCTCGCCAGGATCAACCACCGGCAGGCGCTGCAAAGTAGCCTGAGAGTACATACCCACTTTGAGCCAATAGATGTCAGGAGGAGCATCGCTGGGGATGGAGAGCTCATAGCGGTCCTCCACCAGCTCGCCTGCCACCCACGAACTGGTGGGATGTGTGCCCTCGCGCGGCTGAGTGTCCCGCTGCACCAGGACTGCACCGTCGGCCTGGGCCACGTGCACAAAGACGGTGTAGTTTTCTGGCATCGGCTGCAGGGCACGCCAATACAAAACCAGTCGCAGCGTCTCCCCTGGCTCCAGGCTATCGTCCTCCAGATCGCAGGCCATGAGGAGCACCTCGTTGTCCAAATTGGCGTTCAGCATCACCCGAGGGCCGCTGCTGACGATCAGGGTGATCACGCTTCCCTCGGAGACGATGGAACCAGCCGGCGGATCCTGGGACAAGATGGTGCCCTCAGCCTGCTTGTTCCAGACATCCTTCCGAGAGATGTCCAGGCCCATCTCCTTCAAGCCAGGCTCCGCCGCCGTGATCGGCAGGCCCTCTACCGCTGGCACAGAGACGAAATTCGGCCCCTGGCTTATGACGATCCCTACAGTCTCTCCCTGCCTGACCATCTGGCCAGCAGGTATCGTCTGGGCGATGATGTTCAGAGCCGGTATGGACGAATCGTGCCTCTCCCCCACCACGGCCAACTGCAATCCCACCTCTTCGACCAGCCGCCGGGCCTCATCCTGACTCAGGCCGACCAGGTCAGGCACCTGTACTTGGCCAGGCACAGGGGTGGCAACAACGACAGCAGTAGGCGTAGGCTGTGGCGCCGCCGCACTGTAGCGCTGATAGACCTCGTTTGCCAACAGTATCAGGCACAATACAGCCAAGATGGCTACCATCCCCAAGAAAATGGCCAGCCAATCTCGCCCCCTCTCCTCTTCTTCGTACTCCCTGGGCTCGACCCGACGGGGTTGGGGTTTAGCAACTGCTTCGTATTCCTCAGGTTCGACCTGGCGAGGTTGGGGTTTGACAACTGCGGGACGCCGAACGACGAGGGGTTCCTCGCTCAAGCGCCTGTAGCTATCCAGGATACGGCCCAACTGATCCGCCGTGCGGTAGCGGGCGGCGGGCTCCTTGGCCATCACCTTGCGCACAATCCGCTCCACCTGAGGGGGCACGTCGGGGTTCAGTTGACGCAGGGGAACCGGCTCCTCCCGCAGGCGCTTGAGAGCTACGCCAATATCAGTTTCGGCTTCGAAAGGCGGGCGGCCCGTCAGCATCTCGTAGGTGAGGACACCGATAGAGTAGACATCCGAGGCCAGGCTCACGTTTTCGCCGGCTGCCTGCTCCGGCGAGAAATAGTGAGGCGTGCCCCAAACGATCTCCCCCTCAACAACGGAGGCTGGCGAAAGCGCGGACGCGATCCCAAAATCGGCCACCTTGACCCGGCCATCGGCGGAGACGAAGACGTTCTGAGGCTTAATATCGCCGTGCACGAGGCCCACCCGGTGGGCATATCCTACCGCGGTGCATATCTGTATGACGATATCAAGAGCCTGTCCGATGGAAAAAGGGACACCTACCCGGATCAACTCTTGGAGAGTTGGCTCCTCCACAAGCTCCATCACCAGGTAGTGGCAATCGCCCTCCTGGCCCACCTCGTAAGTGGTAACAATATTGGGATGCACCAAACTGGCTAACGCCTGAGCCTGGCTGTGGAGACGGGCTAAGAAAGCCTCGTCTTCGACGTAGGCCCGGCGCAGCACTTTGACCGCCACCGGCACCCCTCGCCAGGTATCCTCGCCCCTGAAGACGATGGCCATTTTCCCCGCGCCGATCTCGGTCAGCAGCCGGTAGCGCTTGTTCAGGATGATTTTCTCAGCCATTTGTGCCTACATTCTCCGAAAACAGTTAGTACATATTATACCAGCTTCTGTACCAGACGCAACTTGCTTTCCCTCCGGTTTTGTGCCATAATACGGGCACTAATCCCTAGCTACGAAGGGAAAATGCATGACTGCCAATAACCGAAGATCAATGGAAATCCTGAGCACTCTTACAGAAGCCCAAGAGGCCCCCTACCCCAACTGGCCCAACCGCTACCCTGGCCATCGAGCGATGGGCTATTTCTGCACCTACGTCCCGGAAGAGATCATTCACGCCGCTGGATTTGTACCGCTGCGCATCCGTTCTGGCGACCAAACCCCCAGCCGTGCCGACGCTCATCTGCAAAGCTACACCTGCGCCCTCTGTCGCAGCGCGTTGGATCAAGCCCTGCGCGGCGATCTGAGCTTCCTGCAGGGGGTAGTCTTTCCCCACACCTGCGACACCATCCAGGCCCTGGCCGACATCTGGCGAATGAGCTTCCCCGACCTCTACGTGGAAACCGTCGTCCAGCCGGTGCACCTCTCTTCCCCCAGCACCCGGCCCTATCTCACCGCCGAGCTGCAGCGCTTTCGCCACTCCCTGGAAGAACTCATCGGCCAGGAGATCAGCGATCAGGCCATCGGGGCGAGCATTGAGTTGTACAACGAGAAGCGCCGCCTTCTGGCCCGGCTGTACGATCTCCGCGACCGGCTCACCGCGCCTGAGCTCTTCGCCGCCACCGGCGCGGGTTTTGTCATGCCTCTGGAGGAATACAACCGACTTCTGGGCGAACTGGTCGAGCTCCTGGTTGAAGAGAAAAGGACTCCACAGGATAAACCAGGTCTCATCCTCGTCGGCGCCGTCCTGGATAATCCAGTTGTCCTGACCATCGTCGAGGAGCTGGGCGCTCGAATTGTGGGGGACGACCTGTGCACGGGCAGTCGCTACTTCGCTCAACCTGTCGAGGCCGATGACGACTCCATCGCCGCCCTGGTTGATCGTTACCTCAAGCGTCTGCCCTGCCCGGCCAAGTACCATCCCGCCCACCAGCCAGGCGAACACCTGCTGCAGTTGGTCAGCGACACCCAAGCCGACGGCATCGTCTTCGTCCTGCTGAAGTTCTGCGACCCCTTCGCTTTCGACTACGCCATGATCAAGGAGGAGCTTGATGTCGCCGCTGTGCCCCACCTGCGCCTGGAGATGGAACACGCCCCCGCCCTCGGCCAATGGCGCACCCGCCTGCAAGCGTTCTTGGAAATGATCGAGCAGGAGTAGCTTCTTCGCTCGGCCTGGATTGCCAAATCCAGGCCATAGCCGCCGGATTTGGCAATCCGGCGGGAGCAATCGGAATAGATAGCGATGGCCAGAAAATACAAGAAACTGCGCACCGCCCAAGACCTAAACAAGCTGATGACGC
>DAOUDK010000021.1:0-7298 GCA_034431315.1 Anaerolineae bacterium
ATTCGATCCCACATTCAGTTACCCTGCTGCGGATGGGTGAACGCGTTCGATTGTTAACGTTCAACCGCTACAAATATCCGCTTAGATTTAGTGTAAACCTTTCACTGCTACATGACATTTAGCCATTTTAACCTCCTCTTCTCTGCTGTTATTGTCGCACATTTACCTGAGGAGGTCAATTTCTCACAATACCACCGAGTCCAACTTTTTGGGTGCATATCCAACGTAAATTGATATGTGAGCATAATCATATCCATAGACAACCAAATCCCCAATTTGAGGGCTGCTTAGATCAGCCCTACCCTGTTGAGCAAACCAGTTGTAATACCCTTCGACTGTTGTCCGTGTGCCGCCAATCAAACTCAAAGCGTCATTATCCGCAAAGACCCTCCACACAAAGCCACTGCAATCAAATCCCACGGGACCGGTACCACCCCATTGATAGTATCAGGGAATGTTTAGAACGAGCTTCTGGGCCAAGTTGTCTCCAATAAGTCGATTCCGGATTGTCCCTCGCAGATGACAACGAATTTTAGGATTCATCGAATCGGATTCGGTCAATCCCCCAGATTCGCTGTCATATCCTCGAGATTTCGCCCTCAGATGCCACCTGGACGTGGTCATAAGCGGAATCGACTTATTCGGCGTCGAGATGACCTCTGAACATTCCCTGAGTATGTATCGGAGTTAGCGTAGTACCAGGCTCTATTGACAATATCGGAGCTTGTTTGACCCATAAGCACAGATTCGCTCATCTCCGCCAAGTCCAATTCCCCAAGCTCTATCGCCGAGGAAATGATTGAAAGGTCAGATGCTCTTATTGTACAGGTAAAATGATCACTGGCCCATTGATTTGCGTTTTGCTCCCAATGGTAGTAGTTTATGCACCATTTAGGCAAGCCATCTCTAGGATAAGTCAGTATTAAGGCATAGAGACCATCTGGTTGTGTATCGTAGTCTTGTTTGACTATCTCTTCTCGAGCCACTTGCCAAACCAACGAAAAGATGCTTGTATCCGGCGGTATGATACTTGTTGGCACGACCTCTGCCGGTAAAGGCAGCAGAGATTCCTTTGAATCAAGATAAAAAACGCTTCTGGAGAGTGGCCCCCGTAATCGTCCAGGTCTTTGTTCCTCAACAATAGTAAACGACGGACTGGCCCAAACTCCACCGGCCTCAATTACTAGCCAATTGGGAGTCTTTGAAGAACCATAGATACTCTATCTGCTAGTTTTAATAGGGCTGATATGAGACCAAATTGGGGGTGAGAATCTCTGCTAAGAAGAAACTCAAAGTGTAGGCTAAGATTCGCGTGGTAGCCCGCGCAACCATGCCGGAGAAGCTGCGTGACCCCAGTTTGTCGAGTTTGAAGGTAGTCGTCAATACGCTGAAAACAGTCTCAATGCGGCGTCGGATTCTGCCCAGAATAGCCTGGATTCCTTTAGGCCACTGAACCTTCTGATTGACTTTGCGCAAGGCCAAGACGAGGTGTTCACCATCCTTCCAGACTTGACTGTCCAAATCAGGTGAGATGTAGGCTTTGTCGCCTATGGCTGCCAAGTTGCGTTGATCTTCTAGCAAAGCAGGCGCAGGTCGCAGGTCATGATAAGAACCAGGGGCCAGACACCAACTATCGATCATTTGATCCAAGTAGACCGTCGCGTGGCAACGAGGACCAAAGAACTTGATTTTCTTGCTGGCGCATACGCCAAACCACTCGTCACGTTGTTCGAGTGGGATGCTTTGGCAACGAGAACCGCGAGGGTAAGTACAGATCGGGATGGGAGCGCTGTCAATCACACGTAGGAAGGCCACATCCGAATTCTGGGGGTGTGCTTTCCGCCACTTGTCACGAAAGTGACAGCGGAGCGCTTCCATAGCTGCCCAAAGCTCCCGGCGACGGCGATTAAAGCGGGAGTCATCCAATAGGGTAGGGAAAAGCGTCGGATGGTATTGCCGGAGAAAGGCGAGCCCTTTTTCCTCATCACCGTCAAATACGGAGTCAATAAACAAGGCAACCGTAACCACTTCACTGTCGCTCATTTCTGGAACAGGCCCTCGCCGGCGGCGTGGCAGTGCCTCTTTAGGTAACGTCGGCCAGGCATCATCAATCAGAACAAAGGTGACGGTCAGAATATCTTCCCAATCGCTTTTCGTGATGTAATCGGTTAGCCCTTCCATAACTGTATCCCTCCTGAGTCAAATGGTTTATGAAAGAGTATACCAGGAAGGGCCAGTATTTTCAAATTATTGCTGCTGAAACTAGCAGATAGAGTATAGATGTACAAGGTTGTGGGATCGATAGGACCAATTCTTCTCACCGCGTATAGTTGGGCATCATCTTTCCACCTCCTAGCTTCGCGAAGGAGATCATCCACTAGCGTCTGGCTGGTCCAGCTAAGCCTATCATGCGAAATCTCAGCATGGTAGAGCGGCGTCGGCGTCACAGTGGCATGCATTGGCCCTGGAACAGGCTCAGCGGGCTCGCCTGGTCCCTCTTTGCCCAGCGGAGTTTTAGCAGGGCCTACAGTTACTGATGTCGGCGTTACCCCAGAGTCAGGCCAAGCCAGCGACACACCGGTTAATTTGGACATGGTCAGCAGAAGCAGGGCCATGAGCAGGAGCAAGGTTACGGTCAAGAGGTTAGTACTTCGTCTTTGCTTCATCGAACTTTCCTCCTTCTTGCGACAAAAACACCAACCTCAGGGCACACAAAAGCACGGCCTTGGCACCAACGGATAGCAAACAGATAAACGGATATGGACCCTCGCCAACTCATCCCTTTATCCGCTGCCCATCCGTTGCCTCACAGCAGCCGCAGCCTGATCACACGGGGATCAATGATTACCTCATCTGCCTCGAAGTCGAGTTTGAAACGCCACTTTTGCATCGTGGCTGTCTCCAATCAAAACGCCAGCCTCAGGGCACGCAAAAGCACGGCCTCGGCTAGCGTTGTGGTTCGGGAGTATCGTTTGCTCTGTCAGGCCAGCGTGAAGGCCGCCCCGCTAACTACAGCTATTCTAGCACAATGCGGGCAACCTGTCAATTCTCACATCTCTCCCCCCAATGCATCGCTACCAGCATGATGTCCACGATGTCAATCACGCCGTTGCCGTCGAGGTCGTAGGTGGGATCGTAGTCGGGGTCGCCCGCTTTGACTTTTGGTAGAACTTATGCTAAACTCATCTTTGATAAAGAGGCTAATTCTCTCTGTCTCGGTTTTGACCAATCCTGGAAGTTGACGAGGTGACTTATGCAATTGGAAGACTACTTCGATCTTCTGGCCCCGAATGACATCCGGGTCAAGGGAACCCGCGTGGGCATTGAGACCATCCTGTGGGATTACCTTGATCTGGGTTTGTTTCCTGAACAGATTGCGGCGCGTTATCGGACTCTCTCCCTTGAACAGGTGTATGCCACGCTGACCTACTATTGGCGCAACCGTGAACAGGTAGAAACCTACCTGCGCACGGTGGAGAAAGAACTGGACCGCCAGCGGCAGAAACAGGACCGACATCCCTCACCGGCGGTACAACGCTTGCGTGAGTTGGCTCGCCAGCGTGAACAGCAACGAGTGAGAGCGGATTCTGCTGCATGAGCGGAATTTGCTTC
This sequence comes from Anaerolineae bacterium, assembly GCA_034431315.1. Classification (GTDB taxonomy): domain Bacteria; phylum Chloroflexota; class Anaerolineae; order VGOG01; family VGOG01; genus JAUWOY01. The sequence continues at coordinate 3,613 of DAOUDK010000021.1, forward strand.
CTCCTTGATGAGCACGTCCCCCTTATCCTCCAGGCGCTCTTGGAACAGAGGTCCCCAGAGATGCGCGTGTATCATTGGGGATGGCATTGCGCCTCCGAAAGGCACTCCTGATCCGGACATCCTCTCCTGGATAGAAGTTCAGGGCTGTCTGTTGATCACCAATAATCGAGCCACGATGCCTGTACACCTCCAGGCCCATCTGGCCCAAGGCCAGCACCTCCCCGGAATCGTGCAGCTCCCTCGTCGTATGGACGTCCACGCAATCGTAGAGGACCTGTTGCTCCTATGGGGCGCCGGCCTGCCAGGTGAGTTTCAGGATCAAATCGTGTACCTGCCCTTGCGTCGCTGAGGGCAAGGCTTTTACCTCTCTGCTCATCTCTCTCCGTTCCCTGGCTCCTCCACGAGCTCCGGCTGTACCATGTGTCTCCCCGAACCTCCCACACGTGTACCACGGTCTCTCCCCATGGCCCAGCCCCCTGTTCGGTTACGTATATGAGCCCTCTTTCTTGATCATAGGCTGCGGCGCCAAGTGTGGCACATTCCTGATCGAGCACTTCGCTTACTGGGCTGTAGACTGCATAGGGTAGCACCTCCCATGGCTCCCTGGTTCCGGCAATCACCTCTTTCAACTCCTCTGGGTCGTAGAAGAGGATCTGAGGCTCATACGGATAGGCGTGGTAGCCTTTGGACATATCACAAGGATCTCCACCGCACTCTTCCGGGGTTCCGTAGCAGTTGTCCCCCAGCCCCTTTCTCCCAAATATCAGGATGCCGCTTCGGTTGGCGGTCTGCACCCACGCCCCGCCTCCCCAGTCGTCTCTGGGCCGATAGTTTGGAAAGTAACATTCATCTGGGTCATCGAGACATGCCGGGTAGATTGCGGGATAATACAGCAGGGCCAGAGCATCCAGATTCTGTCCCGATTCAGGGGGATTGCCGTCTTCCCAGGGGGCAAGGGCATAAAGGGTTGGTCCCTGGGAACCGCCGAATGCTCCAGCCCCTCGATGGTTGCCGGCGATGAGCCATTTTCCATCCAGGTTCTCGCTGGCAAAGCTCTCAGGGGCTTGGAAGAGATAGTTGCAGGTTTTGGCGTTGTGGAATACGTCGTTGCCTCGCTCTCCTATATGCCACACACCTTGAGCGCCGGTCATGTCAAGGTCGCTCCATCCTAGAGAATCCTGATCGTAGCCAGCCACATTGTACCAGTCCCTCAGGTTCCAAACGATCTTGTTTCCGCCGTGGGCGGCATTGGGCAGATACTCCAACCCGTCCACCTCTCGATAGATGCAATCTTCATTGTACGTGCAGTTGTCTTTCCAACCTTCAGTGATGTCCGTCAAGGCCCGGAGCACGGAGGCTTTGGGCAGGTCATCGAAATGGTCAGCTATTACCGGTTCAGGTATAGTGATCTCTCCCACCAGATCGTACCACGCATGGGCTGCGGCATAGAGTGAGCCAGGATAGCCGTCGGCTGGCCCTGTGGAATAGACCTCTTCTACGGAGTCTGAGTTGGAATATGACGTATTCCACAGGGCTGGCCCAGTGGGATCACCTTCAGGATAGTAGGCGAGCGCATGACCGCTGTAGGCCCATTCGTCACCATAAGGGTATGCGAACGCACCCTGGTAGACCAGGTCAGCCGGTTGGATGAGACCGGAGGGAATGACCGTTGTGGGTGTCGGCGTGGGGGTCGTTGTGGGAGTCGGCGTTGCGGTAGCCGTCGGCGTTGGAGTGGGCGTTGTGCAGTTTTCCCCCCAGTGCACCGCCACCAGCATGATGTCCACGATGTCAATCACGCCGTTGCCGTCCAGGTCGTAGTCGGGGTCATAGTCGGGATCGCCCGCGGCGGTGTGCCAGTGGCTGGCTACCAGCATGATGTCGGCGATGTCCACGTCGCAGTCGTGGTCGAGGTCGCCCACAAGCGTGAACTCATAAGCCCCCATGTCTACCACGGCAGTCCCGTCCGCATCGCCATCCAGGGGGCGGGGATTGTCGTCGAAGTCATTCGTCGGTGCGGCTCCGTTGCTACCGGCGTCAATGGCCGGGCTGTTGGGGAGGAGGTGAACATCGGACACCGTAGAGTCCACAAACTGCGGATCCACGGAGATATTGCCTGTCGAGAAGTCACCGCCATTGATCTCGTCCGGCCTGTACGTTGTGCCCTGGACGTGGACGGCCCACCTGTGATCAGGCGACACACTCCAGTCGTTATGGGTAGCAACCACGTCCCACGTATCGCCATCAAGAGGCTCAACCAGCAGGGCCGCAGTCCAACCCCAACTGTTTGTGGGATCGTTGTTGTAGGTGACGTTGTTCTTGAAAACCAGCAGATGATCCTCAGGTGTGCCGTAGTCGCCGAGCTGACCATCAACTCTGAACCCGGCCTTGGCATTCTCGAAGGACGTGTTGTTCACCCATTCGACGTGCCAGCAGCCTCCGTAACAATAGAAGCCTGACCCCAAACCTCCGGGGCAGCCCTCACACACGGGCCAGTCTGTGCTGTTTCGCCAGGCGATATTGTTCTGGTAGACCACGTGGTGCGAATCGGAGTTGATGGCAAAGCCGCTGAGGCCGTTGTCATAAGAAAAGTTGCGTTCAAAGGTGATGTTGTAGGATAGCTCGCCATATTTCGGCCAGTCGGACACGTCGAAGCCGTGGATGGTGTTGTGGTAAGCCACACTGTCGCTCACCGTGATGTCGTGGCCCTGGTTGATGGCCAAACCATGCCCCTCCTCGCCCGTGTGGTCATAGAAGCTGGAATCCCTGACCACACCGTTGGCAGCCGATAGCGCGCCGTCCGCAGAACCGATGATGTTCAGGCCGTAGAAGGCATTGTCGTAGGCTTCGATATTCTCCACCACAAAGCCGTCTACCGCCGCCAGCTCAAGGCCCGACCAGCCGTTGTCATAGAGAACGCAATCGCGGATGGTGATGTCCTGGTACACTTCGGTGGTGCTGCCATCGGTTTCGATACCGCTCCAGAGCATGTTGCGAACGGTAAGGCCCTGGATGACGTAGTGACCAGGCACTTTGTCAATCCAAATACCAGCGGTGATGGTTGTGGTTCCCGACCCGTCAATGGTAACTACCTCCGATTGGTAGTTGGCCAGGGTGATGGGCTGGCCCGGCGCGCCGAAGTTGGCAAAGGTAATGCCCGACTCGTATAGACGTTCAGAAAAAGATTTTGAATTCACATAACGGAGTATCGCAGTCGCCATACCAATCTATAGACGGCAGACAAAGACTTGGGTTGTGAGAGCACTTCAGATTGGACAAGAGGGCAAAATCATGGTAATCTACTAATCTTCCTGACAATCCTCTCTGAGAGGCAGCGACCAGAATAGCGACGATTGATCAAACTCAAGCTGCAGTTGATAGAAAGGAGTGTGTAATCCCGATGATGGTCTCAGTCAAGATCCACTTCAGCAACAAGATGTTGTTAGCGTTGTACGAACGTCTGCACCGGGCTTATGCGAAGGGACAACTGCGGTTGATCAAGCGGATTCAGGTGCTGCTGTATCTGCACGATGGCAAGACTGTCGTTGAGGTAGTCAAGATTCTCAGTCTGAGTAAACAGGCGGTTTACAATTACATCAAGGCCTTCTTGCTGAAGGGGTTGGATAGTCTAGTGTACAAGCGACCGCCGGGACGCCCGCTGAAGCTGACCAAAACGCAAAGAAAGGAGC
>DAOUDK010000022.1:0-8005 GCA_034431315.1 Anaerolineae bacterium
AAGTTGTTTACCCCAACATGTAGGGTATGACCATTGCTAGGAAGTTACTTGGGGCTCTACAGTACGACGTTTGTCGCCATACCTATTATGTGCTTTCGTCCCGAACGGGAATTGCTGAGAAAGATGGGCGTTTTTGCTCTCGCAGTTGTTCGGAGGCGACGGGCACACGGCGCTGTTGGTATGGATCGGGGGTATTGGCCTGTCGCTGGCATTGCCACTGCTAGCGGTGGGGTTAGCGGTACGAGTCTTTCGGGACATCGCCACACCGCTGGCCGACGTTATGGCCGCCGCCGACGCCGTGGCCGAGGGTGACCTGAGCGTGCGCGTGCCGGAACGCGGCCCCGGCGAGTTCGGCCGCTTAGCCCACTCTTTCAACCGCATGACCGAAGAACTGGAGCGCGCCGACCAGCAGCGCCGCAACCTCACCGCCGACGTGGCCCACGAGCTCCGCACGCCGCTGCACATCATCCAGGGCAACCTGGAGGGCATCCTCGACGGCGTGTACGAGCCAACGGCGGAGCACATCAATACCACGCTGGACGAAACGCGCCTGCTGGCCCGGCTGGTGGACGACTTGCGCACCCTCTCCCTGGCAGAGGCCGGCCAGTTGCCGCTGACGTGGGAGCCGGTGGATGTGGCCGAGCTGCTGGCCGACGTGGGCACCAGCTTCAGCGGCCAGGCTGAAGCGGCGGGCATAGACCTGCGCGTCGAAATCGAAGGCGACGCATCTGACCTGACCATCACTGGCGACGTGGGGCGGCTGGATCAGGTGTTGAGCAACCTGATGGCCAACGCGCTGCGCTACACGCCTGCTGGCGGGGCAGTCACCCTTCAGGCCCAGCCGACGGACAGCGGCGTCTGCATCGTCGTGCGCGATACCGGCCGGGGCATCTCCCCCGAGGACTTGCCCTACGTTTTCGACCGCTTCTGGCGCGGCGACCGGTCCCGCTCCCACGCCGGCGGCGCCGGGAGCGGACTGGGGCTGGCCATCGCCCGCCAGTTGGTGCAGGCCCACGGCGGCCGGATCGGCGTGGAGAGCGAACCGGGGCGGGGGACCACGTTCACTGTCGAGCTACCTGCAGGCGAAAAGTAGCGTTTATATCTCCCTCGGACACCAAAGCCCTGGCGAAACGCCGGGGCTTTTTGCTTGGAATATTAAGATTCTCAAGATAGATATTAAATTCTCTAAATTGGGTCTTGACAAAATTGATATTTTATGATATAATTTAAGCAATCGGTTAAGAATATTAATCAGCAGCACAATTTTTTTAACATCATGAATAAAGTTTCTAACAACGAATGGAGGAGGTAACCAATGTACCCCGTACCAGGTAGATGTCCAGTTTGTGGTGAGGAGATGACGGTGACGCGCGTGTATTGTCGTCAGTGCGATACAACTGTGGAGGGGCGTTTCTCTCTGGGCAGGTTTCAGCGCCTCACACCTGAGCAGTTGCAGTTCGCCGAGATCTTCATCCGCTGCGAGGGCAAGATCACGCGAGTTGAGGAGGACATGGGACTCTCCTATCCCACTGTGCGAGGGCGGTTGCACGACCTCATCCGCGCGTTGGGCTACGAGGTGGGGCCAGAGCCGGCCGGCGTCTCGCCCGAGGAGCGGCAGGGCATCCTGGCAGAGCTGGCCCAGGGCAAAATCTCCGCCGAAGATGCACTGGAGTTTTTGCAAGGGTAATGAGTTCGAACAGAAGCTAACGAATCACACATAGAGGAGGTGTTAGACATGGCAGCATCGAAAGAAGAACGAGCGCAGATTCTCCAAATGATCAGCGAAGGAAAAATCTCTGCGGAGGAAGGGGCCAGACTTCTGAAGGCCATCGCATCCCATGACCGCCCGGGGCGGACGGCGAGGACAAGTGAGGCTTTGCGCGGGCGCTGGTTGCGGGTCCGGGTATTCAGCATGGCCACAGACAAGCCCAAGGTCAACTTCAGCCTGCCCATGGGGCTGGTCAACGTAGGGATCAGGCTCGGCGCCCAGTTCGTGCCCGAGTTGGCGGACATTGACCTGGACGAGTTCATGACCGCTATAAATGAGGGCACACAGGGCAAAATCCTGGAAGTCGAAGACCCTGAAGACGGCGAACGGGTGGAGATTTTCATCGAATAGCCAGACAGCATTTCACAGGGAGGTAAACAATGAGTGACATTTTCTCTTACACAGACCTAATGGCCAGACAGGCACAGTACAAGGACCTGCTACGCGAGGCCGAGCACTACCGCTTGGTCAAAGCCATCGCTCAGCCCAGGCCCAACCGCCTTCAAAAGGTCGTTGCGTCTCTACGCCAAGCGATGGTCAGGCCAATCCGCAACTCGCAAAGGCTCAGTCCAGCGGCTAAGAATCGCTACCAAGGGGCGTCTCGCCCCGTCTAAGGGCAGTCTGACCACAAAATCGGGGCGAGGACGCCCCTCTGTAGCAGGGAAAAAAGTCAAAAGGACTTTTGACGATCTACTTATACCAGGAGGTAGCAATGTATCAGAAAAGAATCTCGACGTCGGAATCTCCCCGCATAGAGGTGACTGCCTGCCAGGGAGACCTGGCCGTAGCGACGTGGGACAACGCGGAAGTTTTGATCGAAGTGGAAAGCGAAGAAGTGCTGACCGTGGAAGAGCGAGAGGGTGCAGTGGCCCTGGTTTCCAACCGTGATTGCAGCCTGACCGTGCCAGCCGGCGCTTCTCTCATCGTTGTCCAGGTTCAGGGCGATCTCTCCGTGCAGGGAGCTCGCGGAATCGTGGAGGTAGCTACTGTGCAGGGAGACGTACAGTTCCAGGATGGCGCCGCCAGCGCGTCGCTGAGCACAGTCCAGGGCGACCTGACGGTGGAGCGCTGGGCCGCCGCCGTCAGCGCGGGGACCGTCCGGGGCGATGCCAGGGTGCGGCAAGTGGATGGCCCCGTGGAGTTTGGCACGGTCGGTGGCGATCTGTTGGCGGAAAAGATCAATGGGCCGCTGTCGGCGCGGTCAGTGGCGGGCGATGCCTATCTACGCCAGTTGAACGGCATGCTCTACCTGAGTGACGTTGGCGCGGACCTGTTCGGCCGAGCCTGGACCGCAGGCGCAGACGTGGCGCAGGTGGGCGGCGATGTCTCGCTCAAGACGGTCTTTGTAGGGCCATTTACCTATGACATCCAGGCCCGGGGCAATCTCGTCGTCAAGGCACTGCCGGGCAGCAGCGCGACCTTCACCCTGCAGGCGGCTAAAGGGCAGATCAGGGGCAAGGGCGTCACAGGGGAGATGGCGGAAGAAGGGCAGTGGCAGGGCGCGATCGAGAACGGCGAGGCGCAGGTCACGCTGACTTCCACCCACGGCAACGTGTTGCTCAAGACCGCAGGTGAAAGGGATGAGGATCAAGAGCGTGATGCTTTTGCTATCTTGGCTGCCGACCTGGGCAGGATCGGCGCCGAGGCCGGCGTGGCCGCCCAGGAGTTGGCCTGGCGCATCCAGCAGCGGGTGGCCGAAAAGTTGGCCACGATTGACCTCGAAGCCATCGCCCGCCGCGAGGCAGAAAAGGCCCGCCGTCAGGCAGAACGTGAGGCGGCCAAAACGCAGCGCATGGCAGAGAAGGCGCGGCGCAAGGCGGAGCGCGCTCAGAAGAAAGCACAGCAGAAAGTGCAGCGGCGCTTCGAGTGGGAGACAGGTCGCGGCAGGCAGCGCAGGGCGGGGCGGGGCCAGGCATCCAGCGAAGAGGAACGCCTGGCTGTGCTCAAGATGCTGGCCGAGGGCAAGATCTCCACTCAGGAGGCCGAAACCCTCTTACAAGCCCTCGAAGGCTGAGAGTTGACAGAGATTCTGATTCGGGGATAGAAGGCCAATCGCATTGGCCGTTCTGAGCCACCGTGTGCTCCCCTGGACGCCCAACGCGGTTGGGCTGCTACCCCTTATATCAAAAGTTCAGTAGTTGAAAGAAAAGCAGAAAAAGGAGGCAACAACAATGGAACAGCAAACAGCGACCACGCAGGCTCAAGAGGCCAGGCGTTTTGGCGATGCCTGTGAGCAGTTTGGTGAGCAGATGGCTGCCTGGGGCGAAGAGTTCGGACGCCAGATGGAAGCCTGGGGCAGAGAGTTCGGGCAGCGCATGGAGGACTGGAGCCAGGAATTTGGACCTCGCCTGGAGGTCTGGGCCGAAGAACTGGCCCAGAAAATGGAGCAGGGGGGCGAGCGGGTCAGACAGTGGTTCGAGGAGCAAGCAGCCTCTCGTACCGCCAGCGCTGGCAGCCTGCGAGAGGAACGCCTGGCCATCTTGCGCATGGTGGAAGAGGGCAAGATCAGCGTTACCGAGGCCGAAAGCTTGCTGCGGGCGGTCGGCGGCTAGCTGTCCTGCAAATGTTCACCTTCCCGCCGGCGGTTTGGAATTTCGCGTAGTTAAAATGACGGAGTCCTCAACTTGTTGAGAATGTAGCGTGACATCCCCCCTAACAAGTTAGGGACTCCGGTTTATTATTCACGCTAACTCTCAAGAGCCCACTTTTATCTCGACAGATGGAGGCTTTTGTGATAGAGACCATGAGCAAACAGCAATTGAAGGCCACGCCTTGGAAACTCCCATTCTTCACCATCTGGACAGGGCAGACGTTTTCATTAATCGGCAGCAACCTTGTGCAATTCGCGTTGGTCTGGTGGCTGACTGAGACGACCGGCTCGGCTACCATACTGGCCGTCGCCTCGATCATGGCGGTACTACCGCAGGTCTTCCTCGGCCCCATCGCCGGCGCGTTGGTTGACCGCTGGAATCGCCGCCTGGTGATGATGGTAGCTGACAGCGTGATCGCGCTGGCGGTGGTTGTGCTGGCGGTGCTCTACGCCCTGGACGCCGTGCAGATATGGCACATCTACGTGTTGATGTTCATCCGTGCGGCGGGCGGGGCTTTCCACTGGCCCGCGATGCAGGCCTCGACCACGCTGATGGTGCCAGAGAAGCACCTCTCCCGCGTCGCCGGCCTGAACCAGACCCTCTTCGGCGTGGCGAACATCGTCGCGCCGCCGCTGGGCGCGCTGCTGTTCAGCATCCTGCCGATACAGGGCATCCTGGCTATTGACGTGGGCACGGCCGTGCTTGCCATCGTGCCGCTGTTCTTTATCACCATTCCACAGCCGGAGCGCAAGGAGGCACCAGAGGAAAAACCCTCCGTGCTGGCTGATATGCGAGAGGGCTTGCGCTTCGTTTGGGGCTGGCGGGGCATGATGATGATTCTTATCATCGCGATGCTGATCAACCTACTGATCAACCCCGGCTTCGCGCTGCTGCCCATCATGGTCACCGATCACTTTGGAGGCGGCGCACTGGAACTGGCCTGGCTGCAATCCGCCTGGGGGATTGGCCTGGTCCTCGGCGGTATCACCCTGGGCGTGTGGGGTGGCTTCAAGCGGCGTATTGTCACCGGAATGCTGGCCGTGACGCTCATGGGTGTCGGCGTCACGGTGCTGGGGCTGACCCCCGCCACGGCCTTTACGCTGGCCCTGGGAGCGATGTTCTTCGGCGGATTTATGAACCCCATTGCCAACGGCTCGTTGCTCGCCACCCTGCAGGTGACGGTCCCGCCAGAGATGCAGGGGCGCGTCTTCACGCTGGCGATGAGCGGCTCGGCGGCGATGTCCCCGCTGGGGCTGGCCATTGCCGGGCCGGTCGCCGATGCGCTGGGCGTGCAGATCTGGTTCCTGATCGGGGGCCTAGCCACGGTAATCATGGGGGTGGGCTCTTTCTTCATCCCGGCCATCATGCGGATCGAGGACAAGGCCGCCGAGGTCGAAGCGATGCCATAACCGGCATAAGAATTCGATAGAGTCACGGCTTAACTCTCCCCATTCAGCCAGAGCTGGTGTCACGCCCGCCGTTGATTGAGCAGTTGAACGCTGGGCCCCACCGCAAGCTGGCCCGGCGAGCGATCGGCTTGGCTTGCAGGTGTGGTACGTGGCGGCTGGCCTGCTGTGCGCGTTGACAGGGTTGGTTCTGTTTTTCGTGCCGGCGTTGGTGAACATTGAGGAGAACAACCAAACAGGCGGTTGCAGTTAAGGAGTATTCGCGGTATAATATTGTTCGTACTCCAACCGTCATAGAATCTGCCTGGAGAGAACCCATGGACTTTGTAGACCGCGAGATGGAACTGAATCTGCTGGACGATTTGTATCAGCGGCGGGGGGCTCAACTCTTGATCCTGTACGGCCGGCGGCGGGTTGGAAAGACTCGCCTTCTGACCCATTGGTTGTCCCAGCTTGGAGAGCGTCACTTCTACTGGGTGGCCACGCAAACCTCAGTCACTAATCAGCTCCGTGCCTTCTCGCAGGCGTTGTTCCAATTCCTTAATCCCGGTGCTCGAATTGAGCCCACGTTCAGCTATGCGTCGTGGGAGGCGGCCTTTGATGAGGTCCGGCGGGCAGCCACCCAGGAGCGGCTGATCGTGATTCTGGACGAATTCACCTACGTCATGCAGGCCAATCCTGAGGTGCCAAGCATTATCCAGCACGCCTGGGACCAGCAACTCAAGGAGCAGTCGGCTGTGTTCCTGATCCTGACCGGTTCCCTGGCTGGCATGATCCAGCGCCACGTACTGAACTACCAGGCTCCGTTGTACGGGCGCGCCACGGGCAGAATCCGTCTGCAAGCCCTTCCCTTTGGGGCACTGATGGAACTCCTGCCCCGTTACCGGCCGGACCAACGGGTGGCTGTACATGCCATCACCGGCGGCGTGCCGGGCTACGTTGAGCTATTCGATGACCAGTTGAGCATCACAGAGAATCTGCGGCAGCGCATCGTAACTCCGGCCAACGTGATGATGGGAGACGCAGTCTTCTTGCTCCACGAGCAACTTGATGAACCGCGCAACTACATGGCCATCATCGAAGCGATTGCGGCAGGATACCATAATCTATCAGATGTAGCCAAGATGGCCGGCATCGCCCGCACCAACATTGTCAAATACCTGGGCGTGCTGCAGGAACTGGGTTACGTAGAGCGCCAGGTGCCAGCCACGGTTCGTCGGCCTGAAAGGAGCCGCAAGGGACGCTATGTCATTATTGACCCGTACCTCCGCTTTTACTTCCGCTTCCTATCGCCCAACCTCAGCCTTATTGAGCGAGGCATGGTTGAGCAGGCGATCAGTCTGATGCGAGACCACCTGATTGACTTCATCGGCACACATACTTTCGAGGAGCTCTGTCGGGACTGGGTGGCTGTCCAGGCTGACCTTGGTACGTTGCCTTTCCTGCCGGAGCGGATAGGAAGCTTTTGGTCGCGCCAGGCTCAGGTTGATGTGGTAGCCGTCAACTGGCGGACGAAAGACATTCTCCTGGGAGAGTGCAAGTGGGGCGATGACGAGGTAGGACAGAGCGTGATTCGGGCTTTGGTTGGCAGGGCGGACAAGGTGCTGCCCGACGAACGGTGGACTGTCCATTACGTCGTTTTTGCCCGGCGGGGGTTCACTGCCGCTGCTCAGGCGGAGGCTGCCGCACTCAACGCTACATTGGTGCCGTTAGAACAAATAGAGGCCGATATCCATCGCTGGATGAAAGGGAGACGGGTAAAGCTGTCGCCTACCGCGTAAGTAGGTCGGCAAAAGTTATTTTGACATTTTACCCTGCTACGGAGGGGCGTCCTCGCCCCGATTTCGCGGCCTGACAGCCCTCAGACAGGGCGGGGACGCCCTTGGGTAGCAATTAGTGTGCACGTGCCGGAACAACACACAAGCCCTGGCAAAATGCCAGGGCTTTTGCTTTGCGATGAGACATGGTATAATCATGTGCATAAAACCTGTGAGGCAAGGACCTTGAACGTGTGGCAATTAGCTTTTGGTGTGGCCTTTAGTGTACTCATCGCCTGGGCGGGCTATTGGGGGCGATCGCTTTCCCGCAGCGGCGTCGTGGGGGCCATCATCGTCGGCACCCTCACCTTAGAGGGTGTTTTAAAAGTATCCGATGTGGTGGATTATCCGACGTCAAGGGTCGATCAGCGGCCATTTGTGGGGATTTATAGCCACAAAATAGCCGTAAATGCCCGTTTTGTG
>DAOUDK010000023.1:0-119015 GCA_034431315.1 Anaerolineae bacterium
CACTATATGCAGGTGCATTCCAATCAATTGCTACTATATGTGGTAGGAGGAAGCGAGCTTGTCCAGACTCCAGTGAACAAAGTTTACCCATCAAATCACGGTTGACAGAGTACTAGCCTATCCACCACCAACTCGATGTTGTGCTTCTTGTTTTTGTCCGGCTTGATTTTCTCGTCCAGCCCCCGTACGTTGCCGTCCACTCGCACGCGAGAGAAGCCATCGGCGCGGGCCTGGGCAAACACATCCTGAAATGCCCCCTTGCGGTTGCGGGCCAGCGGAGCCAATAACTGGAAGCGCGTGCCCTCCGACAGTTCGCTTACCTGCTCCACAATCTCCTGCGCCGACTGGGCGCGCACCTCGCGCCCACACTGCGGGCAGTGCGGCGTGCCCACGCGGGCGAAGAGCACCCGCAGGTAGTCGTAGATCTCCGTCACCGTGCCCACCGTCGAGCGAGGGTTCCTGCTCACCGCCTTCTGCTCGATGGCGATGGCGGGACTGAGGCCGCCGATGAAGTCCACCTTCGGCTTCTCCATCTGGCCGATGAACTGCCGAGCGTAAGCGGAGAGCGATTCGACGTAGCGGCGCTGGCCCTCGGCGTAGAGGGTGTCGAAGGCTAGCGAAGACTTGCCGCTACCAGAGACGCCGGTGATCACCACCAGCTTGAAGCGCGGCAGCCTCACGTCAATGTTCTTCAGGTTGTGTTCCTTGGCTCCGCGAATGAGGATCTCATCGAAGTACATAGAGTTTCACCTCACGTAGAGTGATTCGAGCTCTCCTCGAATGTATTATTCAGCTTGCTTTATCACGCGCAGGGCTTTGAGGGTGATCCACTTGCTTGGTTGCCCCTTGCGCTCGATGCGCACGGCGGTGGAGCCGCCCTCCTTGAGCCAGCTACCGTCGTCACTCTGCTTGGCGACGACGTGCTGCGCCAGTGCTCGGAAGCGCGAGTCGGCTGCGTAGCCGCAGGCGGCCAGCGCCTCCAGCGCGTCCAGCAGGTCGGACTGGAAGTACCATGGGAAGCCGAATCGCAGCCAGCGGGCTTCCTCACCTGTGAAGTCGAAGGGATGGCTGAGTAGCGCCTCGGCCGTCTTGGTCATCGCCGCGTGGACTTCCTGAGCGGCAGGGGCGGCAACGAAGGCCCACAGTGCCTTGACTGCCAGCCAGTGGCAGGGGCGCTGCTTCTGGTACCAGCAGATGAGGCCGTCGTCCTGCTCCAGCCGCTCGATCATCGCTCTCCAGCCTTCGTCCACGCGAGGGTCGTTCCCGTAACCGAAATAGGCGAGGAAGCGCAGGCAGTTGGCGGTGTAGCAGGGCACGATGCACACCGGTCGGCGAGTCGGAAGCCAGGGCTTGCTGAGCACGAACTCGCAGCCCCGGCGCGTGCGCTCGTCGGGTGGTACGCCCAAGCGGGAAAGGATGAGGAGTTGGCCTGATGCGCGTTTGATCCCGGTTGCCCGTTCTAGCGTATCCCACCACCCAGCGGAATCCTGACGGGCGAAGATAGCCTGTACGTCCTCCGAGCCCGGGATGGCCGCCCGCGCCTCTGCCACCTGCGGGTCGTCTTCCGGGCGGTCGAGCAGGTGGGTCAGGGTAAAATAACGTACCGAGGGGTTCTCCTCTTCCAGAAGCCAGGGGATAGAATCACCTTTGAGGTGGGAACCAGGCGAGTGCGTCGCTCGCCAGGCCCGTATCTGCGCAACGTGCTCCTCCTCGTGCTCCCAGGCGACCTGTAGCCAGCCGGCCAGGTTGTCCCAATATGGTCCCTGAAATGGCCCGGCACGGAATAGGTCCTCATCGGGCATATTGGCCAGGAGTTCCTCCATAGCCGTTTGGGTATCCCTCATCTTGGCCAGGATCTGCTCCAGCGACCAGGTGCTCCGTTCGGCGACCAGCCGGGCGTTGAAGGTATCCACGTCCTGGATGGCGGAGAAGTCTGGGCGCTCCCCAACCAGGATGCTTCTTATCCCCGCCAGGTCCCAGGCAGCCCAACCGCTGATGTGGGCCAGGATGTCCTTGATCGTCCATACCCCGGCCACCGGGAGTATCGTCATTTCCGTTTCACTCACGCCCTCGATGGCGGCCAGCAACTCTGCCCGTTCGCTTGCCAGGTGTTCCAGCATTCTCCGCTTGTCCATTATGTTTTCCTCGAGATGGTCTTCAGCAGCCGCAGCGCGTCGAGGGTGACCCACTTGCTGGGACGATTGCGCTTCTCCAGCGGCCAAGTGCGAGAGACGGAGCCGCAAAGCCACCGGCCCTGCTCGTCTTGGCGGGCCAGGAATAGATCGAGCAGCGGGGCGAAGCGCGGGTCGCTGGCGTAGCCGTGGGCGGCCAGGGCTCGCAACGCGCTGAGCAGGTCCCAGGCGCGGGGCACACTGAAGGTGAACCAGCGTTTGTGCTCGCCCTCGAAGTCGTAGTCGGCGTCCAGCAGCGCATCGGACAGGCGTTGCACGACCTGTTCCGACTGCGGCGAGCGCATATCGGCCGGGAGCACGGCCAGGCCGTTGAGAGCGGCGATGGCGCCCCACAGGCAATCCCGGTGCTGGTAGCGGCCACAATCGAGCGCGTCCTCGGTGGACATATCCTCGACGAGGAAGGCGAAGGCGCGCCGCACGCGGGGGTCGTCGCCCAGGCCGAAGTAGACCAGGAAGGGAAGGTGCGGGCCAGTGGTGCAGGGGAACATACCGCTGCGGCGCGTTTTCGTCATCGAGAAGCCGCCGCTCTCGTGCTGGCAGAAGCGCAGGAAGGAATCACAGCCAGCAGCCGTGCGCTCATCCGGCTCTACGCCCAGCATGTGCAGAATGCTCAGTACCGCCACCGCTCCCTGGGCGGTGTAGGGTTTGGTCTCGTCGTCGCCCCAGTGACCATCGGGGTGCTGGCGGGCGAACAACTCCTGCACCAGGGGTTGTTGCGCTATAGCCGCTTTGGCCTCCCGCACCTCAGGATCATCTGCTGGCCGGTCGGGGACATCGGTCAGCGTCCAGTAGCGGACCGAGGGATTCTCAGGCTCCAGCAGCCACTGAATTAGATCGGTTGTCATAGGGTTCCTCCACAGATATGACAGCGAAATTCAGGATTTATCGAATAGAAGTGGGACACCAGCCTAAGTGAGGACTGGTGTCCCACTCTACCTACTTGTCCTTGCCGAGCACGTCCGCGTAGGAGAAGCCAGCCTCGACCTTGGCCTTCTGCTCTGCCAGCCAGGCTTCGAGCCCTATCCCCCGGATGCGCTGACGTTCCTCCGTCAAGGCGGGGTAGCCCTCGTCAATCCCCTTCAGCTTCTCGCAAGGCTCCTCGTCGCACTCCCAGCAGCCGGCCAGCCCTTTCTCCTTGGCGCAGATGCGGATGGCGCAATCGGGATTGCCGCCGCCCGCCAGGCAGCCCTCGCAATCCTGCGTCACCAGCCACTCCAGCACTCCCTCGAACTCAGGATAGTGCTTCGTGGCCGGGACGAACTCGGCCAGCGTGGGCGCCCACCCGGCGTAGCCGTAGGCCTTGAGCAGCCCCTGCAGCGACCTGGCCGTGTCCCGTATCTGCCCGTTCAGGATGGAGCAGGCGCCACAGTAGAGGCCACAGTAGGCAGCCAGATCCGCCCCTTCAATCGTACTCATCAGGTTCACCCCCTTCCTGGTGTGGATTTAGAACTAATGTTCTACGCTGCTATTATACCAGAACATTTGTTCGCTGTCAAATTCGCTTGGGCAGCCCATCAAGAGCCTGACTGCTTTCGACCCAACGCCCACACCGCGCTGTTAAGCAGCCCGTGCAGGATCATCCAGCGCGTGTCCATGTCGGTCAGTTGTTGGAGCTCCAACAACTCGTCGGCTCGCTGCTGGAAGAAGGCCAGGGCTTCGGCATCGTGGGTGATCAAGTCATGTAAGAAGCGTTGGCCGTATTATAGCACGACAAACCGCGCTCTGCAATTATGGAGTAGGGGCCAACCAGAGTCGCTCTCTTGACCAAATCTCTCATCTGGGCTACAATTTGATGTGCCTGATGAAAGGAGTTGGAGGCAGATCGTTTGAACTCGAAATCGTATCCCCTTGAACGCAAGTTAACCTTTCAGCTCGGCGCAGCGACTCTGGCCCGGCTGATTCTCAACACCTCCCGACGCTTCGCCTACCCCTTCGCTTCGGCCCTCAGCCGGGGGTTGGGCGTGCCGCTGTCTGCCATAACCTCCCTCATCGCCGTCAACCAGGTGACCGGGGTGCTCAGCCCGGTCTTTGGCCCGCTGGGAGACCGCTGGGGCTATCGGGTGATGATGCTCGCCGGATTGAGCATGCTCACTGTGGGAATGTTGGCCAGCGGCTTACTGCCGGTCTACGGTGTGGTGTTGCTGGGCCTGTTCCTGGCCGGGCTGGGCAAAAGCGTTTTCGATCCGGCCCTGCACGCCTACGTGGGCGAACGAGTGCCCTACCAGCGCCGGGGGCTGGCTATCGGGATGCTGGAATTCGCCTGGGCCGGGAGCGCATTGGTGGGCATTCCGCTCGTCGGCCTGTTGATGGAGCGGCTGGGATGGCGGGCGCCCTTTTTTGTGCTGGGTGGACTGGGCCTGCTCAGCGTGGTCGCGCTGCGGGCCCTCATCCCCGACGACGGTCATCAGCAGCGCGACACCGGGAACCTGCCAGGTTTCCACGAGGCCTGGCGGCGGCTGAGCAGGGAACGAGCAGCCCTGGGCGCGCTCGGCTTTGGCCTCTTGATCAGCGCGGCTAATGACAACCTGTTCGTGGTCTACGGCATTTGGCTGGAGTCAGCTTTTGGCCTGAGCATCGTGGTGCTGGGGGCGGCCACCACCGTCATCGGCCTGGCCGAGCTGCTGGGCGAGGGACTCACCGCCACCATCGCCGATCGGCTAGGGCTGAAGCGAGCGATTGTCGCCGGCTTGATACTGTCGGCGCTGAGCTACATTCTGCTGCCGTTGGTGGGGCGGACACTACCGCTGGCGCTGATGGGACTGTTCGTCACCTTTCTCACCTTTGAATTCACCATCGTCACTGCTTTCTCCCTGTTCACCGAGATCCTACCCAATGCGCGGGCGACGATGATGTCGTCGAGTGTGGCCGCCATCAGCATCGGGCGGGCGATCGGCGCGCTCGTCGGTGGGCCAGTGTGGCTGGCCGGTGGGATACTGGCGACGGGCTGCGTCTCGGCAGCCGTCAGTGGATTGGCGCTGGTCTTGCTGGTTTGGGGGCTGCGGGGTTGGCGCGATTGAGGTGTTGCAGACTGAGCTCTGTCCACAAGACCCAAACTGTATCAAATTGTTGAAGTGTGGTATAATTAAGGTCGGTGAGTTCGATGGAGTGAAGAGACACTGCGCCAGATGATGGTCTGGCATGAACTGCTGGGGAGAGAAGAAGATGCTCATGTATGTGGACATCAGTCTGTTTGATTCGCCAGCCCAAACGCTGGTTAACACCGTCAACACCGTGGGCGTGATGGGCAAAGGCATCGCCGCAGTTTTCAAAAGGCTCTACCCGGAGATGTATCAGCGGTACCGCCGCCTGTGCAAGGAAGGGAAGCTGGATGTGGGGATGCTGTACATCTACAGAACGCCGAACAAGATCATCGTCAATTTTCCCACCAAGAAGCACTGGCGCCAGCGTACGCAGGTGGAGTACATTGAGACCGGGCTGGAGAAGTTTGTGGTACGCTACGGGGACTATGGCATTTCCAGTGTGTCGTTCCCCCAACTCGGTTGCGGACATGGCGAATTGGATTGGGAGACGCAGGTCCAACCGGTGATGGAACGTTACCTTCGAAACCTGCCCATCCCTGTGTACATCCACCTCTATCCCAAACCGTCCGACTTCATCCCTGAACGACTAGACGCTGATTACGCCAAGCAGGTACGCCTGGAGCGGCAACGTATTTCCACTGATCAGTTGTGGCGTGATCTGCAAAAGTTGGTCGGTCAGACATATCACCTGACCCTGTTTGGGCCAGTTGTGGAGGTGGGTGAAGAACACATTTTGTTCAAGCCGGTGACTGACCCAGGTAAACCTGCCATCGTCTACCGAGAAGATATTGAAGATCTGTGGAACACGTTACGGTTGCGCGGCACTGTGCGGGAAGGCGATGTGCCACAGCCCATTCAGGAGGACGGCGCCGACCAGTGGTTGTTTGAATTGCTAGAGCATCTGGACTATATCCAACCGATCAAGCTGCGTAGCAGAAGCCAGGAGGATTCCGTGCGGGGATTGCGATACGCTCCCCACCCTGCAGCGGCGCTGCTTAGCGAAGCGGAGATCGTCGTATGAAGCTCTGGAAAGCCGACTTCGAACGTCACATCGAGAGGTGGTCGGCTCGATTAGGGAATCTGGAATGGTGGCCGCGTTACGTCTACCATTTCACCGACGTTCACAATGCTGCCAGCATCATTCAGGGCGGGTGTCTTTACAGCCGTGATGAAGCGGTGCGGCGCGGCTTGATGAGAGTGGATAACGCCAGTTCAGAGATCATCGAACAGACCCGGCCGGAACATATGAAGTATGTTCGTCTCTACTTTCGTCCACGCACGCCTACCCAATATCGCAACGAGGGGGTCCGTCCGATCAACCGGCGTGAATTGGGCGGTGCTCACTGCCCAATCCCAATCTACTTCTGTTTCGATGCGCTGACGGTGCTGGCGCTGGACGATGCCGAATTCTCCAACGGGAACATGGGCAGCCCACGCGCTTCCCACAGCACTGAGCGCGACTTCTTTCTTAGCATCCCGTTCCACCTGGTATTTCACAATCGCTGGTTCACACCTGACGAACGTGACGAGATCGTCTTTCGCCGCAACGCCGAGGTGTTGGTGCCGGACAGTCTGCCGCTGGCTCCTGCGCTCAAGTTCATTGCCTGTCGCTCGGCGGCCGAACGGCAGACCCTGCTCCATTTGCTCCCTGCTGATCTACATCGCCAGTGGTTGCCACGCATCCGCTTGGGTGAACTAGGGCTTTTTGAGCGTAAGTGGACTTATGTGGAAGAGGTCATCACGGTGGACAGTGAGGTGGTTTTCCGCTTTAACCCCAACACCCGGACGCCCGGCCCATTTCAGGTCTCGTTCTCGTACCGCGAAGCTGGTAGAGGCCCCGAGCGCACCTGGAGAGGCGAGAAAGCGGCATTGAACAACTCACTGCGCATTCGGGTTCCTGGTGCTGTTTGGGGAACCGTCACCTTGTACCTGGATGACGCACTAGCCTTTGCCGGCGCGTTGGATTTCAAGGAAATCCCGTTCTAGTTAAGGAGATCTCCTACAGTGGTAGTGAAGAAACAAGTGAGGCGCCGATTCTGGATCGAGGCCTCACTTTTGCAACCAGCGAGGAGAGGGAACTCATGAACTCTTTGGAAGACATTGTCGCCCGCCTTTTGACCGAACAAGGACTGACCATCGCCGTGGCAGAATCCTGCACCGGTGGCCTCATCGCTCACCAGTTGACCAACGTGTCTGGCAGCTCGGCCTATTTCGTCGGCGGGGTGGTAGCTTATTCCAACCAGGTCAAGGAGCGAGTGCTGGGGGTCTCTGGCGAAACTCTCTCAGTACACGGGGCAGTCAGCGAGGAGACGGCGCGGGAGTTGGCTCGCCGCGCTCGCCGCCTTTTCAGCACTGATGTGGCCATCTCGTCCACGGGCATCGCTGGCCCCATCGGCGGCACGCCTGAGAAGCCAGTGGGCCTAGTCTACGTGGCCCTGGCCGCCCAGGATGTCGAGCGCTGCGAGCGACATTTGTGGCGGGGAGATCGGCTGGAGAATAAACGAAGAACCGCCGAAGCAGCCCTGGAGATGCTCCGCCAATACCTGGAGGCGAGGCGACCATGAAATTCGTAGACATCCCCACCGCTGTCGAGGCCCGCTTCGATGATGCCGGCCGGGTTACCCCCACCACATTCCGTTGGCGGGGGCGAGATGTGCGCATCAGCGACGTTGGGCGGCGGTGGACGGAGCCGCACGGCCCGCACCAACTCCGCCACTACCTGGTCATGACCCCGGCTCATGACACTTTTGAGCTCTGCCTGGACACGGGCACCATGCAGTGGAAGATAACCAGGGTTTGGGAGAGGGAGAGGGTGGTGTGACCTAAACCGCGTGAAACGTGAAGACGTGAAACGTGATGACTGTTTCTAGTTTTCAACTCCTCTTCGCCCTAACCCTCGCCTTAAACCTCTCCAGGTCAATGATCGCCCGCCTGTGCTCCCCCTCGCCGATTCTCTCCACTTCGTCAAAAGCCTCCACGCGGAAAGTGAGCTTGCGGCCCTCGACGGCGATTAGCTCCGCCTGGGCCCGCACCCTCATGCCCACCGGGGTGGCTGCTAGGTGCCGGACGTTCACCGCCGCGCCCACGGTGCGGTAGCCATCGGGCAGGAGGTGATCAACGGCAGCTACGGCCGCCCTCTCCATCAGCCTGATCATCTCCGGCGTGGCCAGCACCGCTACGTTCCCACTGCCCAGGTGCCGGGCCGTATTCTCCTCACGCACGACCATCTTGATCTGGCCTACCAGGCCGGGTACGATTTCTTCCACGTATCATCGTCTCCTTACTGCTACCAAGGGGCGTCCCCGCCCCGACAAAGCGCGGTTTGGCCCTGAGATCGGGGCGAGGACGCCCCTCCGTAGCAGTAGAAATGTGTCATCGCCTCCTTCCCAGTCGGATCACTGCCTCATGACGCTGATCGGTTCGAGCAATAGCCTATCGGCGACGGGCTGCCCTGCTTTGAAGATGGCGAAACGCTGCATGTCTGCCCGGGAGTAGATCCCGATTTCCACTTGATATTGGCCCAGTGGCATATCGGAGGGAAGGGGGAAATGGTGCACCTGGGCGAAGATGTCCCCGGCCTCCCAACTGGCGGTGGCGACGCTCAGCATGTCCTTTCCCCCCCAGACGGTGCTCTGGCTGTCCAGCAGGTGGACGAAGATGGCCAGGGGTAGAGGCTCGGCGACGTCCTGCAGGACTCGCCAGTAGCTTGTCAGGTGAGCCCACTCCCCTGGGGCTAAAGCGTCGTCGGCCAGCTCGTAGCCCAGAAACTCCAATCGGTGGTTGAAATCCACGGGGAAGGCGACGGGATGGCGGAGGCCCTGGGGATCGCCGAGGAGGAATCGCACCTCCGAGCTCCAAACGGCGGAGGAGCTACTCTGCAGAGCTTCGATCTTGTCCTGGAGCACTTCTCGGGCCTCGAGCTCGTAAGCGGAAAAGGCCAATTCGCCATCGGGGAAGCGCCTTTCCTCCACCAGATGGGCATCCTGGAAAAACTCCTCTTTCAACCCTGTGTGAAGGGGAGTGGAGGCGGGGAAGATGTAAAGAGCCTGCTCGCCCCCGCCTGGGAAGACCAGACTGTAGGGGCCGTCGTACCATTTGATCTTCAGCTTTTTCTTCAGCGTGAAGTCAAAGATGAAGGGGTCCAGGTCGTGGGGGCTGGAGGAGGACAGGCAGACGGTGCCGGCGATGTCGCTCTCGTCCAGATAACGGGCAGCCTCGGCCAGATCGGTCTGGTAGACGAAGCGCACCTCAGGCTGTTGCGCCCAGACGGTGAAGTAGTCTCGAAAAGTCCACCAGGCGTTGCCGGCCAAGAGGAGCAGTAGAGCGCCGGCCAGCCCGTAGCAGGCCCTCTGGCCGAAGCGCTCGACGAGCCAACGCCGGGAGGCCTCGATGGCCAGGGCGGGGAAGATGTAGACCACAGGCAGGGCGCCGCTGGCCCGCAGGAAGGAGGGGGCGGAGTCGGTGATCATGCTGGGCACTAGCGCGAGGGGCAGCCAGAGCAGCAGGAAAGCGTATCGTGGCCGCCGCCAGCGGAGCAGGGCCAGGGCCAGGCCGAGGTAGAACAGGACGCCGCCGATAAGCTCGAAGACAGGCCGCCCCGCCAGATTGTAGCGCCAGACGGGATCGCCCCGGAAGGTGAACATCTTCAGGGTGTCCAGAGTGAACCTTATGACCTGGCTGGGATCGCCTTGGGCCAGCAGCCCCAGGGGCTGGCTGAGCTGCTGCAAGCGCACGTCGGCCTGGGGGTGAGTCCAGATGTATACACCCATCGGGACGACGACGAGAGCGGCGAGGGCGAAGGTAAGCAGAACGCCTTTCCACCGTTCTCGCAGCAGGGGGCGGTCAAATAGCGCTAGATAGATTACAAAGAGGAGAAAGATCAGGGGGATCATCCGGCTGGCGGGGTAGGTGTAGAGGGTGCCTCCCAGGAAAATGCCAGCCAGAGCGAAGCCCACCGACCGGCGTCCGTCCTTTGGCTGTCTCAGTCCCGCCCAGAAGAAATAGGCGGCAGCGGCGGCCATCGGCGGGAGGCTGGCCGCCCGCAGCCCCACCCGGCTCATGAAAACCGGCCAGAAGCCGACGGCCAGGCCAGCGCTAGTCAACAGGGCGACCCGATAGCCGAAAGCCTTTCGCGCCAGCAGGTAGGTGAAGGCGATAGTCGCCAGACCGCACAGGACGGCGGCTGTGCGGATGCCCAGGTAGTTGCTGCCGAACAGGGCGATAGTGCCGGCCATGAGGTAGACGAAGAGCGGCTCGTTGCCCGCGTTCGATTCAAAGTATATGCGGTGAGCGCCTTGCAGCACCACGGAGGCGTCGTGACCGTGGAAGACCTCGTCGTGCTGGAGACCTGGCGGTGCTGTCTCCAGGCGATAGAGTCGAAAGAAGGCCGCTACCAGCAGGATCGCCGCCAGCAGAACGATCTCCCAGCGTCGCGGCGACTGGGACTCACCAACTTGTTGGGGGCCTTCTCGCCCGCGAACTGACGCCGTTGTGGAAGCCCCCCGAACAAGTTCGGGACTCCGGTGCTCAGGCTCCAATCTCCAACCTCCGACCTCCAACTTCCAACCTCCAACTTCCAACCTCCAACCTCCAACTTCCAACCTCTAATCTCCAACCTCCAACTCCAAAATGGCCAGCAGGAACTCGGCGGATTTGACCAGGTCATCCACCGCTAGGCGTTCTTCGGTGGTGTGCACCTTGTCCATGCCCGCGCTGATGTTGATGGTCGCTATGCCCCCAGCGTTGAAGATGTTGGCGTCGCTCCCCCCGCCGCTGGGCACCAGGGCTGGCGTCAGGCCCAGGGTTTTGGCTGCTGCCACCGCCCTCCGCACGATGGCATCCTCCTCGCTGAGCTGAAAGGTGGAATAGGAACGCTCCACGTCTATTTCTACCGTAGCCCCGTGCTGGCTTGCCGCCTTCTTTAGGGCCTCGGTCATGGCCTGCACCTGGGCCTCTAGCTTCCCCTCGTCGTGGCTGCGAGCCTCGCCCTCCATCTCGACCCGGTCGGGGACGATGTTGGTGGCCGTGCCGCCCTGGATGCGCCCGACGTTGGCCGTGGTCTCCTCGTCAATTCGCCCCAGGGGCATGGCGGCGATGGCCTCGGACGCCACCACGATGGCGTTGATGCCTTTCTCCGGCTCGGCGCCGGCGTGGGCGGCCTTGCCGTGAACGACGGCCCTGAGCTTATACTGAGAGGGGGCGGCGACGACGATGGCGCCGATTGGGCCTCCGCTGTCGAGGACGATGCCCTCATTAGAACGAAGGCTGGTCAAATCTAGCCCCTTGGCACCAATAAGCCCAATTTCCTCGCTCACCGTCAGGGCCACCTCCAGGGGCGGGTGGGCCAAGCCCTGTTCCACCAGCGCCCGCAGAACCTCCAGGATGACCGCCACGCCCGATTTGTCATCGCCGCCCAGGATGGTGGCGCCGTCGCTGGTGATAACCCCGTTGGTGACAACGGGCTTCACCCCTCGCCCCGGCCCGACGGTGTCCACGTGCGCGCTGAGGAGGATTGGCGGCCCTTCTCCCGCCAGGCGGCCGATGACGTTGCCTGTTTTGTCGCGTACAACTGGCACGTCCAGGCTCTTCAGCTCAGCCATCAGGTGCTGTACTATCTCCTCCTCGTGGCCGCTGGGGCTGTCAATCTGAACCAGCTCCAGAAAAGTTGAGACCAGTCTATCGCGGTTGATCATTTTTCTCCTCCTCTGTGTTTGATTCCTCCACTCGCCTTATCTCGAAGACCACGGGATTGAAAGCGTCGGGGCAGGCGTGGGTAGCTACGTCTTTGTCTTCTAGCCAGGGGAAATCGGCCCCGAAGCGCATGGCGAAGACCTTGGGCAGGAAGCTGTAGAGCGCGTGGAGGCAGACCCGCCCCTGCACCGTCTCGCCGTCGAACACGACTTGTTCCCCCACTCGGTGGCCGAAATCGCAATGCCCCTTTACCGATTTAACGGTGGATATGATCTTGTAGATTTTGTCCATTTACCTCCTCCCGTTTCCCCAATATCTAATATCCAATATCCGATGTTGACACCAACACCCGAGGCAACTCCTCTGGTTCATCCATCTCCCCGGTCACGTAGACGTAGGTGCGATCTTCCCGATTGCTGAAAGCGGTGTGGTGGCCGTCCTTGTCCAGGGCGACGATGCTCATCGCGCCCTGGTAGGGGGCAGCCAAGTCGTGGAGGTCTTCCATAGCCTGACGCCCGGCTTCTTCCAAAGATAGCCCCATCTTCAGGTAGAGCACCACACTGCGGGCGGTGCCAGCCAGGATGGCCATCTCACCCAGGCCGGTGCAGGCAGCAGCGCCGTAGCGGTTGTCGGCGTAGTTGCCAGCGCCGATGAGGGGCGAATCGCCCACGCGGCCCGGGTACTTCCAGCCCTGGCCGCTGGTGCTCACCCCGGCGCAGATGTTGCCCCCGGTAAGCGAAGCGGCGTCGGCGTCCTGGACCAGGAAGTTGACCGTGCCCCCGGCTCGTCGTGATTCCCTCACTCGTTTCATCCACTGGTGCAAGCCTGGCTCTTCCTCCAGGTTCGCCAGCGCTGCCTCTGGTATCGCTTCGTGCAGCCGCTTTTCCCAAACCTCCCTGGCCTTCTCGGTCAACAGTTCTCGGCGTTGGAAGCCCATCTCGGCGGCAAAACGCTCGGCGCCGGAGCCGACCAGCAGGACGTGCGGCGATAGCTCCTCCATCACTTTGCGGGCGATGGATATGGGGTGCTCATAGCCCCGCAAAGCGGCCACCGCACCGGCGGCCAGGGTTCGCCCGTCCATGATGCTGGCGTCCAGTTCCACCTGGCCCAGCAGGTTGGGAATTCCCCCCAGGCCCACGGTGTCATCCTGGGGATTGCTCTCCACCAGGCGAGTGCCAGCCTCCACCGCGTCAACGGCCGTGCCGCCATTTCTCAGCACCGCCATCGCCGCCGAGATACCCACCTTGCCGTTGCTGCTGGCCACAACAATCATGCTGCTCCTACCGCCCAACGTGACTACTCAGCTACCCCGCCAAATTCAAAATCGGACGCAGATTTCCGCAGATTTTCGCAGATAAGATCAAAAAATCAGCGTTTATCTGCGTTCATCTGCGTCCTAAAGGATGTGTTCCAACGCTCTGCCTGGGGATGGCTGAGCAGTTACCGCCCAACAATATCTAATATCCAATCTCTGGTCTCCAACCTCCAACCTCCAGAATGTCCTGCACCCCTTGCGCTGCCCTTGCCCGGTGGCTGATCTTGTTCTTGGTCTCCGGGGGCAGCTCGGCCATGGTCATCCCGTATTCCTGGAAGTAGAAGACGGGGTCGTAGCCGAAGCCGTGCTCTCCCCTGGGCTCGAAGGCGATGATTCCCTCACAGGCTCCTTCGGCGGTGTGAATCTGACCCGCCGGCGTAGCCACGGCGATGACGCAGCGGAAGCGGGCTGTCCGCTCCTCCCAGGGAACTCCTTGCAGCTTTGCCAGGAGCAGCCGGTAGCGATCTTCGTCGCTGGCCCCTCTTCCGGCGTAGCGGGCCGAGCGTATCCCTGGCTCGCCACCGAGGGCATCCACCTCCAGCCCTGAATCGTCGGCCAGGGTCAAGAGGCTGCTGGCCCTGGCGTAAGCGGTGGCCTTCAGCCTGGCGTTCTCGGCGAAGCTCTCCCCCGTTTCGGCCACTTCGATGTCCAGGCCCTCCTGGGCAGGGTAAGTCAGCTCCAGGGGCAGGCCGGCCAGCAGCTTCTCGTACTCTCTGACTTTGCCGGGGTTACGGGTGGCTATCAGCAGTTTCATCATCCTGGTTGACAAATCTCGCTAAGCGTAGTATATTTAGCAGTGTCCAAATTATCTCCAAGGAGGAACCAACCATGTCTGTATTCAAGAGAAACAAATTCAAGCCTCCCCCGCCGGGCCAGGTGGAGACGGTGGTAGGCCCCACCACCAATTTCAAAGGCACCATCCAAAACGACGGTGGCCTGCGCGTTGATGGCGTCCTCGAGGGAGCGGTGGAGACGGGCGGCAATCTCATCGTCGGTGAGGAGGCCAAGGTGATGGCTGACATCGTCGCCTACAACGTCTCGGTGGCGGGGTCGGTCAAAGGCAACGTCAAGGCCAACCGGGTGGAGATCCTGTCCACGGGCCGCGTTTGGGGCAACATCACTGTGAAATCCTTCCTGGTTGATGAGGGAGGTTTCGTCCGTGGTGAGATCATCATGGAGGGTGCTGAGTTTAAGCCTCCTATCACCAAGTCCCCCAAGCTAGCGCCAAAAACCGCCGATGTTGAAAAAGACGAGAGCGATTGAATCCTGATCTGCATACAAGCGATTGGCGGGCTGCGAGCCCAATCGAGGAGGGTTATTCTTCGGTTGGGCTCTTTTTATTTTGGTTTCCGCGCTTGGGTGAGGCCTGGGGCTAAACCCCCAGGCTGAAAGAACAAAGCCCTACGGGCTGAGATTTAGCCCCGAAGGGGCTTTGTTCTTTGAGCGCGGGGATTTATTCCCGCGCACTTATTCCCGCGCACCTTTGTCCACTGAACTGACAGGGAAAGGCCCAAAGCAGCCACGTAGCCGAATCCGCCCAAATACAAGAGCAAGAAGGGCACGGCGTAGTAGCTGCCCTTGGCCAAAGCCACTATCACGGCGATCAAAGAGTACAGGCTCAAAAGAACCTCGCCCAGCGTCATCCAGTTGACGGGCAAGGCGTAGCGGCTCTCGGCCCAGCGGTCGGTGCGATCTTCGAGACCGAACTTGGGCGTGCGTTGGAAGCGGTTGGGCCGCCTGGTCAGGGCCTCGCCAACGGCCCAAGCGTTGTTCAAAGCTATCCCCGTGCCCAGTAGAACCAGGAAGGGGAAATAGGCTATCCTTCGGCGCCAGTCGGGATAGACATCCCACTGGGAAAGCGCGAAAAGCAGGGGCGGCCCCAGGCTGCCCAGGCCGAGATATAGTAGCGGGAGGCGCGTCACGCCCTGCCCGAGCAGCAAGGGCAAGGTCAGCAGCAGCAGGATCAGCATCAAGGGGTGGATCAGGTAGTTGCTCAGGTGGATCAGTCCCTGCAGGCGCACGAAGGCCGGCCGTGGTGCTCTCACCAGGGTGCGCCAGTGTTTCAGGAGACACTGGATGGAGCCTTTGGCCCAGCGAAACTGCTGGCGCTTGAAGGCGTTGATCTGAGGCGGGATCTCGGCCGGGGAGACCACATCGGGCAGGTAGAGAAGCTCCCAACCGGCCAACTGGGCCCGGTAGCTCAGGTCCAAATCCTCAGACAGGGTATCGCCCTGCCAGCCCCCGGCCTCCTCGATGCAGCTCTTTCGCCACACGCCCGACGCGCCGTTGAAGTTCATGAACAGCCCTGAGCGCTGGCGGGCCGTCTGTTCGACCACGAAGTGGCCGTCCAGGGCCAGGGCCTGGGCTCTGGTCAGAGGCGAGTAGTCGGCGTTGATGTGGCCCCAGCGGGCCTGCACCAGCCCCAGGCGAGGCCGGCCCTGGAAGTGGGGGATGATGCGCGGCAGGAAATCCAAGTTGGGCACGAAGTCGGCGTCGAAGATGGCGATAAACTCCCCCGTGGCTGTTTCTGTGCCTCGCTGCAGGGCCCCGGCCTTGAAGCCCGTCCGCTCAGCGCGGTGGATCAGGGCGATGTCAAATCCCCGCCTTCGATAATAATCCACCCGACCTTGAGCCAGGGCCGTCGTCTCGTCAGTGGAATCGTCCAGCACCTGGATCTGGAGCCTGTCCTGGGGATAGTCCAGCCGCGTCACGGCATCAATCAGGCGTTCCACCACGTGGAGCTCGTTGTAGATGGGCAGTTGTATCGTCACAGGGGGCGCGTTCGACAGGGGGGGAGCGGGCTGGTGCTCGCGCGGTGTCCTGAGCCCGTCGAAGGAGCGGTGGCGCAGGTAGAGTAGCACCATGATCAAAGAGTTGAGTCCGTAAGTAGCCAGGATCACCGCCGTGAATCCGTAAACGATAGCCAAAACTGACAAAGTATGCCTCCAGTGTTGTCTTCCGCGCGGTTGGAAGTATACCACCATTTGGTGATTGTGACAAGCTTCTGATTGCCATTCAGCCTGAAAGTTGGTATAATATAGGCTAGTGTCCTTTCACGCAACAGACCTTCTGGGGGGCATATGTCCCAATCTCTGACCGAGGCGAAAAGGGCTCGGTCGGGAGACCTTCGCCCATCACAGGGGGCCAAAGACCAAGCGAGGAGGTTGAGATGAAGCTGCAAATCGGAGTTATCTTCACCCCAGGCCCGGTTGGCTCAATAGCGCGGATGCTGGGGCTGCGGTTCAGCCATGCCTTCATCAGGTACGAGAAGCCCGAAGGCTGGTGGCTGATGGATTCCGGGCTATGGCGCATTAAAGATCGCCCAAGCACCGGGCTCGAGAAGGCTACAGACTACGTGATTCTGGAAACCAGGGAGCCGCTGGATCCTGAAACCGCTCAGAGGATCATTGATTATGCGCGTGGCAACGTCGGCAAGCTCTATAATTTCTGGGGGCTTATACGCCTGGGTTGGAGGCTTCTGCGCGAGCGCTTTGGGGTGCAGGCCCTGGCTTATCCATCTTACATCTGCACCGACTTCGTGGTGGATTGTTTCCACTACGGGGGCATTGACATAGTGCCGCCGGGCCAGCTCCTGGTGCTTCCCGATGAGATCGCCGCCAGCGACACGCTGGTGGAGGTGATGGCGGAAGCTTAGTGACTGACGGGTGCAAGCATCGCCCTGAGCTGAACCTCAGGGCTGAAAGAACGAAGCCCTACGGGCTAGGATTCAGCCCCGCAGGGGCTTTGTTCTCTCAGCGCGGGGATTTATTCCATGCGCGTCAAGCTAAGACAGCAGCCTGCGGGAAAACGCTTGCTGGCCAGCTCCGCCGTGGCATAAAGTGCTACGAAGCTGCCACCCCGTAAAACGGGGTTCTTGAGCCCGATTTCATCGGGCGGGAGTAGCACGGCGACTTTATCGCCGTGCGGCCCCGGCAAGCACGACACCATCCTTAACTTGACGCGCATGGGATTTATTCCCGCGCAGCCGGAACAAGTTCCAATGAACAACTTCTTCCGAAAACGCGTACACCTGGCCTTGCTGCTCGTTGTCCTCCTGGTCGCGCTTTTCCTGCGGGTCTATGGGCTGGGCGACATTCCCCCCGGCCTGCACTACGACGAGGCCGCCAACGCCATCCTGGCCGCCGACGTCGCCAGAGGCGGGGCTCGCCCCCTGTTCATCGAAGCCTACACCGGCAAGGAGGTGCTCTTCTTCTACCTGGCTGGTGCCTCCATGCGCCTCCTCGGTGTTTCCGTCTTCTCCCTGCGCCTGACTTCAGCCCTGATTGGCACGCTCACTGTGCTCATCACCTACCGGCTGGCCAGGGAGATGTTCGCCCATCAGGGAGCCGAAGCCTCGCGCTGGCTAGCTCTCTTCAGCGCGGCCCTGCTGGCGACTTCGTACTGGCACGTCACCCTGAGCCGGTACGGTTTTCGGGCCATAAGCCAACCCTTCCTGCAAGCCCTGACTTTGTGGTGCTTGTGGCGAGGGTTGCGGCGGGGGAGCAATGGCTGGCTGGCCCTGAGCGGTTTTTTCTGTGGGGCGACCGCTTACACCTACCTGGCCAGCAGGGTTTTCCCCGTGATTCTGCTGCTTATTTTCCTATCGCTGCTCATCTTCGAGAAAGGCAAAGTCAAACAACAGCTCTCCCAAATCGCCATTTTCGCTGTTCCTGCTGCAATCGTCTTCGCTCCCCTGGGCTTCTACTTCCTGACCCATCCCCAGGCCTTCTCCGTGCGCGTCGGCCAGGTGTCGCTCTTCAATCCAGAGTTGAACCAGGGGGACGTGCTGGGCACCTTCTGGCGTGCGGCACGATTGGCCTTCGGCATGATCAGCTTGCGTGGCGAACCCCTTTGGCGTTTTAACGTACCGGGTAAGCCCGTTTTCAGTTGGCCCCTGTCGGTCTTCCTCCTGCTTGGTCTGGCCCTCAGCCTGGTCAAACTGGTGCGCAGCAGGAACGGGCTGGAGCGAACATTCCACTTCCTCATGCTAATCTGGCTGCCCGTGATGCTCCTCCCCAGCATCCTGGCCGTCAAAGAAGTGCCCAGCGCGCTGCGTTCTGTTGGCCTCATCCCCTTGCTCTTCCTATTGCCCGCTCAAGGTTTGTGGAAGTCTACTCGGTGGTTGGGGGGGCTGATCCCCATACGTGTCAAGCTAAGGGGAATATCGTGCTTGTCGGGGCTGCACGGCCATGAAGTGGCCGTGCTACAAAGCTCCCGCCCGATGAATCGGGCTCAAGAACCCCGTTTACGGGGTGGCAGCTTCGTAGCCGTGGCACTTCATGCCACGGCGGGGCTGGCCCCATTCGCCGTCACCAGAGCTGTCTTACTCTTTATTGCTCTGATTCTCCTGCTGGGCCTCAGTAGCTTCGTCACCTTTCGAGATTACTTTGTCCACTGGGCCAAAGCCGCGCCGGTCTACTACGATAACGACGGCGACCTGGCTGACGCAGCCAGATATCTCAACGAACTAGATACGGTTGATGATAAGGATATCTTTGTCTCATCCATCTACTATCGCCACCCCACCCTGGCCTTCCTGGCCCGCTCATACGATAGGATTAAGTGGCTGGTGGGTCAGCAAACCGTGGTCTTCCCCACAGGGACGGACAAGAGCACTCTCTACGTTTTCCCTCACTCAGCCAGGCCCGACGAAGCTCTGCTAGAGGAGTTCTTTCCACCAGACGCTCTGATCAAAGAAGCCCTGGGCCCTGACGGCAAGCCTGCTTTCACCGCCTATCTGTTCGACCCGGAACAATTGCCAGAAATCTCACCGCAAGAGCCTAGATCAGTAAACCTGGGGAACACCCTAGAGTTCCTGGGCTACGATATCTTTCACGCAATACGCAACACGCAATACGCATCACGTTTCACGTTTCACTTCTACTGGCGCGTCCTGCAACCAGCCGACAGGGACGACTACAGCGTGTTCGTCCACCTGCTCGATCAGTGGGGCTTCAGGTGGGGGGAGGAGGGTTTCTTCGATTATCCGTCCGCCCAGTGGAGTCCAGGTGACGTGATCGTCAACAGGAAGGAGATTGACGTGGAGCCAGGGGCACCGCCAGGGGAATACGAAGTCCTGGTGGGCGTCTATTCGGCCTCATTGGACAGCCGCCTGCCCAGGCTGGACGCAAAGGGCCAGGTCGTCGGAACCACCATCTCTCTGGGGCCCGTGATGGTGAACAAGCCCCAAAAGCCACCAGTGGCTGAATCGCTGGCCATCCAAAATCCGCAGCAAGAGGACTTGGGCGGCAGGGTTACTTTCTTGGGCTACGACAGGGATGGCGACGCAGTTCGGTTGGGAGAGAGCGTCTACCTGGCTCTCTATTGGCAAGCTCAGCGGGACTTGGACGAGGATTACGACGTGGTCATTGGGCTGCGAGGGACAGGCGGCGAAGTTTGGCCCCTGTGGGCCGACCGCCCGGTGCACGGCACCTACTCCACCACCAACTGGACAGCA
Source organism: Anaerolineae bacterium (assembly GCA_034431315.1). Taxonomy (GTDB): domain Bacteria; phylum Chloroflexota; class Anaerolineae; order VGOG01; family VGOG01; genus JAUWOY01. Next base: position 19,696 of record DAOUDK010000023.1, read on the forward strand.
GGCGAGGTCATCAAGGATCGGTATGGCTTGACTATTGACCAGGACGTGCCGGCGGGTGATTACGAGCTGAAGCTGATGCTGCTAAATCGTGTCACTTATGAGCCGCTGATTGCTAGTAACGGCCTCCCCACCATTTCCCTGGGACACTTGAGGGTCGAAGCCTGGGAGCGCCAGTTCGCTGTCCCCGCCATCCAGCACCCCCTCGAGGTGAACCTGGGGAACGAGGTTGAGCTTTTGGGCTACGACCTGGACCGCACCTCGGCGAAGCCCGGCGACAGCCTGCACCTGACCCTCTACTGGCGGAGCCTGGAGGCCATGGACGAGAGCTACACCGTCTTCACTCACCTCCTCGACGGCGAAAGCCGCGTCTGGGGCCAGAAGGACAACGTCCCTCAGTCTGGCGCTTACCCCACCACCCTCTGGGTCGAAGGAGAGGTGGTGGCTGACGAGTACGAGATCGTCGTCAAGCCCGATGCTCCGCCGGGGCAATACATCATTGAGGTCGGGATGTACCTTCCCCAGTCGGGCCAGCGCCTGCCGGTGTTGGACGAGTTGGGGCAGGTGCAGGGTGATAGGATTTTGCTGGAGCCGGTAAAGATTCAGTAGATGGCTGGAGGCCCGAAGCTGGAAGCTTCGGGCTGAGAGAGCAAAGCCCCCTGCGGGGACTGAATTGTAGCCCGAAGGGCTTTGTTCTTTTAGCCCAGTGCTTTAGCGCTGGGCGGGAGGTTGAACAGATGAAAAAGGCTATCGTTGTCTTGGCCGGGATTGTGGTTTTGATCACGGCTTGGATTGGATTCAACCCCATCGGCAGACTCGGGTTTTGCCGCTTTGGGTTGCTGGTCTACAGCGCGATCCCTTTTCCTGCCGTGGACCTCGTCATCCACGCCAATGGTTTGCCCTCGGTGAGAGGGAGCAAGGCGCATTTTGTTGGCCTGGCTGAGATTGAGCCACTGCTCAGGGAAAGGCCGGACGTGCTGATCATCGGAACCGGGTACGACAACATGGTGCAGGTTGAGAAGGAGATTTTGGCCATGTCTTCCGTACAAGTCCTAGCCCTGCCCACACCCCAGGCGGTGAGGCGCTACAACGAGCTGCGGCGCGAGGGGAAACGGGTGGCCGCGATCATCCACTCCACCTGCTAATCGTATCCCAATTGCTCCCGCCGGATTGCCAAATCCGGCGGGCTGGCCTGGATTTGGCAATCCAGGCCGAGCGAGGAACTTACCAATGCACACTCTACCTTTCAACATCTTCTACTGGCTTCTAGCCCTATCGCCCATCATCGTGGTGCTGATCCTGATGATCGGCTTTCGTTGGGGCGGATCCAAGGCCGGCCCAGTAGGATGGCTCACGGCTATCATCGTGTCCCTGGCCTTCTTCGGCGCTACGCCTGAGCTCCTGGCCTACTCCCAGCTCAAGGGCCTGCTGCTCACCCTCTACGTCCTGTACATCATCTGGATGGCGCTGGCGCTGTACAATGTGGTGAATGAGGCGGGAGCCATCACTGTCATAGGCCGTGCCATCTCCCGCCTCACGGGTGATCGGGTGATGCAGCTTCTGATCCTGAGCTGGGTGTTCAGCGCCTTCCTGCAAGGGGTGGCTGGATTCGGCGTTCCCATCGCGGTGGTGGCTCCCCTGCTCATCGGCATGGGCTTCGAGCCAACGACGGCTGTTGTGGCTACGGCCATCGGCCATTCTTGGTCGGTTACTTTCGGCGACATCGCCTCGTCTTTTCAGGCCCTCATCGCTGCCACTGGACTGGGCGGCCAGGCGTTGGCCCCCTGGTCAGCTCTCTTTCTGGGCCTGGCCTGCTTCGGCTGTGGCCTGGCCGCCGCCCACGCTCACAGTGGTTTCAAAGGTCTTCGGCATGGCCTGCCGGCCATTCTGATCATTGGCACTGTAATGAGCGGAACCCAATATCTGCTGGCGACTAACGGTCTCTGGAACCTGGCCGGCTTCGTGGCGGGCCTGGTGGGCCTGCTGGTAGGAGCAGTGGTGGCTCGCTTGCCTCTCTACCGCTCCGTTTCGGCTACATCTACGGCGGCTGACGACGAAGGGCGCCTGGGGTTGCCCCTGGCCGTCGCACCCTATCTGCTCCTCGTCGTGTTGGTCACGGCGGCCGAGCTCTACGCCCCCCTTCACGAGCTTCTCAACAGCGTGGTGATCAGGATTCGGTTTCCGGAACTCCGCACGACCTACGGCTGGATAACAGAAGCCGGAATAGGGCGAACCATCAGCATCTTTGGCCACGCTGGGGCTCTGCTGGCTTACACGTCCGCCATCGCCTACCTTCTCTATCGGCGCAGCGGCCACTACAGTGCAGGAGTCCTGCGAAGGATCACGACCAACACCTTGAGGAGCGCTGTGCGCTCCAGCATCGGCATCGCCTCCCTGGTTGGCATGGCCCTGATCATGGATCACAGCGGCATGACCTATTTTCTGGCCCAGGGCATCAGCCGGAGCGTGGGAGCGGCTTTCCCCTTCTTCTCCCCGCTCATCGGAGTGCTGGGCGCGTTCATGACCGGCTCCAACACCAACTCCAACGTCATCTTCGCCCCCTTGCAGAAGCAGGCCGCCGAGCTAATCGGCATCAGCGTCTTTATCATCCTTGCCGCTCAGACCACGGGCGGCTCTTTGGGCAGCATGCTGGCCCCGGCCAAGATCATCGTGGGCTGCAGCACCGCCGGGCTGGCCGGGCGCGAGGGGGAGGTTCTTAAGAAGACGCTTCTACCCGGCCTTTTGATTGCCGCTTGCGTCGGAGTGGTGGCCTGGCTAGCCGTCTCTGTTTTGGGGTTGGGCTAATAACATACGATCCCTACGACTCCCCGCACGCCGAAGGGGGCTGATTTGACCGAACGCCCTTTTTATGGTATATTGACTTTGGGTAGAGAGTTGCTTTGAGCAAACTCTGGCGAGTTGGGAATCCTCTGGGGCTGGAAATGCAAACAGCGATCAAGGTGAAAGATAAGAAACGAAAGAAGGAAATAAGATTGGGGCAGCGGACTCCCACGGTGGAAATGGACGATCCTATCTCCCAGGAAATTCACCGAAGGGGGGACTTTGAACTCAACAGGATTTACTGCGGTGACTGCTTGGAGGTTATGCAGATGATACCTGACGAGTTTGTTGATTTGATCATCACCTCCCCACCTTACAATTTTGGACTGGATGATTATGAAGGGCACGATGATACCAGGAGTTGGGAAACGTATTTCCAGTGGCTATATGAAGTCTTTGCCGAATGTTATCGAGTTCTGAAACATTCTGGACGCATTTGCGTCAACGTTCAGCCCTTGTTTTCCGACTACATTCCCACCCATCACATCGTCTCCCAGCAGCTTCGGGATTTGGGCCTTTTGTTCAAAGCGGAGATACTTTGGGAGAAGCACAATTATAATTGCAAATATACCGCCTGGGGTAGCTGGAAGAGTCCAAGCATGCCTTACCTTAAATACACCTGGGAGTTCGTGGAGGTCTTCTGCAAAGGCGAGTACAAAAAGGTCGGGCGAGCAGAGGATATAGATATTACAGGCGATGAATTCAAAGAATGGGTCTACGCTAAATGGGATATTGCCCCTGAGTCGAGAATGAAGGAGCTAGGGCACCCAGCGGTGTTCCCCGAAGAGATCCCCTATCGCTTGATTAGATTGTTCAGTTACAAAGGTGATACAGTTTTGGATCCATTTAATGGAGTAGGTACGACGACTCTCGTGGCCGCAAAACTAAAGAGAAATTACGTTGGCATTGACATTTCAGAAAAATACTGTCAGAAGGCACGCGAGAGGCTACGAGAATATCAACTGTCGCTGTTATAGACCAGATATGCTCAGCGCACTTGAAAAGCGTGAAATTGCGTGTGTGGGGGGAGAGTACCTCGGATAAAGAAATACACGATAATCACACTTCCGGCGGTCAAAAAGGGGCGTTTTGTCTCGGCTTGTGGTTGAACATCGTGTATTTCCACATCCGTGGTACTCTTTCCGCCATCACCCAAATTCACAAATTGCCTGGCAAGCTGCTTGTATTTTAAGGTCGCTTTTTCCTTGTTGTTCGCTGCCAAAAGAAAGGCCCTCCTTGAAACTTGGAGGGCCTTGTGGGTTTGCCTGCAGTTGAGAAAATCGCGGTGATGTGGTAGAATTGGGGAGTGCTGCGCAATCTCAAAACATAAAGGAGTTGTCAATGAATGTACAGGAGATTCTCAAGAAACAAGAACAATACGTTTTCCCCAGTATGATCACCTACTACGAGGAGCCGTTGCCTTTCGAGCGAGGGGAGGGGCAGTACCTCTACGGCGTGGACGGCGAGAGGTATCTGGATTTCTTCGCCGGCATCCTCACCGTCAGTGTGGGTCACTGCCATCCCCAGGTCACGGAACGAATTTGCCAGCAGGTGCGCACTCTTCAGCACACCTCCACCCTCTACCCCCACGCCAACATGGTGAACCTGGCCGAGAAATTCGCTCAGATCGCGCCAGGAAAGTTGCAGAAGAGTTTCTTCACCAACAGCGGTACGGAGGCCAACGAGATGGCCATCATGTTGGCCAAGGTTTACACCGATGCCCAGGAGGTCATCGCCCTGCGCCACGGCTACAGCGGGCGCTCGGCTCTGAGCATGGCGCTGACCGGGCACGCCAGTTGGCGCATCGGCGGCACCCAAATCCTGGGCATCAAGCACGCCCACAACGCCTACTGCTACCGCTGCCCCTTCAACCGCGAGTACCCCGACTGCGACCTGGAGTGCGCCTACGACGTCGAGGAACTGATCCGGACTACGACCTCCGGTCGGGTGGCGGCCCTCATCGCCGAGCCTATCCAGGGCGTGGGCGGTTTCATCACTCCGCCGCCGGAATACTTCCCCATCGTGGTGGACATCGTGCGCCGGTATGGCGGCATCTTCATCTGCGATGAGGTGCAGACGGGCTTCGGGCGGACGGGTGAGAAGTGGTTCGGCATCGAGCACTGGGGCGTGGAGCCAGACGTCATCACCTGCGCCAAGGGGATAGCCAACGGTGCGCCGATGGGGGCTACCGTCGCTACGGCCGAGGTCGCCGACAGCTTTGAAGGGCTGACCATCGCCACTTTCGGCGGGAATCCTGTCTCCTGTGCCGCTGCCCTGGCGACGATAGAGGTGATCGAGGAGGAGAACCTGGCCAGCAACGCCCAGGTGGTGGGCAGCTACCTGCGAGGGAAGTTGGAGGAGCTAAAGGAGAAATACCCGCTGATCGGCGATGTGCGGGGGATGGGTCTGATGCAGGGCGTGGAGCTGGTCCGCGAGGAGAAGGAGCCGGCTCGCCAAGAGATCCTCCAGGTGTTCGAAGCCACCAGGCGTCGGGGACTGCTCATCGGAAAGGGCGGGCTGTACGGCAACGTCATCCGCATCGCCCCGCCGCTCAACATCGCCCAGGCCGACGTGGATGAGGCGGTGCATATTCTTGATGAGGCATTTGCGGAGGTGACGAGTTAGTGAGTGACGAGGCAACGTCGTGCCCGGTAAGCTCAAGTCAGCTAGTTGGTGGAAGTTCAACTCTCTCAGGGCCCGCGAGTTACCTTGTCGAGGTAGTTACAATGGCGGATTGCCTACAGCAGCAAAGAGTGATAGAATAGGGCTCGGTTTGTGGGAGGAGACGTTGGTGAGGAAAATAGCGACAATCTCTCTCCTGGTCGCTCTGCTCGTCGTCTCGATGAGCGGAAAGCCAGCAGCGGCAACACGGGCGGAGGTCACGCGCTTCAGGCCCGGCAGGGTTTTGGTAAAGTTCAAGGAAGGGGCTTCGGCTGCCGATGTGCGAGCCGCGCTCTCTCGGCGGGGGCTGTCCATCGAGCGCGAGATCCCCCGCTTGGGCCTCAAAAGCCTGGCAGTGCCCCCCGGTCAGGAGCTGACGATAGCCGAGGGCATGAGGCGTGACCCCGCCGTAGAATACGCGGAGCTCGATTACCTTATCTCGGTGGCCATAATTCCCAGCGATCCCCGTTGGGAAAATCAGTGGGCGCCAGCCAAGATCGGAGCCCCGGCTGCCTGGGAGATCGCTACCGGCAGTGAGGAGATCGTCATCGCTGTGCTAGACACCGGCCTTAAACTGGATCACCCTGACCTGGCGGCCACGGTTTGGACCAATCCTGGGGAGGTGCCAGCCAACAGCCTGGACGATGATCAGAACGGAAAGGTTGACGACGTTCATGGCTGGCATTTCTATCATCAATGTTCCGGTTCCGAGTGTCTTCCCTTTGAGGATGATGACCTGCGGGACGACAACGGCCACGGCACCCATGTGGCCGGCATCGCGGCGGCGGAAACGGATAACCAGGTTGGCATAGCTGGCATATCTTGGGGAGCTCAGCTTATGCCCGTGAAGGTGCTGGACGAATACGGCGATGGCTGGTACTCCGACGTCATCGCGGGTATCGTTTATGCTGCCGATAACGGGGCTGACGTCGTCAACCTGAGCCTGGGGGGAGAGGAAAGCTCGCAGGCCCTACAGGATGCAGTGAATTACAGTCATGCCGAAGGCGTGCTGTTGGTAGCGGCGACGGGCAACACTGGTGGGTCAGTGCTCTACCCGGCTGCTTGTGATCATGTGCTGGGTGTAGGCGCTACCGATGTGAATGACGTCCGGCCAGGATTCTCCAATTATGGGCCAGAAACGGATGTTGTTGCCCCCGGCGTTTCGATCTATAGCACCTGGCCTTGGTTAGACGGGTATTGGCACAAGTCGGGCACCTCTATGGCTGCTCCCCACACGGCAGGCCTGGCAGCTTTGATCTGGTCGGCCAGGCCGGACCTGTCCAACGATCGGGTGGCCTGGGTCATCTCCGAAACTGCTCGTGATCTGGGTGCGCCAGGTTGGGATGAGTACTATGGATGGGGGCGGATAGATGCTTATCGAGCCCTTCTCAGCGTGGGCTATTTCAAGCTTTACGTGCCTTTTCTCTCCCCGCTCTATTGACTCCGCCGGCCCGGCGCTGGCGAATCGGGCCAGCTTGTGCTATAATATGCGGGTATCTCCCAGAATAACATAGCGCCAGGTGCGCGGTGGCTGACGCGTGTGTAAAGGTTTGAAGTTTTGATATAAGGCTCTAGCCCCCGTCCCCAGGTGCGTTTTTGGCGGCCTGAGGCCTGTCCTGAGCCTGTCGAAGGGACGGGCCTTGGAGCTTGCATCAAAATTCCAGTTGGAGGTAGAAATCTAAATGCAGCAAGTTGGACAAGGAATATATGCAGAAACCGGTTATCGAGGGGGCAACGTGGGCTTCGTGGTCACCAGCGAGGGCGTGATCCTGATCAACACCCCCCTGTCGCCCCTGGAGGCTCGCCAGTGGCGGGAAAAGATCGCCGGGGTGACGGATCAAAAGGTGATCTACGTAATTAACACAGATTACCGCCCCGAATGTGTCGTGGGCAACCACATTTTTGGGGCCCCAGTTATAGCCCACGAGTTGGCCTGGAAGAAGATGAAGAGCTACGGCGATTCCTTCCGCCGCCACGTCGCCAGCCGCTTCGAGGACGAACCAGAGGTGGCCGCTGAGTTGGAGAGACTCCGCATCGTTACTCCTCGGATTACTTTCACCGATAAAATAGACTTGCATAAGGGCAACAAAGTGCTCAAGCTGATCCACGTTGGGGCTCACACGCCCGCGAGTATCATCGTCTGCATCCCTGGGGATGGAGTCCTCTTCTCAGGCGACGTGGTGGTCAACGGCGTGCATCCTCTTATGGGAGAGGCCAACTCCAAGGAGTGGTTAAATGCCCTGACCTACACTCGGAGGCCGTGGGTGAAAGCGGAGATCATCGTGCCCGGCGAGGGCGAGATATGCGGCAAGGAGGTCACCGAGGAGTTGTCCAGGTACCTCCGCCGATTGCGGGCCAGGATGCGGGGGGCGTATTCGACGGGTCACAGCAGAGCCGAAGCCGTCGCCTCGGTAGCCGAGATGATTGATTTCTTCCCTGTGGCCGATGGGAAAGAGGGGGAGGCCAAGCAACGATTTAAGGCCAACGCGGAGCAGGTCTATGAGGAAATGAAAGCCAGTGCGGAGGGGTGAACAGCGGACTAAGGGATTTAACGGACTCTACCCCCTTGCTCCTTTTTGGGTATTTGGGTGTTTTGCCAGGGGTGTGAATTCGTAGTATAATCCAGAAGACAGTAGAACCTTGTGAGGAGGGCTGATATGGCTGAGGGGAAAGGAATCGAGGAGATAAGGGCGGTTAAAGATCGGCATGGGGAGAGCCTTCTCGAAAAAAAGAACGTCGTGGGGCTGGGGATCGGATACAAGGAGGTCGAGGGCCAGGAGACCGGACTGTTGAGCCTGGTGGTGATGGTGAGGAAGAAAGAATCACCCTCACAACTTGATGCCACAGATCTGATTCCCTCTGAGATAGAGGGGGTGCCCGTTGACGTGAAAGAGGTAGGGGAGATCGTTGCCCTGTCTTCATAAAGCCTTATCCGACGCTAAGAATTCAAAGGAGGCGAAGAGATGGATCTACAGCTAGCTATCCAGGTTAAAAGGCAAAACCGCGACTACTTGTTGGGCAGGAGGAACGTAGTTGCCTGCGGGGTTGGCTTCAAGGAGAGCGGGGGTGAGATTACTGATGAGCCCTGCGTGGTGATCTCGGTGACGAAGAAGATGCCCGAAGCGCAACTCTCGCCTGCTGACATCGTGCCCAAAAAGCTGGGCGAGGTGAGGACCGATGTTCAGGAGACAGGAGTGATCAGGGCTCTGCAAGGTCACACCGATCGCTGGCGTCCCGCGCCAGGGGGTGTCTCCATCGGACACATTGACATCACAGCAGGGACCCTGGGCTGCCTGGTGACCAGGGATGACCAGCTCTTCATCCTCAGCAACAACCACGTGCTGGCCAATTCAAACGCAGGCAAGAAGGGCGATCCCATCATCCAGCCCGGCCGCTACGATGGGGGAACCCTCGATGATCAGATCGCTACCCTGGAGGATTTCATCCCCCTGAACTTCGGCACCAGTCCGCCCACCTGCCCAACGGCCACGGGTGTAGAGAGCCTTCTCAATTGGCTGGCTAAACTGCTGGGCTCGAGCCACAGGGTGATGGCTTTTCAGGAAGTACCTGGCAGGAATCTGGTGGATGCTGCCATCGCCCGGCCTCTCTCCGACGATCTGGTAGAGAAGAGGATCCTGGAGATCGGTGTGCCCCAGGGATCGGGGGATGCCACTCTGGGCACCAGTGTCAAGAAGAGTGGGCGTACCACCGGCTTCACCAGCGGCGAGATCATTCAGATTGATGTCACAGTCCAGGTAAGCTATGGAGAGGGGAAGATCGCTGTCTTTGAGGATCAGTTGATGGCTGGGGCTATGAGCCAAGGGGGAGACTCAGGGTCTGCCGTGCTGGACGAGGATGATTTCGTCGTCGGTTTGCTGTTCGCGGGCTCCGACGCCACTACGATCATAAACCCCATCCAGTTCGTGCTCGATGCCCTGAACGTGGAGATTGCGGTTTAGGCACTTGCAGTAAAACGTGAAACGTAAGGCTCACACGACGAAAATCATCACGTTTTACGTTTCACGTTTCACGCAGATGGGGGTCTCCTGCTCTGGCAAGCCCTAGAGCTCAGGTTTCCTCGATCCGCCAGTAGTCACCACCACCGCCCTCTCGATCCATCATCCTTCTCATGATGAACTCCCGGCGGATGGTGGCGTAGTCCTCGTGGAAGCGGGAGATGATCTCGTTGACTTCGCTCTCGGCGTACCGGCGGCCGGGCTCGAACTCCTCCACGATGTGGCGCAGGATAACGTCTCGCTTTTTGCGCTGAGCGGGGATGGTCTTCAGACGGCCATCTTCGAGATAGTCCCGCAGCACCTTGCGATCGTAGCCTCCCAAGTCCAGAACTCGAGCCGTGTCTTGAAACGTCTCGGCAGAGAGGAGCCGCCTGGACATCTCGCGCAGCGTCTCGGCCCGCAGGGAGTAGACGTTGTAGTACCCTTCTGCCGAGGCCTGGGCCAGCCCAGCTTCCACCAGCTTACGCAGGTGATGGGATACCGTGGCCGCGCTGAGATCAAGGATCGCCGCCAGCTCTTCCACGCAGAGGGATTTCTGGGCCAGAAGCCCCACGATTTTCAACCGCTTCTCGTCGCCCAAAGCCTTGAAAAAGCCCAGCAGTTCCTCGAATTCGGCAGGTCTTTCCTCCATCATAGCTCCTCCAATCTAACTAATTTGATCAACTTCGAATTAATTATATCATTGTCAGCCTGATTTGTCAAGGAGTAGGAGTTGTGATGGAAACAGATACGGAAGTGGTCATCATCAGAGACGCTGACGTAGCCTACATCATGGAATGTATCGAGGATGGGGATTGTTGCTCCGTGGTGGGACTGAGCAACACGGGCAAGTCCACTTTGCTGCGCTCCATCCCCCTGCCTGCGGTAAAGAGAAAGTACCTGGGGGATCGGGCCGCTGACTACATTTTCGTCTACATTGACTTCAACCTGATGTTGGAGCTCACGGAACAGGGGTTCTATGAGCTCATCCTGCGCAGCACTTTGGCCGAGCTCAAGAAGCTGGAAATAGAGCAGGGGCTGCTGGATCGCGTCGCTGCTTCTTATCGCCAGTTGGTCGAGCCTGCCAATCCGTTTCTGGTGCCGCTCAGTTTCAACGAGGGCCTCACGGCAATCAGTGAGGGTCTCAAACAGCGCGTCGTCTTTCTCTTCGACGAGTTCGATGAGCCCTTCGCTGGCCTGGACGAACGTGTCCTGTTGAACCTCCGAGCCCTCAAGGACAAATACGGCCCCCGCCTCTCGTACGTGGTGGCCACTGACCAGTCGCTCAGCAGGCAACAACGCGGCGACAAAGTGGCTGAGTTCTGCGAACTCTTTGCCCTCAACACCCTCTTTCTATCCACCTTAGGGAGAGACGATGCCGAGCAAGTTATCGCCCAGTTTGCCAGGGAAGAGGAGGTGGCGTTCAGCGCGGCCGACGTAGACTTTATCATCGCCCAGGCTGGCGGCCATCCCGGCTTGCTGGAGGCCACCTGCCGCGTCCTGGCCGAGGTCAGCGGCGATTACCCCGATTTCTATGACGACCAAAGCTACAAGCTGGTTCGGGAGCGACTCGATAGCGATGTCAGCATCAGGGCCGAGTGTGCCAAGCTGTGGAACGGCCTCACCGTTGAAGAACAGGAGGCGTTGACGGCTTTCGTCTCCAGGCCAGGAGAGCCTTTGGCTCCGGAGCTAGAGCGTTTCCTGCGGCAGAAAGCCATAATCGAGGAGAAAGAGGGCAAGCTATCTGTTTTCAGTCAATTGTTCGAGGGCTTCGCCCGCCGGCAGAGGCTGGTGAGGAGGCATGAGCCTCAGGGGGTGCGGGTAGATGTGGATTCCGGCCACGTCTGGGTGGATGGGGAATTGGCTCCTGATCTAACAGACCTGGAGTACAGATTGTTGCTTTTGTTCTACGGCCACCTGGACAAAATCTGCGACAAATACCAGATCGTGGAGTCAGTCTGGGGCCAGGACTACATTGACGAGGTTGACGATGCCCGCATAGATAAGTTGGTCAGCCGCCTGCGCCGGAAGATCGAGCCTGATCCGTCGGAGCCAAGGTATCTGATCACCGTTCGCGGCCGGGGATATAGGCTGATCAGTCCGTGAGTTACTACGCGCTTGCTCCCGCTGGACCCTAGTCCAGCGGTCTCAGCGGACTAGGGTCCGCTGCGAGCATTTGGTGAGCAGATGCGTCCGTGAGATGTCCGCCTTTTGTCAGTTGCATGTCGTGCAAACCTGAGGGTTTTGTGATATAATATGGTCAACTTGATCGAGCACAGCCCTGGAGGCTGTCTTTGATCACTAAAAAAGAAAAGGAGGGTTTAGAAAATGGCATCGCTGTTGGAAAAAGTTGGAACGTTGATCTCGGCTAATCTGCACGCCGTCGTGGACGCGGCTCTCAAGTCCAACTCCATAGCTGTCGTTGATCAGTACATCCGCCAGATAGAGGACAGCCTGGAGGATCTGGAGGATGCGACGGCTACGGTTGGAGGGCAGGTCAAGACGCTGCGCCGCAAGCTGGATGAGTATCGCAGCAAGGCGGATGAGCTGGATCGCAACATTGATCTCTTCCTGAAGGACGGGAAGGAAGAGGTAGCTGCGGCGGCTCAGAGCAAGCTCAACTCCGCGCAGCGGCTGGCGGAGAACTACAAGGAGCAGCTCGCCCGTCAGGAGAAGGAGTTCGCGGCGCTGCAAGATGCCCGCCTGAAGCTGGAGGCGAAGCTGACCAACATCCGCCAGGAGCGGGAGGAACTGCAAGCGCTGTTGGACCTGGCCCGCTCGAAGGAAATCACGGCCGAGGCTATCAGCTCGCTCGATGACCTGGCGGGGTCGGGTGATACGGATGTGGCCCGCATCGCCGAATCAATCCGCGCCCGGCTGGACAAGGCTACTGCCAAGACCGAGATGCTGGCTACCAGCTTGGATGCTCAGATGGATGAGATCCTGGAGCGGCACGCCATTGATCAGCAGCTCGCCGAGCGCAAGAAGCGGTTAGGACTCGAATAGCAAAGGAGCAAGGGAAGCGGGGAGCAAAGGAGCAGGGGTTGCCTTTGCTCCTCTGCTCCCCTGTTCCCCTGAAAGTGACTTTGGAGGTAACGACGTCATGGTTGGTGGCAACGAAGCAAACTTTATCGGCTCGTGTTTCGGCGGCCTCTGTTTTCTCGCCATCTTGATCCTGGGCCTGGTGGCCATGTTCTGGGTTTATCGAGACGCGGAGGCAAGGGGCAAGACAGGCTGTCTCTGGCTGCTGCTTATCTCGGCTACGGGGCCATTGGGCTTTATAGCCTATCTCATCCTGCGCGACCGAGAGGTGAAGCTCTGACGTGTCCACTTATGCTTGGCCTGGATCGCCAGATCCAGGCCCAAAAAGGAGGGGATTAGAATGGGTGTATACGGCAGGCGAAAAGTTCTGTTTAGAACTTCGGTGAAAGAAGACAGATTGATTATAGATGTTCTAACGAAAAACAAGGGGTTTCTTTCTTTTCTTAAGAATCATGCCCAAGATGGGCCTTATCTTGTTAGGTGGTATAAGGAAAAGAAAGATAGACTTGCAGTTTTTGAGAAATGTGGGTCTGAATCCCAAGTTTTCTCACAGGCTCACTCGTATTTCGGACTTTTGATTAGGGACCATATTGGATATTTTGAGCGAAACAGGGTTGAATACAGATGGGCAACATCGTCGTCCACACCAAAGGCCTGACCAAGCTTTAGGGCCTTTTCGGGGAGGCTTTTTGCCGATTTGCTGATTTTTCTGGAGGATAGATGAGTCGAACCCGAATTGTGTTTTTCGTTGTCGTGTTAGCGGCGGTTCTCATCGTCGCTGGCTCCTTCTTTGTACGCTGGCTGGGCCAGCAAGAGGGCGCGGTGACAGCGCCTAGTAAAGAGACCCTGGAGGTGCGCATCGTCTGCGCCCTGCCGGTGGAACCCTGGGTGCGGGAGGCGGCCAAGCAGTTCAACCAGGAGAAGCATCAGTTGGAGGGCCAGCCCATCAAGGTGAGCGTGATCCCCATGGACGGGCTGACGGCTATGGGCCGCTACGAACGGGAGGAGATGGATCCGCTGCCCACGGCCTGGATCCCCGACAGCCGCTATCTGGTGGAGCTGGTCAACGCGGCCTACAAAGAGAAGCTGGGGCGCGATGTCTTCCTCACCGACGGGGAGTACCGCGCCCGGCCCATCGCCGTCTCCCTTTTCTCCTGGGGCATATACTCCAGCCGCGCCGACGTGCTGCGCGACAAGTATGGCGAGATAGACTGGCAGGCCATCCACGACGCGGCCACAGCCAAGGGTGGCTGGCCTGAGCTGGGAGGCGAGGCAGGCTGGGGCTACTTTAAGCTGGTGGTGCCCAACCCCCGCAAGAATGTGGGGGGGCTGGCGGCCATGGTTGCTGCGGCGGGCGAATACTACCAGAAGACCAATATCAGCACCGCCGACGTGACGGATCCTGAGTTCCAGGAGTGGTTGGGAGAGCTAATGGGCGCCGTAACCGACTTCTCCAGCCTGGGGGCCTACTCAGTGGAGAATCTGGCCCTGTTTGGCTACTCCATGGGCGATGGGGGACAACTGCTGGAGAGCGATCTCCTGTCCCACATGGCCGGCATCCAGACCCGCTGGGAGGACCCGCTGGTCATCGTCTATCCCCAGTACGTCACCTGGTTCGATTTTCCCTTCACCGTCTGGATGGGGCCAGAGACCACGGCTTTGGAGAAGAACGCGGCCCTGGAGTTCGAGAAGTACCTGCTGACGCCTGAGGTGCAGCAGTTGGCCGTCGAGCGGGGCCTGCGCCCGGCCAACCTTGAGGTGCCCGTCACCGGCCAGGACAGCCTGTTTGTCCGCTGGCAGGAGCAGGGGGCGATGACCATCGTGCCCCGGGCCACAGCCATGCGCTCGCCCGATCGCGAGGTGCTGATGGCTCTCCTGCGCTGGTTCGATCTCAACGTGGCCCAGAGGTAGGGAGGATAGACCGTGGAACGCAACAAGAGGAAAAAATCCCGTCGCCCGATAAGGGTCATTTTGGCAGCGGCCTTCATCGTCATGATAGTCATCTGTGCTAGCTGTGCGGTGCTCTTCGGGGCCGCTCTGCTCCCCTCCTCCGAGCCCACTCCCAGCGGCGCGACTTTAACGGTGGCCTATTCTCCCGAGAAGGGAGGCCTGTTTTGGGTACTGGTGCGCAGGTTCAACGAGGAGAAGTTCAAGACAGATCAGGGCGAGAGGATGACCGTGCGGAGCGTCAGGCTGGAGCCTGAGGCGATGATCGAGGGGGCCCTGGCCGGAGATTTTCAGGCCATCAGCCCTGATTCATCCATCTGGCTGGATCAACTGGACCGGGACTGGATGGAGCAAACCGGAGGCGAGTCGCCGCTGGTGGGCGAGACCGTTCGCTATGCCGTAAGCCCGGTGGTGATCGCCATGTGGGAGGACGTGGCTCGCTCCTTTGGCTATCCTGAGAGCAACATCGGGTGGGAGGACATCCTGGCCAGGGCCCAGAGCGATCCCGGCTTCAAGTGGAGCCACCCATCAACCAGCTCAGCCAGTGGTCTCCTGGCCACCTTAGCTGTGTTCTACGCTGGTGCAGGTAAGACGAGGGGCCTGACTATTGAAGACGTCCAGCATCAGGCCACCCTGGACTACGTAGCTGCTATCGAGAAAACGGTGCGCTACTATGGTGAAGGAGAGTGGGCCGTTGTCCAGCAGGTCTTGGAAAAGGGGCCGGCATACCTGGACGCCTTTGTCTGTCAGGAGCAGTTGGTCATCTACTTCAACAGTCAGGCTAACGCCCCAGGCCGTCTGGTGGCCATCTACCCTATTGAGGGTTCCTTGTGGGAGGATCACCCCCTGGCGCTTTTGGAGACGCCAGAACTCACCGACGAACAGCGCGTGGTCTTCGGGCACTTCCGCGATTACGTCACGTCCCAAGAGGCCCAGATGCTGATCCTCTCGTATGGCTACCGCCCGGCCGATCTCTCCATTCCCCTGGACGACCCGGCCTCGCCCATCAAGCCGGAGAACGGCGTGAATCCCGCCCAGCCTCAGACGACCCTGCAGGTGCCCAGCCCGGCGGTGGTGGAGGTGGTCAAGGATGCCTGGTGGTACACCAAACGCCACACCAATGTGTACCTGGTCGTTGACACCTCAGGCAGCATGCGGGGTGACAAGCTGGCCACCGCTCAAGAGGCGTTGCGCGTCTTCCTGGATCAGATCAAGGGCGACGTGGAACGGGTAGGGCTGGTGGAGTTCTCCAGCCAGGTGAACAGAATTATCCCGCTGGACGAGCTGAGGCAGAACCGGGCTGACCTCGAGGCGACCATCGAGGAGCTTGAGGCCGGAGGCGACACGGCTCTGCTGGATGCCGTCAACACCGCCTACGTCCGCTTGCAGCAGTTGAACGATAGCGAGCGGATCAACGCCATCGTGGCCATGACCGATGGACGGGAGAACCACTCCCAAATCGGCTTGCGCGAGCTAACACAGACGATGCAGGCGGGAAACGAGAGAGGCGTGCCCATCGTCGTCTTTTGCATCGCCTACGGTGACGACGCCGACTACCGCACCCTGGAGGCCCTGGCGGAGGCCACCGACGGCCAGGTGCGGAAAGGCGATTTGGAGAGTATTAGGCAGTTGTACAGGATACTGTCAACGTACTTTTAACGTATTGCGTATTGCGTAACGGAATACGAAATACGCAATACGCGTCACGTCTTGTCAAGTTCTGGCTTGATAACCGGAGAAGTTTTATGGCCAAACGTATCTTTCGAACCGAGTTGGAACGACAGGCGTGGCGGGCTATGCTTTCCTTTGCTATTTTTCGACTGGAGAGCGCTCTCACCATTGCCGCTACCATCATCTTGACCTTCTTCTTCTCTAATCCTTTTCCCTGGTGGCAGTGGTGGTATTGGCTTGTCATCGGCGTGGTGGCCGAGGCCTTGATCATCTACACCAGTCTCAGCGACCCGACTCTGGCCCAAAAGGTCGTGTCCGACATGTTGCGAGGGGAGTTCAATGCCAGGGAGTTGCGCAGCGCGAAATACCGAGACAAAGTGGAAAAGGCGTTAGAGTACCGCGAGCGCATCGAGGGGGTCATCCGGCGGAGTCGCCAGGGGGTGCTGCGAGACCACCTGCAGGAGGATGCCCGCCGCATTACCGAGTGGCTGGCCAACATCTTTGGCCTGGCCAAGCGGCTGGACGCCTACGAGAACGACGAGATAATCAAGCGAGACATGCGCTCGGTGCAGTCAGCCATCAAGGACTTCGAGGCCCGCCTCAGGTTGGAGAGCGATGTGGCCGTGCGCCAGCAGATGCAGGAGGCCATTCGCAGCAAGAAGACCCATTGGGACAACTTGGAACGCTTGCAGAACACCATGGAAAAAGCCGAGTTTCAACTGGAGAACACCTTGTCGGCTATGGGCACGGTCTACGCTCAACTCCAGCTCATCGGGGCCAAAGACGTGGATTCCAGCCGCGCTCGAAACCTGCGGGAGGACATCGCCCAGCAAGTGGCAGCCCTGCAGGACATCGCCGAGGCCATGGACGAAGTTTACAACGGACTTAAGGATTAAACGGACATGAAGATAAAACGTAAAACGTCAAACGTAAAACGTAAAATATCCAATATCCAATACCCAATACCCAGATTACTGCTTGTGGCTTGCCTTCTACTGTTGGCTGCTTGTGCACCCGCAGCGCCCAAAGGCGAGGTGATCGTCTACGTGGCAGCGCCGCTGTCGGGCTTCCAGGCCAACGGGGGGCAGACGGTGTTGGGCGGGGTCAAGCTGATGGCCGAACAGCTCAACGAGGCTGGTGGCCTCCTGGGCTATCAAGTCACGGTGGTTGGAATAGACGATGAGGCCGATTCCGACGTGGCCGTGGAAGTCGCCGAGCAGATCAAAGAGGCCATCGAGCGGGGGGACAAGGTCATTGGGACGATAGGCCACTACAACAGCGGCCAGACCCTGGCGGCCATGGAGATCTACAAGGACTTGCCCCTTGTGATCATCACCCCTACGGCCAGCGAGGTCTCCATCACCCAGCGCGGCTATCGCAACTTCTTCCGAGTCAATGCCAACGACATCACTCAGGCTCGCGTGGATGCCGAATTCCTGGTCAACACCCTGGAAGCCCGAAGTGTCGCTGTGGTCTACAACGACGACCCGTACGGGCAAGGGCTTGGCGCCCTCATCGCGGAGGACCTTCGCAACCTGGGAGTCCAGGTACCCCTCGAAATCCAGGTGGCGGTCGAGCAGTCCAGTTTCGCTGAGGAAGTCGAGCGGATAGCAGAGGCCAACCCCGATGCGATCTTCTACGGGGGCTACGAGGTCGAGGCCCCATACCTGCGGGCCGAGCTGGTTGCGGCTGGCATTACCGTTCCTTTCCTGGCCAGTGACGGCGCTTTTCTATCGGCCACCATTGACGAGGCGGGAGGAACAGCGGAGGGGATCTACGTCAGTGCCTTCGCGCCGAGTCCAGCGGCCGTCGTTGATATGCAATGGATCAAGGAGTATCAAGAGGTAGAGTACCGCAACCCCGACACCTACAGCATCAACGGCTACAGCGCCATGCAGGTCTTGGCCGAGGGAATCAAAAAGGCCAAGAGCTTTGACGCCACCGAGGTGGCTCAGGCCATCCGCCAGTTGGACTTTGATACCCTGGTGGGTCACATCTCCTATGACCAGGATGGCGACCTCAAGGAGCAGAGCATCTACATCTTCCAGGTTCAGGAAGCCGCCTTTGTGCAGATCCACCCAGAGCCATAGTTGACACTTG
The DNA here is from genome assembly GCA_034431315.1 of Anaerolineae bacterium. Taxonomy (GTDB): domain Bacteria; phylum Chloroflexota; class Anaerolineae; order VGOG01; family VGOG01; genus JAUWOY01. The sequence goes on from DAOUDK010000023.1 coordinate 37,950, forward strand.
ACGGTTACTCTTTTTTGTAGTATACTGAGTTTAACGTTCCGACGAAGATGGATGGTATCAGAGAGCGCGAAGAGTACCTAACCCACCAGGACCGGCTCCGTATCAAGTTTTTAGTTGAGCGTGGTCAAGTCACTAAAATTGACCTCGTTCAGTATGAGGCAAAGGTACAAGGCCAGTGGTGGCCTGTGGTTCGCTACGATATGGCTCATGGATACCTCCACCGAGATGTGATGAGGCCGGATGGGACGGTTGCTGAAAAGCAAGCGATCCCTTACAGAGAACTGGGAGCAGCACTTACCAGGGCTCTTGATGAGCTACGTCGTCAATGGTCCTTCTACCGAAGGCAGTTTAAGGAGTGGATGAAATGACACTGTCTCAGGAAGAGATATTTGAACGCAACCTGGAGTTGACAAAACGGCGACTTCTGAGGGAGATCGAAGCACCTGATGCTTTCGAATGGATTCCTCAGAACGCCCGGGTTATCAACTTGCCCAAAGATGCGCCGGAGCTTCTAAAAGCTAATCTGGAACTGGCAACGAAACTGGTACGCGAGGAAGATGAATGCCCGATTGTGCTGATTCCCGAACCTGGCTTCGAGATTCCCTGGCAGGGGTTTGTTCCTGTCGTGTCGGGGAGGCGAATTGTAGACATCGAATCAACCCGGGGCGGTCTTGGCTTTGATTTGGTTTTTGACGACGGAAGCCGATTGATGCTCTTCGCAACGAAGCGACTCGACGGGAAGGGCAACGAGCAACCGGTGATCTCTGTCGGGATGCGCACAAAGGCTGTAGCGTAATCTGGGGAGGGAACCCGAGGCACACCACAGAGGTGAAATGAGGGAAGAGCAGCTATCAAGGCTGCTCTTTCTTGTTGGTGGGTGAGGGCTGCTGCATTTGCCAGATACAACAAAATCGGGTAAAATTAGGCACCGTTGACCAGGAGGGAAAGTACATGGAAAATCTGATTATCGTAGGCTCCGGGCCGGCTGGCTTCACAGCAGGGATCTACGCTGGACGAGCGCAGCTTGCGCCCTTGCTTATCACCGGCAGCGCGCCGGGTGGCCAGATGGCCCTCACTTCAGAGATCGAGAACTATCCCGGTTTCCCGCAGGGCCTAACCGGGCAGGAGTTGACTCAGTTGATGCAACAGCAGGCCGAGCGATTCGGCACCAGGGTGCAGATGGATGAGGTCACCGCGGTTGATCTTTCTGTCCACCCCTTCAAGGTTACGGCTTATGGGGACGAGTACGAGGCCAAGGCTCTGATTGTCACTACTGGGACCTCGCCCAGCAAGCTAGGGGTTCCTGGCGAGGCAGAGCTCACCGGACGCGGTGTATCCTACTGTGCCACCTGCGACGGCTTCTTTTACCAGGACCGCCGGGTGGTGGTAGTCGGCGGCGGCGATGCGGCCGTAGAAGAGGCCATTTTCCTCACCAAGTTCGCCACTCATGTCTATGTGGTGCACCGCCGAAACCGCCTGCGAGCGGAGAAGGTCTTCCAGGAACGGGCCTTTCGTAACGAGAAGATAGCCTTCATCTGGGATACGGCAGTCACCGAGATCCTGGGGGATGGGAGGGTAACGGGGGTGCGCCTCAAGAACGTCAAGACCGATGAGGAATCCACGTTGGATGCCGATGGCGTCTTCATCTACGTCGGCGCCATCCCCAACACGGGGTTCCTGGAGGGGCAACTGGAGCTGGATGACCGAGGCTACGTCGTCACCAACCGCCAGTGCCATACCAGCGTGCCGGGCGTATTCGCCGCTGGCGACGTCCAGGAGCGAGTGCTGAAACAGGTCTCCACGGCCGTGGGCTCAGGAGCGATGGCTGCCATGGAGGCCGAGAAGTTCATTGCTGAGCTAGAAGACAGAGCCTATCCGGATAGGACAAGCTAAGATTGCTACGGAGGGGCGTCCTCGCCCCGATTTCGTGGCCGAGTCGCCCTGGGGCGGGGCGGGGACGCCCCTGGGTAGCAGTTTTAGAGGACAGGCTAATAAAAAGAGGAGGTTGTTACCATGACTATTACCAAAGAGATGCATATAGGCGAAGTAGTGGAGAAATTTCCCCGGGCTGTGGAGGTTTTTCTGCGCCACGGCCTGATGTGCTTCGGCTGCGCTCTGGCCCGCTTCGAGAATGTGGAGCAAGGGGCTATCGCTCACGGCATCAATGTGGAGGCCTTGATTAAAGACCTCAACGCCGCCGTGCCTCAGGCTGACTGACGCAAGATGCCGTACGTGACCGTTGCTGGTGAGAGGACTTTCTACGCCCTTTACCAGGGCGATGTGCGAGGCAAACGCAATCTGGTGCTGGTGCACGGAGCGGGTGGAAGCCACCTGGACTGGCCCGCTCCGCTGCGCCGCCTGAGGGGAGCCAACGTCTACGCCCTGGACCTGCCCGGCCACGGCCGCTCCGAAGGTACGGGCCGAAGCTCCATCGCTGCCTACCGCGACTTTCTCCTGGCTTTCTTGGGCGCCTTGGGCCTGGAGAGGACGGTTGTAGCCGGGCATTCCATGGGCGGGGCCATCTCCCTTGATTTTGCCTTGCATTATCCGGCCCGCCTGGCCGGGCTGATCCTGGTGGGTTCGGGGGCGCGCCTCAGGGTGGCGCCGGCTATCCTCACCGGGATCCTGTCCGACTTCGAGGCCACGGTAGACCTCGTCTGCGACTACGCCTTTGGCCCCGGTGCATCGGAGCAGTTAAAACGCCTGGGGCGCCAGCGTCTGTTGAAGACTCCACCGCAGGTGCTCCACGATGACTACGCCGCTTGCGATGCCTTCGACGTGATGGAGCGCCTGGGGGAGGTGCGTTGTCCCACACTGGTCATCGGCGGAACCGCCGACAGGCTGACGCCGCCCAAGTACTCCCTCTACCTGCGCGACCATATCCCTGGGGCGGAACTGGCGCTGGTTGATGCGGCGGGCCACATGGTCATGCTTGAGAAACCCGAGGTTGTGAGCAGGGCCATTTCTAAGTTTATCTTAATCAAGAGTTAGCCACCAACAATCAGAAAGGAGAATTGTGATGTCTACCAAATTAGGTCCCCATGTGCTGCGGGTCACTTCAGACCTGAGTGGATACATTCAGGCAGGCATAGCGGTAGCCAAGTTTGCGGGCGAATGGGGGATGGCCAGCGATGTCCCGGACGGTGTTCTGGTGATCGGTCGCTTGGTCGCAGATTACGACGCTCAACATCAGAAGGCCCTGGGCCAGACGCCTCTCGAAGCAGCGCAGCAGTTTGTTCAGGATCAACTGCCCACGTACCAGGCCAACCCTCACATCGTGTACTGGGAGGGGCACAACGAGCCGGTTTGGACCGATGAGGAAGGCATGGGATGGTACGCCCAGTTCGAGGTGGAGCGCATGCAGTTGATGGCCGACCTGGGGCTGAAGTGCGTGCTCGGCAACTTCGCCACCGGCACGCCGGATCTGGCTCTCTGGCCCGCCTTCTTGCCGGCGCTCCAGGTCGCCAGGCAGTACCAGGCCCTCCTCGGTCTCCACGAGTATGGTTGGCCGTGGATGTGGTGGATGACGGGGAAGCATCAACTCGATCCCAGCAAGGATGAGGGGGATGAGGGCTGGACGACGCTGCGTTACCGTAAGATCTACCGTCAGCATCTGATCCCCAACGAGCTGGGGAACGTGCCGTTGGTGATCACCGAATGTGGCGTTGATCCGGGGGTGAGTCCCAAGCCACCGGGGTTAAGCGGCGGGGCGTGGAGGCTGCTGGGTGGCCTCTGGTCCCAGCAAAACAACGAGCCGGACAAGGACGACTATTACTTCCGACAACTGGCCTGGTACGACGAGGAACTGCAAAAGGATGACTACGTCGTCGGCGCGACCATCTTCACCTGGGGCAATTTCGGCCCGCCCTGGCTACATTTCGACGTGGCCGGGACGGAGGTGGCCACTAAACTGATTGCGCATGCCCAGGCGGATCCGGCCGAGCCCTTTGTGTATCCTGGGGATGAAGAGGACGAGGACGAGAAACCCCGTGGGTATCCTCGCGTCCAGTACGAACGCACTTTCGTGCTGCTACCCCCCAGCGCAGACGCAGCCTGGGCGCGGGCGGTGGTGGAGGGCACGTGGGATCAACGTCGCTACACCATCGGTGGCAGCGCCGATGACGCGGGCGTCGGCGACCTGGATGTACGGCGCGTGATCGCCATCAATCCGCAGGAGTGGCAGGGCGACCAGTCGCTGGAAGAGTTCTACGCCCAGTATTACCCCGGCGTCGAGTACAGGGCCATCACCGCCGCTACACCTGAGGAACTGGCGCAGAAGTTAGCCAGCGAGTAGAGCTGCATCTTGTTGTCAGCGGCACTCTCGCGCGGCTTACGAGGGTGCCGCGTTTGTATACCGGGCAAGGGCAGTTCGTTCGACGGATTTGCAGCACGCAAGGATGATGCCATGAGAAAAGGAAATACGGCCATGGCTTGCCTTTTCCTGGTCACGCTCACCCTTTTGAGCTCTCCCCCGGCGTGGGCCCCTCAAGCGCTGGCTGCCGCCGACTTCCTGATCTACACCGACGGCCTGGAGCCCGGCTGGGACGACTGGTCGTGGAGCGCCACCAGCCTGGATCTGCTCTCCACGGCTGAGGTCTACTTAGGGACGTACGCCCTGGCCGTGGATCTGGACTCGTGGGGAGGTCTGTCTTTCCGCCACGACGACTTCTACACCAGTTCGTGGGAGGCGCTGGAGTTCTACATCCACGGCGGCGCCAACGGCGGACAGCAATTACAGGTCTTCCTGCATGGCGCTGGCGGTGGGCAGTCCGGCACCGAGTTGCCCTCTGTTTCCCTCAACAACCCCACTTACATTGACGGCGGCACCGTGGACGCCGGCGTCTGGAAGCGGGTGCGCATCCCCCTGGCCGACCTGAGCGGCGCCAACACGGTGATCAGCCGCGTCAACGTCCAGGCCGTGGGCAACCAACCCCTCTTTCACCTCGATGCCATGCGACTGATGACATCAACGACCCCGCCCCAGCCGCTCTACATCACTGTGGATGCCGGCGATGTCCCCGGCCGCATCCCCCGCACGGTCTTCGGCACCAACGCCGCCATGTGGGACGGAAACCTCCACCAGAACACCGACGTCATCAACAAGGTCCGGGCCTCAGGCGTGACCGTGATGCGGTTCCCCGGTGGCAGCACCTCCGATGGGTATCACTGGCAGGACTACGACCCAGGGAATCCGTCCAACGAGTGGTCCACCAGCACCACCGAGTTCATTCAATTCGCCCGCGCCGTGGGCGCTGAGCCTATGTTCACCGCCAACTTCGGCAGCGGAACGGCCCAGGAGGCCGCCGACTGGGTTCGCTTCACCAACGTCGAGCACGACTGGGATGTTGAGTACTGGGAGGTGGGCAACGAGGTTTACGGCAGTTGGGAGACCTCGTGGACCCACGACGCCACGGAGTACGTCCTGGGCGACGCGACTCACGACGGGTTCAACGCCTTCTGCCAGGCCATGAAGGCCGTTGATCCAACTATTCTGGTGGGCGCGGTCGGCACGGCCAGCGCGAGTGAGTACAACGGCTGGGGGCCGACGGTGCTTCAACTGGCGGGCGATTGCATGGACTTCTACGTCGTCCACCGCTATCCCCTGGGGCCGGGCGACCTGAACTATGGGGGGCTGCTGATGAATCCGCCAGAAGCCTGGCCGGCTATCGGCGACAGCGTGCGCCAGATGATGGCCGACCACGCTCCCGGCCGCGACATCCAGATCGCCGTCACCGAGTACAACTCGTACTACACCGAGCCTGAGGAGCTGGCCATCCAGACCGTCAACATGCTCTTCCTGGCCGACACCCTGGGCCAGATCGTTGATCAGGGTTTCACCTTCGCCAACCACTGGGACATCCTGAACAGCTTGGCGGGTAACGGCGGCGACTATGGCTACCTGCTGGAGGGATCGGCCAACTATCGGCAGCCCAGCTACTACGTCTTCCCCCTGTGGAGCCGCGCCGGCGACCAGCTGATCGCCAGCACCGTCAACCGCGACGCGGGCAGTGAGATGACGGTCTACGCCAGCCGTCACTCGACGACTGGCCATGTGACCCTGCTGGTGATCAACAAGACGGGAGAGGATCAGGCGGGAAACATCGAAATGGATGGCTTCAAGACCACTGGCACTATCGAGGCGTATATTGCCCAGGGGGACAGCCTGGACGATTTTTCGGTCGCGTACAACGGCGACGAGAACCCGCCCATTGACCTGAGCACCGTCGCCCCGCTGGTCACGACGGGCATCACCGAGACCTTTGCTTACACCTTCCCGGCCTATTCGGTGACCAGCCTCACGGTCCAGGTCTGCCACTTTGCCGACATGGACGGCGACAGCGACGTGGACGTTGAAGACATCATGCTGGTTGCCGCCTGCTGGCATTGCGGACGGGGGGATGCCTGCTACGAGCTGCGCTACGACCTCAATGGCGATGGCAACATTAACATCGTAGACATCATGCTCGTGGCGGTGCATTGGGGGGAGGGGTGTGGATGAGAGGGCTGTTTGAATCACCAAACCCGCGAAAGGCCACGAAGATGGAACTAGCGGAGCTAATCAAGTTTGCACGAGGGGAGCAGAAGGCCGATCTACTGCTCAGGAACGCGCGGGTGGTGAACGTCTTCTCCCATGAGATCATCGAGACCAGCGTCGCCATCGCCGGCGACCGTATCGTGGGCCTGGGCGACTACCAGGCTAGGGAGACCATTGACCTCAAGGGACGATACGTCTGCCCTGGCTTCATTGACGGGCACGTGCACATTGAGAGCAGCATGGTGACTCCGCCGCAGTTCGCCAGGGCCGTCGTGCCCCGTGGCACCACCAGCGTGGTCAGCGATCCCCACGAGATCGCCAACGTGCTGGGCATCCAGGGCGTCCGCTACATGCTGGACTCATCAGAGGGGCTGCCGCTGACGGTGTTCGTGATGGCCCCGTCGTGTGTGCCGGCCACCCACCTGGAGACCTCCGGCGCTGAATTGCTCTGGAATGACCTGAGCGAGCTGCGGCCGCATCCCCGCGTGCTGGGCCTGGCGGAGATGATGAATTTCCCCGGCGTGATCTACGGCGTCCCTGAGGTGCTGGACAAGATCCGCGCCTTCGCCGGCTATCCCCTCGACGGCCACGCGCCCGGCCTGTCGGGCAAAGACTTGCAGGCCTACGTCGCCGCTGGCATCACTTCGGACCACGAGTGCACTGCCCTGGAGGAGGCGCGCGAGAAGCTCCGCCTGGGCATGTACGTCATGATCCGCGAGGGGACGACGGTCCGCGATCTGAAGGCCCTGCTGCCTGTGGTCACTCCCGAAAACGCCCGCCGCTGCCTGCTCGTCACCGACGACCGCCACCCCGCCGATCTCATTGATGAAGGGCACATTGACAGCCTGGTGAAAATGGCTATCGGCCAGGGACTGGACCCCATCACGGCCATCCAGATGGCTACCATCAACGCGGCGGAGCGCTTTGGCCTGCGCGACAGAGGCGCTATCGCCCCTGGCTATCGGGCTGATCTGGTGGTGGTCGCTGACTTCGACAGCTTGCGCATCGAGAAGATCTTCAGCGGCGGGCAGTTGGTGGCCGAGGAGGGGCAGATGGTGCCCGGGGTCATCAGGGAGGTTGCAGCGCACGTGTGTGGCTCGGTCAATGTCAACTGGGCTGAGGTTGACCTCAAGATACCGGCCAGGGGACGGCGGGCCAGGGTCATCGGGTTGATCCCCGATCAGATCGTCACCGAGGGGCTGAGCCTGGAGGTCAAAGTGGAGGACGGGCTGGCGGTGGCCGATGTGGAGCGGGACATCCTGAAGATGGCCGTCATTGAGCGCCACAATGGCACGGGCAACACGGGGCTGGGCTTCGTGCGGGGCTTCGGCCTGAAGCGGGGAGCCATCGCCTCCTCGGTGGCCCACGACTCTCATAACATCATCGTGGTGGGCGCCGACGACGCGGACATGATGGCCGCCGCCAGGGCCGTGGCCGACAGGGGCGGGGGGCTGGCGGCGGTGGAAAACGGCGCGCTGTGCGCTCGCCTGTCGCTGCCCATCGCTGGCTTGATGTCCGACCAACCCCTGGAGGTAGTACAGGAGGAGATGGACAAGCTCCTGGCTGTGACCCAGCAGATGGGATCACGGTTGCACGACCCCTTCATGACCATGAGCTTCCTGGCCCTGCCCGTCATCCCCGCGCTGAAGCTCACGGACAAGGGGCTGGTGGACGTGAACCGGTTTGAGTTTGTACCGCTGTTCGAGGGTTAGAACAGCGGATTGGCAGGATTAACGGATCAAGCGGCTTGGATGAGAAGGAATCCGTAAATCCTGCGCATCCGCGTTCTAAATCAAAGCGCTCCGACCGAATGACGGCGGGGCGCTTTGACTTGAAGCACGAATCGGTTGCACGATTTGACAGCTAATCCTTCGACCGGGCTCAGGACAGGCCTCAAGGGCTGAACGAACCTATGCTGAAGTGCCCCGATTCGTTCAATCCATGAATTCGTTGTTATATGCTGATATTCAGCCCTATGACCGCAGGCCGTCCATCAGGCGGTCCCAGTCGAAAAGGGGGCCGGGGTCGGACTTGCCCCTGTTGATAGCGCTGTGTCCCAGGACGCCTTTGAAATTGGCCAGGTGCTGGGCCCTCTCATGGTAGGCGCTGGGCCCCAGGGATGGGTAGCGGGTTGGTACGCTGTACCGCTTGCAGAGGTAAGAGACCAACTCGATCAGGCTTTCGCACTGGGCCTCAGTGTACGGCTCCCAGTATTTGCCGCCGGCCTCCACCACCTCCCCCAGATGCTCATTCCCCGTCCAGTTGTAGTACTTGCCATCCCTCTTCTCCAGGGGCCCCCAGTTCACTATCTCGATGCCGATGGCTCGGGGGTTGGGCCGGATGGCATCGTTCCTCGCCAGATCCCCGGGTAGGCCAGCGTGCCAGGCGGTGTCCCCATCTTTGACCAACTGGAGTATCTTGCCGTCATGGTCAAGGACATAATGTGCGCTGACCCTGCTCTGAGGGTTCTTGAACCAGGATACCACGCCTGTGCCGCTGCCGCTGGCGGTGAAGTGGACGACGATCATCTCGATCTGATGACCAGAGCGACCACTAGCGCAATTGCCGGTGGGGCCGACCCAGGTGACACTGGGCACCTCCTCAGCAGGCGGCGCTTCGGTAAGACCCAAAATGGCTTTGATGCTGGCCTTCTCCGCCGCTGTCAAGCCGGGCAGGTCGTCAATCGCCGCCCCCCGGTATTCCCCTTGGCGGTCATTTACCAGGCCAGTTAGTCTAGCCCGGCTTAGCCAACCCCAGCCGTTCTCTCCGACCTCTCTTGCGGCCGCGTAAAAGGCGCTTATCACATCTTGATTGGTGTAGCCTGGAGATGCAGCCTCTTCGATGGGCAGCTCGATGGTGTACTCTCCGGGGACCAGTTCATCCACCGGGCCGTACTTCTGCTCCACCAGTTCCAGGCCGCGCTCGATTTCCTCCTCCGTAAGCCCCAGAGCGGCCAACCTCTCGCGCGCCGTCGGTATGCTGAAGGAGATTCGCTTCGTTTCCGTCATCGTGTCACCTCCTGTGATAATCGTAAACTCGTAGACTCGTAGATTCGTAAGTTCGTAGATTCGTGGCTCGTCACGAATCTCGAATCTACGAATTTACGAATCCCGAATCTGCGGATTAGGGATGCGCCAGGCCGATGGTGATCTCGCTGATGAGCCAATGAGCACCCCAACTGGTAGATCCCGTCTGCTCGATCTTGATGTAGCGCACCGAGCGGGGGGTGAAGCTGGCGTCAATAGACATCCAGTTGAGGGTCATCTCCTTCACCACTTCCCAATTGGTCTGATCGGTGGAGACGCTCAAAATATAGCCCACGGCGAAGCCCCGCCCAGGGCTCTCTACCTTTATCCGCTCAATGGTCTGCACCTGGCCCAGGTCGAGTTCGTACCACATGCCCGGCTGCTGCGCGGCCTCGCTATCCCAGAAAGTGTCCGGATCGCTGTCGAAGGCTTGGCCCACGTCGGCCTGGTTGTGGCTGGCCTGGGCCCGCCAGGGGGGCGGAGGGATATCTCCTTCGGTGACCTCGATAGTCATTTCCAATGGAGTCGCCCCCTCTTTGGAGAACCAGGTTACTCCCTCCTCCACCAGGTCCCAGCGCAGCACGTACTGCCCAGGGGTGGCTGGCGATTTCAGGGCCACATTGGTCAGATTCATTTCTGATCCGGGCGGCACGTCGTCTGGCAGGCTGGTGCGAAAGGTATCCCAGCAGCCAGCCAATTGCCCGTTGGGAGTGAACCAGTGGTAGGCCAAATGGACGGGGTTCGGGCCATCGGCAAGCCATTGCTTGGAGCTTGTGTTCTTGAGCTTGAAGCTGACCGTGACCACGGCGTCGGGCGGTATGGTCTCCGGCACGTTGTGGTCAAGCCAATCGACTCCATAATCCCCCGAAGGTACCTCAGGGGACTGAACCTGCACGTGGATGTCCTTCCTGGGGGAGCCCTGCTTCCAGAACCAGGTGTCTGGTTCTTCGATCATGTCCCAACGCAGGATGTACTGCCCTGGCGTTGTCGGGGCCTGCACCTGGGCCTCTTCGAAGACCACCAGCCAGCCCGGTTTTACATTGAAAGGTACCAGGGTCCTGATGTCCTCCAGAGCCAACTCCTGCCCAGCGGGGGTGTACCAGCGATAGCCCAGGCGTACCTTGTGGTCGCCAGTCCTGACCCAGGTGGTGTTGCCACCGTTACTGAGGCGCAGCGTTGCCGTCACCGTCTGGCCGGGCGTCACACTGGCTGGCATGTCAATGTCCAGCCAACCTACCTTGTAGATGATCGGGACGCCCGGCAGTCGCACGCGGTAGTCGTGGTTCATGGCTGCCTTGAAGTCCGCCTGCACACCGTGCCGGTTGACGATGGAGTACTTTTCCTGGCCCATGCCGGCGATCTCCCAGCGATATAGCAACAATGCCTGGATCGGCTGGTGTGATGGATCGCGGTTCCAGCGGTCAATCTCGGCATAGGCGGCTTGCACCCAACCGGTGTGCTCGTCGGTGCGCCACTCTAAGTCCTGGTCGGTCTCGGTAATGTAGACCGGCAGGTGACGCATGGAATGGGGAATGGCTCCCATAAAGTCCAGGTAGCAGCGGAAATGGTCGCGCAGATTGCGCAGATCGGGGCTAGGGTGATTCTCCCAGGAGTAAAAATCGCCTGTGATGAGGTCCAGATTGTAGCCCTTGGTGTAGGTGTGAATGGCGATGCCGTCGCACTGGTCTTCTAACAGATGGAGAATGTCGGTGAAGTACTTGATCCAGTTGCCGGAGGGGTTCTCAGGATAGGTCGTTTGGGCGTTCCACGGCCCGACAGCACCGACGACGACTTGATCGTTCTCCCGTCCTGGTCGGGAGTGGATATTATTCCGGCACCTCTTGAAGCAGCGGGCGTAAAGCTCAGGTGTGATCACTTCGCCGTTGGGCCCGCCGGGCCTCTCCCAGGACAAATTGGGCTCGTTGCCGATGATCCAAATGTGGCAGCCTTGGGAGCCGGCTACGAAGTTGCCGCAGCGTTGGGCGAAGTCGTCGTAGCGGTTGGAGCGGGGAATGGTGCCTTTGTCGCCGTACCCGTAGTTGAGGCGCGCGATGACCCCCAGGCCCTGATTGGACAGGTTGCTGTAGTCCGGGCCGCCTGGGCCGTGGGGGTCTGCCCCCAGCTCTTCGGTGGCCAGCACCCAACCCCGCTTGTTCTTCTCGACCATCAGGTTTTGGCCGCCACGGTCGTGCAGGCCGAAGATGTATTTTGGAAAAAGGGATTCGTCTAGTGGAGACATTGATTACCTCCTCGATGAGCTACTCTGATGGCTCAATTATACAACAGATTGTTATCTAAATCAAACCTCAAGAAAAAGCGAGGGCAGAGGTTGAAAGCCTCTGCCCTTTGTTTTTGGACTCTGATCAGTTTAACGTCAACGTTCCGGCAGATACCCCAATGGGTTGCGCTGGACACCGTTGAATCGGATTTCGAAGTGGAGATGGGGTCCCGTTGATCTGCCAGTTTCGCCCACTGATCCGATCCTTTCACCTTTGCCGACGGATTGGCCGACCTCGACCAGGATGGTGTGGAGATGGGAGTAAAGGGTCTGGAAGCCGTTGCCGTGGTCAATAACCACGTATTTGCCATAGCCGTACTCACTCCAGCCGGTCTGGATCACGTAACCGGAATCCGCAGCGGTGATGGGAGTGCCCGTGGGGGCGCCGATGTCAATGGCCTTATGCCTATCCCAGAATTTCTGGGTGATAGACCCACTGGTTGGCCAGGCAAAGCTGCCAGTGCCAACAGCGGCTCCCTGAGGGATGGAACCGGAATAGGCATGGACGACGCGAGGTTGGTAGGGCTTCTTGCCACCAGGGACGACCAGCTTCTGCCCTAAGAACAGATCGTAAGGGCTCTCTAAGTTATTGTATTCACATTCTATGATGGCTGAAACTTCGGCCTTGTATTGCTGAGCTATGCTCTCCAGGGTATCGCCTGCGACCACCGTATGGTAGACCCCGTCTACGGGCAGGATAGTTAGCACCTGGCCTATCTTCAGGAGGTCGGGGTGATCCTCTAGCCGGCCGCTGGCCCACATGATAGTATCGGCGCTAATGTCGAACTTCTCGGCGATGCCGTAGAGAGTATCACCGGTCTGCACAGTGTAGGTGATGATCTCTCGTCGCAGCAATTCGTCGGGCTCTTCGGTGGGCACGATGGTAGGGGTAGGTGTAGGGGGAAGGGTAGGGGTGGGGATAGGGGTAGGAGTGAAGGTAGGAGTGGGGGTAGGAGTGGGAGTAGGGATAGGAGTAAAAGTAGGAGTGGGGGTGGGGGTTGGGGCAAAATCTGTGTGAGGCACAGGAGCTGGGACGATGGTGTCTTCGTCCTGAAAACGGGTTCCTGCTCGGGCTGAGAGACCAGCATACAGGCGGAAGCCCAGGCTGGAGGCTGGTGTTGGGGTGGATCGGAAACCCGGCACGGCTGCTCTGGGGATATCCACCTTGCCTAGCAGGGTGGCCGAGATAGCCAGCAGGATAACGATCGAATGGGAGGTGAGACGAGAGAAGAAGGGCCTATCGCCCATCTTGGCTATCGAGTTTTGTATTTTTGTTTGAGAAACCCAGTCTTTTGCTCTTGACCAGAGGGTGGTTAAACGCTCGATCAATGACCCGCCCTCTGTCTCCCCTGTTGGGGGGAAATCGGCTGGGATTTCCATTCGCTCTCCTTTTCTCCGACAGGTCAGGAGATGGACACAGTCACATGTCGTGGTTCATGACTTGATTGGCCACAAAATGTGGCCCAGAACATTCGAGTAAGGAAAGTCACACCCATATTTAGTATACACATGCACTTTGAACCACAGTATATTGTGTAGAACCAACGTTCTATATCTGACTCCTCAGGTAGACCACCGGGTGAGTTAAGCTTTCGTTTAAGATTATAGCAAAAGGCCACAAATTGTCAAATTTAGAGGACACCCCTGCTCAACGTCGCCAGGAACTCTTTGTTGCTCTTAGTCTTGGCTAGCCGGTCCAACAGGGCTTCGAGAGCACCAGTGATATCCAATCCCGCACCCGATGGGGGTGGACCCATCAGGCGAGATATCATCTTTCGCATGATCCAGACTTTGTCCAGTGTCTCTTTATCCAGCAGCAGATCCTCACGGCGCGTGCTGGAGCGTTCGATATTGAAGGCGGGGAAGATGTACCGTTCCGCCAGCTTGCGATTGAGATGCAGTTCCATGTTGCCTGTGCCCTTGAACTCCTCGTAGATGACATCGTCCATCCGGCTGCCCGTCTCTACCAGGCAGGTGGCGATAATAGTCAGACTACCCCCACCCTCGATGTTGCGAGCCGCGCCGAAGAAACGCTTGGGCGGATAGAGGGCCGCTGGATCAACGCCGCCGGAGAGGGTGCGACCACTGGAAGGGACGGTGAGGTTATAGGCTCTGGTCAGGCGGGTGATGCCGTCCAAAAGAATGACCACGTCTTTGTTGCTCTCGACCAGGCGCTTGGCCCGCGCCAGGGCCATCTCGGCTACGCGCACCTGATCCCGGACAGGATCATCGAAGGTAGCGGCCATCACCTCGGCTTCCACCGAGCGGTCCATGTCGGTCACTTCCTCGGGCCGCTCGCCGATGAGAACGACCATGAGATGAACGTCGTTATGGTTAGCAGCTATGCCATTGGCTATTTGCTTTAGGATAACGGTTTTACCCGCTTTGGGAGGCGAGACGATCAAACCTCGCTGTCCCCTGCCAATAGGAGCGATTAGATCGAGCAGCCGGGTGCCCAGCACGTTGGGCGTCGTCTCCAGAGCGAGCATTTGATCGGGGAAGATGGGGGTTAGCCTGTTAAAATTGGGGCGCCGCTTGGCTGCCTCGGGATCCAGGCCGTTAACCGCTTCTACCCGCAGCAAGCCGAAGTATCTCTCCGTATCCTTGGGAGGACGCACCTGGCCGATGACCATGTCGCCGGTGCGCAGGCCGAAACGACGGATCTGGGATTGGGAGACGTAGATATCTTCAGGGCCAGGCAGGAGATGGTCCGAGCGCAGGAAGCCGATGCCTTCCTGCACGATGTCCAGCACACCTCCGCCGAAGATATAGCCCTGTTGCTCGGCCTTGGCCTTAAGGAGGCGTATGATCAAATCGTGTTTCTTGAGACGGGTATGGCCAGAGAGGTCCATCTCCCGGGCCATATCTCGCAACTCGTCCACGTTTCGGGTTTCCAACTCGACGATGTTCATTTCCATAGCTCTCTCCATTCGATTACTACCGGCAACTTAGAGAAACCGGGTTTTTACCCGTCTGAGCACGCAGGTTGTTCTTCTGGAGTCTCCTGGGGCGCGGAAGGGCGTCTTAGCAACTAAAAACCTGGTTTCTGAAATTCACCGTGACGCTTTGGCGCCACGCAAGGGCAAAAGGGCATTGACTCTGCAATCAATTGAATCACTCAGGTAAGGGAAGGCATAATGTCATGGCCTGTAGCTGCTGGTGACGAAGACGAAATTGCGGGGACTCAGGTGAACGTTAGTGAGGCAAGGAGCAGAACTTTGGAGCGGGTCTGTACTAATCTCCCGCTTCTCTCTCCAGATGGTAGGCGAGCAATTGCTGTAACGCAGGGTCATTATAGCATCTTTTGTCTGCCTAGTCAAATTATCAAAAGCCGATCACCCAGCGGGCGTAGTAGTAGACCACTACCACGGCGAAGAGCAGACTGTCAATGCGGTCCAGCATGCCGCCGTGACCGGGGATGAGGCCGCTCGTGTCCTTAACGTCCACCTGACGCTTCATCATGGATATGGCCAGATCGCCGAGGGGTAAGAAGGCGGAGACGAGAGCGCCCAGGATCAGACTGTGAACCAAGCCCAGTCCTATGTAGAGGCCGACCAAGAGGGTAACCGCTACTCCGCAAAACCAGCCCCCTATGGTTCCTTCCCAGGTCTTCTTGGGGCTCAACCTGGGGAAGGATTTGTGACGTCCCAGGGACTTACCAATGAAGTAAGCGCCTGTGTCAGCTCCCCAGGTGGAGAGCAGCGTCAGGGCCATCCATTCTAACCCCCCAGGGGCATCTCGCAGGGAGATGAAATGGCCGGCCATCAAGCCGAGGTACAGCGCGCCGGCGATAGTTAGAGCCCAATCGACGGTTGGGGTAGAGGTATCTTTCTTGAACAACTGCCAGGACAGGGACAGAACCATCGCTCCCGTCAGGGCTGGCTTAGCCAGTTGCCAGGCAGGATAGCGGGCGTCTGCCAGCAGCAGCCAGATCAGAACCAGGCCCCAAAAGAAGGAGGGTTTGTAACCTCCCAGCCTCATCATTTGAAAGAACTCGTAACCCGCCATGCTGGCAATGAGAACTATGAGGGCGAAAAACCAGAGCCCACCTGCGTAGGCGGCCCCCACTGCGATGGGGATTAGAATGATGGCACTGAGAAGGCGTTGGATAAACATCTGTTGCTTCCTGATGAGTGTGGATTGGCTCCGATACGGTTCAGTCAAGTCTGGAGTAGAGGCTTTAGCCGGTGTTTTCCGCCTAAAAGCTCCACTCCGACTGGCTCGCTCCGACTGCTTATCTAAACCGTATTGGAATTAGCTCGGAGTTGTCATCGAAGAGCTAGATTCAGGCTTTTAAAAGCCCAAACCTCCGCTCCCGTCTGCTGTACTCGAGGAGAGCCCTGTGCAGTTCCTCCTCATTGAAGTCGGGCCAAAATGTGGGTGTGGCATAGTACTCGGAGTAAGCGCTCTGCCAGATGAGAAAGTTGCTGATTCGTAGTTCGCCAGCAGTGCGGATGATCAGATCCGGGTCCGGCAGCCCAGCCGTGTACAAGTATTGGCCGAACAGGTGCTCATCCAGCCGATCCGGGGCCACCTCGCTCTCGACGATGCGCCGCACAGCGTCCACGATTTCGGCTCGGCCGCCGTAGTTGAAGGCCACGTTCAAGATTATGTGGTCGTTGTACCTGGTAAGTTCGATAGCCTCGTGTACCTTTTGCCTGAGCCCTTCAGCAATGCCCTCTAAACGACCGATGTGACGCAATTGCACACCGTTCTGGTGTAACTCTGGCAACTCACGATCAATGGTTTGCTCAAGGATGCGCATTATGCCTCGAACCTCTGCGTTGGGCCGTCCCCAGTTCTCCGTCGAGAAAGCGTAGAGGGTCAGAATCTTGATGCCGTGCTCGACACAGCTTTCCAAAATCCGACGGATGTTCTCCGTGCCGGCCCGGTGGCCGGCCAGCCTCGGCAGGCCACGCGACCGCGCCCAGCGGCCGTTGCCGTCCATTATGATGGCCAGATGATGTGGAACTTTAGTTGGTTGCTTTGCCGTTTCCATAAGCTGAGCTGATTCAGTTGCTAACGGGACATTGGCGTTTTTGGTCCGTAGTGATGACTTCAGTCGTCGGTGGCAGGACAAAAGCGGCTGAAGTCGCAACTACGAATTCAATTGCTAAAAAGGGGCTGAGACGTTACTGAAGACGATACCTCAACCCCTTGTTCTTTACTTGGTGAATCTTATGTCGCAGCAAGGGGGCAACTCAGATCTCTCTGATCTCCTGTTCCTTATCGTGGCCGATCTCGTCCATCTTGGCCACGAATTTATCGGTTATCTCCTGCACATCGTCCTTGGTCCGATAGAACTCGTCTTCAGAGATCAGCTTCTCGCTCTCCAATTCGCGCAAGTCTTCTATGGCGTTGCGGCGAATGTTGCGGACGGCTATTTTCCCCTCTTCGACCTGCTTGCCTACAACCTTGACCAGCTCCTGGCGTCGCTCTTCAGTCAGTCGGGGGATGCTCAGGCGGATCATCTTGCCATCGTTGGAGGGAGTCAGCCCTAGCTCCGATTTCAGGATGGCTCTCTCGATGTCGGCCAGGGCAGTGGGGTCCCAGGGGCGGATTGCCAGCAGCCGTGGCTCAGGGACGGAGATAGTTGCCAATTGGTTGAGGGGGGTAAGCGTGCCGTAGTACTCCACAGGCAGCCGCTCCACCAGGGACGGGGAAGCTCGTCCGGTCCTGATGGTCATCAGGTTATCTCGGAGAGCATCCACTGCTTTATTCATCCTATCTTCGGTTTCTTTGAGCAAGTCTTTGATCATGAGTAAGTACCTCCCATTTCATTGGCCTAGGGCTGATGATGGGCGGGGATTTGGCAATCCCCTTAGAGCAACTAAGAACTATCTACAGATGATCGTGCCCACTGACTCACCGAGGATGGCTCGCTCGATGCTCCGATGTTCCCAGAGGTTGACGACGATGATGGGGAGGTCGTGGTCCATGCACAGAGAGATAGCTGTGCTGTCCATGATTCTCACTCCCATGTTCAGGGCGTCAATGTAGGTCAGGCGCTCCAGTTTCTTGGCTTGAGGATCGAGGTTAGGGTCGCTCTCGTAGACGGCGTCAACCTTGGTGGCTTTGATCAGAACCTCGGCGCCGATTTCCATGGCCCTCAGTGCAGCCGCCGTGTCGGTGGTGAAAAAGGGGTTGCCTGTCCCTGCCCCAAGGATGACTACTCGCCCCTTCTCCAGGTGACGGATGGTCCGCAACCGAATATAAGGCTCTGCAAAGGCTCTCATCTCGACAGCCGTCTGCACCCGGGTGGTTACCCCGGCCCTCTCCAAAGCATCGTGGAGGGCCAGGGAGTTCATGACCGTGGCCAGCATCCCCATGTGGTCGGCGGTAGCCTGCTCCATGCCGTGGGCCAGGCCATCCTTGCCCCGCCAGAGGTTGCCGGCTCCCATGACGATGGCAATCTCCACATCGTGGTCTTTGACCCGGCGAATCTTGGCCGCTACCTCCTCGGCCCTTTCGGGATCAATGCCGTATCCTCCGGGCCCGGCCAAAGATTCGCCGCCCAGCTTCAGCATGACCCGCCTGTACTTAGCTTTGGACATTCCGGCCTCCCCAGATCAGTTGGCTAGGTTGCCAGCTAATACCTAATCCCCCAGCTCAAACCTCACAAACCGCCGCACCACGATGTTCTCACCCAATTTAGCGATTATCTCGGTGAGCACATCTTGGACAGTCAGGTCATCATCTTTGATGAAGGGTTGTTTCATGAGGCAAACATCCTGGTAGTACTTCTGCAGCTTGCCTTCCACGATTCTCTCTATTATGCGCTCAGGTTTGCCCATCTCCTTCGCCTGGACTCGGTAAACATTCTTTTCCTCCTCCAGCACATCGGGAGGGATATCCTCAGGGGCCAGATAGAGGGGCCTGGCAGCCACTACTTGCAGGGCTAGATCGTGGGCCAGTTCCTCGAACGCTTCGGTCCTGGCTACGAAATCGGTCTCGCAATTTAACTCGATGAGGGCCCCGACGCGGCCGCCAGTGTGGATGTAGGCTTCGATTAGACCCTCCTCGGCTGCCCGGCCTGCTTTCTTGGCAACAGCAGCTAACCCCTTCTCTCGCAGATATACTTTAGCCTTCTCAAGGTCTCCGCCGCTGGCCTCCAGGGCCTTTTTGCAGTCCAGCACCCCGGCCGCAGTCGCCGCGCGCAGATCTTTTATCTTTGACGTTGTGATCTCCAATTGAATCTTTACCTCCTCAATGGATTGACGTTGATTTTCTGATTTACTCTTCTTCGTCGCTTGTCTCCGCTTCTTCGGAAGCCTCCTCAGGTGCCTCTTGCCCAAACTCGAGTTCACCTGACTTGAGCTTAGCCAGGGTAGCCTCACCCAGATACTTCTCTTCTTCGAACTCCATCTCTAGCTCTTCTTCCTCGGCTGCGAGGGCCTCTCGCATGTTCTGCCCCTCAATGACGGCATCAGCGATCTTGGTGATGATGAGTTTATTGGCTCGGATGGCATCGTCGTTGGCGGGGATGATGTGCTCAATTGGATCCGGGTCGCAGTTAGTATCCACCATAGCAATGATTGGTATGCTGAGCTTGCTAGCCTCTTTCACAGCGGTGGCTTCGCGCCGCACATCGGTAATGAAGAGCATGTCAGGCAGGCGTCGCATGTCCTTGATGCCCCCTAATCGCCGATTGAGCTTGACGATCTCCCGTCCCAATTGCAGGGCCTCTTTCTTAGGCAGCCGCTCGAAATCTCCTTGCTCTTGACGCTCTTCCAGGTTCAACAGGTAATCTATCCGTTGACGTATGGTGCGCCAATTGGTCAAGGTCCCCCCCAGCCAGCGCTGGTTGACGTATGGCATGCCACATCGCTGGGCCTGTTCGAGAAGGCTCTCCTTGGCTTGCCTTTTGGTACCTACGAAGAGGATAATGCCATCTTCACTGATGGTGTCCCTGACCACATCGAAGGCATTATCCAAGGCGGTCATGGTCTGCTGCAGGTCAATAATGTGGATGCCGTTGCGCTCAGTGTAGATGAAGGATTTCATCTTCGGATTCCAACGCCCTGTGCGATGGCCGAAGTGTACCCCCGTCTCCAATAGCGCCTTCATAGAAACTACTGCCACTTTCTTTTCCTCCTTACGTTTTTTGTCTTCCGCTCTTTTCATCCTGGTGAAGGGCCTATCTGGCTGATGACCCTCTATTCTCCACTAGCTGGTCGTATGCCAGGTTGGCACGTCTTCGCCAGTCAAAGGGCGTGTTTAATTGGACAGTTCGGGTAAGAGTATAGCACATACTTGGCTATCAGGCAAGTCGGCGGTTTGAGGTTTCAACCTGTTTATGCTATACTATCTTGAGATATTGAAATCGAGGAGGAATATGAGATGGTGAGCCAAGATCTGTTGGACATCCTGCGTTGCCCCGCCTGCGTGCGGGAAGGCCCTGACGCTGGTCTCCTGGACTTGATCAGGGAGCAGTGGCTGGTCTGTCGGGATTGCGATCGCAAGTATCCCATCCGCGACGACATCCCGGTGATGCTCATTGATGAAGGGGACAAGTATCGAGATGTGCCTGTGGAGGAGCTAGGGGAGCCATAGTCGGGGTCTGAAGACTTCGGCGAGCCCTCGGCGTGAGCTCGGTCGAACGCTCAGTCGAGCCGCTCAGTCCGATTCGGTTTTCAGGAAACGGACGATACCGTTGGCGATGCCTTGGGCCACTTTGTCTTGTTGGTTCAGGAGGATATTCCGGTCGGCGGCCATAAAGCCGGCCTCGATGATCGCCGCCGGGGTCTGAGGGTCTATTTCGTAGAAGGCATGGTACTCACGCATGTCATAGGTTATGCTGTGCTCGTGGAACGGTAGACCTGTGGCTGTTTGATACTCCTCTCGCAGGCATTTCACCAGGTGGTCCTCCTCCTCAGGCAGAGCGCTTTTGAGCACCCTGGCTATTTTAAACCCGCTGGCCCTGGGTACGTCGCAAGAGTCTGCGTGGATGGAGACCAGGGCATCGGCCAGATAGCCATCTAACGTCGCATCGAACTCTTCCAGGATATCTACCTCACAGCCTTGATTTTCCAGTATGGCCTTCACCAACTGGGCGATAGCCAGATTGATCTCCACTTCCGTCAGGCCATCGGGACAGACAGCCCCCGAATCGTATCCCCAGTGCCCGGCGACCAGGCCGACCTTTTTGGGAGGCCTGGTGGGAGTCGGCGAGGGAGGGACCCTGGTGGCAGTGGGAGTTACCGTCGGGGTGAGTGTGGCAGCGACAGGTGTAGACCTGGCGGACCTGCTCTCAGGCGCCCACAATGCTTGCAGGATCAGATAGGCGATGGCCAAAGCGATGGCAACCATCACCGCTACCAGTATCCTTTGGGCTACTTCCAGTGCTCCCCTTCTCACCAATTCCCTGAGTCCTCCCCGAGACGCGCGCCTTCCAGGCAACGGGCTTTGTTCAATCATACCTCTGATTTCCAATTTAGTCAACTTCGCTGGCGGCGGTTTTTAATCCCTGCCCTGTGTTGGCTCAAGAAGGTGAGAAGCATGACCCGTGAAGAAATTCGCCTTACAGCGATGACCAGCGCGGCCGGTTGAGCGGCCAAGATGGGCCCTGAGGCCCTGGCGCAGGTGCTGCGCCCGCTGCAAAATATGTTCCGCGCCGAAGACTACCCGGAGTTGCTGGTGGGATTGGAGGTCAGCGACGACGCCGCCGTGTACAAAATCAACGACGAGGTGGCGGTCATCCAGACGCTCGACTTCTTCCCGCCTGTGGTTGACGATCCCTACGACTACGGGGCCATCGCCGCCGCCAACGCCATGAGCGACGTCTACGCCATGGGCGGCGAGGTGGTGCTGGCGCTCAACATCTGCGGCTTTCCTCCCGATTTACCACCTGATGTCGTCACTGAGATTCTGCGCGGCGGGGCGGAGAAGGTGGCCGAGGCAGGGGGCGTCATCGCTGGCGGCCACACCCTGGACGACAAGGAGCCCAAGTACGGCCTGGCGGTGATGGGTTTCGTCCACCCTGACCGTGTGGCCACCAAGGCAGGGGCCAGGCCCGGCGATGTCCTCATCCTGACCAAACCCCTGGGTGTGGGGATCATCACCACCGCTCTCAAGGGGCAGGTAGCCGAGCCAGGCCACGTGGAGGCGGCGGTGGAGAGCATGAAGAAGCTCAACCGCCACGCCGCCCGGCTGATGCAAAGCGTGGGGGTGAACGCCTGCACCGACATCACCGGCTTCGCCCTGCTGGGTCACGCTCAGGAGATGGCCGAAAAGAGCGGGGTGGGGATACGATTCTATCTGGAGAAACTCCCCTTCGTGGAAGGGGCAAGGGAGTATGCCGAAGACTGGCTTTTCCCTGGCGGCGCTTGCCGAAATCAGGAGCACTATGCGCCCCAAGTACGCTTTGCCCCGGACATTCCAGAAGAGATGCAGATGCTCCTCTACACCCCCGAAACGTCAGGTGGACTCCTCATCGCTGTCCCATCGGAGAAGCTGGAAGAGCTGCTCGCTCTCTTTAGCACCGAGGGCCAGGAGCATTGGACGATAGGCGAAGTGGTGGAGGGGGAGGGGATCGAGGTGGTTTGAGAAAGGCGGCCCGTGACCTTTGACCTTTTGGTTGAAAGATGCTATACTCATCAGCAGTATCCTAACCCCCTTTTTCGAAGTGTAGGTGCTCAAGTTGACTGGAAGAAGGCCAGGCAATGATTCGGACAAGGCCATGCCGAGCCACCCTTCGGCAGGCTCTCCTCCCGACTACGAGAAGCTCCTCATGGCGGCGGCCTATATCACCATCGGGGCGATCTATCTCATCACCCTCGTCTTTGGCTGGGGCTCTCTCCCCATGCCCTCGCTTATCTTGCTCACCGGCCTGATGGCGGCCTTCACCTTGGGTCAACGCTTCATACCCGAGCTGGATGCCCCATTGCTCCACCGGCTTCTCTATCTTGGCATCCAGGGAGCCCTCATCTTCGCCATCGTCCTGGTGGGCAGGGGGGAGGCATTCTTGCCCCTCCTCTATTTCATTCTCGTGCCCCAGGCCTACCTACTGCTATCCTTTCGTAGCGCTTCGATCGTAACCTTCTTCTTCATCCTCGCCGTCGAGCTGGACTACCTCATCATCGCCGGACCTAGGGGGGCCTTGACCGGCCTGCTTCCCTACTTCGGCGGCTTCGTTTTCTTCGCCGCCGTCAGCCTGATGGCCGCCCGCCAGCGGGAGGAGAAGGAACAGGCAGAGGGGCTGCTGGCTGAACTGGAGGAGGCCCACCACAGGTTGCGGGAATACGCCCAGCGGGTGGAGGAGCTGGCCGTGGCCGAGGAGCGCAACCGCCTGGCTCGGGAGATTCACGACAGCCTGGGCCACTACCTGACGGTGGCCAGCGTGCAACTGGAGGCCGCCAGGGGGCTGCTAACGATAGATCCGACGCGAGCCCACGCCCAAATCGAGAAGGCCCAGCAGTCGGTCAAGGAGGCCCTGAGGGAGGTGCGCCGCTCGGTGCGGGGCTTGCGCCCTGGCGAGCTGGAGCGCGAACCGCTGGCCCAATCGCTTCGGGCCCTGATCGAGGAGTTCGAGGCCACCACCGCCCTGCCGGTGGAGTTCAAGGTCGAGGGAGAGGAGCAGCGCCTGTCCCCTGCCGCCGAGCTGACCCTCTACCGGGCCGCTCAGGAGGCCCTCACCAATGTCCAGAAGCACGCCCACGCCAGCCGGGTGGAGCTGGCACTGCGCTTCGCCCCGCATGAGGTGACCCTGACCGTGGCTGACAACGGAGTGGGGTCCGGGGAGGCCGGCGAGGGCTTCGGCCTGACGGGCCTGCGTGAGCGGGCGGCACTGCTCGGAGGCTCACTGATGGCGGGAAACCGGGCCGAGGGTGGATTTGAGTTAAGAGTCTCACTTCCCCACAGGGAGTAGAGAGGGACTAAGAGATGGCTCTGGACGAGATTCGGGTGCTCATCGCTGACGACCAGACGTTGATGCGAGAGGGGCTGCAGACCCTGCTGGAACTTTCGCCCGGCATCCGGGTGGTGGGCCAGGCCGGCGATGGGGAGGAGGCGGTGGCTCTGGCTCGGGAGCTGCGGCCCGACGTGGTGCTGATGGACGTGCGCATGCCCGTCATGGATGGGGTGGAGGCCACGCGGCGCATTCGCAGGGAGCTATCTGACACGCAGATCGTCATCCTCAGCACCTTTGACGACGACGAATACATCTTCGAGGGGCTGGCCGCCGGGGCGATGGGATACCTCCTGAAGGACGTGTCCTCCAAAGAGCTGGCCGAGGCCATCCGCAGGGTGCATCAGGGCCAGGCCCTCCTGCCTCCAAGCATTGCCAGCAAGGTGGTGACCGAGTTCTCCCGCCTGGCCGCGCGGCGGGAGCCGGTAGCGCTTCTCTACGAGGAACTGACCCCCCGGGAGCTGGAAGTGTTGTGGCTGCTGGCCGTCCGGGCCACTAACCGTCAGATCGCCGAAGCGCTGTGCATCACCGAGGGGACGGTCAAGAACCACGTGTCCAACATCCTGGGCAAGCTGGGCGTGCCGAATCGCACCCAGGCCGTGCGCCGAGCTCAGGAGCTGGGCTTGCTGTAAGTCCAGGTCATATAACTTTCGCCCCTCGGGGCACATGACTTTGCCCGAAAGAGCGCTGATGAAGCGCTCTTTTTTATGTCCCGATTTATGCCCCGATGGCACATCACAAGCGAGCCATTTTGTGGTATGCTATGTTCAAAAAAGTGAGGAGGTAGAAAGATGACCAAAAACATCGTGGAGGCCAGAGATCTAGTCAAGCAGTACGGCGAGCTGGTGGCCGTCAAAGGGATTGACTTCAACATCCGCCAGGGGGAGATATTCGGCTTCCTGGGCCCCAACGGGGCGGGGAAGACGACCACCATCTCCATGCTCTCCTGTCTCCTGGAGCCGACTTCGGGCTCCGTGGCCATTGACGGGCTGGACGTGGTGCGCGATGCGGCCCAGGTCAAGCGCATCATCGGCCTCGTCCCCCAGGAGATCGCCCTCTACCCCACGCTCTCAGGCCGGGACAACCTCAACTTCTTCGGGCGCATCTACAGGCTGAGCGGAAAGCGCCTGCGGGAGCGGGTGGACGCCGCCCTGGAGATAGTGGGGCTCAGCGAGCGGGCGAAAGATGCGGTGCAGACCTACTCCGGGGGGATGAAGCGCCGCCTCAACCTGGCCGCTGGGCTGCTGCACGAGCCCAGGGTGCTCTTCCTGGACGAGCCGACCGTGGGCATGGATCCCCAATCCCGCAACCACATCTTCGAGAACGTGGAGCGGCTGAATCGGGAGGGGATGACCATCCTCTACACCACCCACTACATGGAGGAGGCGGAGAGGTTATGCCATCGGGTGGCCATCATTGACGAGGGACGGATCATCGCCCTGGATACGCCACAAAACCTTATCAAGGTGCTGGGCGGCGGGGTGATCCACGTCGGCGTGCGAGCTGGGCTATCAGAGGAGATGCTGGGGAGAATTCGGCAACTCCCCACCGTCAAAGAGGTCGCCTCCCTCGACGGCAAGCTGAAGGTGAAGACGGTGGACGCTCAGCGGGCTCTGGTGAAGGTCATCGCCATCTTCAACCAGGCCGATGCAGCCATCACCTCGCTGGAGATACTGGAGCCGAACCTGCAGAGCGTTTTCCTACACCTGACGGGAAAACGCCTGCGGGACTAAGAGCTTATCCGAAAAGTCAGCAGAGGCGGCTCCCACGCCGCTGGAAACCGGGCATGAGAGCCCGGCCCGCTATTTCTCGGATAAATACTAAACGAAAGGAGTAAGTGCAATGCAAATCCTAACCATCACCTGGAAAGACCTGAAAATCCTCTTTAAGGACATCGGTGGCCTGGCCGCCCTCTTCTTGATGCCCCTGGCCTTCATCGTGGTGATGAGCACGGCCCTCGGTGGGGCCTTCGGGGGCGGGGGCGATAACCCCATCGAGATTCTGGTGGTCAATCAGGACGAGGGAACCATCGCCGCCGACATCGTCAAAGGGTTGGACGAGATGGGTGCCTTCGCCGTCGAGGAGGAGTGGGAGGGCGAACCACTCACTCAGGAGGGGGCCGAGCAGCTCATCATTGATGAAAAGCACAACGTCGCCGTCGTCTTCCCGCCCGATTTCTCAGAGAAGCTGACGGCGAGAGCCTTCGGAGGCGAGGCAACCCAAACCGAGGCGTTGCTCATCGTGGACCCGGCCGTCTCGGAGCAGTGGCTGGGACCGATCAGGGGAACCCTGCAAGGGCTTCTGGAGAAGAGCGCCTTCGCTGCCCTGGCGCCCACAGGCATCGAGTTGATGTTCGCCCAACTCGCCCCCCACGCTCCCCCCGAGGCAGTGGAGGAGTTCAAGGCCCAGGCCCTGCGGCAGATGTCCGGAGGCCTGGCGGGAAGTGAGGAGCCAGCCGTGACCATCGAGCAAGTCACCCCGCCGGGCATGCAGGTCGAGGAGTACCCCGACTCCTACCAGCAGAACGTGCCCGGCTACACGGTGATGGGCGTCTTCTTCATCGTCATGACCATCGCCCAGTCCATCCTGAGGGAGAAGCAGGAGGGAACCTTCCGACGGCTCCTGGCCGCCCCCGTCGGGCGGGCCTCCATCCTGGCCGGCAAGCTGCTGCCCTACTACATCGTCAACATCCTGCAGGTGGCGGTGATGTTCACCGTCGCCCGCCTCCTCTTCGGCATGGAGTGGGGCGACCCCCTGGGGCTCCTGGTCGTGACCCTGGCCGTGGCCGCAGCGGCCACCAGCCTGGGCGTCCTTGTCGCCGCCCTGGGCAAGAGCTCCACCCAGATCGAGGGCGTCGCCGCCGTGGGGGTGCTGGTGTTGGCCATGCTGGGCGGCTGCATGGTGCCCACCTTCGTCATGCCCGACTTCATGCAGACCCTCTCGAAGATCAGCCCCCACGCCTGGGCCATGGCCGGCTACCAGGACGTGCTGGTGCGAGGCTATGGAATAAACGGCATCTGGACGGAGGTGGGGGCTCTGCTGGGCTTCGCCGCCCTCTTCTTCACCATTGGCGTCTGGCGCTTCAGGTTCGATTGATGACCTGGAGTATACGCTTTTCCTCTCCAGAGAAAAGCCCTAACCCGGCGGTTCACGCGGCTGGGTTGGGGCTTTTTTTTCCCCGGCCTGCGCAACGCGAGAGAGCGTCTGCGATAGACTGGTATCACAGGGCACTTGACATCGGTGAGCAAAAGGTGTATAATTAGGTATGCCTTAAAATAGTATCTGGGCATACCTATTATTCTAAGGAGAAGCCGATGGTCACTGAGAGTGCTGAGGAGTATCTGGGGGCGATCTACAAGCTCGGGGAAGAAGAACAACTGGTCGCTCTCTCCACCCTGGCCGAGCGTCTGGAGATCTCGTCTGTGTCGGCCAACGAGATGGTCAGGAAGCTGGTTGAGCGGAAGCTGGTTCTCTATGAGCCCTACAAGGGGGTATCGCTGACCCCGGCGGGCCAGGCCCAGGCTCTGGCGGTGATTCGCCGCCACCGTCTATGGGAGTGTTTCCTCACCGATGTCCTGGGCTTGTCTTGGGATCTGGTGCACGAGGAAGCCTGTCGGCTGGAGCACGCCACCTCGCCCCTGGTGGAGGAGCGACTGGCCCAGCTTCTCGGCGAGCCGGAGGCTTGCCCTCACGGCCACCCAGTGCCAACAGCCGAGGGAGAGATGGCTGTCGAGGCTGGGCGTCCCCTGGCCGAACTCACGGCAGGAGAAAGGGCGAGAGTACTGCGCGTGCCGGAGGGAGACGACGACCTGTTGCGGTATCTGGCTACCCTGGGGTTAAAACCCCAGGCCACGGTCCAGGTCGAGGCAGTGGCTCCTTTCCAGGGCCCGCTGACGGTGCAGGTCGGAGAAGCGCAACACGTTTTGGGGCGAGAGCTGGCCTCACAGATCGTAGTGCGGCCACTGTGACCGCTTCTTTTTTCGTCTATTGCATTGCAAATACTTGGTAAAAGCAGGAGGATCTTTAATGAATGAACAGCGAATATCGCTGAGTGCCCTGGCTCCCGGCGAGGTGGGGGTGGTGCGCCAGTTGGCTGGGGGGCGGGGATTCATAAGCCGCCTGGCCACGTTGGGTTTCACCCTGGGAGTCGAGGTGAACATGGTGCAGAACTTTGGCCACGGTCCCCTCATTGTCCTGGTGCGGGATACCCGCGTAGCCTTGGGACGAGGTGAGGCGATGAAGGTGCTGGTGGGGAGAATGACCAATGACCAATGACCAAAGTTCAAAATCCAAAGTTCAAAGTCCAAAGTCCAAAGCCCCAGATCAGATAACCGTCGCTCTGACCGGGCAACCCAACGTGGGGAAATCCACTGTCTTCAACCTGCTGACCGGCCTCAGCCAGCACGTGGGCAACTGGCCGGGCAAGACCATTGAGCAGAAGACCGGCACCTATCATCACAACGGCACCACAGTGCGGATCGTGGACCTGCCCGGCACCTACAGCCTGACTGCTAACTCCCTCGAAGAGCAGATCGCCCGCGACTACATCATCAAAGAGAAGCCCGACGTGGTGGTGGCCATCGTCAACGCCGCCGCCCTGGAGCGCAGCCTGTACCTGGTGGCCGAGCTCCTGGAGCTGTCGGTGCCAGTAGTGTTGGGACTGAACATGACAGACGTGGCCGAGCAGCAGCGGATGCACATCGAGCCGCACGTTCTGGAGGCCGCATTGTGTCTCCCCGTCGTGCCGATGGTGGCCTCCAAAAACCAGGGCACGCGGGAACTGGTGGAGGCCGTAGACCGCCTGGCAAGCGACCCGGATAGCTATGACCCTTGCCGCCCTGGGATCCGCGCGGATCACCAGGCGGTGTTGGCCCAGCTCCAGCAGATCATCGCCGGGCAGGTGCCAGAACCCTATCCAGAGGACTGGGTGGCCCTCAAGCTCCTGGAAGGCGACCGGGAGATCACCCGAATGATGCAGGAGCGGTTGTCGCCGGAGAAATGGGAACGGGTGCACTCCATCCTGATGGAACACGAGGACGCCATCCTGGCGGTAGCCGGGGCCCGCTACGAGTGGATCGGGCGGATGGTGCGAGCCGCGTTGGTGCGCCCCACCTTCGGCCAGATCACCCTGACCGACCGGGTGGACCGCGTCGCCACCCACCCCTTCTGGGGGCTGCTGGTGCTGGTGGGGATACTGGGCCTGGTGTTCTGGCTGACCTACGCCGTGGGCGCGCCGTTGCAGGGGCTGCTGGACACCTACCTGGTGCAGGCCGGGGCGGAAGGGGTGCGCGCAGCTCTGAATGGTGCACCAGCCTGGTTGGTGGGGCTCCTGGCCGACGGCGTGATCGGTGGGGCGGGGATGGTGGTCACCTTCCTGCCCATCCTGATCATCTTCTTTGCCGCGTTGGCCTTTCTGGAAGACGTAGGGTACATGGCCCGGGGAGCCTACGTCATGGACCGCTTCATGCACCTGATGGGGTTGCACGGCAAGAGCTTTTTGCCCCTCTTCCTGGGATTCGGCTGCAACGTGCCGGCAGTGATGGGGGCGCGAGTGGTGGAGGGGCAACAGGCCAGGCTGCTTACCATCCTGCTGGCTCCCCTGGTGCCCTGTACGGCGCGGATGGCCGTCCTGGCTGTGTTGGCTCCCATCTTCTTCGGCTCCCACGCTGCGCTGGTCTCCGGGGGGCTGGTGGGACTTAGCCTGGTGCTGCTGGCGATCATAGGCGTTGCCCTCCACGAGCTGGTGCTGGGGGGCGAGCACATGGCTTTCATCATGGAGTTGCCGCTGTATCACCTGCCCAACTTCCGCACCATTGGCCTCTCGGTGTGGCAGCGGTTGGTGGCCTTTCTCAAGAAGTCGGGCAGCATCATCCTGGTCGTTTCAGTGGTGGTCTGGGCTCTCTCGGTCCTGCCAGGCGGGGAGATCGAGTCGAGCTACCTGGCGGCCATGGGGCGACTGCTGGCGCCGTTGGGAAGGCTGATGGGCCTGGGCTGGCGGATGATGGTGGCGCTGCTGACCAGCTTCGTGGCCAAAGAGAACACCATCGCCACCCTGGGCGTCCTTTATAGCACGGGCGAGGAAGGGGCGCGTCTGGCCGACACCTTGTCCGGCGTGCTGACCCCGGCAGCGGCGCTAGCCTTCCTGGCGATGCAGATGTTGTTCGTTCCCTGTGTGGCCGTGGTGGCCACCATCCGCCAGGAGACGGGATCGTGGAAATGGACCGCTTTCAACATCGCGTTGTTACTGGTCCTTTCCTTCAGTGTGGGCATCGCCATCTATCAGGGAGCCATGCTGGTGGGATGGGGGGTGTGAGGTGCTGCAGAGATTGCTGGAGTTGGTGGCCGAAGGTGGCTTGCGCAGCTACGCCGACCTGGCGCGGGAGCTTGGGGTAAGCGAGGGGCTGGTGGGGCAGATGATCGAGCACCTGGCGCGGATGGGGTATTTGCGACCGGTGGCTGGCGATTGCGAGTCCCGATGCACTGGCTGCTCCCTGGCCAAGACCTGTGCCATCGGTGGGCCAGCGCGAGTGTGGGCGCTGACGGAGAAGGGGGGACCGAGAGATGTCAGGACGTAGAGATAGGAACCCGTTCGGCATCTGTACCTGGCAGGACGTTTCCCAGTGCACCGATTGTCCCATCGGCGACACGCTGAACTGCCGCTTTAACTGGGGCGACTTGTTGTACTTCCTGGCAGGTTTCCTGCCACCTGCGATTGCCATCGTCGCCGGGATGATGCGGGGCGGATTTGGCTGGTATCTCGTCGGCTGGGTTGGCTACATGATGTTTTTCTTCTTCGTGTGGGAGGCCCGCATCCTGTGCAGCCATTGCCCCTACTGGGATGAGGACGGGCGCGTTCTGCATTGTCTGGCCAATTACGGGGTGATCAAGATCTGGCGATACCGCCCGGAGCCGATGAGCACCTCGGAGAAAGTGCAGTTTCTGGTGGGCGTCGGGATCATGGTGATTTATCCCTTCCCGTTCCTGATCGTTGGCGGGCAGTACATCCTGGCGTTGATCGCGCTGGCGGGCCTGGTCAGCTTCGGGTTCAGCCTGAAGAAGCACGTCTGCACGCGCTGCGTGAACTTCTCCTGCCCGGCCAACGGCGTCCCCAAAGAAATCGTTGACGCTTACCTGAGGCGCAACCCGGTGATGCGCCGGGCGTGGGAGGAAAGCGGCTACCAACTTTCTCAACAATCAGGAGGGTGAGAAATGGAACTGCTTCCCGCACTTCAAATCGGATGGCTCAATGGATGGGTTCTATTAGTTGTACTGTATTCGATATTCGGCCTTCTGCTGCTGGTCTTCCCCAAGGAGGTGGTAGGGCGGCTTTACGATCGCTCCGGCTGGAGCAGGAGGCAGAGGGTACTCACTCTCATAGGGAAACTACTGATAGCCCTCGTCTGGTTTCCATTGATAATCTTCACGCCCCTGAAGATAGGGACTCCAGTCTTCGTTCTTGGGATCGTCGTATTCGCCCTTGGTTTGGC
Source organism: Anaerolineae bacterium (assembly GCA_034431315.1). Lineage (GTDB taxonomy): Bacteria > Chloroflexota > Anaerolineae > VGOG01 > VGOG01 > JAUWOY01. The sequence goes on from DAOUDK010000023.1 coordinate 69,181, forward strand.
TGGATTCGTCGTTGCTCTCTTCAACTTCAGGAACACGCCGCTAGACCAGCCGGTTACGAGGGGGCTCTACAGGGTATCACGCCATCCACAGCAGTTCACGCTACTTGTTTCGGCCGTGGGCATTTCGATTGCCATAGGCTCGTGGCTCGCCCTCTTGATGCTATTGTTGGGGCTGGTGTTCACTCACCTTAAAATTCTGGCCGAGGAAGCCTCTTGCCTGAGGCAATACGGTGACTCATACCGCGCCTACATGGAACGCGTGCCTCGCTATTTCCTGTTCTTCTGAAGGGGGGAAGAAGATGTTCACAGAGAGACAGAGGGAGGAGGGACTGGTCGAGGAAATACTGAGCAGAGGCGACCTCGACTTAGACAAAGGAGAAGCGAACTATGCACAAAAGAATCGGTATCCTGGGCGGTATGAGCCCTGAGTCTACGGTCGAGTATTATCAGTACATCACGCGCGCCTACACCGAGCGCTTTGGCGACTATGGCTACCCAGAAATCATCATCTACAGCGTTAGCTTTCAACCCTACGTGGATTGGTCTGGACAGGGTCGTTGGGACCTGGTGGCACAGGGCTTGAGCAAGGCTGCGCAAAAGCTTGAGGCGGCGGGCGCGGATTTCATCGTCATCGCCACCAACACCATGCACCTGGTCTTCGATCAGGTACAGGCCAGCGTCAACGTCCCGATGCTGAGCCTGCTCGACACCGTCGGCGAGGCCATCCTGGCGCGGGGAATGAAGACGGTGGGGCTGCTGGGCACCAGGTTCACCATGGAGAAGACCTTCTACCAGGATGCGCTGGCTCGAAAAGGCGTCACCGTGCTGGTGCCCGACGCCGACGACCGTGAGTACGTGAACACCGTCATCTACGATGAACTGGTCGCCGGCCAGATCCGCGACGAGTCGCGGGCCGGATTCGTCGCCATCATCGAGAAACTGGCCGAACGTGGGGCAGAAGGCGTCATCCTGGGCTGCACCGAAATCCCCTTGTTGGTCAGCGAAGCGGACGCGGGGATACCGCTGTTTGATACGACGGTCATTCACGCCGAGGCGGCGCTGAATTACGCGCTGCGGTGACCACGCGGGAGGCTTAAAATGACTGAGACCATCAGTTGCTGGCCCTCTCGCCACGCATCGTCTACGTCGGCCACGGCGGGCCGTTTGAAAACCTGTCTGGTCCGATCAGGCTGATCGGAAAACAATGAAAGGAGATGGTGCAATGAAAATCGAACAGACGATTGCTATTGGCCTGGGTGGTCTTACAGGGGCCGCTGCTGGAGGGCTGGTGGCCCGCTTTTACCTGGGCCGCCGTCGCGCCAACCGGGTCTGGGCCAGTGCCCGCCACCCCAAACTCAAGGACGTGGGCACGGTGAAACGCCTCACCATTCTACCCCTCATTGACTGGTACACCGCCCGCGACCCTTCGACAAGCTCAGGGCAAGCCCTGATAGGCGAGTCGGGCGTCTCCTACCTCGTCCGCGCCGACGACACCACCATCCTCTTCGACGTCGGCTACAACACGCGGGGCGAGCACCCCTCCCCGCTGCTGCGCAATATGGCGGCCTTGGGCGTGGAGGCGGCTGACATTGACGCGATAGTCATCTCCCACGCGCACGAGGATCACGTGGGGGGCAGGTCGCACATGATGCAACGAACCTTTGCCCTATCGGGCCAGCCGGTTGATCTGAAGGGCATCCCCGCCTACGTGCCGGTGCCGCTGTCCAACCCCACGACGCGGGTCACGGTCGTGGACGGGCCGCTTGTCATCGCCCCCGGCATCGCCAGCCTGGGCCCCATCCCCCGCCAACTGTTCTTCCTGGGCTGGACGCCGGAGCAGTCGCTGGCGGTCAACGTGGAGGGGAAAGGCATCGTGCTCATCATTGGCTGCGGGCACTCCACCCTCCAGCGCATAGTTGGCCGGGCGGAGATGCTGTTCGACGAGCCACTCTACGGCATCGTCGGTGGGTTGCACTACCCGGTGACCGCCTCGCGGGAGGTGAAGTTCGGGCTGCCATTGCAGCGCATCTTTGGCACGGGCAAATGGCCCTGGGACCCGATCAGCCGACAGGACGTGGAGACCGCCATCGCCTACCTGCAGTGTCGCCATCCGCAACTGGTTGCCCTCTCGCCCCACGACAGTTGTGACTGGAGCATCGAGGCCTTTCGGAGCGCGTTCGGCGCAGCGTATCGAGACGTGCAGGTCGGGAAAGAGATTGTCGTGCCATGAAGCAAAGGTCAGCTCTCAAAGCATTATGGACCGCGTTGGCCGTCGCCGGCGGGCTGGCCTTCTTCTGGCTGGTGGTGCTGAAGGTGCTGGTCCGACTCAGTGGGGGCCGTAGGGCACCCTGCCCGGCCTCGCTGGCCTGGCTGGTGAACAACCCCGTTCGCCGCCGCTATACGCGCCCCATCCTCGACCGGGTGGGTATCTGTCCCGGCGAGCGCGTGCTGGAACTGGGCCCCGGCCCCGGAGCGTTCACCGTGGAGGCGGCGCGGCGCGTGGGGCCGGAAGGGCGGCTCATCGCTGTGGACATTCAGCCGAAGATGATCGCTCAGGTGGAGAAGCGGGTGCGGGACGCCGGGCTGACCAACGTTGAAACCCACATCGCCGATGCCTACCACCTGCCGCTGGACGACACCAGCGTGGATCGCGCCTTCCTGGTCACAGTGCTGCCCGAAATCCCCGACCAAGCTCGCGCGCTGGTCGAGCTTCGTCGGGTGCTCAGGCCGGGCGGACTGCTCTCCATCACTGAAGAGTTCACCGACCCCGACTATCTGTTCGCCTTCGAGACCATCCGGCGTGTGGAGGCGGCGGGCTTCAGCCTGGAGCGGCGCTTTGGCAATTTCTGGCTCTACACGGTCAACTTCAGGAAAAACGCTGACCTATGCCGAAACTTCCACTGGTGCCGCGCCAGCCCGTGATGACCATTGGGGAAAGAGTAGGGAGCATCAACCCACAATGATGAGGAAGCGTCACAGAGTTGACGCTTCCTTTGCTGTTTTGTAGCCGATACGCCCCTTAAATTTTAAGGTTCCAGCACTTGACAAAATGTCTAAAAGGTGGTATAATCTATATGTGTAAAAAGTCACTATAGGCATAAGTCACTATTTGTCAGGAGGTGAGAGATGCCGCGCGGTCGTCGTCGCAGGCGGATGGGTGGTGGAGGTGGCGGGCCCTGCCCCACGCGGATATATCGTTTCATGGAGCCGTGTTTGCTCCTGCTGCTCCATCGCAGCTCCTCCCATGGCTACAGCTTGCAGGATGAGCTGAAGGAGTTCGGCTTCGCGGAAGCGCCGGTTGATTCCAGCGTGGTCTATCGAGCCCTGCGGGAGATGGAAGAACAAGGGCTCTTGACCTCAACCTGGGACACCGAGGGCTCTGGCCCGCCACGGCGGGTTTATCAACTGACCACCCAGGGCAATCAGTACCTGGCCCGCTGGGTGGCCGACCTGCGGGAGACGGACCGAGTGCTGCACGGCTTCTTCGCCGCTTACGACGAGCACATGGAGGAGGGGGAAGGTGCGCATCATTGATGATCTGATCGCCTCTCTGAAGGGCGATGCGCCCGTGCGCGAAGTGCGGGTCTGCGCCTTCTGGACGGCGGTGGTGCTCGAAGATGGGCGCTGTGGGCTGGCCTCAACACTGCGGCCCGAGGATCCCCAGTGCGCCGGCCCCGCTCCCCTGGTGCCGCGGGCGGGCCATCTGCTGGAATGCAGCGCGCTGGAGTTGGCCCAATACGCCAAATCCGATAGCCTCCTGGAGGCCTCCATCGGGATGGCGGCTATAAACTCCCTGATGGAGATTGACGAGAGCCGCTGCGTGGATCTGAACGCGGGGGAGGTTATCCTAAAAGAGGGAACGGGCAGGAAAGTGGCCATTGTGGGGCACTTCCCCTTCATCCCCCAGGTGAGGGAGGCGGCCGAGAAGCTGTGGGTGCTGGAGAAGAGGCCCGTGGGGGGAGACCTGCCCGCGGAGATGGCGGCGGAGGTGCTCCCCCAGGCAGACGTGGCGGCCATCACCGGCACCTCGCTCATCAACCACACCTTTGAGGGATTGATGAAATTGTGCCGCCCCGACGCTTTGGTCATCGTCCTGGGCCCCACGGTGCCCCTCTCGCCCCTGCTCTTCGACTACGGCGTGGACATAATCTGCGGAACCCTGGTCGCCAACACGGAGTCCGTGCTGCGGCTCATCGGCCAGGGAGCCAACTTCGGGCAGGTGAAGCGCGGTGAGGGCGTGCGATTGCTGACCATGGCCCAGATGCGGCACTCCACTTTTCCAACTTCCAATTTCTAACTTCCAACTTCCAATGTGTGAGAAAGGAGCAAAGATTGGTTGACGAACAGCGGGTACATCAAGCGTTGCGAGAGGTAAAACATCCCGAATCGGGCCGTAGTTTGATGGAACTGGGCATGATCAGGGACATAAGGGTGGATGATAAGCAGGTGAGATTCACCGTCGTCCTGCCCTTCATGGACGTGCCCATCAAGGACCAGGTCGTGAGCGAAGCGCGGGCGGCGGTGGAAGGGCTACCAGAGGTCGAGAGGGTAGCCATCGGGCTGGCCGAGATGACTCAGAAGGAGAGGGCCCACTTCATGTCGTTCAGCAGAGAGCCCGGCTCGGCTGAGGGAGTGAACCGTATCAAGCACGTCATCGCTGTGTTGAGCGGCAAGGGTGGAGTAGGCAAATCTACAGTGGCAGCACTTCTGGCTGTTGCTTTGAGGAGGAGAGGCCATAGAATGGGCCTGCTCGACGCCGACATCACCGGCTCCAGCATCCCCAAGATGTTCTTCCCCACGCAGAGGCATCCAGATAACAGCCCCCAGGGCATCCTGCCGGTGGAAAGCGAAACAGGCATCGGGATCATGTCCATCAATCTGCTTCTCCCCAGCGAGGATCAGGCGGTCATCTGGCGGGGACCGCTCATTGGCAAGGCTATTCAGCAGTTTTGGGGCGACGTCTTCTGGGGCGATCTGGACTACCTGGTTGTGGACCTTCCCCCCGGCACGGCCGATGCCGCGCTGACCGTCATGCAATCCATTCCCCTGGAAGGTGTAGTCCTGGTCACCTCGCCCCAGGGGCTGGCGGGGATGGTGGTGCGCAAAGCGGCCCAGATGACTCAACACATGGGTACGTCCATCTTGGGGTTGGTGGAAAACATGAGCTACACCACCTGCCCTAAATGCGGAGAGCGCATTGAGATCTTCGGACCCAGCAAGGCGGCAATTACAGCGGAGAAGTTCAATATGCCGCTTTTGGGCCGACTGCCCCTCGATCCTGAGATCTCTAAACTCTGTGATGCCGGGATGGTCGAGAAATACTCGGCCGATGCCTTCGCTCCCATCGCCAAAAAGATAGTGGCTAGCGTCGAAAAGAACCAATAGGCGAAGACCCGCTGAAGGTCAAGTGTCTGGTCATCGGTCATCGCTCGCGACGTTGGCGTGCCGTTGGGTAGCATCGTCCTGAGCCAGTCGAAGGGCATCGTTCTGAAACAGGGGGTTTGCAAAGGTGACAATGGAGCCTATGTCCATAATGGGAGCGTTTGTCCTGGGATTGCTCCATACCCTTCACCCTTGTGAGGACAAGGGCGTCGCCTCTATGATCGCCACGTGGGCGGGAAAAAGGCTGAAGGATGCTATCCTTTTGGTAATCCTATACGGCGTAGGCACGACGTTGATCAACACCGTGATGGGGGTCATTGCCGGCTATGTCGGATCGTTGTTGTTCGTGCGATACGGGCCGCTCTTTAAAACCATCGCTGGTGCGGCTATTGCCCTGTTCGGTCTTTGGATTCTGAGAGGTGGAGGAGAGCACGCTTTCGCATCATCGGTAGAGGAGGAAAAACTGAGAAGTAAGACGGCCCGGAGCGTATTCCTCATGGCGATCGTCGGGGGATTGCCTATCTGTCCCTTTGAACTGACTATCCTGACCTGGGTTGCTTCGGTAGGGGACGTGTGGCGTGGCGTTTTGATAGTGCTCGCCTTCGGCCTGGGAACGACCATCGGCTTGGTTCCCTGGGGCTTCGCTGTAGGTGGCCTGGGGGAGCTGGCAAGAAGGATGGGTTATGAGGCCTGGATACCTAAGATCATGGGGATTCTCATAATGGCCATGGGAGCGTTTACAGTCCTGTCCGCATGGATTTGAAGGATAGAAACCAAGATATTCGGAGAGAGGAGGTGAATCAGATGCCAGCTTTTGATGGAACTGGACCCAGGAGGCTGGGTCCCATGACCGGACGCGGGGAGGGGTACTGCGCCATAGCGTTCCCTTCGCCTGGAACGGGGAGGGCCCCGTATGGATACGCGGGAGTGGCGGGCACGCCGGTTCAGTATCCCTACCGCACGCCACCCGTTCCCGCAACACGCTTCGCGCCTTTCTCCGCCCCACGGTTTGGCCGGGGGTTGGGACGGCGCCGGGGTCGAGGTGGAGGCCGGCGCAGATGGTAGAGACAGCGTGCAGCCTGCCCGGCAGTTGAAACGTAGATCATTTTGCAAAGAGAGGAGGTGACTGAGATGCCTGGTGGAGATAGAACTGGCCCGATGGGTATGGGCCCGATGACCGGGCGAGCGGCTGGCTTCTGCGCTGGCTACGACGCTCCCGGATATGCCAACGCCATTCCTGGGCGAGGTCTCTGGGGGCGTGGCTGGCGGGGCGGTGGACGTGGCTGGGGCGGCGGCGGGCGTGGCTGGCGCCACATGTACTACGCCACCGGCCTTCCGGGCTGGATGCGCTTTGGCTACGGTCAGTGGCCCGCGCCGCAGATGACCGCTGCCTGGGGAGCTGACCCGTGGGCTTACGGCGCTCCGGTGCCCGGCCCGATGCCGCGCGAGCAGGAGTTGCAAGTGCTGATGGATCACGCCGAAGCACTGAAGGCTCAACTGGATGAGATAAGCGCGCGCATCGAGGGACTCGAGAAGGAGGCGTAACAGTGGATAGCAGGGGGATAATGCCTCACCGTAGTGAGGTGTCGGGGCGGGTGAACGGAATCGGAAGACTCGCCACCCGCCCCAAGCCCCCAACCTGCGCGGTGGTCTGACAACCGGCAGGAGAGGTACATCCAAATTATACTATCAACAAGGAGGAATTGCAAATGAAGATTGTCGTCACAGCCAACGGCACAAACCTGGACGTGCCGGCCAGCCCGGTCTTCGGGCGGTGTCCCACCTACGTCTTCGTTGACACGGAGACCATGGAATTTGAGGCCGTTTCCAACCCGGCCATGTCCGCTGCGGGTGGGGCGGGAATCCAGGCGGCTCAGTTCGTCGTCGAGCAGGGCGTCCAGGCGGTGCTGAGCGGCAACGTCGGCCCCAACGCCTACAACGTTTTCCAGGCAGCCAACGTGCCTATCTACCTGCTCACGGGCGGAACAGTGAGAGAGGCTGTCGAGGCCTACAAGGCAGGGCAGCTTCAATCCGTAACCGGAGCCAACGTCCAGGCTCACGCTGGGATGGGCATGGGCCGGGGCATGGGTATGGGTCGTGGCGCGGGCCGGGGCATGGGCATGGGTCGTGGCATGGGCATGGGCCAGGGTGCCTACGGGCCTGGTGCCGGGGGGATAACGCCTCCACCTGCGCCGCAGCCCACGCCGCCCGCTTCCCGCGAAGAAGAAGTCGCGGTTTTGAAACAGACGGCCGGTGACCTGCGCCAGCAGTTGGCTCAGATCATGGAACGACTCGATAAACTAGAAAAGGAGAGCTAGAAATGCGCATCGCGATCTCTGCCGAAGACAGCAACGGCCTCGAAAGCGTGGTCAGCCCTCACTTTGGGCGCTGCCCGCACTACGTACTGGTGGACGTGGAGGGTCAGGAGGTGCAGACCGTCCAGGCTGTGGGCAATCCGTACTACGGCCAACACTCGCCGGGACAGGTGCCGGGCTTTATCCACAGCCAGGGAGTGAACGTGATGCTCACTGGTGGGATGGGAAGACGCGCCATCGTCTTCTTTGATCAGTACGGCATCGAGGCCGTGACTGGCGCGACGGGCACGGTGCGCCACGCCCTGGAAAGCTATCTGGGCGGTCAACTGCGAGGTGTCCAGCCCTGCCGCGAGAGCGTCGAACACGCCCATGGAGAGCCTGCCCTGAGCGTCGCTTCGCTTACGGTCGAAGGGTACGAGCAAGACGAAGTGGGCCGCCTGCGCGAGGAGGCCGAGATGCTGCGTCGCCAACTGGACGAGGTGATGGCTCGACTGGATAAACTGGGGAAGTAGCGCGGGGTAGGATGTACCGCGTCGCCGATCTGAAAACTACTCACCTGCTCCCGCTGGACCCTAGTCCAGCAGCCTCGGCAGCCTGTTGTGACTCTGACCAGGTAAGTCGTCTAGCGGTGTTCGGCGCTTGATTGCACCCTTGGGGCAGTGGACTAGGGTCCACTGCGAGCCGAGGTGAACAGAACCTAAGGAAGGAGGTTCACATGTCTGGAAAAGGAATTGGTGTTAGGACGATAGCCATCACCGGCATCATGATCGCCGTGGTGGCTGTGTTCACACGATCTATCATGGTTCCCATCGGCACTGGGTTTTTCAACTTCTCCGACGTGGCCATCTACTTCGCCGCCTTTGCCTTCGGGCCATGGATTGGGTTTGTAGCGGGCGGGGTAGGGACTGCTCTGGCGGACATCAGCCTGGGTTACAGCCAGTTCGCTCTCCTGAGCTTCTTCGCCCACGGCCTGGAGGGCCTGGTGGCCGGATACCTGGGCTGGGAGGGAAGCCGGATTGCCCGCTTCGTGGGCAAGGGAGATACTCGCCTGCGGATGCTTCTGGGCTGGCTGGCGGGAACGGTGGTGATGGTGGGACTCTATTTCGTGGGGGAGGCTGCCGTGCCGGCCATGTGGGGAGGTCTGCCCCAGGCTCTCACCGAGTGGCCTTTCAACTTGCTGCAGAACGTGGCTGGGGGCATCGTTGGGATTCCCCTGGTGCTGGCCGTGCGCAGGGCCTATCCCCCCATCACTCAGATGGGCCTGGGAGCGACGTGGAAGGAACGCTAGAGGTGCTGAAGTTTTGACATAAGGCTCTAGCACCCGTCCCCGGGTGCGTTTTTGGCGGCCCGAGGAGACGGGCCTTGGAGCTTATATCAAAATTCCAGGCTAGAGGTGATAAATCAATGCTGACCATCGAGTTGGACCGCTGCGACGGTTGCGGCGCCTGCGTGGAGGTCTGTCCTGAAGGAGCCATCTCTCTGGTAGATGGGGTGGCGAGGATAGATTCAGGCTCTTGTACCGAGTGTGAGGCCTGCGTCCAGGCCTGCCCCACCGGGGCGATCAAAGTGGCCAGGCCGATTGCTGTCAGGGAGGAGCCGGCGGCTGCCGTGGCAGAGAGGCCCCGGCCCGGTGCGCTGGCAACGCTGGTCGGCGCGACCCTCAGCTTTATAGGAAGCCAGCTTTTGCCTCGCGCAGCCGATGCAATCGTCAACGCTCTGGACAGGCGGCTTAGCGAAAAGCCGGCGGGCGAATCCCGCGAAGCGACGCCGACCGCAGGAAAGCCTGGTGGTCGTCGCCAGCGAAGACGTGGAGGGCGAGGATGATCGTTCTCAAATCTCCCCGCGAGTTGGCGCTCATGCGCCAGGCGGGCCGTATCGTGGCCCAAGTCCACGAGCGCTTTCGGGAGGTGGTGCGCCCAGGCATCACCACCGCAGAACTGGAGAAAGTCGCCTCCCGCATCATCGAGCAAGAGGGGGCGATTCCCTCTTTCAAGGGGTATCGAGGCTTCCCGGCCTCTATCTGCACCTCGATCAATGAGGAGATTGTGCATGGCATCCCCAGCCCCGAGCGGGTGCTAGAGGAAGGCGACATCATCAGCCTCGACGTGGGCGCCATCTACAAAGGCTATCAAGGAGACGCGGCCATCACCCTGCCGGTGGGCGAGGTGGATGAGGAGGTTCGGCGTCTCCTGCAGGTGACCCAAGGCGCGCTGAGGGCGGGCATCGCCCAGTCCCACGCTGGCAAGCGTCTGGGCGACATCTCCGCGGCTATCCAGCGCCATGCCGAGGTCAACGGCTTCAACGTGGTGCGGGAGTACACGGGCCACGGCATCGGCCAGGAGATGCACGAGGATCCCCAGATTCCCAACTTCGGGCGACCCAATCGGGGGCCGCGCCTGCGGCCAGGCATGACCTTCGCCCTGGAGCCGATGGTCATGGTGGGGGATTGGCGGACGAGGACGCTGTCCAATGACTGGACGGTGGTCACCGCCGACGGCTCGCTTTCGGCCCACTTCGAGCACACGCTGGCCGTTACCGACGGCGAGCCGGAAATCCTCACGAAGTTGTAGGGCAGCCGATGCCCATGAATCCCTTCATCTCCGGCATAGTGAGAAACACCATCCTGGGGATGCTGTCGCCGCTCAAGGGCTTCAAGAAAGGAAAGGTCGAGATCAGCCTATGATGGAGCCTCGAAGAGAAGAGACCGACTTTGACCGCCTGATGGCGGAACTGCAAAGGCAGATCATCGAACAGGCGCGGGCGCTCTATTCGGCCAAGGTCATTGAGGAGTTCTACAATCCCAAGAACCTGGGCCGTATGTCTGTGCCTGATGCTCACGGGATCGTGCACGGTTGGTGCGGCGACACGATGGAGATCTACCTGCGGCTGAATGGGGCGAGGATCGAAGAGGCCACCTTTATGACCGATGGCTGCGGGCCTACCGTGGCCTGTGGAAGCGTGCTCACCACGATGGCACGGGGGATGTCGCTGGAGGAAGCGGGCGAGATCACACCGGAGAACCTGATCGCTGCCCTGGATGGCCTGCCCGAGGAAAACCTCCACTGCGCCGAACTGGCGGTGAGTACGCTGCGCCACGCCCTGGAACGCTACCTGGGTGGTCAACTGGACGAGGTGCCCGCTCGACTGGAGAAGCTGGAGAAGTAGTGGAGATGAGCGGTGCGACCTGACCATTTTGACCTCGTTGCCCGTTTCTACGACCGCGTGTTCCACTTCCTGGGTCCGGAGCGGCTCATGAGTCTGCTCCAGCCCCAACCATCGGAACGCATCTTGGACATCGGCGGCGGCACGGGCCGCGTCTCCCAAACCTTTGGCGACGATTACGTGGTGGTCGTTTGCGATTCCTCCTGGGGAATGTTGAGGGAGGCTCGCCAGAAGCAGATGATCGCCTGCTGTGGCCTGGCCGAGCGTCTCCCTTTTGCCGATGGGGCTTTCGACCGCATCGTGATGGTGGACACCTTCCATCATCTTCACGACCAGCACGTCGCGGCGAAGGAGACCCTGCGGGTGTTGCGTCCGGGTGGGCGATTGGTCATCGAGGAGCCGGACATTCGCCGCTGGTCGGTTAAATGGATTGCCCTGGGCGAGAGGCTGCTCCTGATGCGCAGCCGTTTCCACTCCATCGCCGACCTGGCCCGCGTTTTCGAGGAGGCCGGCGCCAGGATCGTAGCCATCGAGGAGGGGCGCGACCTCAATGTGCGCCTGGCTGTGGAGAGAGTGGAGGTGGTGATCAATGGTGGGAGGCAAGGATGAGGTGGCCCGTCAGGCTGGCGATTTGCTGAGGCGAGGCTATCACTGAGCTGAGGCGATAATGCTCGCCGTGGGCGGGCGTGTCCTGGGCGACCTCGACCCCCGTTTCGTGAGGATGGCCACCGGCTTCGCGGGAGGCGTGGGGGAAACCAAACAAGAGATGTGCGGGGCCTTCAGCGCGGGGGTGATGATCATCGGCGCGCTGCACGGACGCAGCAGCCTGGAGGAGGACGATCTGCCGGCCCTCGATCTCGCCACCCAGTATCGGGAGCGCTTCGCCGCCAAGCTGGGCACCACCCGCTGCGCTCCCCTGTACGACCAGGTGCATGCCCCCGGCGGACCCGGGTCGTGCTCCTCCGTGGTCGAGTGCGCCGCACGAGTCCTTATGGGATTGCTGGCTGAGCATGGGAGGTAGGATTATGGAAGAACTGATTCAAGAATTCATCAACCAGCGCGTCTGGGCGGTGGTGGGGACCTCACTTAATCCTGAGAAGTTCGGCCATAAGGTATTCCGCAACCTGCGGGCAGTGGGCTACATCGTCTACGGCGTCAATCCTGGCGGGGGCGAGATCGAGGGCCAGAGGCTGTACCCCAGTTTGGCCGACCTGCCGGAGAAGCCGGCGGTGGTGGACATCGTCGTTCCGCCGAAGGTGACCGAGAGGATAGTCCGCCAGTGCGCCGAGCTGGGGCTGGGGAGGGTCTGGATGCAGCCTGGTTCAGAGTCGGAGGAGGCCATTCGCTTCTGCCAGGAAAAGGGTATCGAGGTCGTCCACGACGCCTGCGCTATGATCCGAAAGCGGGAGTGGTGAGAAGGACTTCCCATCGTCCGCCGCCACCCGATGCGCCAGCGGCGGCTGGTGGAGACGCTGGACGGGTGGGCGCCGGGCGAGGTAGAGGAGACGCTGGCCCGGCTGGAGTCCAGCGGCAAGGCTCGAAAGCGTGTCTACCGGAGCGAGACCTTCTGGGAGTACGCCGGTGGAATTTTCGGCGAAGGGAGGAGACACCGTGAACGTTGAACGCTGGGGTTGGTATTCCATCGCCGTCAACGTCGCTCTGGGGCTGATCAACCTGGTCATCGCCAGAGCCTCCGGCAGCCTGGCCGTGGAGGCGGAGATGATCCACAACCTGGTGGACCTGCTGACGGCGGTGGCGGTGCTGATCGGGCTGAAGCTCTCGACGCGGAAGTCCAAGGACTTTCCCTACGGCCTTTACAAACTGGAGAATGTGGTCGCTGTGGTGCTGGCGATGATGATCTTCTTCACCGCTTACGAAATCGCTCGGGACGCTTTCCTTGAGCCGACGCGCCAGGCCACGGTGGATCCCTGGATGCTGGGAGGCTTGGTGGTGGCGACGGTGATTCCGTTAGTCTTCAGCCACTTCGAGCTGCGGGCTGGGAGGGCGGCCAACTCTCCCTCCCTCATCGCCGATGCTAAGGAGTACCGCGCCCACGTCTTCACCACTGGCATCGTCTTCGCCGCGCTGCTGGCCCAGCGGTTCAACCTGCCGCTGGACCGCATCGCAGCGCTGGTCATCGTCGTGGCCATCGGCAAGACCGGCTGGGAGCTGCTCTCCGATGGGATGCGCGTGCTGCTCGATGCCTCGCTGGACGCCGAAACCCTGCTGCAAATCCGGGACATCATCGCCGCCGAGCCGACAGTGGCCGAACTCAAGTGGGCCACCGGCCGCAACGCCGGCCGCTTCCGCTTCGTGGAGGCCGAGGTCGTCCTGCGCGTTCGCGAGCTGGAGAGGGCGGAGGCCACCACCCGGCGCATTGAGGAGCAGATTCGCGAGGCCGTGCCCTATGTGGACCGCGTGTTGATCCACGCCGAACCAATGGAGCGGACGCATCTGCGCTACGCCGTCCCCCTGAGCGATGCGGCGGGCACACTGAGCGAGCACTTCGGCGAGGCACCCTACTTCGCCCTGGTCACGGTGCGTCTGGCCGACGGGGCCATCGAGGGCCAGCAGATCGTAGCCAATCCTCACAAGGCGATGGAGAAGGCGAAGGGCATCCGGGTGGCCGAGTGGCTGGTGGCGCAGAAGGTGGACGTCGTCCTCGTGAGGGAGAGCCTGCGCGGCAAGGGGCCGGTATACGTCTTCGGCGACGCCGGGGTGGAGATGCGGGAGACCGAGGCGACGACGCTGGAAGAGGCGCTGAGCAAGCTGGGCGAAGGCCCCTAGCCCTTGCCCAGCGGCTATCAGGTAGCGAAGTTGAAAGGGTACCTGGGAAAGTAGGAGGATGTTGAAATGAAACGCTTCCAACAGTTTATCTACAGCCTGCCCCCCTTTTTGCTGGTATCTATCGCGAGTGTGCTAACGGTTGCCCAGATCGTTCTGGCCTTCTTCCTCTATCAGCCCGGCTCCGAAGCACTCGAGTGGGCTGGATGGATCTGCTTGTGGACCGCGGGATTCTTTGGCGTGCTGCCGATCATCACGTTCCGCAGGAAGGGTGGTGTGCTCAAGGGGAAAAGCTACATCAAAACTACGGTTTTGGTTGATACCGGCATCTATGCTATCGTTCGGCACCCGCAAATGGGCGTGTCCTGGATGCTGATTTGCTCTGGCGTGATGTTGATCGCAAAACATTGGTCCAGCGTTGTACTTGGCGTTCTGGCGATGGTGTTGGCCTATCTCGACTTGATGAAAGCCGACCAGCGCTGCATCGAGAAATTCGGCGATGAGTACGAACGCTATATGCAAAAGGTACCGAGAGTGAATTTCGTGGCGGGCATCATCCGGCTGATGTGGCATAGATAAGGGAGAAAGTAGCTGGGTGAAGGTGGCGGGCCGATGCTGCGCCTATCAAGGGGGAGAGAAAACAACATGTCGGACAACCTGTTAAAAGTGGCAACCTACAACGCCAATTCCATACGGGTCCGGCTGGAGCAAGTGCTGGACTGGCTGCGCCGGGAGGAAGCTGACATCCTCTGCATCCAGGAGACGAAGGTGCAAGACCAGGACTTCCCGGCGGGGCCGATCAGAGACGCGGGCTACCACGTGGTCTTTCGAGGGCAGAAGGCCTACGCCGGCGTGGCCATCATCAGCCGGGAGGAGCCCCAGGAGGTGGACTTCGGCCTCGATGGTGAAGACGAAGCGCGCCTGATCCGGGCCGTCATCCGGGGCATCACGGTGGTCAACACCTACGTCCCCCAGGGCCGCTCCCCCGATTCAGAGCACTTCCAGTACAAGCTGGAGTGGTTCGGTCGGCTGCGGGCCTTCTTCGAGCGACACTACTCGCCCGATGAGCAGTTGCTGTGGATGGGCGATTTCAACGTCGCCACCGAGCCGATTGACGTGCACGATCCGAAGAGGCTGAAGAATCACGTGGACTTCCATCCCGAGGCTCGTGCCGCCCTGGAGCGGGTGCGGGAGTGGGGCTTCGTGGACGTCTTCCGCCGGCATCACCCCGATGAGGCGGGACAATACACCTATTGGGACTACCGGGCGCGGAATCCCGTGGAGCGGGGAGTCGGCTGGCGGGTGGATCACATCTGGGCCACCGAGCCGCTGGCTCGCCAGTCCACCCGCGCCTGGATTGACGTGGAGGCCCGGCTGGTGGAGCGCCCCTCAGATCACACCTTCCTGGTGGCTGAGTTCGCGCTCTGACCGCCACAAGACCCTAAAGGTTTCCAAAACCTTTAGGGTCTCAAGAAAGTGAGGTAAGACAAATGCCAATCTACGAGTACCGATGTTCGGAATGTGGAGAGAAATTCGAGAAGCTGGTGCGCTTCAGCGCCTCGACCTCTGAGGTGGAGTGCCCGAAATGCGGCGGCCGTAAGGTGGATAAGCTCATCTCTGCCTTCAGCGCCAGGACGTCGAGCATCGCGATGGCCTCCTCTAGCGCTTGCGCACCCTCTTCCTCTGGTTGAAGGCTCTAAACAGAAGGCAGGTTGTCTTCAGGTATATTTCCGACTGGGAGATTTGAGGAACATGAGCAGTGAGCGGATCAAGGAACTGGAGAGCCAGATAGCGGAGCTGGAGAGCCGATGGCCGGCCCATTCGGTGCCGCCGATGATGTTTCAACAGTTGGAGGATCTGGAAGAGGAATTGGAGAAAGAAAGGCAGTCCAAATGATGTGAGGGAGGTCTACCAAATCCAAAATCCAAAGCTCAAAATCCAAAGAGGCGCATATCCGCTCCCTACGTGATGATAGGAGAGAGACGTCCGGCGGGGTGGACCTGCTGTGGGCGGGAGGAGTGCTGCGAGATCCCGCCCTGTTCGACGGATCAGGTTTGCGGAAGGAGGTGAGAGTGATGTTACAGAGACTTTTTGGCCGAGGCGGTGGCCGTGGCAGTGGCGCCGGCCGCGGCAGCGGTCGTGGGCCGGGCCGCATGGGAGGTCGCAAGGTGGCCGGACCAGGCGGCAACTGCGTCTGCCCCAACTGTGGTCACAAAGTGCCTCACCAGGTGGGACAGCCATGCTATCAGATTACCTGCCCCAAGTGTGGCACCAAGATGACCCGCTAATAAGCGAGGAACGTTGAACCACGTTCGGCAAGGTCTCGGTCGGAGACCTTCGCCTAACGGGACAAAATGCCCCGCGAGTAAACAGGGAGAGTTGAGCAATGAAAGTAACCTGTGTGGTAGACGACGCCGTCTGCGATCACTCGCCGTTCTGGGGTGAGCATGGCTTGGCTTTTTTGATCGAAACAGAAAGCGGAAGCGTCCTGTTCGACACCGGCCAGAGCGGCACGGTGCTGCTGCATAATCTGGAGCTGCTGGGCATTGAGCCGGCGGCGATCAACGCGCTGGCCATCAGCCACGCCCACTACGACCACACCGGCGGGCTGCCGGCCCTGCTGGATCGAGTGGCCGGGATCCCCCTCCATGCCCATCCCGATCTCTTCCGCGAGCGCTTCTCGCGGCGGGAGGGGGCAGTCAAATGCGTGGGCCTGCCTTTGGAAAGGGAGGCGTTGGAGCAGCGGCTGACGCTTCAACTGAGCGACGAGCCGACGGAGATTCTGCCCGGCGTGTGGACGACGGGCGAGATCACAGACCGTGCCGAGCCAGAGGGCCGCAGCGCCCATCACTTGGTGCGCGGGCCTGGTGGGATGGAAGGCTGGGAGCCTGATCCCTATCGCGACGATATGACCCTGGTGCTGGAGACAGAAGGGGGACTGGTGGCGCTCTGTGGCTGCTGTCACGCCGGGCTGCTCAATACCCTGGCCCACGTGCGCCGCACTTTTGGCCTGAAGATCATTGCCGTGGCCGGGGGCACCCATCTGCTCCACGCCGACGAAGCCCATCTGGGGCGCGTCATCGAGGTGTTGAGAGAGCTAGGCGTGCCCCGGCTCTATCTCAACCACTGCACCGGACAGCGGGCCTATGTCACCCTGGCCCAGGCTTTCGGCGAGAAAGTGGCCCCCTGTCCGGCAGGCACGAGGTTGAACTTTCCGGAGAGGGGAGGCCAGTCATGATCATTGCTGTAGCCAGCGGCAAGGGTGGCACGGGGAAGACCACCGTTGCTGTGAACCTGGCGCTTTCAATAGCCGCGGATCAATCCGTTAACTCTGCGAATCCGTTGTTCTTGGATTGTGACGTGGAAGAGCCCAACGCCCACCTCTTTCTCAACCCCACCATCGAACGCCGGGAGGAGGTGGGGGTGCTCATCCCAGAGGTGGACTACGACAGGTGCACCTTCTGTGGGCGCTGTGGGGAGGTCTGCGCCTACCACGCCATCGCGGTGGTGAAGCAGAAAGTGCTCATCTTTCCTGAGCTGTGCCACGGTTGCGGCAGTTGTACCCTGAACTGTCCCGAAGAGGCCATCCACGAGGTGTTGAACGTGACGGGCGTCATTGAAGAAGGACGAGCCGGGAGTATACGGTTCGCGCACGGTATTTTGAACATCGGCGAGCCTATGGCGGTGCCCGTCATCCGCCAGTTGAAGGAACGTATCGGGGAGGCGGACTTGCGTCCGCAATCCAGCGTCATATTGGATGCCTCGCCGGGTACTTCCTGTCCGGTGGTGGAGACGATGCGCGGGGCCGACTTCGTGTTGATGGTCACCGAGCCGACCCCCTTTGGCCTGCACGATCTGAGGCTGGCGGTGGAAGTGGCCCGCGATGAGCTGGGGCTGCCCGTGGGGGTGGTGATCAACCGCGACGGCGTGGGCGACCGGGGCGTGGAGGATTACTGCGCCGCCGAGGGCATTCCCATTCTGATGCGCATCCCCCTCGACCGCCGCATCGCCGAGGCATACTCAGAGGGAGTGACGATGGTGGAAGCCTTGCCGGAGTGTCGAGAGCAGTTTGTCGAACTGTATCGCCTCATTCAGCGGGAGGTGGTCCGATGAAGCAACTCGTCATTCTCAGCGGTAAAGGTGGCACTGGTAAGACGACGGTGGCAGCAGCGCTGGCTCACCTGGCCTCGGAAGAGATGCCCGTAGCGAGGGTTTCCGCCGTCATGGCCGATGCCGACGTGGATGCCGCCAATCTGGAATTGCTGTTATCGCCGCAAGTGCGGGAGACCCACGACTTCGCTGGCGGTAAACTGGCCATCATTGACCCCGATCTGTGCACCGCCTGCGGCATCTGCGCCGATGTCTGCCGCTTCGAGGCGATACTTCCTCCCTCTCCCAGGGTTGGGGGAGGGGGGGCAGGGGGGGAGGGGGCCTATGCCATAGACGACATCGCCTGCGAGGGCTGCGCCTCTTGCTTCTATCAATGTCCTACGGAAGCCATCCGCATGGAAGAGCATACAGACGGACAATGGTTCCGCTCCGACACCCGCCTCGGCCCCCTTTTCCATGCCCACCTCTTCGCCGCACGGGAGAACTCTGGCAAGCTGGTGACTCTGGTCAAACAGAAGGCTCGGCTCCTGGCCCTGGACGAGGGCCGCGAGCTGCTCATCGTGGATGGCCCGCCGGGCATCGGCTGCCCGGTCATCGCCGCCAGCACCGGGGCCGACCTGGCTCTACTGGTGGTGGAGCCTACCATCTCAGGCATCCACGATCTGGAGCGCATCCTGGCCACCACCAACCACTTCGGCGTGCCGGCCCTGGTCTGCGTCAACAAGGCCGACATCAACCCCTCGCGGGCCGACGAAATCGCCGCTTTCTGTGTGGCGCAGGGAATCGCCTTGGTGGGACAGGTGCCCTTCGACACCGTGGTCACCGAGGCCATGGTGCAAGGCCAGCCGGTGACGGAATACGACGACGGGCCGGTGACAGCGGAGTTGAAGTCAGTGTGGATGCGAATCAGAGAGGCTTTGGGCTGATGAGTGTGATTATAGCTGTCTGCGCCAGCCAGAGGCGCTTGGATCCCAAAAGGGATATGGGCGAGGGCCATCTGCGGGAGGGCTACGGCCTGGAGGGTGACGCCCACGCTGGCCTGAGCGAGCGGGAGGTCAGCCTCCTGGCTTGGGAGAGCATCGAGCGGCTCAACGAGGAGCACGACATCAAGGCCGCCCCCGGCGACTTCGCCGAGAACCTCACCACCCAGGGCATTGACCTCGTCTCGTTGCCCCTCGGCACGCGCCTGCGGACTGGAGAGGCCGTTTTGGAGGTAGTCCAGATCGGCAAGCCGCCTGACGTGACCCACACCTACAACTTCCAGGGGCTCTCAATCCTGCCCACCGAAGGCATCTTCTGCCGGGTGATAGAGAGCGGCCGGGTGAGGAAGGGCGATGAGATCGTCGTTAAATCAGCCACGAATTTCACGAATTAACACGAAGGGAAGATTATGAATTAGTGAAAGCCGTTTCCACTTCCGAGTTCGTGTAATTCGTGGCAAAAATGCGCAAAGTTACCTACACTTTCCAATACTGAGTTGAAAGGAGAGCTTACAATGATCGTGAAAAACTACCGTCAGGTTACGCCGGAGCCCGCCACGGAAGCGCCGGGCGTCACCGTGCGCTGGATGATCACCGAGAAGGACGGCGCGCCGAACTTCGCCCTGCGCGTCTTCGAGGTGGAGCCGGGGGACGCCTCCCCCTTCCACACCCACGCCTGGGAGCACGAGGCATTTATCCTGGCCGGCACGGGGCATCTCAGGGCGGTGGATGGCGAGACACCGTTCCGCGAGGGTGACGCCGTCTTCGTCGCCCCGGAGGAAAAGCACCAGTTCGTCAACGATGGCGATACGGTGCTGCGTTTCATCTGCGTCATCCCCCTGTAGCGAGGGCAGTAGGGGGCGGTGATCAAGCAGCATCAGGAGATGCCGAAGGGATTTCCTGATTGCGTTTCCGTCCAAATTGGTGTATAATTGTAAATGCCCGGTGATTTCGACAAGCTCAATCCAAGGATTTGGCCGAGATAGAGCGCAAGAGCGCACCCCTGGTGGTGCCAGGCCAACACAGTCAACCCAGCTCTCAAACCCGACGCCAGCCACGGCTACACCCTTGCGTGCCCTGAGGCTGGCGCTTGTCTTGGGGTTGTAAACAGTGCGAAAGGAGATAGAAATGAGCGAGAAGAGGCAAAAGAATATATCTGTACGGTCTATCTTGCACAGGTGTGGCATGAGCAACCGAAAGACCCTTTACCTGGCCCTATCCCTCACCATCCCCCTCATCGCTCTGGTGGCTCTTTGGCTCATCTTGGGCAGTTTTACGACCCAGGCACAGGGGGCGACAACCCACTACGTGGCACCTGACGGTGACTGCGGGGGAATGCTCCCCTGTTACGCCCACCCGCAGGACGCCGTAGATGCTGCCTCGAATGGCGACACTATCAAGATGGCGCAGGGAGTGTACACCGGCACCGGCTTCCAGGTGGTCTACATCAACAGGGCCATCACCCTTACCGGAGGCTACACCACCACAGACTGGGCCAACTCTTATCCCATCACCCAGCCCACCATGATAGACGCCGAGAATGTGACCCGCCGCCGGGGGGTCGTCATTGACGGTACCAGGGTGGCAACCATAACCCTGGCGGGGCTGACGATACAGCGGGGCAATGCGGGCGGCACTACTAAAGGTAGCGGCCTCAACATCCTCACGGGGACAGTGGTCGTGTCGACCTGTACCTTTGTCGAAAATATGTCGGCTGATCGCGGCGGCGGCATTCACCTTACCGAAGGCGACCTGTTGGTCACCGGCAGTTCCTTCGCCGGCAACGTTGCGGGTGGTGGTGGGGGTATCCACATTGAGGATGGCGCCGCTACGGTGATCAGTAGCACCTTCTCCGGTAACAACGCCTACTTCGGCGGCTCAATCAATGCTACGATCCTTGCCGACCTGACCGTGCGCCACAACGTCTTTTCTCACAATGTCGGTTCCTACGGTGGCGGAATCATGACCGAGTCCGGTTATGGGATACCCACGACCAAGGTCATCGAGTACAACGTCTTTGAGGACAACTCCGCCTATTATGCCGGAGGCGGGGCCGAGGTACGAGGTTCGGCGATCGTCAAGCACAATGCTTTCCGCAACAACTCCACCGGTGGCCCGGGCGGTGGCGCTAACTTCAGCGGCATGTGCTGCGGCGAAGTGAACGTGGCTTACAACACTTTCTTTGGCAATTCAGCGAGCTCCGGTGGAGGCCTCAGCCTGTCCGGCTCCTTCACTGGTATTATGGAGGGTAATATCGTCCTCAGCAATACCGCTACCCAATCCGGCGGTGGGCTTTCCATCCCCGGTGGCGAGATCACCGCCCAAAACGATGTCATTGCCCACAACGAGGCGCCCTACGAGGGGATCTTTGTCACCGGTGGCGCAAGGCTCACCGCCCGCCATTGGACCCTGGACGACAACGGCGCCTATGCCCTGTGCACCGATGGTGGCACGGCGACGCTCACCAACACCATTGTGGCTTCCCACACCATCGCCGGTTTCTGGGGCACCAACATCGTCGCCGACCACACTCTCTTCTTCAACAGCGGCACCCCCTGCGGTGGCGGGGCTTCCTGCACTAATAACCTCACGGGCGACCCGAAGTTCGTCAACCCGGCGGGAGGTGACTACCATATTGGTCCCGGCTCAGCGGCGATTGACGTTGGCGTGGATGCTGGCGTGACCGATGACATTGATGGTGATATGCGGCCCCAAGGGTCGGGTTATGATGTGGGGGCTGATGAGTATCCCTCGGGAACACCCACCCCGACACCCACAGCTACGCCGACGGCGACACGAATACCCACACCTACTCCCACCAGCACATCGACGCCCACCAACACAGCCACACCTACTCCCACGAGCACCGCCACAGCCACGCCCACCGACACACCGACAGCTACTCCCACTAGGACGCCGACGGCGACACGAACACCCACACCTACACCAACCAGCACACCGACCAAGATACCCACACCGACGAACACACCAACAGCCACGCCGACCGACACCCCAACAGCCACCCCGATCAGCACGCCCACCAACACGCCCACCCCTACGGGTACATCTACCTCCACGCCCACTTTCACCGCTACCCGGACTCCAACCTCTGTAGCAACAGACACAGCTACGCCTACATCCACCCCTACATTAACTCCGACTCGCACTTCGACACCTACTTCAACCCCGACCAACACACCGACCGCCACGCCCACGCAGGAGGGCCCCGTGCCAATCCTGAGCATCCCCAGCAATATCCCAGCCCACGCCAGCCAGACCGTTTCCGTGCCGATCAACTTCACCAGCAACGAGCATAGCATCGCCTCCACCGCCTTCTCGGTGGACTTCGATCAAACCTGCCTGGCCTTCGATCCCACCGACAGTGACCAGGACGGCATCCCCGACGCGATTACCTTGAACCTTCCAGGTGCATTTAACGCTTCAGTCACCTTTGACGGAGGCGACACCGATGGCGAGCTAGATTTCTTCATCGCCGATCTCTTCCCACCTCTGGCCTCGCTGCCCGACAGTATTCTTGCCACCATCACGTTTACCACGACGTGCCAACCCGATCCAGGCGCCAGCATCATTGCGCCAGTGGGTTTCTCAGATGATCCGAGCGCCTCTTTTGGCAACACCGACGGCCAGAGTGTGCCGGGAACCACGAACGATGGCTCCGTTAAAATCCTGCCTGAGATAGCGGGTGATTGCAACTGCGATGGAGCGGTGGACGCTGGCGACATCTCGGCGTTGGTACTGGAGATCTTCGATGGCGACGGCAATGATCCGGCGGACACCCCTGGCGGCACTTTCTCTGGTGATCCCGTGGGCTGCAACGCCAACGGAGACGCAGTCGTGGATGCGGGGGACATCTCCTACACTGTATTGCTCATTTTCGGCGGCTCCGGCACGCGCAGTGGTAAAGGTGCTCCTGCCCCAGCGGCTGGTCTGCCTCTTCCCTTTGGCTTGACCACGCTAGCCAACGGCCCCGCGCTGGTCATCCCAGACCAGGTCCCAGCTTCGCCCGGCGGCAGGGTGACCTTGCCTATCAACTTCACTGCCAATGACAACAGCATCAGCAGTGTGGTCTTCTCGGTGGATTACGATCAGACCTGGCTGAGCTTCGACCCGACGGACAGCAACGGGGACGACGTCCCCGACGCGGTCACCTTCAACCTGCCAGGCGCATTTGATGCTTCGGTCACCTTTGATGAGGGTGACACCGACGGCGAGTTAGATTTCTTTATCGCTGACCTCTTCCCGCCGCTGGCTTCGCTGTCAGACGGGGCGATTGTCTCCATGACGCTGAACGTGGGCAGTCCGCCCAGCGGAATAGAGGCAGCGGTCAGCTTCTCGCCAGACCCGGCGGCTTCGTTTGGCGATACGTCGGGCCAGAGCGTTCCAGGCACGACGGACGACGGTTCGGTTCTTATTGTGCCAACCGATACCTACCAGTTCTATCTTCCTCTGCTGTGGAAGGGCTGTTAGGGGCAGTTTGAATCACGAAACACGCGAAAGGTCACGAAAGACCATCGTGGCCTTTGCTTCTTTTGTACAGCGTTATCATGGGCGACAAGTGGCAGGCGACGTGATTGTTAGCGAAGATAGTGAGATAATAGAGGGGCTGTGAACATTCTGCTGATTGGAAAGCGCCAGGTAGGGAAAACCACCGTCTGCAGGCGGGTGGCGGTGCTGAGCCGTGAACTGGGCTATGAACCGGCTGGGATGCTGTCGCCTGCTCTCCTAAGCAGAGATGGCCTTCCCCTAGCTTACCACGCCCTGATGGTGTCCGACGGCGAACAGCGGCTCCTGGCGCGGGCCGACGGTGACCTGGGCGGTCCCAGCACAGGCTGCTACAGCTTCGACGCCGATGTCTTCTCCTGGGTGATTGGGAGACTCCGAGCGGCGATTTCACAAGGCTGCGACCTGCTCATCGTGGACGAGATCGGCCCCCTGGAGCTGGAGCGGGGGAGGGGGCTGGCCCCGCTCCTCTCCGATCTCTCCGCCCGGAGGCTCCCACTGCTGCTGGTGGTCCGTCCGGAGCTGGCAGGACAACTGCAGGAGCGGCTCCCCGGCGTTCCCTTCCGCGCCTTCACCGTCACCCAGGAGAACCGCCAGGCCCTCGCTGACGCCATCATCAAGGAGCTTTTCGCTGAGCATGATCGAGGTAGATGACCTGACGGTGTACTACGGCCAGCAGCGCATCCTGGGCAGGCTCTCCCTCTCCATCCGACCCGGCGAGTTCGTGCTGGTGACTGGTCCCTCCGGCTGTGGCAAGAGCACCCTGCTGCGGGCCCTGGCGGGCCTCATCCCCCACGCCTCGTTGGCCCACATGAAAGGCAAGGTGGTGGTGGACGGGCTGGATACCCAGGAACACTCCCTGCCGATTCTGGCTGGCCACGTTGGCCTGGTCTTCCAGAACCCGGCCACCCAGCTCTTCTGCCTGCGGGTGGAGGAGGAAGTGGCCTTTGGTCCCCGCAACCTGGGCCTGCCCCCGGACGAGGTGGCTCGACGGGTGGAATGGGCCATAGCTGCGACAGGGTTGGAACATCTGCGAGGCCGCCGGGTGAACACCCTCTCCGACGGCGAAAAACAGCGCCTGGCCATAGCCGCAGTTCTGGCCATGGCCCCCCGCATTCTGATCCTGGACGAGCCCACCTCCAACCTGGATATGGTCGGTGCCCGTCAGGTGCTCTCCACCCTGGAACGCCTGCGGCGCGAGTCTTCGACGGTGATCATCGCCGAGCACAAGATGGGAGAAGTGAGCCAACTGGCCGACCGGGTTCTCATCCTTGAAAAAGGACTGCCGGTGGCCGACGGGTCGCCTGCGGAGATCTTCGCCAGGCGCGAGATGCTCCATCGCCTGGGGGTGCGCCGGCCCACCACCCATCCGCAGGGCGATTGGGCCAACCTCATCACTCCCAACGATGATCCTTCGCCTGGGGAGTTGCTGGTGGAGTTGGAAGGGGTCGTGGCTGGGTACGGTGATAGGCAGGTATTGGCTGGCCTGGACCTTTCCATTCGGCGGGGTGAGTTGGTGGCCCTGGTGGGCGATAACGGGGCGGGAAAGACGACCCTGGCCCGGCTGCTGGCCGGCCTGGTGAAGCCCCGGCGGGGGAAGGTGCAGGTGAGGGGGCGGGTGGGTCTGCTTTTCCAGAACCCCCTGGAGCAGCTCTTCTGCGAGACAGTGGAGGAGGAGGTGGCCTTTGGCCCTCGCAACTACGGTCTCCTCACCCCCGCTCTACTGGAGGATACCCTGGCCGCTGCCGACCTGGGAAGTCTGCGCCACCGGCGCATCCACGCCCTCAGCGGCGGAGAGCAGCAGCGCACTGCCCTGGCCTCGGTGCTGGCTTTGCGGCCAGACCTTCTCATCCTGGACGAACCAACCATGGGGCAGGACTGGGGCCACCTGACTGCTTTTATGGATCACGTGAGCCGCCTGAACGGGAAAGGCATGGCTATCCTGCTCATCACCCATGACTACGAGCTAGTGCATCGCTATGCCCAGCGGGTGCTTCTCCTGCGGAACGGCCGCATCGCCGTCGAGGGCAGCCCCCGCCGGGCTGTGAAGCAGAGCGGGCTCCCACGCCCGCGGACCGGCGGCGTGGGAGCCGCCTCTGCTGGTAGCTGTAACTGAACAGTAATGGAGGAAACGCAAAATGAAAACTCGCTTTACCACTCGGGATCTGGTTTACATCGCCGTTTTCGGCGCCCTGTGGGGAGTGCTAGAGATCACTGTTGGCTCTTACCTGCACCTCATCTTCCCCCCTCTAGCTACCCCTCTGATAGGGGTCGGCACGATCATGGCCGCGGTAGGCATGGTCGTGGCCCTGATCGGACGTCTCTTCGTCCCCAGGGCTGGCTCGGTGCTGATGATCGGCGTGGTGGTGGCCATATTGAAGGCCCTGAGCATGGGCGGTGTGAAGCTCTCGGCCATGATCGGCATCATCATCGAGTGCCTGTTGGCGGAATTGGGCCTTTTCCTTGGCAGGAAGCCAGGCCGGGGGGGATTCATGTTGGCCGGCTGCCTGGCAGTGCTGTGGACTTTCTTCCACAAGTTCTTCGCCTCCTACGTTTTTCTCGGCCGGGGCATCTACGACGTTTACCTGGGGGTGCTCAAGAAGGGGGCTCAGTCGCTGGGCATTGAGACGGGTTACGCCCTGGTCATCGTCGCCGCCTTCCTGCTCGTCCGCATCGTGGCTGGCGGTCTGGCGGGGTGGCTGGCCTGGGATCTGGGGAAGGCTATCCAGGCCCGGCTGACCGGGGGCGAGGGGGATTAGGGTGAGGATTTTCGGCACCTGGGGATTTTTGGCCTTTTTGATCTGGGCTATCGTCCTGGGCGTGCTGGCTCCGGAGGCCAGGGTCATTTTTGTGCTGGGATTTGTCATCGTCTTGTCTGCCCTTTTCTTCCCAGGCGGCCTGAGGCCCATCCGCCGCCTGGAGTTCTGGTTTCTCGTGGCCTCGGCTGTGCTGCTCAGTCCCTTCCTCATCGGCGAGAAGGACCTCTCCCTGTTCGGCTTGAGCCTCTCAAGCCAGGGCTTCTGGGCGGGGCTGTGGATGGCCGTGCGGGCGTTGAGCATGGCCCTGGCGGTGGGAGGCTTCGCTTATGCCGTCTCGGTGGACGAGATAGCCCGGCTTTTCGAGATGGCTGGATTAAAGGGGCTGGGCTTTGCCGTGGGGGTGGCCTTCAACCTGCTGCCCACGCTGGAGGAGACGGCGCGCAACGCTTACCAAGCCATGCGGCTACGGGGAGGCTTCCAACGGGAACGGCCGCGGGCCCTGCGAATGCTTCTCGTGGCCATCGTGGTAAACGCCTTGCGCAGAGGCGACGAGGTGGTGGAGGCAGCCGAGGCACGAGCCTTTCGGCCCGATGGCCCTCGCCGGGAGTCTCTGCCCCTCGGCCGAGCTGACCTGGCCCTGGTCGCCGTCCTGACTGCCCTGGGCGCGGGCCTTCTGGTCTGGCCCTGAGCAGAGTGCCTTTAAGGGTTCGTAGTAGCGACTTTAGTCGCTTTGCCTCTGTGATAGACGACTGAAGTCATCACTACGGTTGTCACTGCCTGGCCCTAACCCAGCGGTTAACTCCGCGGGGTTGGGGCTTTTTCGTGCCAGTGAAGGACGCAAATTTTAAGGTTCTGAGGCTTGACAAACCAGGTGAATTTTGGTATAATATGCGTAGTTATAATACTAACGCCTACGTTATCATACTAACGTCTAAAGTGTGAGGGAAATGAGCAACGATTCCATTGACAAACTGGTGAAAATCGGCTTCTCGGAGTACGAGGCCAAGGCCTACGTAGCTCTGCTCAGGGAGAGCCCCGTCACGGGGTACCAACTCTCCAAGCTCTCCGGCGTTCCCCGCTCTATGATTTACGAAGTTGTGGGCAAGCTCACCGCTCGCGGCGCGGCCATGACGCTGCGAACTGGCGGCGCTACCAAGTACGCGCCGGTTCCAGCGGCAGAGTTCCTCGATCAGCTCCGCCGAGAGCACGAAGAACTCACCGATTCACTCAAGGATGACCTGGCCGTCCTCACCTCGGCCCCCGACCTCGAATACGTCTGGAACATCGAAGGCCACGAGAACGTCATGGGCAAAGCAATGGAGATGATTGGCCAGGCCAAGACCAGAGTCTACCTGGCCCTCTTGTCAACCACATTCCCGGCCTTGCAGACTGTGCTGGAAGAGGCAATCGAGCGCGGGGTGCGAGTGGTGATTTATGCTACGAGCGACCTGGATCTGCCAGGCGGACAGGTGGTCGTCGCTCCCATGTCCGAGGAGGCCCTTTCCCAGGTAGGGGGGCTGGGGCTGATCCTGGTCATTGACGGGGAGGAGGTGCTGATCGGTGAGTGGCTGACTGCGACCCAGGCGCGGGCTTCCTGGACCAGCAGTCCGCTTCTCGTCTTTATCGCCGAGCACCACCTGCGGACAGACCTGTATCTACCCCAAATCCTGGCCCTGCTGGGGGAGCGCGCGCTGGACATCATCCAGGAGGAGGATCGGGAACTGTTCGCCCGCGCCCTGGAGAGCCACATAAACAGCTAAAGTAAAGAAAGGAAGGAGGCAATTATGTCTGAAAAAACTGCTCTAATGACCCAAGGATTGACCAAGTCCTATGGCAAAGTCCGCGCGCTGCGGGGTGTTGACCTGGAGGTGTGGCGCGGCGAGATTTTCGGCTTTCTCGGCCCAAATGGGGCCGGCAAGACGACGACCATCCGCTGCCTGCTGGATCTGATCCGCCCCGACAGCGGCACGGTGCGGGTGCTCGGTAGAGACCCCCAGACCGACTCCGTCGCCGTGCGCGCTCGCACCGGCTACCTGCCCGGCGAACTGCAACTGGACCCCAATATGACGGTTGAAGGCGCGCTACGCTACCTCAATGCCTTGCGTGGGAACAAGGCGGATTGGGGCTTCGTGCGCCAGCTCACCGAGCGTCTTGATCTCCCTCTCAAGCCCCCGATCAAGAACCTCTCGCATGGCAACAAGCAGAAGGTCGGCATTGTGCAGGCTCTGATGCACCGCCCAGAGCTGCTCCTGCTGGACGAGCCGACGCTTGGCCTGGATCCGCTGATGCAACATGAGGTGCTGCACCTGATCACCGAGGCCAAGGAGAATGGCGCCACCGTCTTCTTCTCTTCCCACATCATGAGCGAGGTGGAGGCCGTGGCGGAGCGCGTGGCCATTATCCGCAAAGGCGTGATGGTGGAGGTGGCCGAGCCTGCCACTCTGATCAACCGCGCCCTGCGCCGCGCCAATGTCCGCTTTAAGCAGCCGGTGGACATGGGCTCGCTGGCGAACGTGCCTGGCGTGACGGTGCTATCGCAGGATGATGGAACGAGCGTGCTGCTGGAAGTGGCAGGGGAGATGGACGGCCTCATCAAGGCCCTGGCTGCCTTCCCGGTGAGCGCCTTTGAGACCGAACGCCCCTCACTGGAGGAGATCTTTTTGGCTTACTACGAAGGTGATCGAAAGGAGGTCAAGTAAAATGGCGACGATTTTCCGCTATACACTGCGTCGTTTCCGAGGCCAAATCCTCGGTTGGGGCATTGCCCTTGCTCTGCTGGGCGTGTTGCTCATTTCGATGTACGATTCGTTCGCCGGGGAAATGGATCAGTTTGCAGAACTGGTAGAGCTCTATCCGGCCGAGATCATGGCGTTCATGGGCGACATTACCTCCATGGCCACGCCGGAAGGATGGGTCTCTATAGAATTCTTCTCCTACATGCCGCTCATCCTGGGCATTTTCGCGGTGCTGATGGGCAGCGGTCTGCTGGTAAGCCACGAGGAGAGCGGCACATTGGATCTGATAATGGCCCATCCTGTGAGCCGCACGGCGCTTTTCATGGGCCGACTGCTGGCCTTTGTCACTGCTACCGTGGCCATCCTGGTCATAACTTGGCTGGGCTTCATCGTATCCATGACCTGGTCTTCGATGGACATCGGCTGGGGCAGAATGTGGCTGCCTTTGCTATCGCTGCTGGCAGAGCTGCTGCTCTTCGGCGCGCTGTCGCTGCTGCTGAGCATGGTATTACCATCGCGCCGCTTGGCGGCGACGACGGCCGGCCTGCTGCTGGTGGCCAGCTTCTTCATCACCGGCCTGGCGAAAATCAACGAGAAGCTGGAGCCCATCGCCAGGCTGTCCCCCCTCAACTACCACCAGGCTCAAGATGCCTTCCATGCGCTGAACGGTGCGTGGCTCGCTGGTCTGCTTGCCGTGGCGGTGCTTTTCGCTGCCCTGGCCTGGTGGCGCTTCCAGCGGCGCGACATCCGCGTGGGCGGGGAGGGCGGCTGGAGGTTGCCTTCGCTGTCGCTTCCCTTTCGCCGCAGTTGACCAACCGTCGCTGAAAGTGCGCTATCGCCCGCTGCCGGGCATCTGGTAAACGGCGAAGGAGAAAGGACCATGAACGCAAATGTCACACACAATGAGCAGC
The DNA here is from genome assembly GCA_034431315.1 of Anaerolineae bacterium. Lineage (GTDB taxonomy): Bacteria > Chloroflexota > Anaerolineae > VGOG01 > VGOG01 > JAUWOY01. Next base: position 98,840 of record DAOUDK010000023.1, read on the forward strand.
GACAAAATACTGACCTGAAAGCCGGTATCCGAAAACGGATGGTTCAGGTATTCTTCACGATTACATTCCAGGCAGCGATACTGTTCCTCGCGGCAGGGCGGCTCGACTGGGTTTGGGCGTGGGTCTATATCGGCATATACCTGGTTGGTGTTGCCATCAACGCCACCTTCATGCTGCGCTACAGCCCGGAGACCATCGCAGAACGCGCTGAGACCAGAGAGATGAAGGACTGGGACAAGATCATCGGCGGCCTGTGGGCGGTGCTGTACTTTGTGCTCATGCTTCTCGTCGCCGGGCTGGATGCGCGCTTCGGGTGGACGGGGCAGATCGCGCTCGCGACCCAGATTGCCGTGATCGTGGCCTTTGTGGTGGGGGGCGCACTATTCAGTTGGGCGATGTTATCAAACGCCTACTTTGCCACGGTTGTCCGCATCCAGGAGGAGCGCGGGCACACCGTCTGCACCACCGGGCCATACCAGTTCGTGCGCCATCCGGGCTATGTCGGCGCGATTATCCAATCGCTCGCGCTGCCGCTGATGCTCGGCTCGCTCTGGGCGCTTATCCCAGGCGGGCTGGCGGCGCTGCTGATTGTCGCCCGCACCGCGCTGGAGGATAAGACATTGCTGGAGGAACTCGACGGCTACGAAGAGTATGCCCAGCAGGTGCGTTACCGTCTGTTGCCAGGGGTGTGGTAGTCGAAGGCAACCGCAAGGCGGGGCGTTTCTTGAGGGTGATTTTTTGGGAGGGGACGTGAAAACGCGATGCGCGAGAAACTCCTCGCGCATCGCGTTTTTGGTTCAATGTTCGAGACGGGCCGTTCTATTCTTTCTCCGCCTCTCGTTGGGCCTCCTCGATGATCTTCTGCGCGGCGTGGCTCGGAACCTTCTCGTAGCGAGAGAATTCCATGGCGTAGATTCCCCGACCCTGGGTGATGGATCTAAGGTCTGTGGCATAACGCTGCATTTCGGCCAGGGGAGCCTGGGCGGTGATAATGGCCATGCCGCGCTGCTGATCCATGCCCTGCACCCGGCCCCGCCTGCTGTTGAGGTCGCCCAAGACGTCGCCTGTGAACTCCTCAGGAATGGTGATGGTGCAGTTCATGATGGGCTCCAGGAGCACTGGGCCGGCATCCGGGATGCCCTTCTTGAAAGCCAGGTGCGCAGCAAGTTTGAAGGCGATCTCGGAGGAGTCCACCGAGTGGTAAGAGCCATAGTAGAGGGCGGCCCGAAAGTCAGTGGTGGGGTAGCCGGCTAGGACGCCCTTCGATATAATCTCCCGAAGGCCCTTCTCCACAGCAGGAATATACGAATTGGGCACTGTCCCACCTCGAATCTCGTCCTTGAACTCGAAGCCCTGGTCTCGGGGCAAGGGCTCGAATCTGATATAGACATCGCCAAATTGGCCTCGCCCACCGGTCTGCTTCTTGTGGCGGCCCTGGGCCGAGGCGGTTTTTGTTATGGTCTCCCGATAGGGCACTTTGGGCACGCTGGTGGTGATATTCACCCCGAACTTCTGAAGCAGACGTCGGGTGGCGATGTCAACGTGGGACTCGCCCATCCCTGAGAGGATGGTTTGGTTAGTGGAGGGCTCACGAGCTACCTGCAGGGTGGGGTCCTCTTCCACCAGGCGAGCCAGCGTGGTGCTCATCTTGTCCAGGTCGGACTTGGTCTTGGGATGGACAGCCACCGAGAAAACTGGCCTGGGGAAAGTGGGAGGGGTGAGGACGATGGGATGCCCCTTGTCGCAGAGGGTGTCACCTGTGGAAGTATTCCCCAGCTTGGCCACTGCCCCAATGTCACCACTGCGTACCCTGTCGGTGGGTATCTGGTCTTTGCCACGCAGGATGTAGAGTTGGCCGATCCTTTCCGTCTCGCCACTCCTGGAATTGAAAACTCGCGAGTCCGATTCCATCAGTCCCGAGTAGACCCGGAAATAGGTTAGCTTGCCAACATAAGGGTCGGCCAGGTTCTTGAACGCCAGGACTGCCAGGTGTGATAACACATTGGGCGTCAGGGTTTCCTCCTCGCCAGTGGCCGGGTTTGTGCCCACTATCTCCTTGCCCTCGGCGGGGGATGGTAGGTACTCGATGATGGCTTGCAGGAGCGGCTGTACACCGATGTTGGCGGTCGCCGAGCCGCAGAGTACAGGCACCACGCTGCCGTCGGCGATCCTCGCCTTGAGGCCGCGTCGAATCTCCTCTTCGGTAAGCTCTTCCCCTTCCAGGTATTTCAAGATCAACTCATCTTCGCTCTCGGCTGCGGCCTCGATCAGTTGCAGGCGATAATCGTCTATCTCACCTTGCAGGGAGGCTGGGCTTTCCTGCTCCTCGGCCTTCGAGCCTAAGTAGGCTTTCATGGCGATCAGATCCACTACGCCCTCGAAATCCGCCTGGCTGCCGATGGGCAACTGGATGGGGATGAAATCGGCCTCGAATTTCTCCTTCAGAGCGTCCAGGCAGCGCTGGAAGTTGGCATTCTCCCGGTCCATCTTGTTGATGAAAACCAGTCGGGGCAGGTTCTGCTCGTCGGCGTAGCTCCAGACCAGATCCGTGCCCACCTCCACGCCCGACGCGGCGTCGAGGAGAATCAGTGCGCCATCAATCACCCTGATGGCTCCTTTGACCTCGCCCACGAAGTCCAAATAGCCAGGGGTGTCGAGGACGTTGATCTTGTGGCCGTCCCACTCGCAGGGTATGAGGGAGGTGCTGAGCGAGATGTGGCGGCGGACCTCCTCTTCGTCGTAATCGGAGACCGTCGTCCCCTCATTCACGTTGCCCAGGCGGGTAATGGCCCCAGTGTTAAAGAGCATGGCCTCCGCCAGAGAGGTCTTCCCCGCGCTGCCGTGGGACAAAAGGGCTATGTTCCTGAGTTGTTCAGTTTGGTATTCCTTCATTAGTTCCTCCTTTTTGGATGGAGAAACCAGGTTTTTTCCCTGTCTGGGCAAGCAGATCGTTCTTTTGGAATCTGCTGGGGCACGCAGAGGTGTCATACCGACCAAAAACCTGGTTTCTGATCTCTCCTGTGAAAAGTGTCCGGTAGGGTATATTGTAAAGCATGATTCGCTAGATGTCAAACACGATTCGTCCCACTTTTAGCCAGCAACTCCTCGACGAGCGACTCTTCTTCCTCCAGGCTGCTCACCTCCCCGTCGAGGCGGGCGTCACGGAGGGCGGATAGAATGTGGCCGAATAGGGGGCTGGGCCGGAGGCCCATGGCCTTGAGATACTCGCCGTCTATCTCAAGCTCGACGAAACGCAGCGTCCGATGATGCAGTTCCAATCGCTCTCGCACTGGCTCCGAATCGGTGGCTATCCACAGGACGAAGATGGCTGGCGTGGAGTAGTGTTTCAGCAGCCGGTAGATAGCGCTGGGCCGACGCTCTTTGACCAGTTCGCTTGTCGAAAACAGCAGCCTGTTGACCTGGCGCAACAGCGCGGCCTCCTCGCTGGCGATCTTGAGCCGCTTGACGAGGCTTTCTAGATCCGGCGCGCTCAGGCGATAGGTCAGCAGGGCGAGATAGAGGATTTCGACAACAAGCCGCTCGCCATCTTCCAGTTTCCAGCTTTTAGTTTTTAGGGCTTGTCGCAGAAGTCGGTATTTCTCCGTGAGCCACCCATTGCACCTGAGTCGGGGATGTATCTGAGCCAGCACTCCCAGCTCATCCAGGCGACACAGGGCCTCCTCTGGCGTTGCTTCTTCCAGGATCAGGTAGAGCTCGTGGCGGATGCGTTCTCCCGTGGTGCGATCCAGCAGGTCCAGGGCATTGCCGATGAGCTCCTCGGTGCGCTCTTCGAGGCGAAAACCCAGTCGCTGCTCCAGGCGGGCTGCCCTGAGCATCCTGGTAGGATCTTCCACGAAGCTGAGGCTGTGCAGCACGCGGATCAGCCCTCTCTTCAAATCCTGCTCGCCCCCGTAGAAGTCCAGAAGCTCACCGTAGCGGTCAGGGTCCAGGCAGATGGCCAGGGTGTTGATGGTGAAATCGCGGCGGTGCAGGTCTTGCTTGATGGAACTGCGCTCCACCTGGGGCAGGGCCGTGGCGTGCTCATAGAATTCGGTACGGGCGGTGACAAAGTCCAAATAGGGGATGGGGAAGGCTTTCGCGTCCAGGATCAGCTTGGCCGTGCCGAAACGGACGTGGCTCGTCACCCGCCCTCCGACCCTTTTCTGCAAACGCCTGGCCAGGGCTATGGCGTTTCCCTCCACTACCAGGTCCAGATCCAGGGTGGGTGTCCCCAGGAGGAGGTCGCGCACGAAGCCGCCTACCACGTAGAGGGAAGAGCCCATCTGGGCCGCTGTTTGGCTGGCCTGCTGGATCAGTTCCAAGAGGGAGGCAGGCAAGGCGTCCTCGATCAGTTGGGCGATCTCCGCTCGGCGGGGGCGTTGGGGAGGAGCGCTCCAAAGCTTGATCAGGTCAGTGCGGGTGACGATGCCGATGATCTTGCCTCCCTCGACCACGGGCACCTGTCCCAGGCTGTGTTCCATCATCACGTCCTGCAGCTTCTGCACCGGGTCATCGGGACGGACGCTGACCGCTCCCTTGTACATGTAAAAGTTGATGGAAAGGTTGTCGAAGCCGAGTTGCAGGGCCTTGTCAATTTGGCCTCGGGTCAAGATGCCCACGATCTGCCCCTCCACCACCACGGGGAAGCCCTCGTGGCCGTAGCGGCGCATCATCTCCGCCGCCTCGGCTACCGTGGTGTCGGGCGGAAGGGTGTGGACGCCGTAGGACATGATCTGGCCGACAGTCACGGCGGGCTTGATGTGAGCTTTTAGAAGCTCCAGAAGCTCGTCCCGAGCCTGGTCCAAAGTCTGTCCCCGGATCCGGGCGGCCGAGGCCTGGCTGTGCCCGCCGCCGTCGAGGCGAGCGGCTATCTCTGCCACGTCAATCGTCTCGCTGGAAGAGCGAGCCACCAGTTGGATGTGCTCTTCCAATTCCACCAGCACGAAGAGGGCGGCTGGCTCGAACAGATCGCGCAGCTTGTGGGCCAGGGTGGAGATCTCCTCGACATAACCCTTAGCGATGGCGGTAGCGATGACCACCGATTGGCCGTCGAATTCGTGGATCTGGCTATTGTCCAGAAGTTGATCGTAGAGCTGGCGTTGTTCTTCCGAGAGAGGGTGGTGGAGGAATTTGTTGACCACTTCCAGGTTGGCTCGTTGTTCCAGGAGCCAGGCAGCGCAGCGCATGTCCCTGGGGGTGGTGCTGGGATAAGAAAGCGAGCCTGTGTCCTCGTAGATGCCGAGGAGGAGCAATGTCGCTTCGATGGGCGAGAGAGGCAGGTGGGTTTCGCTGATCTGCTCAATCAGTAAGGTGGCAGTAGCTCCTAGCTCCTCACCGGAATAAGTCATGCCTGGCGTCAGATCCCGATCGAGGGCATGGTGGTCAATGATCAGCACCTTGGTCCGCGAGCTCATGCCCTTCAATTGAGTGAGGGCCTGGGTATCTACCAGGATAACTCGCTCGATACGGCGGTGGGGCAGATCATCGGCCCGCACGAAGGGCAGCTCGTCCCAGTAGAGGGTCAGGAAATGGCGCAAATTGCGGTTGGGCCGCCGGGGCAGAACCGGTATCGCGTCCGGATATAGCTTCCACGCTCCGAGCAGTGAGGCCAGAGCGTCGAAGTCGGTGTTTTCGTGGGTGAGTATGATTTCCATTGAGAACCCTCGCTTCTGATAAGGCACCCTCATTATAGCAGTAAAAGCCACGATTGACAAACTCAAAAAATCTCAGGGAACGCTTGACAAAAGATAGGAATCATACTATGATACTCGAAGGCGCATCCGAAACAGGCCCGGCAAAGGAGGCTTCCGAGATCATGTTCATCGCCTTTCTCAATCCCCAGGGGAACTTCGATCCCCATGACAGCTATTGGACCCAACATCCTGACTTCGGCGGCCAGTTGGTGTACGTCAAAGAGGTGGCCCTGGCGCTGGCCCGGCGGGGACATCGGGTGGACATCATCACCCGCCAAGTCGTGGACCCCCATTGGCCTGAGTTCGCCGCCCCGCTGGATGCCTACCCCGGCCACGAGCCCCCCTGCCCCCCCAAAGCCTGCCCTGAGCAAGGCCGAGGGGTTGGGGGGACCGGGGGGCGCGTGCGCATCGTGCGCCTCCCCTTTGGCGGCGACCGCTTCCTGCCGAAAGAGGAACTGTGGCCCTATCTGGGTACTGAATTCGCTCTCCACATTATCGGCTTTTATCAGCAGGGAGGCCGCTTCCCGGATGCCATCACCGCTCACTACGCCGACGGCGGCCTCACGGCAGCGGTCTTGCGGGAAAAAACGGGCATCCCCTTCACTTTCACCCCCCATTCGCTGGGAGCGCAGAAGATGGAGAAGCTGGGCGCGATGTGGGACAACCTGGCTGAGCTGGACGCCCGCTTCCACTTTGCCCGCCGCATCACCGCCGAGCGCATCGCCATGAGCCAGGCCAGCGTGTGCACGGCCAGCACCGCCCTGGAGCGCTTTGAGCAGTACGCCCATCCCGCCTATCGCGGAGCCATTGACGTGCACGACGACCGGCGACTGATGGTCATCCCCCCCGGCGTCAATCTGCAGGTGTTCGACAAAGAAGCCCGGAGCGCGGTCGAGCAGGCCACCCGCGCCAAAGTTCGGGCCAGGCTGGCCCGAGACATCGCGCCAGGGAGACGGGAGTTGCCCGTCGTCGTGGCCTCCAGTCGGCTGGACGTGAAGAAGAATCACCTCGGGCTGGTGCGGGCCTTCGCCGAAAGCCGACCGTTGCAGGCCAAGGCCAATCTGCTGTTGGTCAGCCGGGGGCTGGACAACCCGCTGGCCGGCTACACCCAGGCCCTGTGGAATTGTCCCTATTCCACAGGGCAGGCCGACGAGGGAGCCAAGGAGGTGCTGGCCCAGGTCATGGCGGTGGTGGATGAAGGTGAGTTGCGGGGCAAGATCAGCCTCTTCTCGCTGGACAGCCAGCACGAGCTGGCGGCTGCCTATCGTTTCCTGGCCGAGAGTCAGTCGGTGTTCGCTCTGACTGCTTATCACGAGCCTTTCGGGCTGGCCCCGCTGGAGGCCATGTCCGCTGGATTGCCGGCCGTGGTCACCAAAAACGGCGGCCCAGCAGAGAGCCTGCGGGAGGGCGACGAGGAGTACGGCGTGCTGGTTGACCCCTTCGACCCGGCCGACATCGCCCGCGGTTTGCTCCGAGTGCTGGGCGATGAGGCGACCTGGCGGCGCTACGCCGAGGCCGGTCGCCGTCGCGTACACGACCGCTACACCTGGGAAAGCACCGCCCGCCAGTTCGAGCAGATTCTGGGGAGGCTCGATGGGCGCGGGAAACCTCCACGGTCTCCGACCGAGCCCGACCCTGATTCACAATTCACAATTCACAATTTGCAATTCCCCTCCCTGCCCATCCATCCCTACTTCCTCCAGCCGACTCCTGAGAACGACATCCCGCTGGAGGAGCTGGCCGAATTGTACTTCATCAAAGGAGAAGGTGGCCCGTGACGTGGCGGATTCCCGAAGGAGACATTGACGTTCTGTCGGTGGGCGAGGCGCTGGTTGATTTCATCTCCACCGAAGCGGTGGGCAAATTGGAGCAGGCCGGTGGGTTTCGCCGCTACCTGGGCGGTTCGGTGACCAACCTGGCGGCCAACGTGGGCCGTTTGGGCGGCCGGGCGGCGGTGGCGGCCCGGGTCGGCGATGACCCCTTCGGACGCTTCGTGCGCCGAGAGATGGAACGGCAGGGGATCAGCAGCGACTATCTGAAGACGGATGCCGCAGCGCGCACCACCCTGGCCTTCGTCACCCGCAGCGCGGCCACCGCCGATTTTGTCATCTATCGGGGCAGTGATGCCCGTCTATCGCCGCAAGACGTGCCGCAGGCAGCCATCGAGCGGGCCAGAGTGGTGCACACTTCCGCCTTTGCCCTGTCCCAGGAATCCAGCCGCACCGCCGTGTTGGACGCGCTGCGCCGAGCACGAGCCCGTGGCTGCCTGATCTCCCTCGAACCGAATTATCATTTCAGCCTGTGGGACGCCGATGGGCGAAGGTCTCCGACCGAGCCCGCCGAGGTGCTGGCCGAGGCTTGCCGATACGTGGACGTGGTCAAGCCGTCCCGAACTGACTGCCAACGGCTGTTCGGAGCGGATCTCTCGCTCTCCGACAGCGCTAGACGTTTCCACGATTGGGGCGTGAAGCGGGTGGTCCTGACCCAGGGGGCGCAGGGCATCTCCGTCTACGAGGATGGGGAGGGGCGGTTGCTGCACGTGAAATCGCGGCATGTGCCGGTGGCCGATGCCACCGGCGCGGGCGATGCCTTCTGGGCCGGATTTCTGGTGGCCATCCTGGACGGCCGTTCGCCGCACGAAGCAGTTCTCGTGGGCCGTGAGGTGGCCGAGATCAAGCTGAGGACGGTAGGCCCCATCGCCGGCAGCCTCGACAGGGAGGCCATTTACCGAAAGATCGCCGCTGGATTCATCTGATGGGAAGCTAGCGGCCCAACGTCCAAGTACTTGACAAAGTCCCTGTTATGGGTTACAATATTGGCAATCTCTCATCTTCCGACATCTGTAGTGACATTGCCGACATCGAACATGAAAAGGGGGTGATGCTAGAGAAACAACTTGTTCTTACTCGCCGCCGCTGGATTGCGGTCCAGCAGCCAGGGTACGGACGATAAATCCGTCCCCAATCCAAAATACAAAAGGAGGAAACAGAAATGAAAATCGCAAGAATTGTGGGCACTGCCTTGCTGGTGATATAGTCCTTCAGATAATGTTTTGGACAAAATGACCTTTCAGCAAGCGTGAAAAACGGGCCAAATGTCCAAATCATTATCTGAACATCTATAGCAGTGCTGATGACTGCCTGTGCGCCCAAACCCGAACCTACCGCGACCCCTAAGCCCGCACCTACCGCGACCCCCAAGCCGAAGGAAGAGCCTACGCCGGTACCCAAGGAGAAGGTGAAGATCAAGGTTTGGTTCCACTCAGGGAAGGGTGAGGAGCGGGATGTGCTCGACGCTCAGGTGGAGGACTTCAACGCCATGCAGGACGAGGTGGAGGTCGAGGCCATACGGTTGCCTGAGGGTTCTTACAACGAGCAGGTGAGCGCGGCCGCCCTGGCTGGTGATCTGCCCGACCTGCTGGACTTCGATGGCCCGTTCCTGTACAACTACGCCTGGGCCGGTCACCTGACCCCCATGGATCCATACGTGTCCGCTTCGTTGAAGGCCGACTTCCTGCCTTCGATCATCGCGCAGGGCACCTACGGCGGCAAGCTGTACGCCCTGGGCACCTTTGACTCTGGTCTGGCCATCTGGGGCAACAAGGCTTACTTGGAGAAGGCTGGGGTGCGCATCCCCACCAGCATCGAGGACGCCTGGACTCTTGACGAGTTCAACGACGCCCTGGAGAAGCTGCAGGCTTTGGACGAGGTGGAATACGCCATTGACTTCAAGATGAACTACGGTCAGGGCGAGTGGTACACCTATGGGTTCTCGCCCATCATCCAGAGCTGGGGTGCTGACCTGATTGATCGCAGCGACTACCAGTCGGCCGACGGCGTGCTCAACAGTTCCGAGGCGGTGGAGGCGTTGGAGTGGTTCCAGAGCCTGTTCGAGGATGGGTATGCCAACGTCAAGCCGGCGGGGGACGACAGTTTCTACGGCACCAAGAAAGCAGCCCTGGCCTTCGTTGGTCACTGGATGTGGACGGCCGCACAGCGAGAACCTGGGCGACGACCTGGTGCTGCTGCCGATGCCGAAGTTTGGGGCGAAGGCGGCCACGGGGATGGGTTCCTGGTGCTGGGGCATCACGTCGCAGTCCAAGAATCCCGAGGCGGCGTGGAAGTTCCTGGAGTATCTGATTGACCCGGATCAGATCCTGCGCATGACCAACGCCAACGGTGCGGTGCCGGCTCGCAAGTCGGCCCTGGCCAAGTCGGAATTGTTTGGTGAGGGTGGTCCGTTGAACATCTTCGTCCAGCAGTTGGAGGGAGGGGTGGCCGTGCCGCGGCCCATCACTCCGGCCTATCCGACCATCACCGAGTCCTTCGCCGAGGCGATCCAGAACATCGTGACTGGCGCCGATGTCAAGACCGAGTTGGACAAGGCGGTCAAGAAGATTGATCAGGACATCGAGGACAACCAGGGGTATCCGAGCCCATAACAGCTTGTATCAGACGTAAACGGCTGGGGGCTCGAGAAGTCTCGATGGGCGAGGTTTCCGACCGAGCCCCCAGCCACTCAACTAGGAGGACATCATGGCAGTACAGGCTCTGACCGCAAAAGCGGTACCGGCCGAGAAGGGGCTCACCGGCCGGCGACGAGGCGAGGCCATCATGGCCTGGCTTTTCTCCGCTCCAGCACTGCTCCTGCTGATCGTCTTCTTGCTGATCCCGTTCCTCATGGCCTTCGGTCTGGCCTTCACGAATCAGCGGCTCATCCCCAACCTCAACCTGCCCACCCGCTTCATCGCCCTCCGCAACTTCGTGCGCCTGCTCGACGACGAAGCCTTCCATCGGGCGCTGCTCAACAACTTCGTCTTCGCCGCCGTCGTCGTTCCGCTGCAGACTGCTTTCGCCCTTTTGCTGGCCGTTCTGGTCAACCAGAAACTCCGCTTCGTCAACGTCTTCCGCACCGTCTACTTTAGTCCAGTGGTGACCACCATGGTCGTGGTGGCCATCATCTGGACTTTTTTGTATAACCCTGGGGAGGGTTTGATTAACGCCTTCCTCCAGACCATCTCATTTGGTCGCCTGGGTCCTTACGACTGGCTGATCAACACGAAGCTGGCTTTCCCCGCCATCATGCTGCTGTCCATCTGGCAGGGGGTGGGATTCCAGATGGTGATCTACCTGGCCGGCCTGCAGGGCATCCCAGACGAGCTGTACGAGGCCGCTCAGGTGGATGGCGCTAACCGCTGGCAGCAATTCTGGAATATCACCCTGCCCCAACTGCGCAACACCACCATCTTCGTGGTGATCGCTACCACCATTCTGGCTTTCAAGCTGTTCGACCAGGTGTGGGTCATGACCAGGGGCGGGCCGCAGGAGGCCACCATGACGACCATGATCCTGGTGTATAGACAGGGGTTTAAGCAGCTCAAAGTTGGTTACGCTTCCGCCATTTCGGTAGTGTTCTTCCTGATCGTGCTGGGAGTCTCGCTGCTGCAACGGGTGTTCCTGCGAGAAGAAAGGGCAGTGAGCTGAGATGAGTGCTACTACAGTAACTGCGGCAACTCCCTACAGCCTGGGCTACCGGATTCGGAAGGGGATTCGGCTGGGGATCACCTATCTGGTAATGATCCTGCTGGCCTTCTTCTTCCTCTTCCCCATCATCTTCATGGTCGTGTCCTCGATCAAGACCACCGAGTCGCAGATCGTGCGCGATATGAGCAGGTTGGTGGCCTTCGTACCCTACGGCGAGATAGGGATCCAGAACTACCGCGACGTTTTCGACCAGATGGCCTTCGGGCGGATCATGTTCAACTCTGTGTTCATCGTAGGTAGCACGGTTTTGGGAGGGCTGGTGATCAACAGCATGATCGCCTACGCCCTGGCCCGGCTGCGCTTCAGGGGGCGTCAGGGCATCCTGGCGCTGATCATCGCGCTGATCATCATCCCCTTCGAAGCGGTGGCCGTCCCCCTCCTGTTGATGGTCAATCAGTTTGGCTGGCTCGATAGCTACCACGTTCAGATCATCCCCTTCATCGCCGACGCTTTTTCTATATTCCTGTTTTATCAGTTCTTCATCGGTCTGCCCAAGGATTTGGACGAGGCCGCGTTGGTAGATGGGGCCAGCCCGTTCCGCATCTACTGGAGCATCATCCTGCCCCTGTCGCGGCCCGTCTTCGCCACCGTGGCCATCTTGCAGTTCCTGGCCAATTGGGGCAAATTCCTGTGGCCGCTGATGGTGACCCGCGGCTTTGAGTACCGGCCCCTGCCCGTGGCCATGCAGCAGTTCTTCAGCTACGACCCGAAGGTGTGGGGCGACATCTTCGCTTTCGCCTCCATGATCACCATCCCGGTGCTCATCGTCTTCCTGCTGTTCCAGAAGTGGTTCGTGCAGAGCGTGGCCACCAGTGGAATCAAAGGAGGGGCGTAGGTCTGTGGGCGTCTCTTACTATGGCATTACGATTGCCCGATAAATGGCTTTGGGACTTTTGGCTGGTCCAAGATGGCCCTGACCATCACCTTTTCTATCTGCAAGCGCCCCGTTCTTTGGGCAAGCAGGAACTGCGCCATTGGAACGTCTCTATCGGCCACGCCGTCTCCCAAGACCTGCGCACCTGGCAGGTGCTACCCGATGCGCTACATCCCAGCCCGGCCAGCACAAATGTCTGGGATAACTACACCACCTGGACTGGCAGCATCATTCACCATGCCGGGCTGTGGTATCTCTTCTACACCGGTGGCAACCGGGCCGAGAGGGGCCTCATCCAGCGCATCGGTCTGGCCACCTCCACCGATCTCATCCACTGGCGTAAGCACGCGGCGAATCCCCTCATCAGCACTGACCCTCGCTGGTATGAACAACTCGACCTGAGCCTGTGGCACGATCAGGCCTGGCGGGATCCCTGGGTTTTTCAACATCCGGAAAACGGCGACTTTCGCGCTCTAGTCACCGCTCGGGTCAACCATGGTCCGACGGATGGCCGCGGTGTGATCGCCCACGCCCGCTCTGAGGATCTGATTCATTGGGAAGTGCTTCCTCCCGTGACGGAACCAGGCGATTTCGGCCACCTGGAAGTGCCGCAACTCGTAGAAATCAACGGCCGCTATTATCTGCTTTTCTGCACAGTCGCCAGCGCCCATTCAGGCCACTGGCGTCAGCGCGCCGGCCTGGAACCGGTCACCGGTACCCACTATCTAGTCGCCGACAGCCCACTGGGGCCGTTTCGCTTTTCCACCGATGAGTTCCTGGTCGGCGACCGGATCGGCTCGCTATACGCGGGCAAGTTGGTGCTTGGTCCTGAGGGCGAGTGGGTTTTCCTGGCGTCGCGCATGTTCGCTCCCGACGGCGCGTTTGTCGGTGAGCTGAGCGACCCACTGCCGGTGACGGTGGATGGCGAAGGGAATCTGTCGGTGGATTGGCGCTCGTAAGGATACCCACAAAATTGAGATGGGGGTGGCCAAAATCTGTGGAAAGTAATGGCGACTTCAGGCGCTTGGAACGACTAAAGTCGTCACTACTGCAGGTTTTGGCCACACCCAATCGAGATTGTCTCATGTCTGACGCACCAGTCGTTTTCCAGGAAAAGCACAAAGCGTTTCTTGTTTCCCCCAGGAAACATATATTGATGATCACCAACCACGGCATCCACCAGTGGAAGATCATTCCCGGCCTTCCAGACACCGGTGGGCAGAATGTGTTTGTGAACCAATACACCGCCGCATTGGCGAAGCTTGGCTTCAAGGTCACGATTGTGAATCGCGGAGGGTATCCTCATCCAGTCACCGGCGAGTGGCGCAAAGGAGTTCATTACAAGGACGAGCACCAGCGCATTCTGTATATGGAGGATGGGTGGCCCAAATTCGTCCGCAAAGAGGATATGGACGAACGGATACCCAGTCTGGTCGAATCACTGAAGAGTTTCCTCAACGCCGAAGGGGCCAGGGTTGATTTGATCATGTCCCACTACTGGGACGGGGCCAAGATCGGGATTTTATACAACAGGGATCGTCAAGAACGAGTGAAGCATGTTTGGCTCCCTCACTCTCTGGGCGCCATCAAGAAGCGCAACGTGCCGCCAGATCGCTGGATCGGCCTGCGAGTAGATGAACGTATAGCCACCGAAAGAAGCCTGATCCCGGATTTAGACGCCATCGCGGCCACGTCCTCCGTAGTTGAGCGAGCGTTGAGGGAAGACTATGGATACACCCAAGCCCCCTTGCTCTTACCTCCGTGTGTAGACACAGATCGCTATCACCCCCGAGAAGTATCGAATGAAGACAACGTCTGGGATTTTCTGAGCCAACGGTCTGGCGAAGGAAGCGAAGCGGCATTGCCGCCGGCGGAAGTGCGTGAATGTAAGATCGTCACGGAAATCAGCCGCACAGACACCACGAAACGCAAAGACGTGTTGATCAAAGCCTTTGCCGAAGGTGCTGCACCCGCCCATCAGCGAACTCCAAACAGCTTTCTCGTGGTCTCCATTGACGAGAACCAAGAAGATCTGGCCGGGAAGCTCAAGCATTTGATCCGCGGCCTCAATTTGCAGAACCACATCGCAGTGGTAGGCTCCGTCTGGGATCTATTGCCGACCCTCTACGCGGTTACAGATGTCTACTGTACGCCGTCTGTCATGGAGGGTTTCGGCATGTCGGCGCAGGAGGCGGCTGCCACAGGCGTTCCGGTGGTGGCAAGCCATCTTGTTCCGTTCGTGACCGAATACTTGCTGGGAACCGATGCCAAAGAAGTCCATTTCAAAGAGGGCAGCCCGCCTTTGAAACTGGGGCGCGGCGCCATTGTTGTCCAGGCAGACGATGTGGACGGGTTCGCCTACGCCTTGGAAATGCTTCTTTCCGATGATGAACTGCGAAAAGCGATGGGGCAAAATGCCTATCACGCTACCGTCCCCTACTTCACCTGGGAGAATCGGGTGAGCGACTTTCTCGATGCCATCGGCCTAGACCCCGGAGTTCGCGACCATGAGCCGGCGACTTAACCGCGAGGCACTTGCAGCTATTCTCCAGGCTGAGGACATAGAAGCTCTCTCGTTTCCTGAGTTGGTGACGCTGTTTCGGGAGGAAGAGGGGATCTCCGAGTTCCTTCCAGATGGTGTGTATCAGATTGATCCCAGGAACGGAGACCGAATCATATACAATTCCTCTCGCGCCCGCCGGCCCCACGATTATCAACCGCCGCCAGCAAGCACTTCGGAGCAAGAATGTATCATCTGTAAAGGCAAAACAACAGGCATCATTGATGTCGCTGACCTCAGTGAAGGTTTTACCTTTATTAACAAGAACCTTTTCCCCATTCTGTACCCGTTGGAGATCAACCGTAATCGCTCTAAGGGGATTGCGTGCAACCGCGGTTGCCTCCCGCCTCTGGCCTGGACCCTGGCGCCTGTTGAGACTAGAGGGCGAAAGTCCCACGGCTTGCATTTTCTTCAATGGACATCGTCTCAACACGACAAGGATTGGCACAACATGCCCCTTTCGGATCGCGTCGTCGTCATGCAACGACTTGCGGCTCTGGAAAGGAAGATTCTCACAGACTCTAAGGAATTCTTGCCCCCGTCTGAGTCTTGGGAGGATCCGGACGGCTATCACGGTTTGGTTCTGATCATCAAAAACCACGGTCGCCTCGTTGGCGGTTCTCTCGCTCACGGTCACCAGCAAATCGCGCTCAGCAATGTCATGCCCAGGCAGATGCGTGACAACTGGCGCTTCGAAAGGGAGCGTGGGGAAACAGTCTCCACATATCTATTGCGCGAAAATCCCTCTGAACTTGTGATCAAGGACTATGGGCCAGCAACCCTCTTGGTACCGTATTTCATGCGGCGCCCGTTTGACATGATGCTCCTCGTGAAAGAAACAGGTAAGAAGCATCTTCACGAGTTGACCGACGCTGAAATCGTGGCAGTCGCTGAAGGTTGGCGTGATGCTATTCGGGCCATACACTTGATCATGCCGGAGATCGGCAGGGAACTGGCATACAACGTGATTGCCAACAATGGCCCTGGCGCTGGGATTTATTTTGAATTCCTTCCCTGTTCCCAGGAGGTTGGAGGTTTTGAGAAGCTTGGCCTTTTTGCATGCCAGGGAAGTCCGAAAAGCGCAGCCGTTCGGATACGTGAACTTCTGAGGGAACAAGGTAGTGCGCGGGATCTTTGGCCCAGCGTCCCAGGCATTTGACAAAAGCTCTGTTATGGGCTATCATTTTATACATTCGTGTCTTTCGTCTTCCGCTATTCCGTCGTGACATTGCCAACGCTGGACAGGGGAAGGAGGTGATGGTCTGCGACAAAAACGGGATTACAGAGCAGGCTGCCACGCTTTGGCAGCTAGGTATGAGGCGTTATCTACTAAAGCTACCCCCAATGCTATGAAGACATCACTGACCAGCATCCTTGGTTTGTCGAGTCCCGCGTCTCTTTGACAAAGAGGCAATTTGAGGATATAATACACCTGTGCTCACGGTGCCATCTTTTGAACTTACAGTGTGGAGCAGCCACAAGAAACATGATTTGAAAAGAAAGGAGCGATATTATGGCTAGTGTAACTTACGAGCAGGTCACCAAGCATTTTGGCGATGTGGTGGCCGTCGACGACCTGGACATTGAGATCGCCGACAAGGAGTTCCTGGTGCTTTTGGGCCCCTCGGGATGCGGCAAGACCACTGCCCTCCGCCTCCTGGCCGGCCTGGAGGAGATCACCGAGGGCGACATTTACATCGGGGGCCAGTTAGTTAATGACGTCCCCCCCAAGGACCGCGACATCGCCATGGTCTTCCAGTCCTATGCCCTCTACCCCCACATGAGCGTCTACGACAACATGGCCTTCGGGCTGAAGCTGCGGAAGACGCCCAAGGACGAGATAGAAAGGAGGGTGAAGGAAGCAGCCAACATTCTCAAGATCGGGGAGCTTCTGGCTCGTAAGCCCAAGCAGCTTTCGGGAGGCCAGAGGCAGAGGGTTGCTGTGGGGAGGGCCATCGTCAGGGAGCCCAAGGTCTTCCTCATGGACGAGCCGCTGTCGAACCTGGACGCCAAGCTGAGGGTGTCGGCCAGGGCCGAGATCTCCAAGCTTCACCAGCGGCTGGAGACGACCTTCATTTACGTGACCCACGACCAGGTGGAGGCCATGACCATGGGGACGAGGGTGGTGGTATTGAAGGATGGCCTCCTGCAGCAGATGGACACTCCTCAGAACCTCTACAGCTACCCCTCCAACCTCTTCGTGGCCGGGTTCATCGGGAGTCCAGCCATGAATTTCTTCGAGGCCACCCTGGTGGGCGAGGATGGGGACCTTTACGTGGACGGTGGCACTTTTCGCCTGAAAGTTCCTGGGGATAAGCTGCAAGTACTTCTCCCCTACAAAGGCAAGAAGGTGATCTTCGGCATAAGGCCCGATGACCTCCATGATCCCCAGTTTACCCCTCCCAACATCACGCCAGGCAAGATCAAGGCCCAGGTAGATGTGACGGAGCTGATGGGAAATGAAGTTTTTGTTCATTTCTTGATAGGGGAGAAGAGCTTCACGGGTCGGTTTGACCCTCGGACCGGCGTCAGGGTGAGGGACACGATTGAGGTTGTGGTGAACATAGACAACATGCACGCCTTCGATCTCCAGACGGAGAAGGCCATCCGCTAGGCTTGGTAGATCCAGTTCTGCCAGGCCTGGAACGCCAGATACAGGCTTGCTACTGGACGCTTTTGCCCACAGGCAAACCGGTATCGGCTTCTGGTCATCTGTAGTCCTTGAAGCTGAGAAAGGCTGTTGGAGTGACGCAGACGGTCCCCAACAGCCTTTTTCGGTTCGGGGACAAAAACTATGCCCAAGACCAGTCTCCCTTCCCCAACCATAACTTTGAGCAAAACCCACGCCCGGCGATTCTTGCTGGCACACCAGCGCCTATGGCCGCCACGGCGGCTGGAAGGCAAGGCCGGAATCGTGGATTTTATCCGCCACGTCGGCTGCATCCAGTTTGACCCCATCAACGTCGTAGGCCGCAACTGATTTACGGCGATCGTTTCGCGGCTCGCTTCGATCCGTCCTTCGACAAAAAGATACGCGAGCTGACCATCACCAACTGGTGGTGGGAAGAGGGCGTCCAACCTGATGGGACCATGCAGGCTGCAATAGCCGCTTGCTTCCGGGAGTTTATGCGCTACCTGGATGCCAGTCAAATACAGCTTGGGGAAGAGGTCACGAGAGAGAAAACGCTGTACTGGGTGCTGGGTCTGAATTAGTGAAACACTATCTCTGATTTGCAAGGAGTAACATAGTGACGCACGAAGTCGCCGAAAAGCCTCAGCATCTCTCTGACATTGTGCCCGATGACGTCTTCGTGGGAACCAGCCTGATCCTGCGCCAGGGTGGTCGGTTCCTGTATGGCATTCGCCCACCACGAGCAGAAGACTCCCGCCAGATAATCGAGCTAACAGGCATCGGCGGTGGTGTAGAGGACGAAGACGAGTCCCTGACGGCCGGCGTACTGCGGGAGGCCCAGGAGGAGATAGGCTGTGGTGTCAGATTGCTTCCATGCCCCGAGACCATCATCGTGCGTAGCCAGGGCGATGTCGAGCGGGCGACATTACGAGGCAAAGAGCGTCCGGCAGCCGTGGTCTTTCGCTACTACCGCACGCCGCCACACCAGCCCTGGCACGAGAACAACCAGGGTGAGACCTGCCTGGTCATTTTCCTTGCTGAGCTCGATGGGCAACCCTGGCCCATGATGGAACTTCCAGCCCTCATCTGGCTGAAGCCAGTTCACATACTGGAGACAGCCCATCATGATGTTCCTCTAAGCAAGCTGCTAAGCTCTGGTGCGGAGTTAGTGGGAGGCAAATCGGGATTCCTGCCTGAGCACAGTTGGGCTCGCATGACCGATTCCCAGGAAGCCCTGGCTTTGGCTCTGAAGGACGATGGGCTATCTTTCTATTGGCAGCTTTTGAAGGAGGAGAACGTATGCGAGACAAAATCGAAGCAGCACTAAAGAGTAGCCAGGCCGACTACACCGAAATCCGAATAGAAGAACGAGAGGCCACGACCGTTGCCTATCGTGGCCAAGACCTGGAGACGGCCAGCGCGGTGATTGATGCGGGGGGCATCGTGCGTTGCCTGTGCAAGGATGGCGGCTGGGGCATCGCTACATTCAACGACCGTGGCGATCTGTTGACCAAGGTCGAGCAGGCATACCAATGCGCCAGGGTCGCTCAAAGCGAGGAGCCAATTGAACTGGCTCCCGTCCCCGTCTCTGAGGATCGAATCGTGGTGGCGCTGGCGCACGACTTTCGAGGCGTGACGATGGCCGACAAAAAGGCCCTGGTCGAGGGGTACAACAACATCTTGCTAGGCTACAGCGACAAGATCGTGGACACGCAGTGTAGCTACAACGACACCTTCAGCCGCGTCTTTTTCGCTAACTCGGAAGGCACGTTTTTGGAAGAAGAACAGCCAATGGTCACGATACGCTTTGGCGCAATTGCGCGAGACGGTGACAACGTGCAGACCGCGATAGAAGCTCGCTCTGGACAGGATGGGTTCGACTTTGCGCTGGGACGCGAGGAGATGGCGCAGGCGGCGGCCCAACGCGCCGTAGACCTGTTGAGCGCGGAGACCGTGGTCGGTGGCCAATACCCTGTCGTGCTCAATCAGCGGTTGGCAGGGGTCTTTATCCACGAAGCTTTTGGGCATCTCTCCGAATCGGATTTTGTCTACGAGAACCCCAAGGCCCAAGAGATGATGGTCCTGGGGCGACGTTTTGGGCAAGACATCCTCAACGTGTTTGACGATGGATCGCTTCCTGGGCTTCGTGGCACACACAAATACGACGACGAGGGCACGCCGATGGGACGGGCCGATTTGATCAAAGATGGCATTTTGGTCGGTCGCCTCCACTCTCGCGAGACGGCGGCCAAGATGGGAGAGAAACCCACCGGCAGCGCGCGGGCGACGGGCTATCGCTATCCACCCATCGTGCGCATGACCAACACGGCCATTGAGGGCGGCGAGACTCCTTTCGAGGACATGATCAAGGACATCAAGCTGGGCGTTTATGCGTGCGATATGTACGGTGGGCAAACGGCGTTGGAGAACTTTTCTTTCAGTTCGGCTTACGCTTATATGATCCGCGACGGCGAGATCGCTGAGATGGTCAAAGACGTGATCCTGGCCGGCAATCTGTTCACCACGCTGATGAACATTGATGCCATCGGCAACGATTTCGAGTGGTTGCAGTCGGGCGGCACCTGTGGCAAAGGGCAGGGTGGCCTGCCCGTCACCTTTGGCGCGCCCCACATCCGCATCCAGAATGTCGTCATCGGCGGGAAATAGGACGCAGATTTTCGCAGATAAGATCAAAAAAACAGCGTTATCAGCGTTCATCTGCGTCAGACAAGGAGATAATTAGACATGAATATTCTGAGAGCGTGTTTTAAAAGTCCTAATTGTGCCGCAAATCTGGGCCATGGCCCCACAAAACGGGCATTTACGGCTATTTTGTGGCTATAAATCCCCACAAATGGCCGCTGATCGACCCTT
>DAOUDK010000024.1:0-16213 GCA_034431315.1 Anaerolineae bacterium
CGCCCAAGGCCGACTAACCACCCCGTTAACCTGCTGGTTTACCACAAATCGTCCTGAAGGCGGTCCTTTAGTTGCCATAATCACTCTATTTGTCCCGAGTTAGCCAACAGTATCTTCGGAAGTCTTGCGCACGGCGATGGCCTTGAGGTTCTTGGAGCCCATGACAGCGCCCATGCCGGTGCGTCCAGCGGCGTGGCCCCGTCCGGCCATGATGCAGGCGTAGCGCACGCTGTTCTCCCCGCCCGGCCCAATGGCCATGATCTTGGCCCTGGTTTCACCAAGCGTCTCCTGCAGGCGGCGCTGGGTGGCCCAGGCATCCTGGCCCCATAGATCGTCGGCGTCTCTGATCTCGACCTTGCCATCGTGGACCCAGAGCACCACCGGCCTTTCGGCGCGGCCGCGGACGAGCACGCTCTGGAAGCCGGCCGCTCGCAGCTCGGCCCCGAAGTGGCCGCCCACGTTGGAGCTGCCCAGCAGCCCTGTCAGCGGCGAGCGAGCGCCGACGTGCAGCCGCGCCGAGGCCGGAGCCTGGGTGCCGGTGAGCAGCCCGCAACTGAGGATCAGGACGTTCTCCGGGCCGAGGGGATCGGTCCCTGGCCCGACATGCTCCAAGAGCTGCCGGGCGTTCAACCCCCGCCCGCCCAGGAATCTGGGGGCCAGGTCTTCGGGGAAGTCAGCCACTTTCACCTCGCGGCTGGTCAGATCAACAGTCAGTAGCTTTCCCAGAAAACCGGACATGGCATTCTCAATACATCTACAGCAGAGCCCAATTTACCAATTTACCAATCTACCAGTGTACCACCACAGGCTCAGGGCGTGATCACCGTGCGGACGTCGGGACCGAAGGTCTCCAGGTCGTCCAGCGCGGCGTTGATGGCCTCGGCGTCCAGGGACACGGTGCGGGTGATCACTGACGACAGGTCCAGCGTGCCCCGACGGACCAACTCGACGAGCAAGGGCAGCTCTGATAAGAGATGGTCGGAGCAGCCGATGATCTGGGCTTCTTTTGGGATGACGTCGTGGTAGGAATGGATCTCGAAGGGCTGGTCGGCGATGCCAACCAGTATCGCTCGCCCGAACACTCCCAGTGAGTGCACCGCCTGCTCCACCGTCTGCCTCAAGCCGACCAGCTCCAGCGCCACGTCCACGCCCTGACCATCAGTCAGTCGCTTGATCTCCGCCACCGGGTCGGCTGTGCCGGCGTTCACCGGGATAGCGCCATAGCTTTCTGCCAGCTTCAGCTTATCGGCGTTGATGTCCACGGCGTACACGTCCAGCGCGCCAAAGGCCCGCGCCAACTGTACCGCTGAGATGCCCAGCCCGCCCACGCCGAACACCGCCACGCTCTCACCCGGCTTCACCTCTGCCTTGTTGAGGGCGTGGAACGACGTGGCCGAGGAGCACATCATTATCGCGCCTTGCTCGAAAGGTATCTCGTCGGGCAAAGGGACGGCGTTGCGCGAGGGCACGACGATGTATTCGGCGTAGCCGCCGTCCTGATACTTGCCGATCATCGAGCCTGTGGTGCAGAACTGCTCGCTGCCCATGGCACAGTAGTGGCAATCGCCGCAGGTGACCAGGTAGTGCAGGCACACTCGGTCGCCTACCTTGACGCTCCTGACTGCGGGGCCGATTTCCTCGATCACACCTGCCACCTCGTGCCCCAGCGTCCGGGGCAGGTCAGGGACCGTCGAGGTGCCAGCACGGTAGTGCATGTCCGAGCGGCAAATGCCCGCTGCTTTGACCTTGACCAGCACGTCCTTCGCGCCCACGGAGGGCACGGACACCTCCTGCATCTCCAGAAGTTGCCCAGGTTTGACCAAACGCACTGCTTTCATCGTTGCCTCCTTATACGACATATAACGGCGCGAAGCTCACCCGTTGGGCAGCGGCCCCAGGGTTCTTAGCCCCTGAATTTCGGAAACTTGTCTGAAAGGTACGATATTGGGGCGAGGTGTCTGTATCAGCAAAAGGGTTCGGAACACGAAGGTCACGAAAGCACACGAAATACACGAAAGGAAGTGCTGTCGGCAAGCAGACTTTCGTGCCTTTCGCGGCCTTTCGCAGCTTTCGTGATCCAAACCGCCCCCCGGTTAGTGAGACAGCGGGCCTTGATGACTACGGCTTGGGAAGTTTCTGAAATTCAGAAGCCCCTTGCTTCGGGATAATCTCTGCAAGGAAAATTCTTTGGTCAAAGCCACCTTTTTCTCTTCGTTTTTGCTTCCGCATCTCCTCAAGCTGAGATAGACTAACCCCTCCATCCACAGCCAAGGCATACACAACCTCAAGAATGTCGGCCAACTCCTCAGCATTCTCTGACTCGACAAACTCAGTCACTTCTTCCTGTAACTTTCTTCTCAACTCCTGTCTGTACACGTTGGCATCCAGCACTTGGGTTACGGGCCTGTCTCCCCTTCTGGTGATGATTTCAGGTATCTTATCTCTGACCAGTTTGTTGTACCTCACATTGCTCCTCGGTTCTCAGAGATTACCCCAGCGAACTCAACCGCGTGCGAAGCGGTAGGCTGAGGACTATAGATGACTCTGTTTCTTATACCACGTGCGGTTGAGATTCCGTTCCATTTTCCTCAAGTATGCATCCTGTAAATCTATGCCTCCGTAGTTCGCAAGCTTGAGGATGTAAGCTAAACAGTCAGCAAGCTCCTCGCCAAGGTGGCTTCTAGCTTCCTCCAATGCGGCCGTTTCGTCAGCTTTCTTGAAATCGCGGATTGCACTCACTACCTCTCCAATTTCCTCAGAGAGATAGGCTACGTTTCTGAGCATATCTAGGTCAAACCCCTTTTCACGGTCAAGTGTCTCGTGGAACGCCTGCAACTCTCGGATGCAAAGGTGGTCTTTGATGGATAGTCCCTTCATTCGGTATTTCGTGTCTCCTTCCGCTGCCCAACACGATGCGACTTCGTTTAATCCTCTGAATTCGTTGTCATCTCTGCCCTTTCCCCTCCCGCGCCTCAGCCTCCCGCAAGATCGCCTCAATCTTCTCCGCCACACCGGCAGGCAATGGCGGCGGCTGGTGGGTGGCCAGGATCTCCCGCAGCTTGGCCCGAATGCGGTCGAGCATCGTCTGGGCGCCTGCTGCTTCCCAGGTCACCCAGGGATCGCGGTCCATGAGCGTGGGCGTCCAGATTTCGGCCCGGCAGTGCCTGGCGGTGTGCCGTTCGGACATGAACTCTCCCCCCGGCCCGACTTTGTCTATCAGATCCAACATCAGTGTATCGTCGCTGACCTCGACGCCGCGCATGATCCGCCGGACCATGGCGATGATCTCGTCGTTCATGACCAGCGACTCCAGCGAGCCGACGTCGGCGCAGTCCAGGAAGCCCACGTCGTGCACCAGCGTGGCGCCGCTCAGGCCAGACAGCACCACCTGCACCGTGGACTCGATGGCGGCCTGCAAATCCAGCGGTTTGGCCTCCGACGCGCCGGCGGTGCCCATGAGGGGCAGGCCGAGGTAGCGGCAGACGTCGGCCAGGGCCGCGCTGAGCAGGCTCATCTCCGGCGAACCGTAGGATGGCCGGCCCGTGCGCAGATCCATGGCCTGCGGCACGCCGCCGACGCACACCGCCGCCCCCCGCTTTTTGAGCTGGATGATCGCCAGTCCGCTCAACGCTCCGGCCAGAGTGATGACCAGCGTGCCCGCCCCGGTGACCGGCGCAGTGGACCCGACAGTGCCGCCGCCCAAATAGACGATGGGGACGTCGTGGTCGGCGGCCCAGAGGACGTTGGCCAGGTCTTCGTCTGTCTGCACCAGGGGGGACTGAAACGTGGCGAAGAAGGCGAAGTGGGGACGTTGGCGGAAGGCCGCCTCGCTGCCGGAGACCGCCACCGCTATCTGATAAATGTCGGCGACGTTGGCGACGGAATAGGCCCAGGGGAGGATCGGCTTGACGGTGTTGGCCACCATCTCCGCGTACTCGTAGACGGGCGCCAGGGTGGGGGTCACGTCGCTGATCAGTCCCAGGCCCATGACGTAGTCAATGTTCTCCAGCGCATCGCAGACCAGGGCCGTGAGGCCAGGATCGCCGTGGCGAACCTTGCGCCGCTCGCCCGTCTCCGGATCCACGAAATAGGTGCAGGTGGGACCGGGTCCGAAGTAGACCCGGTCGGGCACGACCTGGATACGGTGTTCGCCGTTGCGTCCCCAAAGTGTGAAGGAGCGGGGCGCGGCGGCAATGGCATCCTGGATGATGTGTGGGGGAATGCGCACGCGGGTGCCGTCTGCGCGGGCACCGGTGGCGGCCAGCAGCTCACGGGCTTCGGCGTTGCGCACCTCGACGCCGGTACGGTTCAGGCACTCCAGCGTTGCCAGGTACACCTTCTCGATCTGCCGATCCGACAGGACGCGGAACTGTGGTGTTTGGTGAGCGTGATAATTGGTGTCCATAAGCTCCTCTCCGAATATGTTGCGTGGTGCGTATCGTGTAATGCTTCTAGATCGTATGGAGTTTGTATAGCTATAGTGACTTGTTCTTGTACGGTAAGCGATGACGCTCGTTTAAATGTGCCTGCAGGAGGAGTGCTTCTACGAGCGATGGAGATGTCGATTTCGAGAGGAAAATGTACTCGATGATGATTGGCCCTTTCTCTTGGACAAGATCCAGAAACCATCTGTTAGCTGAGATGTTGCCTTCTTTTACGTTCTTTAGTCGCCCTGGAACATCTTGGCTTTTGAAACGACCTTGTGAATCTATGGTTCCGGCCTTGCCAATATAGAGGATTTCTCGGGTGTCTTGTTGGCGCACCACATAAACTCCATACCTTTCTTGTCGTTTGACTTGACGGAAATGTGTAGTGGTGCAAATCGTGAATTTTCCTGATGAGTTGTTATACACATACTGACCATGGTCACAAGTCTTCTTCAACAATGCCAGTTCTTCTTTTAGTGAGCCAACGGTGATCATATCATATCCTCCCGGTAATTTTGCTGACTTGTCGAAACACACCTTGTTATGCATATCGCTCACGCACCACGCTTCACGTGTCACGTGCCCGAATCCAGGCCAGGGTGCGGGCCATCTCATTCTGCACCAGCGAGATCCCCTCGTCCACCCCCATGCCCGGCTTGGCCATGATGATGTCTGGCCGGGTAGCCAGGGCCACGTGCACTGATACCCGTGCCGAGAGATCGGTCTCGGCGCAACTGCCGCCCAGGAACGCGCCCACGCTGCCAGCTTTGCAGGCCAACACCGCTTCGACCGAGTTGTGCACGCTGCCCAGGTCGGGCATCTTGATCTGGATCATGTCGGCGGCCTGCGCTTCCACGAAGGCGTGGATGTCGTCCAGGGTGTTGGCCCACTCGTCGGCTACCAGTTGCACGTTCATTTTGCGGAGACGGACGTACTCGCGCAGCGTCTTCATTGTCTCAATCTGGGCTTCTCGGCTCTCCATGAGGACCGGGCACTCCACCCGCAGCGGATAGGGCTGCACCGCTTCCTCCAGGGCGTATAGTCGCCCCAGGACGTGGCCCAGTTCGTTGTCGA
This sequence comes from Anaerolineae bacterium, assembly GCA_034431315.1. Classification (GTDB taxonomy): domain Bacteria; phylum Chloroflexota; class Anaerolineae; order VGOG01; family VGOG01; genus JAUWOY01. The sequence continues at coordinate 5,502 of DAOUDK010000024.1, forward strand.
AGATCCGCCCCAGCGTCCCGTGGACGTCCAGGTGAATGCTGGGGCGGTAGTCCTGGCCGCCCAGCTCCTGTATGCGCGCCTTCAGCCAGCGGGCGTATCGCGTCAGCACGATGGCGTCCTCGCCCAGGTGCTCCGGGATGTTGTCCACCAGAGTGTGGGGCAGCGAGGCCACACGACGGGCGATCATCTTGTCGGCGCCAGCGTAGCGGTCGGCCCCGCACTGGGCGTGGATGGGCACTGGCGAATCAGGCAGCGGCAAAGCCCATTCTTCGGCGATGACCTCGGCCATGGTCACGCCGCGAGCCAGGGCCACTGCCTTCAGCAGCGCCTGGCTAACGCCGTAGCGGACGGCGGTGTGCAGCCGGCGCTCTACGGTGATCCGCTCCGTGGGTGTGGCCTTCTTCTTTTCCTCTTGTGCACCGTGGGCATCTCTCCACAGGCGAGCCGGTGTTGTCAGCAGATCTCGGCGAGTCATTCCCGTGGACTGAGGTAACGGTTTGATTACCTCTGCCGATTCGATCAGGCCGTCCACTTCCTCGGCGAGTTGGCGGAAGCTGGTGACCTCCCGGCCTTGCAGCAGCGGGGCCACGGCGCGACGGATCGTGGACAGGCCCTCATTGGTGCGGAAGACCGGGTCACGGCCCGCTTTGCCGCTAAACTCCACCGCCACGCAGTCGCCCCAGGCCACGTGATCATCATCCAAGACCAGACCTACTGAGACGGCTTCGGCCACCTCGCGGACGCGACGGAAACCGGGCGTCACCGGGGCAGCGGCATACCGCTCGGACAGTGGCATGGCATCAGACTGGAGGGCAGCCAGATCATCGTAATAATACGCGCCCACGGCCGGCACGGCCAGGATGCGAGTGATTTGTGTCATTTGTAAGACTCCACATTCAGGCTCGTCATCTCAAAGCCCACGCCCCCGGTGACGCGAAGCCTCTTGCTTCCGCACTTGCAGCCCCGATGCAGAGCTTCCATCATGATCGCCTGGGGCGGCTCGTTTGTCCACTCGCTCAGATCGGCCTGCTGCCCGCAATCCAGGCAGGCCATCTCGATGGGCACGCGCTCAAAGTGCAGGGTTGCCCCCTCGGCCAGGGTGTCCTGGCTGAGATAGTCGAAAAAGACCTCGACCGACTCCGGGACTATGGCCGACATCATGCCCACCTGCAAATAGATGTCGGTGATGCGCAGCCCGTCGGCGTGCTGCAAAGCCATGTTCAACAACGCCTGGGTCACCGGCATTTCGTGCATCAAAGCTCCATCATGCCAACAAATTGCTGCTAAGGGGCGTCCCCGCCCCATTTTGTCCAAGCGGCATCATGCGGATGGCCTCTGTGGGGCAGGCTGTAGCGCAGATGCCGCAGCCCCAGCACTTCTCCGCGTCAAACAGCACCCGCTTTCGGGCCTTTCCGTTGATCACTATCTTGGAATCATCGCGATAAAATGCACCGAAATAGCAGCGTCTGGTACACAACCCACAGTGGTTGCACTCATCCCAATCGCAGGCGGCGATATGGTGGCTCCTGGGCCACTGTTTTTGCATCCCGACCGCCTCCGACGCGCGGAAAGGATAGCAGTCGCAGGTGCAGCAATTGCAAAAGCCGAACAAATCATGTTCCCGCCAGGCGCGCCGGCCAGTCTGCATCAACCCAGCCCTGTGGGCATTGACCACGATGGTCTTGCACTCGTCTTTGGTGACGCGCCGCCCGTGCCCTCGCTCCAGGGTAAGGCGCGCCCCCTCATCCAGACGGATGCATACCTCAGAAGGCCGATTGCAGGCCATCACGATAGCCCGGCAATCGCAGGGCACCACCACGTGCTCCGTTGCCTCCTCCACCTGCTCCAGAGCTTCATCCAGGAGCAACACGTCCCGGTTGGGGATTCTGTGGTAGGCGTCGGGATCCTCCCTCATCTCTTCGACCACTGGCAACCACAGGTTGATGAACTCCTGCAACTGCCACTCGATCACCGCATCGCGGGCCTCGGCGGGGATGTCGCCCCAGTTCTCATACATGGCCAGGGGATCCAGACGCCGATAGAACGTAGCCGCGGAGTAAGTCGTCACGTCGTCCTCAGCCTGCCTGTCCACTATCCCCCGGCTGTAGGCTCTGCTCAGAAACTCCTCGGCTTCCTCCGGCGGCATCTCCATCATGTCGGCCACCTGATCCACAGTCATGGCCCGACCGTTCATCCGCACCACGAGCTCCATCTCGCGCTTATCCACCACCAGGTGAATGTACGGCTGCATGGCCGGCGGAACCTGGAACACGCGCACAAACTTTTCTAATAGTGTCATCTTTGCTTCCTGATTCCAGGGCGGTTCAAACCACCGCCTGATTCAATTGTACCATTGGTGGGCCAGTTCGACAACATGAGTTTCGAGCTTATTCAACTCTAAACCCGAAACTCGAAACTCCAAACTGTTTACGGCGTGCACCATGCCACAGCCAGGCGCTCTCTGCCAGTTGGGAGACAGTCATGGCCACTATAGCCAGCGACACGCCTGGCAAAAGGCCCAGCTTGCCCCCTACCAGGAGCACCGACACTAGCGTGAGCAGGTTGAGCACCGTGGCCTGGGCGATGACGCCGGTGGCCTTGCCGGTGACGACAATGCCGCGCAACATGTTCACGACTACGGCCAACACTGGCAGCAGCACCGCTAGCCGCAACGCAGCCACAGCAAAGACGGTCAGTTCCTCGCTCAGGCCAGCAATCCGCTGCTGCCACCAGGGGGCCAGCGGCGTGAAAGCGATGGTCAACAGCAGGGCCAGCGACCCAACGCCCACCATCGTGGCGAAGCGCCGCAGCGTCTTCAGGGCGGCCAGACTATCCAGGAGAGCGATGACCACTTCTTGCAGGCTGAGTCCAAAACTGCGCACGGCGAACAACTGCCCACTGACTACCGGCCAGGCGGCCAGTGACTCGATGGGGTAGGGTGAGCGGGCCAGGCCAGAGTTGATCAGCGGCGCGGTCGAGAGCGTGATCGCGGACGTGAGGGCCAGGGGCGCATAGAAGTGGAGCAAGTCGCGCAGGGTCAAGGGGATTCCTTCAGCCAGGGTGTCTGTCCTCTTGATCTTCTGCACCAACGGCTGCGCCACGTACCAGACGTAAGCCGACTCGACGATGGCCGACGCGCCCAGCGCCAGTCCGCCCACCGTTGCACCGTCTAGCTTGCCCCAGGCCAGCCCCGTCAACGAAACGCCCACAGCGGTGAATAACCGGATAGCGGTGCCATAGCCTATCTGACGAGTGTAGCCATGCCGGATCATCAAGCCCTGATGGAAACGGCGAAAGCCGATGGCCGCAGGCCACAGGGTCAGCGCCCAGAGGACCGGGCGCACCTTGACAGCAACCTCGGCTGGCGCTCCGATGAGCTGCACAACTGCAAGATTGAACAAGGGCGTGAGGCCCAACAACAACATGCCCGTTGTCACGGCGGCGTTGAGGCCCAGCGTGAAGCGATGCAACAGGCGGAACGATTGCCGGTCGCGGGCCAGTGCATTGCTGGCAGTGAGCAGGGAGATAATGGGACTTTCCACTGCCAGCGCCAGCGAGAAGGCAATACCGAGCGCGGCCAGTTGCAGCTTGGCCTCAGCCATGCGGGCGATGATGGCGTTGACGGTGAGGTTTTCCGTCGCCATGAGCAGCCAACTGGTCGCCAACGGCAGCCAGAAGCGCAAGACGGCAGATGTGGTCAGCCCGGCGGAACGACTCCGCCGGGCATCAGCTTCCTGGATAGACTCAGACACCATTACACGTGCCCATAATGGTCTCACGGGCGAAAGCCCGAAAAGGATTGATCTGGGTTAGTTGGTGGATGGCATCTTGGTCCACGCCAGCCACTCGTAGCTTGGGTAGGAAATGCTCGCAGATGTACGTGTACGGCTGGGGTGTGCCGCCACTTGGCTGCCCAGGGTCGTACCATCCTCGGTCGTGACTGAGCAGCAAGCGACCGCCCAGTCCAGCGTCCAGCAGCCGGACGATGAGTGCGATGAAGAAATCGTCGTCTATCTCCTCGCTACCAATGGCATCGTACTCTATCCAAGCACCTCGCCGGGCCATCTCCAGATGTAGCTCAAGGTCCGGCTCGCAATGGGCGTGAATCCAGATAAAACGCTCCGGTGTATAGCCAGCCGCCTCGATGATGTCAAGTTGATCTCGCACCACCCATCCCTGGATAGTATGACTACCGATGACGGCATTGGTGGCCACGCCTGCCACGGCGGCGGCCCGCAGGATTTTGGCTTCACACGCTGTCAGTCCGTTGTCGCCACCGCTCAATTTGATCCAGCCGGCCTGCACACCACTGTTCTCGATCTCGCCCAGCAACTCGGCCTTCATCCACTCTCGGAGTGTCTCTTCGCTGGCAGCGTGCACCCAGTCAGGAATCCACGGTTCTCGATAGACGCCCGTGGGAACCACCAGGGGAAAGTGGGTAGCCTCGGAGACAACCCTGAGGATGTCGGCTCGTCGCCCCACGCCGACAGTGCTACACTCGACAATCGCCGTGACACCCACAGCCTGAGCTCTGGCGATCTCTGGCGACATCAGATCAATCACATCGGCCATTTCGGCCTGGGCATAACCGGGCTGATCCCACGTGCGCAGGTCAACAAAGACGTGTTCGTGAGGCAGGATCAACCCCAGTTCGTCGGCGCTCTTCGGGCCGAGGGTTGTGATAAGCTGCGACATAGGATTCCTCCTTACTACCTCGAAAGTTCTGAAGCCGCCCGCCGATTCCATGCGTATAGCAAGATTGACGAGATAGCCACAAAAGGCCCAACGAGCAGGAACGTCGCTGACAGAGCGGTTCTCTCAGCGATCAACCCCAGAACGGGAGGGAGGACTGTAGTTGTGGCGGCCCATGCCGTATTGAGCAGCGCGAAAGCCAGGGCCCGGCTATCTTGATCGGTACTGTCAGCGATCAGCGTGAACATCCCGGGGTTGCGTAATCGGTCTGCGCCATTTCCAAGACACCCAACCAGCGCCAGGACCGGAGCTGTGGTCAAGAAAGGAGTCAACGTCAGAGCCAAGCCTCCGATGGCCACGCCTGAAAGGGCAGTCACGACCACTCCCAGACGGTTGGCCAGGAAGGCAAAACTAAATTGCGCCACCGTCGTAGAGCCTGCTCTGAGCGTGGTCAGTAAACCTATGACCTCCGTGGAGAACCCCAGGCGGGTCAAGTATGCCACGTAGAAGGAGCGTCCCACTGCCACCCAACTCGCCGTTCCCAGCATCATGACCAACACAGCCATGCGCACAGGTCGGTTTCCCCGAACTAGCCCAAGGGCGCCGCGATGGGACAGAGAGAGCCGTTCGAGAAAGGCGCCCCATTCCGCCATCGGGAGTTTCGTGCTTGGCAGTTTGTAGGAGAGAACCAGGCCCAGCATCCCAAGCAGAACAACCAGCACGAAGGTTGGTTGGAAGCCCACAAGCCGGGCGACAAGACCGCCGAGGACTGGCCCGACGGCCAGCCCCAGGCCCATCAGGCCACCGCCCCAGCTCATGATTTCGGCATGTCTGCCCTGCGGCGTGACGCCGGTCAGATACGCCATAGCGGTAACCCACAAACAGAGGTCTGCCATTCCTACCAGTACCTGCCCGCCCACCAGCCACAGAAACGGAGGAGCTAACAAATTCAATACGCCAACCCCGATCCAGAAAACAAAAGACACCAGGATCATGGGGCGCCGCCCCAGATAGTCGGACAAGACACTGCTGAGGATAGACAGCAGGATCCCTGCCACGCCGAAAGCACCGGTAATGACCCCCAGGACAACCTCTGAAGCTCCGAGACTCAGCGAGTACAAAGGCACGACGAGTTGGGTCATCCCAAGTAGCAACATGTGGAGAAACAGGATCGCCAAGATTAGCGTGCTGCCGATACCTGGGGAGAGCCGCTTGTTCAACCTGAGGCCGACCGGTTTGCGCCGTAGCGCCTCATTGGGCATTGTCCGACCACCCGGTTAGTGTCGCTGCTTTACACGTGCCCATAGTAATCCCGGTGGACCGCCACCGAGTAGGCATAATCCAGCAGCGTGCCCCAACTGAAGATTGGAATATCAATCTCCCGCTGCAGAGCACGGGCAAAAGGTTGGAAGCCGGTGCATTCCAACACCATGGCCCCCATGTTGGGGTGGGCTTGGTAGAAATCAACGGCCACTGGCACGAAGTCTTTTTCCGCCTTGTCGTAGTAAGCCCCTGGCGGGTCAGTGCGCCTGGGTTCGTACCACAGATGCTCGAACTCTGGACAGTTGCCGTCGTCCTCGGCCCCGGTTATGACGTAGTTGCTGCCGGGCTGAATGCCAACCGCTTCCAGGTATGCCGGCGTCATGCAATCTTCCCGCGCTACCAGAATGCCCACCACCTTGTCCCGGCCGATGAGCTGTTGGGCAAAGGGCACCTGGAGCAGGCTGGACATGAACACCGGCACGTCCACGTAGCCCGCGATGTCCTTCTGAAAATAGGCAAAATAGCCACATTCGGCGGCGATGGCCCGGCAGCCCATCTTTTCCAGCTTCCTGGCGGCTCGCTGAATCGGCTCCAGACAGGGCGATTTGTCCTCTTCATGAACCAGAGCCACGATGTCCACCCCCTCGGCGATCTCGTACTGGATGGGAAAGGGGAAAGCGCTGGCGTTGCGCACATCGCCGGGGAAACCGGGGTAGACGTCGTCCAGGATGATGATGCCCAGGCCCATCCCGTAGCAACGATGGTCCTTACGCGCCTTGATGTAATTGATACCTATGTCTCTGTTGCGGTACATTGGATCCCCTCCTCACTATCTCGACAGTGCTGGATTACCCCTTTGTGCTGGGCGAAGGTCTCTGACCGAGCCCTTTCCGCCTTGGTCGGGGATGCTCGGCTGCGCTCAACACAGGCGCTTCGGCAAACGAGGAGATTGCTTCGGCGCAAACAGCGCGCCTACTAAGAAACAAGGTAACTGTGTCATTGCGAGGCGTTTTTTGCCGAAGCAATCCCCATCCCGCGAATTGGAGATTGCTTCGGCGCAAACAGCGCGCCTCGCAATGACACCTACGTTTGTTTCTTCCCTAATGAGTAGCGCGACCGCGCTATGGAGCAGCTCGCAATGACACCTGGGGTGAGATTTAACCGATTGCGGCAAAAGTGGCACGTTTGCTCGCGACGGATCCCTTCGGCAGGCTCAGGACAAGCGCCAGATCCGTCGCTTGGGTGGCTGGATCTGACGATCCAGCCGGAGCGAGGTGCGACCGCTATGCCACGAACTGTATGCCTGCCAGCTCGCTTTCGGCCTCTTTGGCAATCTCGTTGATCTTCTGACGAACATCCTCCGGCAGCGGCTCGGGCTGGTGCGTCTCAAGGATCTCAAGAGCCTTCTGGGTCACGACCTCTTCGTAGGTCTTGCCCCCTTTCTCCGCCCAGGCTCTCGGGCTGTTGCGGTTCAGGAACTTGGGCTGCCAGAGTTCTTGCTGGAAGTGGGTCTTGGTGTGCATCACGGTCAGGAAGTTGCCGCCCGGCCCGACCTCTCGGATCACATCAAGGGCCATCTTCTCTCGACTCATATCAAAACCACGGATGACGCGCTTCACGTAGCTGATGATCTCGTCACACATGACGATGGCGGCAGGGTTGCCAAGTAACCCCTGCCCCAGGTAACCGATATCGTGAATCAGGTTGGCCCCATCCAGAGCAGACATCAGAGTCCCGAAGGCATGCTCCATGGCCGCCTGCGCGTCGAGGCAGTGGGCGTCACTGCCAACTGTGGACCACATGGGAATCCCATAATAGTGATATATGTCAGCGAAAGCTGAATTGGTCAACCGAAGATCGGGCGCGCCGTACGAAAAGGTGCCAGCTTTCATGTCCAGGGGAATGGCCCCGAAGCCAGAGATGATGGGCGACCCCTTGCCCTTCAGTTGGTGCAGGACGATCCCGCTCAGCGCCTCGGCGTTGGCCTGCACAATGCCGCCAGCCAGAGTTACTGGGATGCTGGCCCCAAGGATATCCCCAGGGGGATAGCATAAGGGAATACCCTTTTCGGCGCAAAGGAGGACTTTGCGCACTGCACTGTACGAGTGGGTTAATGGGGCTGTAGGCTCGGAATAGTGGATGAGAAAAGGCTTCTCTCTCAGTGCCTCCTCTCCACCAGCAACGACTGCGGCCATCTCGATAATGACCGCCAGATCCTCCTGCCCCGCCGCGGTGAAGAAGATGGGCTTGATCGAGCTCTCCATCATGGCCTTGGCACACTCGACGTACATCGAGTTGATCGGAACATCGCTCGGCAGGGCGAAGGAGGCGATGAAATCAACCTCCTTGCAGTAGTCCGCGACTTTGGCCGCATTGGCCACGTCCTGCCGCAGCGAGCGGCGTGTCTCGCCCGTCTTCAAATCGACCGTGCTGATCAGATCCGTCCCCAGCCCAAAGTGGATATTGCGCCCCTCCAGGCGCATCGCTTCTTTCCCTATCCTGTTGTACATGGTGATACGGGCGGGGGCGCTGTGGATCGCTTCCTCCACCAGCCAGTTGGGGAACTGAACTGTAAGCGCAGCGGCGTCGCCCCCCTTCACCCGGCATCCGGCGTCTCTCAGAAGTTGAACCCCTTCCTCGTGAGACACTCGAACGCCGATGGTTTCCAGCACCTCCAGACTGGCGCGGTGAATCTCCTTGATCTGCTCCTCTGTCAGGAGTCTGTAAACAGGTACGCATTGAGTTTTGAAACCACTGTCCATGACGCTTACCTCCTCACATTCAAAGCAGTCCGCAGGCGTGGGAGCCTGCTCTGCTGCAAAACCGTGGTCTACTGAGTCTCAGTCACTGGCAGGTCCTCAGTGCTTGATCCAGGTCCTCTTTCAGATCCTCAAGGTTCTCGATGCCCACCGACATGCGGAACGTCCCAGGGCTGATGCCAATGGTCGCCAGATCTTCTTCATTGAGCTGGCGATGGGTCGTTCGGGCGGGGTTGACGATGAGGGAGTAGATGTCGCCCAGGCTGGTGGCAGGCAATATGAGCTTGAGGGCATCCAGGAAGCGGAAAGCCTTGTCCTTGTTAGCGCCAGCGGCCTTGTCGCAATCGGCGATGTCAAAATTGAGCATCGCCCCGTACCTTCCTGCGGGAAAGATACGCCTGGCCGTCTCGTGCTGAGGATGGCTGGATAGGCCGGCATAACGCACCTTCTGGATCAGCGGATGAGCTTCGAGGAACCTGGCCACTGCCATAGCATTAGCACAGTGCCTCTCCATGCGCAGGGAGAAAGTCTTCAGCCCACGGAGGGCCAGCCAGGCCCCGTTGGCCCCCAGCGTGCACCCCACCTGGATCAGCATGTCGTGCAGCTTGTCGAAGTCCTTGCGATAGCAGCACACCGACCCGGCCAACACATCGCCGTGACCGGCCAGAAACTTGGTCACGCTGTGGGTCACGAAATCTGCCCCAATCTCGAAAGGCCTCAACAAGTAGGGAGTGGTGAAGGTGTTGTCAACGATCACAGCCGCCCCGTGGCGATGGGCCATCTCTATCACGGCGGGCGCATCAATCACCTTGGTCATGGGGTTGGTGACGACCTCGAAGTAGACCACCTTGGGCTTCTCGCGTTTGATGGCATCCTCCAGCTTGTTCAAATCGGCGAAGTCCATGAGGATGCTGGGACACCCCAGGTGGGGAAAGATGTTCTCCACCATGGTGTACACGCTGCCGTACACGTCGCTGGAGCAGAGGATCAGATTGCCTTTGCCTGCGCCCGCCGTCAGCAGCGCCAGGTGGCTGGCGGCCATCCCCGAAGAGCAGACGTGCGTCACCTCCGCGCCTTCCAGGGTGGACAGCGCGCGCTCCAGAGTGGTGTTGGTCGGCGAGCCCCCACGAGAGTATACGTACCCGGGTTTCCGGTAGTAGACCCGGTCATCCAGGTCCTGGGCGCTATCGTAAAAGAAGGTGGTCGAGTTGTAGATGGGGGTGCTGGAAGTCCAGAAGTATTGCTTCTCCCAGCGCTCGCCGGCGTGCAGACACTGAGTCGCCATGTCCTTGTCCACGTAGCGGGTGTCCGCTCTGCGGTGTTCAGAATGCATTGGTTTGTCGCTGTATTCCCATTTGGCCATGGAAGTACTCCTTCCCCGGAGTTGCAGGTTATTTGAGGATGCCAGCCAATCTGAAGAAGTTGGCCAACAGCCTGCGGCCATCAGTCTGCTCTTCTTCGTACAGTTCGGGATGAAACTGGGTTCCGTAGACCAGTTTGTCCTTGTGTTTGATGGCCTGGATGCGACATTCATCGGTAGAGGCCAGCACCCTAAAATGCGGCGGTGCCTCTTTCACTTCCCAGTAGTGCGCCTGGAAAAGCACTGGCTCTTTGTCCAGGCCCTCGAAGAGGGGGTCGGGCTCGAGAACGCGCACCGGCATGAAGCCCCACTCCTTAAAGTACCCCGGCTTATCCTCGGCGTTTGGATCGCTTTCCCCCTCTCTCAGCAGGCGCATGGGGCCAAGAGGGGCTCCGTGGGCCAAGGCAATGAGCTGCAAGCCGCCGCAGAACCCCAGAATCGGCAACTCGGCAGCCCGAATGATACGGTACATCTCGGCCAGGTCTGTCTCATCATACTCGTCCCAGTCAGTCGCGTTGGCACTGATGATCAGGGCCTTCATGCCCCATTCCCTGAGCCGCTGGCCAGTGACGCGCGAAAAGTGTTGCACCAGACAGGCTTCGCCAGAGATCTCTTCCAGCTTCAGCTTGATCTCCGTG
>DAOUDK010000025.1:0-26425 GCA_034431315.1 Anaerolineae bacterium
GTCCCAATGATGCCACAAATTGACGTTGAGCGCAAGAAATCGAGCGTGAGAGGAAAGAACAAAGTGCTATTCAATTGTTAACTTGCCATAAGATCACATTATCCGATACACTCTGAAGTAGAGTACGTTGCGATGAACAACATTGGGGTGACTCCGTTCACTGGCTCAGGCATACTGCGTGTGAGTGTTGATGAAGTACTGTGTGGTGAAGAGGTACCTGGGGTTGAAGTCCCGATGCCTTCTGTAGTAGTGGTAAATACAGGGGCTGGGGCTGGCGACATTATGGATGCTTACGAAGGGGTAGTAGCAGAAACCATTACACCCACGCCCACTGTAACAGCAACACCTACTCCCACAGCCACACCGACGGCCACCACTACGCCAACCAGCACTCCCACTCCCACCCCAACAGGTACGCGGCCTACTCTATCTAGGATTTACCTCCCCCTCATCCTGAAGAACTAACTACCCTGCGGTCATACCCACACCAACACCAACCTCGGACGGGCAACCGAATTTGAGCACTTCAACGCGGTTTACACGCCGAGGGCTCGCCCAAAACTCGCCACAATTCCCCGTGGCTGCTCATGACAGCCACGGTGTCAACGAACTGCTTGAGGGAAGCACTCTCTCGCCGCAGCCCTTGCAACGCCTCCCCGATGGGGTCCACGGAGGTGGGACTGGTGGCGTAAGAGCCATAAAAGGCGAAGTAGGCCTGGTTCAGCTTTCGGATGTAGTAGCCCTGGGACACGAGGAAGCGGCGTCGCTCCTCCATGTACTCCTCAGCTCCCTCCACGTCGCCCTGAGCCAGCATCTCATCAACCGTCAGTCGGATGTGCCTCATCTCGCGGTTGAACTCGGACTCGACTGGCTCAGGTTGAGGCTGTTCATCATCATCACCCTTTTCAACGGGAGGAGGGGCCAGCTCAGGATAGAAGCGGGCGATGACCAGGCCGCCGATCTCGTCACCGACGATAGAAGCCACCGTCTCGTTGATGGTTCTCATTTGAGGACTGTCATTGTAGTGCCAGCCCAGCGGCCTGAAGAATAAATACCCATGAACCCACTCGTGGGCTGCGGTATTGACGATGAAGCCCAGGGAGGCCACTTCCATTATCATGGTTGGATAGGCCGACAGTCCCCCGACGCCTACGGTTAGCGACGATACATCAAAGGTCTCGTCAATCTCTTCCTCGATAGCCTCTCGTACGTCTAAGCCCAAACCGTGTTCGAGATAGACCCCTTTCCTAACCCGTATCTCCTGACGGGGTGAGATCACCAGGTAGAGGGGCAATTGCTCGAACTGGAACTTGACCGGAGGCCAGACGATTCTTAGAGTCTCCATATCTTCAGAGAGCAGAACCTGGGTTATCTGCTCTTCCAGAATAGCCTCTACTTGACCCTGCGTTTTCGCCTGTCGCTGTCTCAATTCCGCCAACTCCTGGCGCAGGGGTAGCGCGGCTGTGGCTGGATCCTCTTCCTCGGTGCTGTAGGTTTGCTGGATGCTCCGCTCCAATTGGCCGATCTGCTGGATCAGGGAGACGTAATCGAGAACGATGGCCTTTTTCTCCTCCTCGCTCAAGCTCCCCGCTGCGCCCGTCAACATCTGATCGAGCTTCCGAGTGATGGCGCCAGATTCCCACCTGGCAAAGCTGAACTCGTGGCCGGCCACCACCGCGCCCATTCGATAGTCGAAGGTTCGATAGGGAGGGATGACACTGCCTTGTAGGAAGATCAAGAGGAGAAGCAAGATTCCTAGGGCTAACCTTGCTGCTTTTTTGAGCATTGTCAGCACCTTTCACTATTCATTTCTACCTTTGATAATACAACATGTTCGCCAATTGTCAAGCGACGGAGATATGACAACGAATTCAAGGATTCATCGAACAGAACTCGATTCATCTGGTTCGTTGTCAATCCGGCCATCGGTGTATTCGTTTCGCACAAGGGAGATTCGTTTAATCCTCTAAATTCGCTGTCATATGCTTCAAACACTCCTCACTGGCAAAGACGGCCAATGCGATTGGCCTGCTACCCTCTCGGACCAGGAATCGAATGACCCTGAACCCAAACGAAAGAGCCCTCCCAAAGTTTGAGGGCTCTTTCGCTGTATGCAGGCATGGTTATACTGAGCGCATTTTGATTTTGTGAATTTCGGTACTGGCGGGAAGAGTACCTCAGATTATGGAAATACACGATATTCAGCCACGAATTGAGACAAAACGTGCCATTTTGACCTTCGGAGGTGTGATTATCGTGTATTTCTTCATCCGAGGTACTCTCCCCCCACACTCACAATTTCACACTTTTCAAATGCGTTGAGCATATTCAGCGTGCCTAACCTGCCCAGGCCAACGCCCAGTCAGGCACCCAGAGTTGGCCGAAGCCGAAGAGGGAGAAGATCACCGAGAAGATGAGGAGCAGCACTGCCAGCGCTACCAGCACGTAGTCACGCCGCCGGTAGCGCAACTGCTCCAGCCACGTGCGCGGGCCGACGCCGAACGCGCGCAAGTCCATCGCGTCTATGATGTCCTCGCTGCCGGCGATGGCGTGGATCGTAACCGGCACGATCAACGGGGCCAGTTTGCGCACCTGGGTGATCAGCCCACCTTTCAGCTTATCGATCTCGTATCCGCGGGCACGCTGCGCGTCCATCGTCAACTGAAAATCGCGTCCCAGGGTGGGGATGAAGCGCATGGTCAGCTCCATCGCATAGGCGATCTTGTCCGGCAGCCCCAATCCGTGGAAAGTGACGCCGTAGTGGGCCGGGTTCAGGGAGTAGGGGATCAGAATCGTCATGCTGGCGAGGCTGAACACCCGCACCAGTTGGCTGAGCGCGTAGAAGGTGCGCTCGACGGTGATGTTGAGCGTTGGCCGCCAGTTGAAGATGGTGAACGGCGCTCTCAGGCTGGTGATCAGGTGCTCCTCGGCGTAAAACTCCACCCCGCCACGGCCAGTCAAGAACGTCAGCAACGAGAAGAAAGTGACAAACCCGCCCATGAACAGCCAGACGCGGCGCGTCTCGTGCCACTTGATTCCCGACGTGAAGATCGCCACCAGGGCGATGACGAGGAGTGGGGCCAGAAAGCGCAGGTCCCAGAACATGACAGAGGCGACCATAAAGCAGCCGTAGAAGATTAACCACGCCCGTGGGTCCAAGCTTTGGATCAGTGATTTTCGCTTGCGATAGCGCCAGGTTACCAGCATCGCTCCACCTGATGGTTAGTGGCTTTTACCGCCCGGTCTGCCGCTGGACGGCTGCGTAGGCCACCACCAGGATCGGCACCAGGATGGCGGCGAAGATCAGGTTGGGGCCGGCTGCGGGCAGGAACTCGCCCACGATGGCCACGGCTGGCGAAAAGCCGTTGATCCAGATGTCGGATATGGCAGCGAAGCCGATGCCGATGAAGTTGCCCAACATGCTCCAGGTCACCGCAGCCGCCACGTCAACGTTCTGGCCGAAGGCGAAGCGGACGATGAGCACCAACGCAAGGCCGATCACCACTGAAAGAGCGGCGAACCAGGTTATGGTCGCGTCACCGAAGATGCCCGCATCCGGGTCGAAGAACATCATGTTGGCCAGGCTGGGGTTCAGCAGCCAGAATATGGCCGCTATGGCGGCCAACACTGCGCTGATGATGAGCACCGTGTTCATGCCCTTCTTCTTGTCGGCGAAGAGGAGCGCCATGCCGGCGATCATGCCGACCAACCCGTTGCCCACACTCCACTGCGGTGAGAGGCCGAAGCCGGTCAGCGCGTCGCCAAACATGTTGCCCACCGCGCCGGTGAAGAAGCCCACCGTCGGGCCAAAGGCATAGCCGAAGAACATCGGGATAGCGATGGCGGGCCGGAGCGCGACCTGGCTGACCGACGGCACGGCGAAGACGGTGCCGTTAAAGAGGTAGGAGAACACGGCGTACAGTGCTGCGCCGATGGCCATATACACCACCTGGCGCGTGCCCACCTCCCACACCCCGCTGCTGCTCGTGAGCCAGTAGACGACGAGGACGATGAGAAGGCCGATGCCCACGAACACGAAGCGCAACAGGGCCGTTTCGTCCAGTTTGAGGCTCTCGTTCATCGCCCCCCCGATCCACACGACGAGCAAGAATATGGCCAGGACGGCGGCGAGCGCGACGATCACGGAAAGCAATTTGCGGTTCATTAGATTCCTCCTTTGCATTTGTGTGTCTTAAAGTTTTCTGGCCGTTAGAATAAAAGTCGTGCTGATTTACTTCATAGTCACCTCCTTGTCTATCCTCCAACTCTGTCACACGTGAGCCAACAGCTCCGCCCGCATGAAGCGCCCCGTCTGGGGCAGGCGCTCCAGGTTGGCCGCCAGCAGCGAGGTAGGCACGATGTGGCAACGTTCCAGGAGATCGTACTGGGCCAGCACCTCCTGAGTCGGCCCGTCGGCGACTATGCGTCCCTCGTAGACCAGGATCACGCGGTTGGCGTAGCAGACTGCTAAATCTATGTCGTGGGTGATGAACAGGATGGCCTCGAAATTTGGCAACTGCAGGATGGCGTCCATGAAAACCATGTAGTTCTTGTAATCCTGGCCCGCTGTGGGCTCGTCCATCACCAGGACACGCGAGCGCATGGACATGATGGCCGCGATGCTGACCCGCTTCTGCTGGCCGAAGCTGAGGGCCAGGGGTGGGTACTCTTCCAGCCCGCTGAGGTTGAGGATTCTCACCGCCTCAGCCACGCCCTCGTCAATAGTCACCTCATCGTAGCCCAGGTTCTCAGGGCCGAAGGCCAGCTCCTTCCGCACCGTGGGGGCGAAGAGCATGTGGCTGGGGCTCTGGAAGACGTAGCCCAGGGTCCTGGCGATCTCGGCCACGCTCAGCTCGTGCGTGTCCACTCCTTCGACTAGCACTCGTCCCCCCGTGGGCTTAAGCAGGCCGATGGCGTGTTTGACCAGGGTGGTCTTGCCCGCCCCATTGGGGCCCAGGACGGCGATGATGTCGCCGCGGTTGATGGTCAGGTTGACGTCGTGGAGCACCAGCGGCCCCTCCTCGTAGGCAAAACCCACCTCCTCGAACTCCACTAAAGTCTCGCCGACCTCCTCCGCTTGAGTCAGAAGAGGCGGCGAATAGGCGGGAGCCTGATCGTGGCGGGCCCGGGCGATGATCATCGGCGCCGGCAGCTTGACCTCGTGGTAGTCCACCACTCGCTCCAGGCCAGCCGCAGGCCCAAGATACTGCAGTTGTCCGTCCATCAGAAAGAGGGCCTTTTCCGGCCTGATCTTCAGTATATCCTCGACCCGGTGCTCGACGATGAGGATGGTCCGGCCCTCGTCGGCCAGGCGGCGGATTAGGCGCAGGGCCTCCTGCGCGCTGGCGGGGTCGAGACTGGCCAGGGGCTCATCCAGCAGCAGTATGGAGGGCTGCATGGCCAGGATGCCAGCCAGGGCCACCTTCTGCTTCTCGCCGCCAGAGAGGTAGAAGGTCTCCCGACGCCGCAGATGGTTGATGTCCAGGTAGTCGAGGGTTTCGTCAACCCGAGCGGTGATCTCCGCCCGCGGCAGCCCCAGGTTCTCCGGCCCGAAGGCCACCTCGTTGACCACCCGGCTGCCCAGGATTTGACGCTCAGGGTCTTGCAGCACCGTGCCCACGATCTGGGAGATGGCCGCCAGAGACTTATCGCTGGTCTCTTCCCCGTGGAGAAAGATCCGTCCCTCCAACTCCCCCCTGTAGCTGCGGGGGATGAGGCCGTTCAGGCAGCGGATCAGGGTGGTTTTGCCGCAGCCGCTGGTGCCAGCCACCAGCATGATCTGCCCTGCCTCCAGTTCAAAGGAGACGTCGCGCAGGGCATATTCAGGCCGGTCGCGATATTTGAAAGATAATTGCTCCACAGCTAGAGCGGGAGCGCGTTTGTCACCCAAGTGTCACCTCTCCAAAAGAGATAACCCCGTGAAAGGGTGGAAGTTGCGTTTGCTTCCTATTAAGAAAGCTGTCAAACCGAGAAGTCGCTTGGGTTATTCACCCTATGCGTGACGAAGGTTGCTTTCCGCACCGGGGGGAAAGCGGAGGTATGCCTCGGTGGCCGCCGACAGGTCGGAGTAGACGCCCCGGTAGGCTGGGGGCAGCAACGCCGCCACCTGATACATGATCTCGTCAACCATCTGCTGGCGCACCTGGCGGGTCACCTTGACCCCGTCAGGGTCCAGGTAGAACGGTTGGCCTACGACGATGTGAAAGTCGGTGCGGCGCAGGCGTGGCAGGTTGCGCCAGAAGAGTTCCCCACCGTAGTAGGCCACGGGCAGCAGGGGCGCACCGCTACGCAAGGCCAGGAATACGACGCCAGGATGGCCCGGCTGTAGGCGTCCGTGACCGCTGCGGGTGCCCTCCGGGGCCACGGCCAGGATTTGCCCCACTTCCAGGGCTTTCAGCGCCTGGCGCAAAGCAGCTATGTCAGCCTCCCCGCGCCGTAGCGGGATGGCTCCCCCCAGGTCGAACAGTGCCCCCAGGGTGGCATTGTCCCAGGTCTCGGCCTTAGCAAAGCCGGTTACCGGACGCGGTTGCAGGTGGGTGTAGAGAAGCGGCACTTCCAGGAAGTTGACGTGGTTGGCGACGATGATGAGCGGCCCCTGGTCTGGCACCCGCGCTAACTGAGCATCGTCCACGCGGCAGAGAAGACGAGTCAGCGCCTTGATGGTCGAGGTTGCCACCCGGTAAGTGAGCGTCATTCTATGGCCTCCGGCGGTTGGCAGATGATCTCGATCTGACGCGGCAGCAGCTCCAACTCCAGCCGTCGCCCGTCGGTGCACAGCGTCTCCCCGTCGGCGTGGGCGGGCAGCACCCCTTCGACAGCGGTGACGATCACGCGCCGCGTCCGCCCGGTCTGGATCGGTTCCTGGGTGGCTTGCGTGCCCCGCAAGAAGTGGGGGATGAGGCCGAAGATGCGAGCCCGGCTCACCTCGCGGGCGATGCACAGATCGAACAGGCCGTCGTCGGGTTGACCCTGCGGGGCCATCATGAAGCCGCCGCCCATCCGCCGTCCGTTCATGATTGAGATCATCAGCGAGTATTGCTTGATCGCGAGGTTTTCCGCCGTCTGCCCGTCGTACTTGATGGTGACCAGCGGGGCCTGGTAGTACAGGAAAATGGTCTTGAGCACAGCCACCAGGTAGGATGGAAACCCGTGCAACCGGGTCATTTTGACCGCCTCGAAGCCGACCACGGCGTCGAAGCCAATGCCCACGCCGTTGCCGAAGTAGCGGCCCTCCGGATAGAGGCCGCCGATGACCCGTCCGACGTCCATCGTGCGCCGGTGGCCCTGGACCAGCACCTGGCAACCTGTTTCCAGGTCGGTAGGGATGCCCATGCCGTAGGCAAAGTCGTTGCCCCGGCCGACGCACAGTATCCCCATCGGGCACGTTCCCGCGCCGGCCTGCTTGGCGCGCATCAAGCCGTTGAGCACCTCGTTGGCAGTGCCGTCGCCGCCCACTGCGACCACGCCGTCATATCCTGCGGCGACAGCCTCCTGAGCCAGGTCGGCCGCGTGCCAGGGGGCTTCCGTGCGCACCAGGTCGAAATCCAGGCCGTATCCGTTCAGTAGACTCTCGATCTGAGGGATGGCCTGCTCGCCAGCCTCTCGGCCGGCGATGGGATTGACGATGAGCTTGTATGTGGTCATATCATCTCCTCACTTGTGAGTATTATAACATCTTTCCAGGGATTTGCCAATGATCAGAGAGGCTGAACATTGCCCAATCTATCTCAGGAAACCGAAGCTCCCAACCACCCGTTGGATGGGTGATAGCAGCCACTGCGGGCGGAGGCCCAGCCAAAGGCAGAGGACGATCATCCCCAGGATAATGAGGGAAGCGATGAAAGGCTCTCGTTTCACTTTGGGCTCAGTGGATGGGCTCAGGAGGGTGCTCAAGCCGCGCAGGTAGCCAAAGGCCACGCCCGCTGCCGAGAGCAGCATAGCCAGGGCCAAGTTAGGTGCTGAGAGGAGGCGATAGATGGCCCAGCGACTGGGGAAGCCAGCGGTGAGGGGCATCCCTGCCAGGGATAGGCCGCCCAGTACCAGGCTAACCGTTGCCAGGGGCAAACGCCTGGCCGCTCCAGCTAAATTGGCGAAGGAATCGCTCCCGGCGCGGTGACGCACCACGGCCAGCCCCATGGCTGTCAACATCAGGCCCACGGAGCGATGCGTAACCTGCAGCAGGGCAGCGGTAAGGCCAGCAGGAGAAGCAACACTTAAAGCCACCAGGGTGCACCCCATGTCGCTCAAGACCGCGTAACCCAGCAGGCGACCGAAATCCCGCTGGGCGAAAGCTAAAAGTCCCCCAACGGCGGCCATCAACAGGCCACCCAGGCGCAGGAGATCGAAGACCTGGGGATTTTCGGACAGCCAGGGGTAGGATTGCAGGAGGTTCAGCAGCAGAAGAAGCACAACGGCGTTGGTCACGGTGAAAACGAAGGCGGCTGCCACAGGGGGGGCATCTGCAGCCACGGCCGAGACCCAACCGTGGAAGGGCACTACTGCCAGCAGGATGGCGAATCCTATGGCCAGCAGGAAGGCAGCGTAACGGAGAAGGGCCAGGTTGTCGGGGTTGACGGCCTGGAGATCAATCAGCCAGGGGGTTATCAGCAAAGGGAGAACAGCCAGGCTCACCATGACCAGGTACCGCAGAGCTCCGCGTCCTGGACCCTGTCTATCGCCCTGGATGATGAAGACGGCGACGAGGCTCGCTATCCACAGGAAGAGAACGGCGAAGAGGAAGTGGCGAATCATGACCGCTGCGCTGAGCAGGCTCAAGATGATCAAGCCCAAGGGGAGAAACAAGCTGCCCTGGGATATGCGCCAGGCAAAGAGAAAGACAATGGCGGCTATCAGGCAAATGAAACCCAGGGTGAGGCTGCCGGCCAGCTCCAGGGCGAACTCTCGCCCCAGCACCATCATCGGCTCGCCCAGGGCTACCTCCCAGCCAAGCACAGAGACCGATTGGTCGAGAGACAGGCCCAGGCAGAGGCTGGCCATGATTAATGCCGTAGCCAAAGCGAGAGAAGCAGCAAGTAGCCGCCAGCGTCGCAAGAGATAGACCACAGGGGCCAAAGCCAAAGGCAAGACGATCAGGAACAAAGGGCCAGCTATCATCTCTGCCTCTCCTCCGGTGTCAATTCAGCTCTCGAGGCCGCGAGATAGGCAATGGCTAAAGCGATGAGGAAGTTAGCTATCCCCAGGAAGCCGACCACGCTCAAGCTGCGCTCCAGCGCGGAGTAGAACAGTTCGAAGCCGGTGACGAGGGTGAGGAGTCCCATGCCGGCTTTCAGCGGCTCCTCGGTCAGCATCAGCACCAGCAGGCCCAGCGAGGCCAGCCAGTAGCAGGCCAAGCCGATGTCCGACGGCACCTCGGGCAGAGGGTAGCGTTTTGACAGGCTGTAGACAGCCACTCCTACGAAGAGGGCGGCCAAAAGGCGGAAGGCAAAATCCGGCAGTGAGGTCTCTCCCCTGGTTTTGGATGTTGGAAGTTGGAGGTTGGATGTTGGAGAAGCGGGGCGGCGCGAGCGGCCATCCTCAGCATCCTCCCGCTCCGATGGCGGCGCCTCGCTGCTGCTTTCGCTGACCAGGCGAGCCGTCAGGTAGAGGACGACACATACCAGAGCGCCGATCAGCACCTTGATCACGGCCACCTGGGGTTGGATAAGCCGGGTCAGCAACAGGCCCACCAGGACGTATTGCCCCAACAGCGCTGCCAGCGAAAAGCGCCAATCGCTGATGATCACGATGAGGCTGGCGGTGACGATCAAACCGACGATAGCCGGTGTGGTCGTAAGAAACGAGAGTTTGGCTAAGACATCCGGTAAAGTAGGCATAGATTCTCCATCTATCCGCCCCGAAGGAACAAGAACGCTAAAAGCCCCATGACAACAATCCAACCCAAGTATCCCCCGCCCTCGCTCACCCTCCCCACTATCCGCAAAGCGCTCGCTACTCCGGCGACAATCTGCCCCAGGAGGCCATAAAGCCATTCCAGGCGAAGGGCTGTCGTCAGCTTCAACCAAAAGGGCTCAACTGGATCGAAGATCCTCCGACGATGACGGTGAAGCAAGTAACCGCCCAAGAGAGGCAAAAAGAGAGCCACCCATTGGATCACGCTCGTCGAGCGAAGCAAATCCGCCAGGGTAGGGAAGGAGGCCGCCTCCATCAAGGTTCTCAGCACGGACGGGTGCAGCCCCAACATGAGGACAGGCGCAGCCAGCAACGCTGCACCTACCACGGACGACTTTTGGTAAGCAAACTCCGAGGGGAAGACACGGATAGAAACAACTGCCCACAGCCTGAGCAAGGCCGCGAAGAGGAAGGTCTCTGCCAATAAGTTCAAAGCCAGAAAAGCCAGGTTGTCGTCTGTCAGCAGGAAATGGTAAAGATGCCAGCGACCAACAAAGCCCAGGGTCAGAGGCACTCCAGCCAGGGAAGCCATAGCCAGGCCTGATGCAGCTCTGGCCCACAGACTCCCCAGTTCAGACCTATTCTGGCTCAAAAAGAGGAGGTCCAGGCAGAGGATCAGGTTTAGGCTCGGCAATACGATCAGCGTAAGCGATTTGGCAATGGCCAGGGATGCGACGGCGTAGCCTACCTGGCTGATTATTATAAAGGATAAGGCCTTGCTGAGGTCCGTCTCGGCCCAGGCCAGCAGAGCGCCGATGAAAAACGCCAGGCTGCCGGCGATGGTCAGTACCTGCCCGTAGGGTAATCCTCCACCGGCCCAGGCCGAGAGGCGGACCAGCAGATACAGGCCGGCGCTGGCGGGGACAAGGTGGAGTAGGGACCTGGCAGGCAGGCTGGCCTCGACACCGATGGGCATCCAGAGTTGAAGGGGGTAGAGCCCCACCCGCATCAGGGCGGCCAGCAAAATGAGGCCGAAAACAGGTGCGGAGATGTAACTTGACCTGAGAGAAAGGCTATCGTCACCCAAGAGCAAGGCTGCCGCCAGCAGGCTCAGGCAAGCCAGGCCACTGAGGTTCAGGACGCGGGGGATTATCTTCATCATCGGCCGCCCCCCCTCGGTCCCCCCCAACCTTGGGGGGGAAGTCGCCCTTGATTCACCGAGGTCGCTGGCGGCCAGGGCCCAGAGAAAAGTTAGATCAAAGATGACCCAACTTGCGCACAGGGTGATCAAGTTGGCCGAGAGGACGAAACTGAAGCCAGCGGCCAGGAGGGCCAATAGGGCTGCATAGGATGATCCTCCTGGATATTCGGAGTGACCTAACCCCGGAGTGATAGTAGCCAGTCCCACCAGTCCCATCAGGGCAGCGAAGAGGAAGGCTAGCCCGTCAACATGGTAAGCCAGATCGTTCCCGAAGAAGGGCCGCCAGTGGGAGATAGCGCTGCTGGCTGGCAAGTCCCTGGCGAGAGGAAGCAAGACCAGGAAGGCGACGCCGATTGTCAACAGAGTCAGAGGACCTCGATTCCGAGGCCCCGCAGCCCTGTTCAAGAGCAGAAGTAGCAGGGTACCTGCTAAAAGCACGATCATGGGGATGGCAACTAAATCAGGCATGTGTTCTTCCAACTACTCATTCTGCTCGGCCTGGATCGCCAGATCCAGGCCCCAAGCGGGAGGCAACCGTGGAGGAGGGCTTCCCGCGTTGCACGCAATCCCCTCAGAGCGATTTTGGACCCACTGATACTAACTGGTTTTGGTATTCTATCACAAAAGGGCAGCGGAAGCAAAATAGACAGAGAGCACCCTTCGTGCTATAATAAAGCCAGCACCCGCAACCAGCAATGCTTCTGGGGGGAATCGCACGATGGACCTTTTCGAGCACAGTCGTCTAGACCAAATCATCAAAGAAGCACCTCTGGCAGCCCGCATGCGCCCGCGCAGCCTGGAGGAATTTGTGGGCCAGGGGGAGATCGTAGGGCCGGGAAGGCTGCTGAGGCGATCTATTGAGGGCGACCAACTATCGTCGCTCATCCTCTGGGGGCCGCCGGGAACGGGCAAGACCACTCTGGCCATGATCGTCGCCAACACCACCAAATCCCATTTCGAGACCCTCAGCGCTGTGATGGCCGGCGTGGCCGACATCCGCAGGATCGTCGCCGAGGCGAAGGAAAGGCGAAACTTCTACGGTCGGCGGACCATCCTCCTGGTTGACGAGATCCACCGTTTCAACAAGGCCCAACAGGACGCCCTTTTGCCTCACGTCGAGGTTGGCGCCATAATCTTCATCGGTGCAACCACTGAGAACCCCTACTTCGAGGTCATCCCTCCCCTGGTCTCCCGCTCGCGGGTCTTCCAGCTCAAACCTCTGAACGAGGAGGAGCTGGCCATCATCCTGCGTCAGGCCCTGGCCGATGAGGAGCGGGGGTATGGGAAGCTGAAGGTCGAGGTTGACGACGAGGCGATGGCCCACCTGGTGAGGGTGGCCGGGGGAGACGCTCGCATCGCTCTTAACGCCCTGGAACTGGCTGTCGAGACCACAGAACCCGACGACGAGGGGGTGATCCACATTGACCTGGCCGTGGCCGAGGACTCCATCCAGCGGCGGGCTCTGGTCTACGATCGGGAAGCTCACTATAACACCATCTCCGCGTTCATCAAGAGTCTGCGAGGAAGCGACCCCGACGCCACGTTGTACTGGCTGGCCAAGATGATCTATGCTGGTGAGGATGCCCGGTTCATCGCTCGACGGATGATCATCTTCGCCTCTGAGGACGTGGGCAACGCCGACCCCCAGGCCCTGGTCGTCGCCACCTCGGCCGCCAACGCCCTGGAGTGGGTGGGCCTGCCCGAGGCCCAGTACAACCTGGCCCAGGCAGCCATCTACCTGGCTACTGCTCCCAAGAGCAATTCGACAGGAGCCTACTTCAAAGCCCTGGGAGATGTGGAACGGGAGGGCAAGGTTGAGGTGCCGAATCACCTCAAGGACGCCAGCCGGGACGGCAAGGCCCTGGGCCACGGCGCGGGCTACAAGTATCCCCATGATTACGCCGGGCACCACGTTCCCCAGCAATATCTGCCCGATGAGCTCGCGGGCCGCCGCTACTACCAGCCCAGTGATCAAGGCCATGAAAAGATCATTAGGGAACGATTGGCTCGTTGGCAGAGAAACAGCAAGCTCTAGTGCAGTGCGACCCGCAGCGCGCCCGTCGGACAGGCCGAGGCGCACAGACCGCACGAACGGCACGCCGCCTCATCCAGCGACATCTGACCGTCAGCCGACATATCACGCGCCCTGTAAGCGCAGACGGTGACGCAGCGGTCACATTGGGTGCATGACTCCACGTCAAAGGCGAAGGTCAGTGGGGTGCGATGTCCTGAGCCCTGTCCTGAGCCTGCCGAAGGGCTTGTCGAAGGGTGGGGGGCTGGCTCTTGCAGGTGGGGCAGGGTCATGCCGCGCAGGTCAGCCAGGCAGGCGTGGCCGTGCTCGTCCAGCCAGCCTTCCAGCCGGGCCAGTGTCTTGCCAAACCAGCCCAGCCCTTGCAGCAGCGGCGCAGTGTGGACACCCACCGCCGCCGCGCCGGCCATCACCATCTCCACCACGTCCTCGGCCCGACCCACTCCACCTGTGCCCACCACTGGTACATTATGACCGAGTCCTGAGCCCGACGAAGGGCGCAAACAGATCTCGGCCACGATCCGCAGGGCAATGGGCCGGATCGCCGCGCCAGACAGCCAGGCAAAGGAACCCAGCAGCGGCCGCCCCGTCTCCACGTCCACCCGCAGCGCCGGGCCGATGGAATCAATGGCCGTGATGCCATCAGCCCCGGCCCGCAGGCAGGCTTCCACCACTTCCAGGAGCTCGGGCCAGTTGGCACAGCCTTTGACCAGTACGGGCACAGAGACCGCTCGCTTTGCCGCCTTCACCATTGGGGCGGCATCTTTTGCTCTGTAGGAGACGAGCTCCAGCATGTCAACTCCCGCCTCCGCCAGCGGCTTGGCCAGTTGCACCACCTCGGCGGGAGTATGGCCCAGGCTGGCGATGAGTATGCCGTTCCGGTCGGCCAGGGCAGGTAGTTCCCGTTTGATCCACTGCTTCGCTGGCAAGTCGGACCAGCCCTCGGTGTTGAGCAGGCTACCTCGTTTCAGCGCGGCGATGTGGGGCGCCGGGCTGACGGTGGCCTGGGGGCGGATGGTCTTGGTGACCACTGCTGCTGCTCCGGCGGCGAAGGCCGCGCGGATGCCCGCAGCGCTCCAGGACAGGGGGCCGGAGGCCAGTGATGAGGGGATTCTTCAGTTCGATGCCACACAGGGTAACGGTCAGGTCGGACACAACATCCTCTCGCGGTTTCAGGTTTCAAGTTTCAGGCGGTCAGCAAACCTGGAACCTGTAACTTTGAAACCTGGAACTACTTCTGCCAGAGACGCGCCGCCGCCTCACAGATCCGCGCCCGCACTTCTTCCTCGTCCACACCAACGATCTCCCCAGCGCGCAGCAGCCAGCGTCCGGCGCACATCACGCCGCGCAGATGCTGGGGGTTGCGCCAGAGGAGTAGTTGATCCGCTAAATTATGGGAAGCCAGAGGTGTGGGCAGGTCGGCGGCGATGAGCAGCAGGTCGGCCGGGTGACCGGGAGCCAGCGTGCCCAGATTGTTGAAGCCCAGCGCCCGCGCTCCGTTCTGCGTGGCCATCGTCCACACGACGTTGGCGGGCATCACGCCGGGGTCGAGAAGCCGGGCCTTGGGCATCAGCGCGGTGGCGCGCATCACCTCGAAGAAGTTGTTGACGTAGCCATCGGTGCCCAGGGCGACGTTGATCCCGGCGGCCAGCATCTCTGGCACTGGGGCGAAGCCGCCGCCCACCTCGCAGTTGGAAAGGGGTTGGTGCGAGACGTGGACGCCGCGCCGGGCCAGCACCTCGATTTCCTCAGCGTTAACCTGCACGCACTGGGAGGCCAGCACGTGAGGGCCCAGGACGCCCAGGCGGTCGTAGTAGACTACCGGACGCACGCCAAAATGGGTCAAGCAATACTCCGGCTCGTAGGTCCCCTCGGAGAGGTGCAGGTGGACTTTGGCGTCGCGTTCGGCGGCCAGGGCGAAGGCGCGGCGGATGAAGTCGGCGGAGCAGGTGAAGGTGGTGTGGAAGCACATCAGCCCGGAGACCAGGCCACCTCGCGCCTGGCAGGCGACGATGAAAGCAGCGTTCTCGCGCAGGCCCGCCTCGCCATTTTCCGCGCTCACCCGTTTGGTGGCCTCGAAGGACAGCACCCCCCGCAGCCCCCAGCGACGCACCACCTCAGCCTCTACCTCTAGCGCACCGGGGAGGGCATAGGGAGCCTCCAGGCAGTCGTAAAAAGTGGTGATGCCAGAGTGCACCATCTCCAGGCAGGCCCAGTCAACCGCAGCAGCGATGCGATCGTGGGTCAACTGGTCCTCGACGTGAGGCCACCAGAACTCCTCCAGAAAGGGCCAGAAGCCGGCCGGGGCCTCCTCCAGGAGGATGCCGTGGGCGAGCACGCCGTACATGTGATGGTGCGCATTGACAAAGGCGGGCGTGATGACACAGTCGGTGGCTTCGACGAGGGTGGCGGTGGGGAAGCGGGCACGCAGATCGGTGTGGGAGCCGGTGACGATTACGCGGTTGCCCTCAATCGCCACTCCCCAGCCCGGTTGGGGCGGCTGCGTCGTGTCAGTCCAGAGCATTTGTCCCAGAACTAACGTGATGGACATCGGTATCTCCTTTGCCATGACCTGGCTGCCTATCCGCCAGCGATGGCGGGGAACAGCATCAGTTCCTCTCCATCAGTCAGAGGGGTGTCGTGCTGGTCGGGGCGCACCAGTTGCCGGTTGCGAAAGACAGCCAGGTGCAACGAGATGCCCCCCTCGGGCTCGAAGAGCATCTCCCGCAGTGCGGGCCCGTGGCGCTGCGCCAGGTGCTCCAGTGCCTCGCGCAATGAGGTACTTGCAGGCAGCGTGATCGTTTCCTCGGCAACGCCAGTCATCCGGCGCAGCAAGTTGTGGTAGCGCACGGTCACGGTGATCATAGCAGGTTCAGCCGTTCGGCCGCCTCCTCTAATCCCAGTTCGCGCAGCTTCTCCGCGGTGGGCCAACCGGTGGCCAAGTCCCAGCCCCGCAGACGGTAGTATTCGTCCAGCATCGGCCCCAGGTCAGTGACCTGCCCCCGGGCGTTGCCGGAGGGTGAGGGCTCCTCGGCGAAGCGGCGGGGGAGGCGGTCGTCGGCGCGGCCGATGCCGTGCCAGACGTTGTAGCAGCGCTGCAGGTTGTAGATGCGCTCGCCGATGCGCTTCAGCCGCTCGACGGGCATCTCCATGCCGGTGGCTGCCTCCAGCGCAGCGGCGATGTCGGGCCAGTAGAGTTCGGCCATGACGAAGGTGCCGCCCGACTTGCACACCCCCACTGAGTCCACCACCGCGCCGAAGTCCTCACCGTCCTTGACCAGCATCGGCTTGTGCTTCGTCGCCAGCGGATCCACGAGCTCCGGCAGGTACTGCTCCCCGTAGCGGCGGCGGCCTTCATCTGGACAACCGGTCTCGTCAATGGTGGGGAAGGCTTTGAGGTGGTCGGCCCCTCGGCTGGAGGTGGCGTGCGCCAGGCCCATGGATCTCTGGGCGCGGCCGTCCTGTGCGGCGATCTCCAGCCCTTTGACGTGCATGGCGTACTGTTCCGCGCCTCGCCCGATGGCCTGGGCTGCGTGGCGCGTGCCTTCGGCCAGCAGGCCGCCGAAGCCCTCCCGTCGGGCGATCATCCCCAGCAACTGGAAAACCACATCCATGTCGCCCCAGCACAGCGCCAGCCCGCCGGTATCGTCCAGATTGAGGATCTCCTCTTCCCACAATTCCATGGCGAAACTGATGGCCCGTCCTGCCGAAATGGTGTCCATGCCCAGCTCGTCGCACAACTGGTTGGCAGCCAGGATGCTGTCCAGGTCAGCGTTCCAGATGCCAGAGCCCAGCGCGCTCATCGTCTCGTACTCGACGCTGTGCAAGGCCAGGCCGAAGTGAGGACCGTCGGGGAGGTGGTAAAGTTTGTCGCATCCGACTGGACAGCCGAAGCAGGCCAGGTGGCGCACGAAGGCCCGCGCTTCCAGTGCCTCGGCGCTGATTTTGTCCACCTCGGGGAAGCTGCCCATCTGAAAGTTTTTGGTGGGAAAGCGGCCCAGCGTGTCCATCAGGGCCACGATGCCGGGAGTGCCGTGGGCGGAGACGGCGGGGAAGAGGGGATTGACACGGAGGCGGCGGTGGAAGTCAACTGCCAGGTCGTGGAAGCGGGCCGGATCGGCCACGCGCACGGGACCGCGGCCGCGCACGGCGACGGCCTTGAGATTTTTGCTGCCCATCACCGCGCCCAGCCCGCAGCGGGCGGCGGATCGCTGGGGAGTAAGCTGGATGGCGGCAAAGCGTACCAGATGCTCACCAGCCGGCCCAATAGTTGCCGTTTTGACCTGGGGATCGCCCCAGGCCTGGCGGATGGCTGTTTCGGTCTGGGAGGTGGTGAGCCCCCACAGGTCACGGGCGTCGCGCAGCTCCACCCGCTCGTCGGCGATGGCCAGGCAGACCGGATGCGGGGCCTGTCCGGTGACGACGACGGCATCCCAACCGGCGAACTTGAGTTCAGGGCCGAAGAAGCCGCCGGCGTTGGCGTCGCCGTAGATGCCGGTGAGGGGCGATTTGGCGATGACCTCCATCCGACCGGTGTTGGGCACCAGCGTGCCGCACAGGGGGCCGGTGGCAAAGATGAGCAGGCTTTCAGGGGCCAAAGGGGCCACCTCCGGCCCGACCTGCTCCCACAGCAAGCGGGTTCCGAAACCGTTGCCTCCCAGGTATCCTTCGGCCAATGCCGCGTCGTACTTGCGTGGCTCGATCTTGCCTGTGCTCAGGTTTACGTGCAGCCATTTGCCGGTGTAACCCTTGTAGGGGAACATTCGTTTGCTCCGGGTCATCGTGAAACGTCAAACGTCAAACGTGAGGGGAGGTTCATGGTTTATGTTGCAGCGCAATCGCCCCACTTGGACACATCGCCGCGCACTCCGGTTCCCCGCCGCACAAATCACACTTGAGGGGCAGGCCCACTTCCTCGGCAAAAACAATTCCGCCAAAAGAGCAAGCTTCCACGCAGTCGCCGCAGCCGATGCACTCCTCCACGTCCACGATCCAGGCTCCGGTGCGCTCATTGAGGGTGATCGCCTCCACCGGGCAGGCGGCGGCGCAAGGCGCGTCCTCGCATTGGCGACAGACGATGGGGATAAAAGGGCCATCGTCGCTTTGAGCAACGACAGTGATGCGCGCCCGCTGCGGCCAGATGGCCCCCTCGTGGTGGAAGGAGCAAAAGTTCTCGCAGATGCGACATCCGGTGCATTTTTCAGCGGTGATTTCCAGGTGCACGTTTGCCTCCACTATTGAGCCGACGGCAGGCTAACTGCCAATCCGGACTGGTTGGCCTGCTTCGCTCGCTGTTTCGGCCAGTAGCGCCCTGGCGCGTTCCGCTACGCGCACCGAGATAACCCTCAGCAGTAATTGCCCTCTCTCCACGCTGGCAGTCAGTTCGGGATCGTTCGACTCGTCCTCGACAGCCGTGAAGACACCGATGTACTTGTGACTGGTCCCCTGACGGCGCCGCAGGTGTTCCGGCTGCTTGGCGTAGTACGGCCTGAGAGTACGGTCTGTCCCCAGCGTCTTACTCAAGTCAACCAGATCTGGTCGAATGGCCATCAAGAGCGAGGTTTCACCGCCAGCAGCGTGCTCGCGCGGGTAGTGTAGGTCGGGGACCATTTCTTGATCGGTCAGTAATATCCATTTCATGTCCGAGTGCTGTGCGAGGAACTGCTCTCCACTGGCCCGGATCGCCGCCAGGTTGTACTGCTCAGACCAGTGGCCGCTGACCACTACGATGACTCGGAACCCGCGTCGCCGCATAGCCTCGTAAATATCGAGTAGCAAGTTGTGGTACGTCTCAGGGCGTAGCCAGAACATGTTGCCGGGGACGTGGTAGCGCTCACCTTTTTCGATGCCCCCGGTGAGGTATGAGCCGCCCTCCAGGTCCTCGCGATAGTCAGTGGCCCAATACAACGGCGGTACAACGACACCCCCGGATTGTTGTGCTGCTTGTACGCAGATGGCATGAGCCTTGATGGCGTCGAGGCCCACCGCATTGTGCTCGCCGTGCCATTCAAGGACACCGAGGGGTAGGTAACAAATTGGCGCTTCGGCTATAGCCTGAGCGAGTTCCCAGGGGAACATTTCCTCGGATTGCACTTTGGTCATGGTAAACGATTACCGTTCCCGAAATACGAAGCGTCCCCATCCCACCTGGCCCACGAACTCCCCATCGCGCACGATGACCCGTCCCCGGCTGAGCACGTCGCGGGGCCACCCCTGGACAGTCATCCCTTCGTAGGGCGACCAGTCTACCTGCTCGTGGAGTGTCCTCCCAGCCTGGATGGTCACCCAGCGGGCTGGGTTGAAGATCACCAGGTCGGCGTCGAAGCCGGGCGCGATTTGCCCCTTGCGGCGCAGGCCGAAGATGCGGGCCGGGTTGGCGCAACAGACCTCGACCCAGCGCCCCAGCGTCTGCCAGTGGCGCTGGCCGAAGTGGTAGGCCAGGCTCAGACGCGCCTCGATGGAAGGGAGCCCACCGGGGATGGTCGTGAAGTCGGCATGACCGGCTTTTTCATCGGCGGTGAAGGGGCAATGGTCGGTGGCCAGCACGTCCAGGTCGCCCCAGGCCAGCGCGTGCCACAGCGCCGATTGGTCAGCCTCGCTTCGCAGCGGCGGCGCGCAAACGAAGCGTTCTCCGTGCGGCCCGTCGAGGGCATCTGCTGTCAGCGACAGGTATTGCGGGCAGGTCTCGCCGTAGACCGGCTCCCCTCGCGCACGAGCGGCTGCGATGCGGTCGGCAGCTTCGGCGCAGGAAACGTGCACGATGTAGAGGGGGCTCCCGGCCAGCGCGGCGACGTCAATGGCACGGCTCACCGCCTCCGCCTCTTGCCGGGGCGGACGGGTCAGCGGATGGTAGATGGGAGCGGTGTTGCCCTGGGCCACCGCCTGGGCACGCAGCGTTTCGCATAAGGGGCCGTTTTCACAATGGATAACAGGCAGGCCGCCGACCGCCGCCACCGCCCTCAGCACTGTGTAGAGCTGGGTGTCGTCGAGGAGAAAGCCCTCGTAGGCCAGGTATAGTTTGAAACTGGGCACACCTGCTGCCACGACCTTCGGCAGCGCATTCAGCGACTCCGGGTGGGCGGCGTGCCAGGTGGGGATGGTCGTATGCAGACCATAGTCCACCGCCACGCGGCCATCGGCCTCGGCGCGGCGGTTTTCCAGCGCGTCCAGCAGCGGCTCTTCTGGCTCCGGCTCGACGAAGTCAATCACCGTGGTCGTGCCGCCCAGCGCCGCCGCGACGGTGCCGCTGGTGAAATCGTCGCTGCTGGTGTAGTTCCCCACCGGCATCTGCAGGTGGACGTGGGGGTCTATCCCGCCGGGCAGCACATAGCAGCCCGTGGCGTCGAGTTCGACCACGCCATGTAATCTCTCGCCCAGGGCGGCGATGCGCTCTCCGGCGATGCCCACGTCAGCAGAGAAGATGCTGCCGGGGGTGATCAGCGTGCCGTTGCGGATCACTATGTCCATTCGTCTAACTCCAATCTCCGCAGCGTCTCCGGAGTGGGGACGCCCTTGTCGTCCCAGCCCCGCAGACGGTAGTAGCGGCTCAACATGGCCTCGAAATCGCGCAGGCGGCCGATGTGCACTGGCTCCCCCGTCGCCTCGCCGTGTTCGAAGGAGCGCACCTCCAGCGGCTCCGAAGTGAAGCGGGATGGCAACTGGTCGTCGGCCCGCGAGAGCCCCAGACGCACGTTGTACAGCCGCTCCAGGTTGACGATGCGCTCACCTGCCGTCAACAGCTCCTCGCCGCTGACCTCCCGCTCCCACAGCGCGCTCAGCCCCGTCGCCAGGTCGTCCGGGAAGAGGGCGTAGGTCTCGGCGGTGGTGAACTTGCAGACGCCCAGCGCGTCGGAGAGGGCGCAGTAGTGCTCACTAAAGACCACCAGGTCGGGCTTGTAGGTCTCATTGTCCGTGTCCATCAGGGCGGGGATGATCTCCGAGGGAAAGAGACGTTGGGCAACGTCCCAGGCTCCCGCCAGGTCTATCGTCGGCAGGGCGTAGAGGTGGTCGGCCCCCCGGTTGGAGGTGGCGTGGCCCAGGCCGAATCCCTTGGCGATGCGTGGCTCCTGGCGGGGGAGTTCCATCCCCTTGACGTGCATGGCATAGCGCGGCGCGTCCCCGCCGATGATCTGCGCGGCGCGACGAGTGCCATCGGCCAGCAGGTTGCCTAACCCACGCCGGTGGGCGATGCGCTCGATGAGGCTCAGGACGGCCTCGGCGTTGCCCCACGCCAACTGCATGTCGGGGTCATCAAGCAGGCCGCGCTGGTGACACTTCAGAGCAAAGGCGATGGTTGTGCCGGTGGAGATGGTATCCAGCCCCAGGTCGTCGCACAGCCGGTTGGCGTGGATGATGACCTCAGGGTCGTCTATCCCGCACATCGGCCCCAGGGCGTTGAGGGTCTCGTATTCGGGGCCTTCCAGGTCGCCGGCATAGGGGCCGTTTTCGACGCGGGTGACGCGGCCGCAGCGGATGGGGCAGGCGAAGCAACCCTTGGTCTTGCGTGTGTAACGGGCGATGGCGTGGGCGTCTACCCGGTCCGCCCAGGGCACCTGCCCCAGTTGGTGGTTGTGGGCCGGTAGGTCGCCAACGCGGTTTTTGATGGCCACCAGGTGGACGGTGCCCCACTCGCGCAGGCCGGCCACGGACGGATGATCGCGCACTTGTGCGAAAGCGCGGCGGGCTTGGTCGCGAAAAGCGGGAGGCAGGTTCAAGGGACGACGGCCGCACACGACGACGGCCTTGAGGTTTTTGCTGCCCATCACCGCACCGCCGCCGCAGCGGGCCGCCGCCCGGCCTCCGTCGTTGATGATGGCAGCGAAGCGGACGCCGCACTCCCCCGCCGGGCCGATGCAGGCCACGCGAGCCTTGCCGGTCGCCAGGGCGTCGTGAGTGGCCTCGGTGCCCAGTCCCCACAGGTGATCGGCGGGCCGGATGGCGACGCCCTCCGGCGTCACCTCCAGATAGACGGGGCGGTCAGCGCGGCCGGTGATAACGAGCGCGTCGTACCCGGCGCGGCGCAGGGCCGGGCCAAAGAAGCCGCCAGCGTTGGCGTAGCCATAGATGCCCGTGAGCGGGGAGTGGAAGGTGACGTGATAACGAGCGCCGGCCGGCCAGGGCGTGCCGGTCAGCGGGCCGGTGGTAAAGATGAGCGGGTTTTCGGGCGACAGGGGATTGGACGGGTCGGCCAGGTGGCGGGACAGCAACGCTGCGCCCACCCCTCGCCCGCCCACGAACCGAGTATTTAGATCGGCATCGGCAGGCTGAAGGCGAATGGCGCCGCTGGAGAGGTCAACCCAGGCTGTGTTTTGCATCGTCATTCTTGAAAAGTACCCTCCCCAAGGCGAGGAGCCTACGGGGAGGGTACTTCATCAATCTTTGCAGCTCACTTGATCTGCACTTCGGCCACCCACCACATCCACATCTCTTTGGGGTAGGTGTCCGCCGCTTCGGCGGGGAAGACCAGCTTGACGGGACCACCCAGGTCTTTGATGATGTCCTGGCCGTCCACCTGGTAGGTCAACATGATGGGCCACTCCATCAGGTCTGCGGCAGCGATCTCGACTGTCATGCCATCCTCGGCCACCATGATCATGACGTCGGCATCGTCCGAGCCACCGCACAGTGTCCAGACCTTGTTCAGGGTCAGGCCACGGTAGTCCAGGCCGTCGCCCATCCAGGGGTCGTCGAGTTCTTGCGTGATGGCGTGCTGGTCGAAGAGGTCGGCGTCGAAGTGGCACTCAGCGCCCACGTTGGGCAGAGTGAGGTCGCCGGTGACCTTGAGGATCACGTCGCCAGTGGGGGCGGGGAGGGCCTGGGCCTCAGCCGCCGCGCCGATCTGCACTTCGGCCACCCACCACATCCACATCTCCTTGGGGTAGGTGTCCGCTGCTTCGGCGGGGAAGACCAGATTGACGGGACCGCCCAGGTCTTTGATGATGTCCTGGCCGCCCACCTGGTAGGTCAGCATGATGGGCCACTCCATCAAGTCTGCGGCAGCCACCTCGACGGTCATGCCGTCTCCGGCGACCATGATCATGGCTTCCGCATCGTCCGAAGCGCCGCACAGCTCCCACACCTTGTTTAGGGTGAGCCCGTGGTACTCCAGGCCGTCGCCCATCCAGGGGTCGTCGAGGGTCTGCTCGACGGCGTAGTAGTCGAACAGAGCAGCGTCGAACTGGCACTCGTTGCCCACGTTAGGCTGGGTGAGGTCGCCTGTTACCTTGAGGATCACGTCACCGGTGGGGGCGGGGAGAGGGCCGGCGGCAGGCAGGGGAGTGGGCGTTGGGGGCTCGGGGGTTGGCGTCGGTGGCACCGGCGTTGGCGTTGGTGGTACCGGCGTCGGGGTGGGCGGTACCGGCGTCGCTGTCGGTGGCACCGGCGTTGGCGTTGGTGGCGCTGGTGTCGGGGTGGGTGTGGCTTTGGGCGCACACGCCACCAGCACCAGAGCTACAATCAACAGGGTTGAGATGATCAGATTCTTGTACGTTTTTCTTCCTCCTTTTGTTGTTTGTATTTGCTCACCTTATGCTCACAGCGGACCCTAGCCGCTGAGGCCGCTGGACCAGGGTCCAGCGGGAGCAGGTGGGTAGTTTGTTTAGTGTTGCTCGGCGATATTCTTATCTACAACTTTCTTGGCCTCGTCCAGCGCCTCCTGCGGGGTGGCGGCCTGCAGCTCCACAGATTCCGCTGCTCTCCGCAATGCGCCGTCGCTGGTGCCCAGAGCCGAGAAAACCGGGATGGCGTAGGAGTACTCAAGTCCTTCGGCGGGCGCCTGCTGTAGGGCATGCTCTTCCAGATAGGCTTGCATCTCCGGCCAATCCAGGGCGTCTTTGTAGATGGGCACGTAGCCGGTATGAGTGGAGAGGTAGAGCGAGCCTTCCGGACTGGTCATGAACTTGACGAACTCCCAGGCGGCGTCGAGGATGGCCTGATCGTCGTTCTTAAAGATGACCAGACTGCCACCGCCCACCAGGGCAACCGGGTCGCGCCCTGCGATAGTGGGGATCATGGCCACACCGAGTTCGAAAGCGACTTCCTCAGCAAAGCTGGGGATGCCAGCGCTGGAACTCAGCATCATCCCTGACTTGCCAGCCAGAAAGTCGCCCTTGGCCTCCTTGTGTTGGCCGGGGGGCATGATCTGGTACTTGTTGACCATGTCGCCCCACAGTTGCAGCATCTTCACCGCCTCAGGGCTGTTGTACAGCACTTCGGTCTGTTCGTCGTTGATGATCTGGACGCCATTCTCCAGGAACATTGTGCTCAGGTACCAGTGGGTGTTCGAGTGAGTGTTGAAGCCCCACTAGTCTATCTGGTTGTTACCATCGGTGTCCTAGGTCAGCTTCTGGCCGTACTCGATGACCTCGTCCCAAGTGGTGGGCGGCTTGTCGGGGTCGAGCCCGGCGGCAACGAAGAGGTCCCGGTTGTAGTAGAGCACGGGGACGCTGTTGTTGAAGGGCATACTCCAGAGCTGCCCCCCTGCGCTGTTGTACTCCCAGAAAGCATCGTGGATCTGCGAACGGTCAATGCCGTTGGGGCCGTCGGTAAAATCGGTGATGGGGATAATGGAGTCGGTTGCCCCCAGCAAAGGCGCTCCGCCCAGGTGGACCACGTGGGGCATGGTTTGCTCAGCGAAAATGGCGTTCCACACCTTGCCCATGACCTGGCCGTAGGTGCCCTGGTAGGTGGCGTTGACCTGGATGCTGGGATGAGCAGCGTTAAACTGTTCCACCAGAGCCTCGACCGCCTCTCCGGAGCTCCCACCGAGGGCGTACCAGAATTCGAGCGTGATCATCCGGCTGGGGGTGGGCTTCTCTGGGGTGGGCGTATCGCTCACCGGGGTCTCGCCTTCAGAAGGTCTGGCCGTCGGCGTCTCGATTGCCACGGGTGCAACGGTCGGGGTCTCTGCTGCCTCTTCACCTGCGCAGGCTGTAAGGATCAGCAGGCCAGCTATGAGCACCATCAACATTTTTCTCCTAATCATGAACTACACCTCCTCCTGAGCTATTCACACTGACTGTTTTAGAAACCTGTGGGTTTTGAGTTCCGCTTGCACCTCCTTTCAAGTGACACTACAGCGAATTGAGAAACAAACGAATTTTTCTCCGTCCGGCTATTCGTTTTATTCCAAATTCGTTGTTGTGTTCCATATAACTTACACACTGTTAAGTCTACAGACATATTAACACTCGGCAGCAGGGACAATGGCGCGGAACTTGACGATCGTCATAGGTGTGATCGAGATAGGTGGGTCAACTGAAGACGGGCCATACTCAGGGTTAGCAGCCATATTCTCCAGGCCGGGAATGCCCGCTAAGCCGACGATAGACCTTGCACAGCCAGTGTATCTTGATGCCGGTGTTTGCCAACCCAGTGCACTATGTAAGCGGTAGTTGTTGTAGTACACCAGGTAGTTGTCGAGGGCTGCTTGCAATTCCTCCAATGTGTCAAAGGTGCCTCGTTTTAACAGTTCTCGGTTCAACGTCTTGATAAAGGCTTCTGCCTTGCCATTGCCTTGCGGATAGTATGGAGCACTGGTTCGGTGGGTGACTTCGTGTTCCACCAGCAGTTTACCAAATGCAGTCAAGCTCTGTTCCCAGACCGAGCAAAACTCAGTCCCGTTGTCGCTAACCAATTCATTGGGACGTCCTGCCTGACTGATTGCCGCCTGGGTAACGCTGGTCACCCACTCACTCGTCTTATGCAGTCCAGCAACGGCAGCAAGAGCATAACGAGAGTAGTCATCAATCAGGATACAGATGTATACTTTGCTCCCATCACTCAATGTTGTTTGTTTAAGATCAATGTGCCACTGTTGATTGGGTCGTTTTTTCTCATACCGACGGTACTTGATTCCATCGGACCGTCCCTTGAGAGCATACGTTTTGACTGATAGGCCCAGCCGGTCAAAGATGTTGTAAATGGTCTGCCCGCACAGAGACCAGATCTTTCGTTCTCTTAACTCGGCAGCAATACGATGTCCTCCCCAGCCCAACTGGTGGCGTAAGGTGAAGATAACGCCAACGACGAGTTGAGGTACTTGGTAGTGGATTGTGCGAGGTCGAGTTGATTTGGGTCGCAGAGCCGCGTAGTTGTTGTTTTTGCCAACCCGTCGGTTCCAGTTACGGATAGTGCTGGGCGAGAGTTTACAATGCCAGTCCTGATTGACTGACATTTTTAACATATTCAGGGTAGGCCGAAGCAGGACACAATCCACTTGCGTTTGGGTTTGGCAGCTTGACGGCGGGAGGCAATGGCAGGCTCTGGATCAGGGGTTGGGTCGATCCAGAAAGGGACAAACGTTCGCCACCCGCGGCGATATTGTTGTCGGAGCCAACTCCAGCCAA